>JAKIUB010000002.1 GCA_021647745.1 Paracoccaceae bacterium | reverse complement strand
AAAAACTTCACTAATTACACTAACTGGTCTGATCGCTCAATCAACAGTATATCACTTTATTGTACGTTGCGGAAAGACGTCTGTGTCGATAATCGGTGACCAGAATCCCCTATTTCATAAATTGCCACCTTTCGGGTTTTGTGAATGTCTGAATTTTTTGAGTTTCCCCGACAAGGTCAAAGAAGAATCGGCGATCGGTCGGCATATCTTGGGAATAACTCTGCAAAATGGGCGGAAACCGGACGTTCGCTGCGGGCGGAACAGCGCTTCGAATTTGCCGCGGAAGCGGACTTTCAGCCAAGCTTATACCTCTCCCGCATGTCCTTGTCGAACTTGACCATGTCGAGGACGTATGAGGAGAAGACGAGCTCGCGGGATCCGATCGAGTAGCGCCAGGATTGGGCATCGAGCGCCGCCAACTGGTCGGAGGCGATAGACTGTGGGCCGAGATAAGCGGTGAAATCGGCAGTTTGGAAATCGGTCCCGAGCCAGAATGACAGGCTCTCCTCTTTCGGCCCGTTTCTCGCGGCAATCCGCCCGCTTTTCAGAACATTGATCAGTTCGTGCGCTTGCCGTATCGGGTGCCCATTGAGACTTGCGCCGTGGAACACCCGGTTTGCAATGACGATGCCGGTATGAATTGCACTCTTGGAACTGACCTTCCAGCCAAGCCTTTTGAATAGCTGTAACTGGTTCGCAGGGTCCGCAAAAATGTCCTGTCGTTTGTCGAGCTGCTTCCCGGCGCTGCGGATGTGGTCCCAGCTGTTTCGCGTCTCATGTACAGACACTGGGTGATAAGCGTTTTTGCATTCGAGAAGTATGAGCATGTCATCGCGTCTTGCGACGATATCCAGTTCCAATTTCTGCCCGGCGATCTTAACCTTTAAGTCGCTTTCGACCTCGAACCCTGCGGAGCGGAGCGCCTCGGTGACAGAGTGAACCATGAGGTCGGTTCGACCGATCGCGGCCGACCTGAGGCGGTTGGCGACGATGGTGTTGCGGACGAGGTTGGAGGCCGCCACCACATGCGGGGCGACCATATAGTAGCCACCAACGTCTACGAATGGACGGTATTGGAGATCGAGATGCCCATCTCCAGGAACCATCTTCAAAAGCTTTATAACTTCACGCGCCTTTTCCTCGTTGCCGAGGATTAGCTGCATTTGCTCAACCATCGCATCGTGCGAAATAGCCAAGAGTGTCGAAGCCAGAGTCAACTCTTCGCGCTCGACTGGGTCTTGGATGTCTGCCAGCCGACGCTGGTACGCACAGCTGATGAAGTTGAAGTAGCGCTGCGCCTTTAGGACGTCCAGCGATGAGATTCGGTCTGTGATGGGGAAGACAAGGTCATCGAACGTTCCGAAGTGGTCGACGTCTAGTTCCATGAGCAATTGGATTTCATCGCGAAACAGCTCGTCTGTTGCGAACAAGGCATTGAAGACTACCGGGACCGCAGGCATCAGCAGAACCAAGCGTCTTACTGGATGGTCTCTAATCTCAAGCAGATTATCGAAGCTGCCGCGGTCAAACCCCGTGTCTATCAGCGTTCGGATAGAGATTGGCTGGTCTGCTTCCTGCAGGTGGAACTGCCTAATTAAAGCTTGGGTCCGCTGCTGTATGAAGCCAAGGCGCACCGCACGCTCGACGTCTGGATCCATTGAGGAGATCGTGACCTCCCCCCCTTCGCGGTCCGCACGGTATGGCAACCCATCGATGAGTTGCTCCGCCTCCCTGAATTTCGCAAGGCGAATTGCGGCGACCAACAGTCGTTCGTAGAGGAGCGCATTTTTCCCCGTGGCATCGGTGTCCACATGTGCAAAGGACATACTATCGACTGGGAACATCGACGCATAGATGTGTAGTATGAACGATGCTGCTTCAGCGTACTCCTCGGAAGAGTAACGCCTACTATCTATCGAACTAGCTTCGTGGTCGTTAATCCATTCACGATAGAAAAGACTGTTGACCAATACGAAGACGGTTTTCAGCACCATCGATCGATGCACCCGCACCGTCACCTCGATTTCGGTTTTCAGCGTTCGGGCGTTTCCCGCGACGCACGACAGCGCCTTGACTGACTCTAGGTAAGCGATCCGATCCGGCGACATTGCGAAAACGTCACGAACGCCGAGTACCGCCTTAGCGATCCTGCCAATCAGGAAGCCTCTGTATTCGTATCGCGACGCACGGAGCACACCATTGCGCCGCATACAGGAAATGGCGTGGTCGGGTTCGAGGAAGATCATCGCCATAGCAGTCGCTATCGCCTCACGCGGCCGATTTTCAGCTAGGTGCTTTGCGAGCACAGATACATGCGCCTTTACGTCTGCCGAAAGCGCCTTCGTCGCTAGAGGTCGTTCCTCCTTTCGGAGCAACGACACCATGTACGCTTGATTCTTGACCGAAATCAGGCGGCTTACGAGGTCAGAGACTAGCGACGTCTGGATCATTTTACCCTCATTGTTTCGGCCAACGCCGCAGACGATATTATGCGGAAATCTATCGCTTGTCCCGACCAAATTTTCTGCCGAGGCGGACTCCTGAACGAGCATCTTCTACTACCATGAAATTGGCTCGTAGCGGGCGGGTCGCTGCTCTACCAGTCGTGGAGCATGAACAGACGGCGACTTTCAGGGTTAGCGTCGGGCCGTTGAGTGACCGAAAGCAAGGCGAAAAGCGGATGTCGCTGCGGAAGTGGTCGAAAGGCAGTAAATGGCCGTCTAGGCTGCTGGAAGGAATGCTACCTACCAAGTCCTTTCGGCGAAAACGTCAAGTTGCAGATGTAGCTTACGCAGTATCCCATGTTAAAGTTTCCAATCAGCGAATTGATTTCTTTTCCCATGGCAAGTCCTCCTATCATTGACATCGGCCCAATGCCGAAATTTCCAAGTGCGTAGAGGATGCCGGTCGCCAGAAGCAAAACAACAATTATCAACTTCAGAGTATGACGTTTTCCACACGGCGTTTCCGCCGAAAGAACTCGAAAAGGTCATATAAGTTCAACAAGATCGTTTTTCAAGTGCCTTCCTGAACGACCGCTTTGGCAAAGCTGCACTGCGGCGCGTGTCATGCTCATGTATGTCCGGTATAGGTCGAAAGCTACCCTCATTTGAATTTCGCACATTTCGTCCGTTTTTAAGCTGAACTGCACCTGAGGCTAGGTAAAGTCCCGCCAAATCCAATCTATCTGGCGGTAAATCCAAAATAGTGGCGCGTAGACCTCAAACTATGTGGCATTTTACACACGGAAGGAAATTGGTGGAGCCAGGGGGAATCGAACCCCCGACCTCTTGCATGCCATGCAAGCGCTCTCCCATCTGAGCTATGGCCCCAATCAACGCCCCGTTATTAAGAGGCCGTTGCACGGAGTTCAAGCTGAAAACAACAGCCTCGTCAACTAATTCTAAATTCCTGTAAAACTGTGTATTCCGAGCACGCGCCGATCGGGAATCAAACTCCCAAGCCGGATGGAAAACCACCTTTTTTGCGGCCCGCTTCTGATTGCCCCCTTCCCTTCCTTTATGGCTTCCTTATACGCCTGATATACCTGCCTTTGGTGATCCAACGAGCTGCCATGGAGAGCTATTTCCCGCAATTCTCCCCATATTATTTGTGTTTTACCAACAGGTTTTGGTTGAATTTCCCCGCGCCGGAGGCCACCTTAGAAGAAACCAGCAATCACGAGGCCCCTATGCCCCTAAAAGTCGCTTTCCAGATGGACCCGATCGAGCATGTCAATATCGACGGGGATTCCAGTTTTAGCCTTGCACTGGAGGCGCAGGCGCGCGGCCACGAGCTGTTTTACTACACGCCCGATCAGCTCGCCTTCGAGAGTGGCACAATAACAGCGCGGGGCTGGCCCCTGAGCGTGCGGCGCAAGGAGGGTGATTTTTTCACATTGGGCAAAAAGCAAAAGATCAACCTCAAGGACTGGGATGTGGTCTGGCTGCGCCAAGATCCACCTTTTGATATGGGGTATATTACCACCACCCACCTGCTGGATATGATCCACCCACATACTCTGGTGGTCAATGACCCCTTCTGGGTGCGCAACTACCCCGAAAAACTGCTGGTCCTAGGCTTTGAGGGCCTGACCCCGCCAACCACCATCGCGCGGGATCTTGAAACGATTAAGGCGTTTAAGGAAGAGCATAAGGATATCATCCTGAAGCCGCTTTACGGCAACGGAGGTGCGGGGGTTTTTCGCCTCGGCCCGGACGATAAAAACCTCACCTCCCTGCATGAGCTTTTCACGGGTATCAACTCCGAACCCCTCATTGCGCAAAAATTCCTGCCCGATGTATCCAGGGGCGACAAGCGGATAATTCTGGTGGACGGTGTGCCGGTTGGCGCCATCAACCGCGTGCCAGCCAAAGGCGAAACCCGTTCCAATATGCATGTAGGCGGACGCCCGGAGAAGGTCGGCCTCACCAAGCGCGACCTTGAAATATGTGCACAAATCGGACCATTACTGAAGGAAAAAGGGCAGGTATTTGTCGGTATCGATGTTATCGGAGATTATCTGACCGAAATTAACCTGACCTCCCCCACCGGCATTCAGGAGCTGGAAAGGTTTGACGGCACCAATGTCTCCGCCCTGATCTGGGAAGCCATAGAGGCCAAAATACCAGTATGACATTTCGCCTTGGAATAACAAATTTTTTGCTCCGGAATATCGAGAGACGCGCCCTTTCAAAAGCAAAAGACCCAAAAAAAATTCGTCGCCGGCTGGAGCTGCAAACCTGTATGTTTTTTCGCCCACCGCGTGGCACCTCCATCAGTTCGCAAACCCTCTTCTGCGGTCAGGCCAGTGTCTCCGCGCTTAAAATAGGTAATGGCGGTAAAGGCACCTTGCTCTACTTTCACGGCGGAGCCTTTGAATATGGTTCCGCCTATACTCACCGCCGTCTGGTTGCCCGGCTGGCGGATGACAATATGCTCACCGCCTGGTCGGTCAACTACCGCCTTGCGCCCGAGCACCCGTTTCCGGCAGCTATAGATGATGCCTTCACCGCCTATCGGGCGCTATGCGCCCAGGGCCACAAAAACATCGTCCTCGCCGGAGATAGTGCCGGTGGCGGCCTTGCGCTCTCGCTTTTACACACCATCCTTGCCAAGGGTCTGCCCACCCCGCGTGCGCTTGTTGCCTTCAGCCCGCTTACCGACCAGACCCTGCAAAGCCACTCCCTTAAAAGCAACGCCAGCTCCGAGATCATGCTTCCCGCCGAGCGTATGGAAGAGGTGCGCAATATGTATATAAAAGAAGATTTCAAAAACCCTCTCGCCTCCCCGCTATTCGGAAATTACCATGGCGCCCCACCAATTTTCCTCAGCGTTGGCACCAAAGAAATCCTGCTCGACGATACACTATCCCTTGCCACCAAGCTTCGTGCTGCCAACGTTTCCCTCACGCTGGAGGTCGTCGAAAATGCGCCCCATGTCTGGCCCTTCTTTCACGGCCGCCTGCCCGAAGCTGACGCAACGCTGGAAAGGGTCCGCGCCTTTCTTGCAAAGACCGGCGGATAATAACTGAAAGTTTGCCTTTTGCCGAAAGGCGCGCTATGCCGCTCAAGATGCGGAGAGAAGATGATGATCGGAAAACTTAATCACATTGCCATAGCTGTGCCGGATCTGGATGCGGCCATCACCACCTATCGGGATACGCTCGGAGCACGGGTCGGCGCGCCGCAAGATGAGCCGGACCACGGGGTAACCGTGGTGTTTATCACCCTGCCCAATACTAAAATAGAGCTGCTTTATCCGCTCGGAGATGAAAGCCCTATCAAGGGTTTTTTGGCGCGAAACCCTGCCGGCGGCATCCATCATATATGCTATGAAGTGACCGATATAAATGCCGCCCGCGATCAGCTTGTCGCAAAGGGCGCACGGGTGCTCGGAGATATAAAAACCGGCGCTCACGGCAAACCCGTGCTTTTTTTGCACCCGAAAGATTTTAACGGAACCCTTGTGGAGCTAGAACAAACATGACCATCACATCCGCACTCGTCCTCTTTGCTGTAATCTGGTTTATGTTGCTGTTTATGGCGCTGCCCCTGCGCCAGCGCTCTCAAGAAGAAGCCGGCGAGCGAGTGCCGGGCACCCCCGCTTCAGCGCCTGTTGATCCGATGATCGGCAAAAAAATGTTCTGGGTCACGGTTGTCGCGGTCATTTTGTGGGTGCCGCTGGTGCTGTTTATCGTTTATGGCCCGCTCACCATCGCGGATCTTGATTTTTATGATCGCGCACGCTGAGCCGGTTTTTGGCATTATCTGACCCGATACAACCTCAGCCCGTCTGCTTTTTTCTTAGTCGATGAAACTGGTGGGTAAAGGTTGCGACCCCCAACAGGGGCACAAACAAATTCAGAACCGGCACCGATAGCGGCACCGCCATAAAAATACCGGCCAGCCATATCTCCCAACGGTGGGCCTTGCGCAGTTTTGCTGCCCCCCGCATGCCAAGCCGACGCATGGCGACGAGCTGAAAATACTCCCGCCCGAGCAAAAATCCGTTAACGATATAAAAGATTACCGGTGCCAGCAGGGATGAAGCAAAATATATAATTAGTGCAAAAAAGTTGACCATAATCATAACCATCAAAAACCGAAGGGTTTCGCCAACGATCACGCCAACCGAAAGCGGCTCAACCGGCGGCAGGTCCGGATAGTACCGCGCCTCGACAGCATCGGCGATCTCCTCCAGAAAAAAGCCTAGAAAAACCATGGCGACAGGAAACATCAGAAATACAGCCATAAATAGCGCGCCCGTCAGGGCAATGCCGCCAAACCAGTCACCAATCGGGATGCTGCCAAGCCAGGGCAGCGAAATCGATCCGGGCAGGATTGTGGTAGCAAGCCAGAGCAGGCCAAAATAGGCACCACCAAACAAAGCCGCACTCAGGCCCACGGCCTTGAGCAGGATTTTTAGGAATTTAGGATCCCCGAGCTGGGCAAGCGCTTTGGCAAAATCGGAAAACAGGGTCATTTGGCCTCGAAAAAAAGGGGTGTGGGGGCACTCTGCCCTAGCGCAGTATCCGCATCGCAGGCAAGTAAAAAGAAAAGGTTTACCAACTTTACTTTGGTAATTTTGTTTGGCTATCTGTTTGCGGCTTAGCCATCTGCCGCTATTTTTATGATAAAACAAGGAACATGCCATGCGGGTGTTGTATCGCACGACCCACAACATGGCCGAAGAGGCTGCGCGGCTGTGCTGGCGCGAAGAGTGTAATCCTGTCGGGGGGTAATATCGACACTAAACTGTTAGCCGAAGTGCTTGCCGGCAAAGTGCCAACCGCTCGATAGAGCCTGCGAATAATGCCGCTTGGCTTATCAAAAGAAAGCCGATTATATGACCCCGAGAGCATACAGCCCAAACGGACACAATAGATGAGCCAACTGAAATTTCCTTTCGAAACCCCGCCAGAGGGGGCAGAGATGGTCGAGGTCGCAGACGGCATCCACTGGATCCGCCTGCCCTTGCCGATGAAGCTCGACCACGTGAATATATATGCGCTGGAGGATGGCGACGGCTGGACCGTGGTTGATACCGGCATGAATTCGGGCCGTGGCCGCAAGCTATGGCAAGCGCTGATGGCAGGGCCACTCAAGGGCCGCCCTATCCGGCGTGTGCTGCTTACCCATCACCACCCTGATCATGTCGGCATGGCGGGGTGGCTGCAATCGGAGCACGGAGCCGAGCTGTGGACAACCCGCACCGCCTGGCTCTTTGCCCGAATGCTGACACTCGATGTGCAGCAGGTCTGGCCTGAAGAAACCCTCGCCTTCTATCGTAGCGCCGGCATGGACCCCGCCGTTTATGAAAAGCGCCGCACCGAGCGTCCGTTCAACTTTTCCGATGTGGTTGCCCCGATGCCGCTGGGCTTCAGGCGGCTGGACGAGGGCGATACGGTCAAAATTGGCCACCGACATTTTACGGTGCGACTGGGGCAGGGCCACGCGCCGGACCACCTCACTCTCTGGTCAGAGGATGTGGTGATCGCGGGAGACCAGATCATCGCCGGTATTTCATCCAACCTCGGGGTCTATGCCACCGAGCCAGAGGCCGATCCGGTCGGAGCCTGGCTTGAAAGCTGCAAGCACTTAATGCCTTTTGCAAAACCCGGGCATCTCGTATTACCTGGGCACAAGCTGCCGTTTTATGGGCTAAAAAACCGCCTCGCCCAGCTCATCAACAACCATCACAACGCGCTAGACCGCCTACGCGCCCACCTGGAAACCCCCCGCACCGCCGCCGCGTGTTTTCAGCCGCTCTTCAAGCGCAAAATCGGAGAGGGAGAATACGGACTGGCGCTGGTGGAGGCGGTGGGGCACCTCAACCACCTCCAGCAAATTGGCGAAATAAAGCGGGAGCGGCGCAAAGACGGGGCGTATTGGTGGCAAAAGGTTTGAAAATGCTTCCCCTGATGGGGTTTTTCTGGCACACGGGATAAAAGTAAAAAAGGGGAGACACCAAATGAGCGATTATAAACACGGTTCCATGGATATTACCGAACAGAAAAAAACCTATGTCGGTTTTATCAAGGGCTGCATTTGGCTGTGCGGTATCTCGATCGGCGTGCTGGTCTTTCTTGCTATTTTCAATTCCTGACACAGGCAAAAGACCATGCGGGCAATTACGACAACACTTTTTCTGCTGCTTGGCCTCGTTCTGGCCGGCTGCGCCAATCCGAATGCCGGCACAGCACCAGCCGAGCAAATCGCCGCATCGCGTTATGCCAACTCCGAACCCGCCTATATTTCGCTGATTACAACCACTAACTCACGTAGCGATTTTGGCGAGCATTCGGCACTGTTGATCAACGGATCACAGCAGATCATCTATGATCCGGCCGGGTCTTTTCGCCATAGCCAGCTGCCCCGCAGGGATGATGTTGTCTATGGTATTACCCCGCGATATGCCGATTATTACAATTCCTACCATGCGCGCTTTGGCTATTATGTAACGGTGCAAAAGCTCGAAATCAGCCGCGAGCAGGCGGATGCAATGATCGCGGCATCCATCGAGCGCGGCTCCGTGCCCAAGCTGTGGTGCGCTACAGCAATTGCCGATGTCCTGAATGATTTTCCGCAATTCGCCAAAATTCGCCCGACTTTCTTTCCCGGCGCAATCATGAAACGCTTTGCCGATATCCCCGGCGTTGAAACCACGTTTGTCCGCGAAGATGATGTCGGGCAAAATTACCGGCTCGATTAAAGCTGCTTACCTGATCCAGCGCTTCGTGCTCCACCAATATTAAAACGCCAGCCGGTATCCGATAGCCTCGGCAATCGCCGGTTTGGCTATTCCATCTTCTCCGCGCAGGTCGGCAATGGTGCGTGCCACCCGCTGAATCCGGTGAAAGGCCCGCGCCGAAAGCCCGAACTTCTCGACCGCGCTCAATAACAAGGAAGAGGCTTCGCTGCTCAGGGTGCAGACTTGCTCAAGCACATCACCCTCAATCGCCACATTCGTGCAAATACCGGGTAGCGCCTCATAGCGCCGCGCCTGAATTTCGCGGGCGCGCAATACCCGCGCGGCCACCACCGCGCTCAATTCCCCCTCCGGTGCCCGCGCCAGATCGGATACCGCCACCGCCGGCACCTCGATGCGCAGATCGAACCTGTCGAGCAGGGGGCCGGATATTTTTCCCATATAGTCTGCCCCGCAATTCGGTGCCCGCCCACACGCCCGGGCAGCATCGCCAAGATAGCCGCATTTACAGGGGTTGGCCGCCGCCAAAAGCATAAACCGCGCGGGGTAGCGCACATGGGCATTGGCACGGGAAACAACCACATCTCCCGTCTCGATCGGCTGGCGCAGGGTCTCCAGCACCGCACGCGGAAATTCGGGGAACTCGTCCAGAAACAACACGCCGTTATGTGCCAGCGATATTTCTCCGGGGGCAGCCCTGCGCCCTCCTCCGACCATAGCGGCCATGCTGGCAGTATGATGCGGGCTGCGCATGGGGCGTTGGCGCGAAATGCCACCCTCTTCAAGCGTGCCGGCCAGCGAGTGGATCATCGAGGTTTCAAGCGCCTCAATAGGAGAAAGTGGCGGCAGCAGCCCCGGCAAGCGCGCTGCCATCATGGATTTTCCAGAACCGGGCGGGCCAAGCATGAGCAGATGGTGCCCCCCTGCGGCGGCGATCTCCAGCGCGCGCTTGGCCTTTTCCTGTCCGCGCACATCGCGTAGGTCGCGCGTGTCATCCAGCCCTTTGATCTCTCCGGCCACGGCCTCCGTCAGCACCGCCTGACCGGAGAAATGGTTGATAAGGTCAAGCATAGAGCGCGGTGCCAGCACCCGTGCCGCCGCAACCCATGCCGCTTCCGGCCCACAGGCAAAAGGGCAGATCAACCCGCAATCTGCCTCGGCAGCGGCCAGTGCAGCAGGTAAAACCCCGACCACCGGTACCAAAGAACCATCCAGCGAAAGCTCGCCAAGGCTAAACTGGCGCTCCACCTGCTCACGGGGCAGAATATCCATCGCAGCCAGTAAAGTAAGCGCGATCGGCAGGTCAAAATGCGAGCCGGTTTTAGGCATGTCGGCAGGGGAGAGGTTGATGGTAATCCGCTTGGCAGGCAGAGCCAAACCAAGCGCGGTGATGGCAGCACGCACCCGCTCTTTGGCTTCAGAAACCGCTTTGTCAGGCAGGCCGACGATATTAAATGCGGGTAGCCCTGAAGCCAGCGCCACCTGCACCTCGATCCGCTTTGCCTCCACCCCGTGAAAGGCTACGGTATAGCTACGCGCAATGGTCCCGATATTTTCCTTCATTAACGGACCATTGACCGAAACGGTTTAGAAATAGTTAACCAAAGGATTTCAGGGCAAGAATGCTTCCACACTCTCCTGAAACTCGCGGGGTTTTTCGGCGTGCAGCCAGTGGCCGGCACCTTTGATGCTCTTAAACTCTGCTTTCGGAAACAGGCGCAAGATATCTTCGTGCATTTCGGGCAACACATAGTCGGACCCCGCACCGCGCAAAAACAGGGTTGGGCCGTCAAACCGGGTGGAGATATCCGGAAAATCCATTATTTCAGGCATTTGCGCCCCCAACACCTCAAGATTGAGCTGCCAGCGCGCGCCGTCATTTTCCAACATAAGGGATTGCAAAAAAAACGCCCTGAGCGGCGCGCTTGAAACATAGCGGGCCAGCTGCGCATCCGCTTCCGCACGGCGGGAAACCTGCGTCAGATCTACCGCCTGCATCGCCTCGATATGGGGTAGTTGGGAATGGGTGTATGCCACGGGGGCGATATCGGCCACGATCAGCTGCCGCACAAGACCGGGCGCGCTCAAAGCCAGCACCATAGCCGCCTTTCCGCCCATCGAGTGACCAAGCACATCGGCCAGCCCCCCTTCGGCGCGGATCACCTCGGCAAGGTCGGCGGCGAGGGCTTCATAGCTGTTATTTTCATGTCGGGGGCTGGCACCGTGGTTGCGCAAATCAACCACCACCACCCTTCGTTTTTTGGCCAACCGCTTTTGCAGTACGCGCCAGTTTCGGGCCGAACCAAACAAGCC
This sequence comes from Paracoccaceae bacterium, assembly GCA_021647745.1. Taxonomy (GTDB): domain Bacteria; phylum Pseudomonadota; class Alphaproteobacteria; order Rhodobacterales; family Rhodobacteraceae; genus UBA3077. Next base: position 161,990 of record JAKIUB010000002.1, on the reverse strand, counting down.
GTGAACAATCAAAAGTGGCACATCCCCCGTGCCAAGGCTCACCGTATTGAGCATAATACCCTCCTAGACGATAAAATTGGCCAAAGTGGCATTATCGGTAATATCCTCGAACGAAAAACCCTGCGCCGCCATTTCCGCCTCGATGCGCTCAAAACCACCGGGCGCGCGGGTTTCTATTCCGATCAGCACAGTGCCAAAATTGCGGGCGGATTTCTTGAGATATTCAAAACGGGCAATGTCGTCATCCGGGCCAAGAATATTGAGGAAATCCTTCAAGGCCCCCGGTCGTTGCGGCATTCGCAAAATAAAATACTTTTTCAACCCGGCCCAGCGCAAGGCCCGCTCCTTGACATCGGGCAGGCGCTCGAAATCAAAATTACCGCCCGACACCACCGCCACCACGGTTTTTCCCGCGATATCCGTGATATCCTGCAAGCCGTCAATCGCCAGCGCGCCGGCCGGCTCCAGCACCACGCCCTCGATATTAAGCATCTCTATCATCGTGGCACATATCCGGTCTTCGGGGGCGATAATGACATTGTCCGGCGGCACTGATTTGAGAGCTGCAAAATTGCGCGCGCCAATGCGGGCAACGGCAGCACCGTCCACAAAGCTGTCAACCTTCGGCAGGGTGACAAGCGCCCCCGCCTTGAGCGCGGCCTCCAGACTCGGGGCGCCCGCCGGCTCGACAAACCGAAAGTCGGTATCGCTATCGGCCAGATATCGGGTCAGGCCCGCTGCCAGCCCGCCGCCGCCCACAGGCAGCACCAACATATCCACGCCCTCGTCTTCCGGCATCTGGGCCATGATCTCGGCGGCTACACTGGCCTGCCCGATAATCACATCCTCGCTGTCAAACGGCGGCACAAACACCGCGCCTTGTGCCGCGCAATAGGCCTGCGCCGCTTTCAGTGTTTCGTCAAAATAATCACCCTCAAGGCGGATTTCGGCGTTATCACCGCCAAAGCTTCGGGTTTTGTGGACCTTTTGCCGGGGGGTTGTTATCGGCATGTAAATAACGGCCTGAACCCCGAAATGGGCGCAAACATATGCCACCCCCTGCGCATGGTTTCCCGCCGAAGCACAGACAAACGGCCCGCGCGCGCCCGCGTCTATCGCATTGGCTATCGCATTGAAGGCCCCGCGTATTTTATAGGAGCGCACGGGGGTGAGGTCTTCGCGTTTCAGGTATATATCAGCGCCATATTTCGCGCTCAAAAAGTCATTCAACTGGAGGGGGGTCGGGTCAAACAGCGAGCGCATCCGGCGTTCGGCACGGGCAACGGTGGCTATAAACCCGGCTTTCACTAATAGACCTCTCGCTTTTGCACCAAGTATCCGTAGAGCGTGCTCAGCACGCTAATATTGAGCATGAAATAGAACCAGGCAAACCCGAGTTGCAGCGCTGATATAATCAGCACAGGCAGGCCCACTCCAGCCAAAAACTCTATAATAAAGTCGGCAACGATACTCAGGATCGTTAACATCAGAGCCAATACGGCGATCGCGCCGAAAGACCCTGCGCTCTGCTCCCAAGCCTGCCCGATAGTGAGGTTTTCCTGCAGAGCGATGGCCGGCAAAATCAGGGCCATCCGCAGATATAAAGCCGTGATTAGGACCCCTGTCACCAGCGCACTGGTCAAAACAGCTAAAACGCCGCCACCCGTAAGAAGGCTAAGGATTCCGATCAGCAACCCGCCAAGCAAGATTACCGCAAGTGTAATCAACAGCCAGATACCGACCCCCGACCAGAAATACTTCCCGATGCGATAATTCGGATTATAAGGGATAGTGCCTCTGGGGATCTCCTCGAGCAGAATATAACGATGCCAGACAATCGCGATCAGCGCCCCCCCCCAGGAAAGCGCAACGGCCGCGACCGCCAACAGCAACATAAACGTTGTGGCCTCGCCGAGCGGCACCGGCAATTGGGTCATCATCTCTTCCGGCGGAGAGGTGATCATACCCAGCAGCTCGGGCGGGATCAGCCAGTAACCGACCAGCAGCATCAATATCACCAGCATCACAAACCACCCGCTGATCTTGATAGCCATGCCGAGGTTTCCGGTAATCTGCCGGACAGAGTGATTAAATATCGTCATCCCGTTCATTGAATTTCTCCTTTTGGGTTTCGATAACACATGCCTTTGCCCCAAGCCAGCGGCATAATTCATCGCTCAACGCAAATTTCAGGAATGGGAAAATAACCCTTCATCAGAGCACAATCACCGGCGCAATAATCCTGCAATACATTGCGGGCCAGCCAGTTCAGGCCGGCCCTGTCTTTGAAGCCAGTTCAAGCGCCAGTTTTTCTGCCCGCTTTCCAAATGAGGCCAAAGACGGAAAAGCCGGGTCCATGGTCTCGATCGCTGCGATCAGCTCTTGTGCATTATGTAAAAACATTCTTGCATTTTCGAACTTTTTACGCATCAGGGCGCGCTCGGTTTCCGCAAGCTTGGTTCGGCAACGCTCGGCATAAAGCTCGATTTCTGTTTGCGTAATCCAGAGCGCGAGCTGCGCGGGAGAGATCACACCCTCGTTAATAAGGCTTAGATTCTCTTTGTGGTCATAATCCGCCCAGTCGGGGGTCAAATCCCCATCCTGAAGCTCTTCGCGCTCGCGAATAAGCCTTTCATTTGCCATCTGGAATTTTTGAGTAATATCACGCGCCAGCGACAAGCCGATCTGGAGCGCCTCTGTAAAGGGCAGGGCATCAATGACCGATGGTAATTTTTGCCCGCCAAATATCTCTTTGCGATAGGGCTGAATGGCGTTCAGCATTGCAATAGTTCGCCAGTCCAACCGCTCGTTCAGACGTTGGGGCGGGGAGAACCGACTTGCCGGCAAACCCAGCTCACGCAAAAAATAATTGCGGATCGAAGGTTGACGTTTGTAGGGGATAATCCGTAGCTGCGCAGCACCGAATTCATCCCCCCAGCGCGCCACCAGCATTTCGTAATTATAATAACCCTTGTTTTCTCCGACATCCTCAAACCACTTCACACTGACCCGCCCACCCACGCGAGCTACCGTAGAGGCGGCGGAGCATAACACATCCACCTGCGGGCGCAGATGGATGTATACAATAATTTCGTCAAAAAAGCCTGCCAGAAATTTTTGCAAGCGTTTTACCTGTGCGGGGTCGAGCAGTCGGGAATGCAGGTGCTCGCCCGAAATAATCCAGTCTCCCTGTCCGGCGGTGCGCTTGACCTCTGCGGCAAAATGTTTTGCGTAAACCTCGCAGACCCGTGCATATTTTTCCTCATCCAGAATTCCGGCATACTGAAATCCGTCATCCTTTGGCGAGAACCCTTGTGCAAACATACTCAGCAGTCTTTGGCTAATATCGTTGGGAAAAAGCCGGGGCAGCTTCGGGAAAATCACCGCATTTCCGGCCAACTCGGCCTGGTTCTTCTCCAACCAGCGCTGAAAGCTGGTTGTGCCGGTTTTTTCTGTGCCGATGTGAAGATGGAGTTTGATACCGCGCCCGCCGCCTGTTTGATTTTGCGCGACATATTCGGTTTTGTGCTGCAAGATGTCAACGGCGCAAAATGCACGCACCCCCTTGCTGGTCGGGCAAAGACGGGCTAAATCGACCCCAGTAACATTTTGCTGGAGGATTCCATGTCTGCACCCAAAAAAGTCGTTCTTGCCTATTCGGGCGGGCTGGATACCTCGATTATCCTCAAGTGGCTGGAAATCGAATATGGCTGCGAGGTCGTGACCTTCACCGCTGACCTTGGGCAAGGCGAAGAACTGGAACCGGCGCGGGCCAAGGCCGAGCTGCTCGGGGTAAAACCGGAAAACATCCATATCGAAGACGTGCGCGAGGAATTCGTGCGCGACTTTGTGTTTCCGATGTTTCGCGCCAATGCGCAATATGAGGGGCTTTATCTGCTTGGCACCTCGATCGCGCGGCCGCTGATCTCCAAGCGTCTGGTCGAGATCGCTGCCGAATGCGGGGCAGATGCTGTGGCGCACGGGGCCACCGGCAAGGGCAATGACCAGGTTCGTTTCGAGCTGGCCGCCTATGCGCTCAACCCCGATATAAAGGTAATTGCGCCGTGGCGCGAGTGGGAGCTAAGCAGCCGCACCAAGCTGATGAAATTCGCCGAGGCCCACCAGATACCCATCGCCAAGGATAAACGCGGCGAAGCGCCTTTCAGTGTTGATGCCAACCTGTTGCACACATCTTCCGAGGGCAAGGTGCTGGAAGATCCGGCCATTGAGGCGCCGGATTATGTCTATCAGCGCACGGTTGCCCCCGAAGATGCACCAAATACCCCCGAGTATATCGAGATCACCTATGAAAAGGGTGATCCGGTGGCGCTCAACGGCAAGGCGCTTTCGCCGGCTGAAATGTTGACCGCGCTCAACGAGCTGGGCGGCAAGCACGGCATTGGCCGGCTTGATCTGGTGGAAGGCCGGTTTGTCGGCATGAAATCCCGCGGTATATATGAAACCCCGGGCGGCACAATTATGCTGGAAGCCCATCGCGGCATGGAAAGCATCACGCTGGATCGCGGCGCGGCGCATCTGAAAGACGAGCTGATGCCCAAATATGCCGAGCTGATCTATAACGGCTTCTGGTATTCGCCCGAGCGCGACATGCTGCAAGCCCTGATCGACGAAAGCCAAAAGCATGTCACCGGCACCGTGCGGCTCAAGCTCTATAAAGGGCTGGCGCAAACCGTTGGCCGCTGGTCGGAGCATTCGCTTTATTCAGAAGAGCATGTCACCTTCGAGGATGACGCCGGTGCTTATGACCAAAAAGACGCGGCGGGCTTTATCCAGATCAATGCCCTGCGCCTCAAGCTGCTGGCGGCGCGCGACCGGCGGTTGCGCTAGGCGACACACACACATTGCGCGCCGCCAGCGTTTTGGCAGGTGGCGCGCCCTAAAGGGCCTGATCGAGCGCCATCTCCAACCGCTTGATCGTGCCATCAATATCTGCCAGCTTGTCCAACCCGAACAGCCCGAGGCGGAAGGTCGAAAACCCCTCCGGCTCGTCGCATTGCAGCGGCACACCGGCAGCGATCTGCATGCCGAGCGCCGCGAATTTCTTGCCGGATTTGATCTCGGGATCATTGGTATAGCTCACCACCACGCCCGGCGCCTCAAAGCCCGGTGCCGCAACAGAGCCAACCCCGCGTGCGCGTAATACTGCCCGCACCCTGTCCCCCAGCTCTTGCTGCGCAGCGGCGATATTCCCCCAGCCAAGCGCCTCGGTTTCCTTCATCGCATCCCGAAATGCCTTGAGCGCATCCGTGGGTAGCGTCGCGTGGTAAGCATGCCCGCCATTTACATAAGCCTGCATGATATTGTGCCATGTTTTGAGGTTTCCGGCAAAGCTGCTGGAGGTGGTTTCTTCCAGCCGTTCGAGCGCGGCGGGAGACAGCATCACCAGCGCGGCGGCGGGCGAGCTGCTCCAGCCCTTTTGCGGTGCGGAAATAAGCACATCCACGCCTGTCGCTTCCATATCCACCCAGATCGTGCCGGAGGCGATACAATCCAGCACCATCAACCCGCCAACTTCGTGAACTGCGTCGGCCAATGCCTTGATATAGCTATCCGGCAGAATTATGCCGGACGAGGTCTCGACATGGGGTGCAAAAACCAGCGCCGGTCGCTCGGACTGGATTCGCGCCACAGCCTCCTCGATAGGCACCGGCGCAAAGGGCGCAGTAGCAGCATTGCCTGTTTGACGGGCCTTGAGCGCGATATGGGAGGAAGGAATATCCCCCGCTTCGAAAATCTGGGTCCAGCGGTAGGAAAACCAGCCATTTCGGATAACCAGTGCTTTGTTTCCATGGGCAAACTGTCGGGCCACGGCCTCCATGCCGTAAGTGCCGCCGCCGGGCACCACCACCACTGCTGCGGCCTTGTATACCCCTTTAAGCGTATCATTAATATCGCGCATAACCTGCTGAAAACGCGCCGACATGTGGTTGAGCGAGCGGTCGGTAAACACCACCGAAAACTCCTCCAGCCCGTCCGGGTCTATGTTTGGTAAAGGTCCGGGCATAATTTTCTCCTGGGTTTTCCGGCAGGAAATCTGCCGGATTTTGATTTCGTATCGCTGCAATACCAGCTTTTTAAAACAATGAGAATGCCTATCCGGCATGCGGGCAGGTCAAACTTCAAGCGCCAGTGCAATCCCCTGTCCACCGCCGATGCACATGGTCACCAGCCCCTTGCCGCCGCCGATGCGCTCAAGCTCGTATATTGCCTTGAGGGTGATGATCGCGCCGGTAGCTCCAACCGGATGCCCGAGCGCAATTGCCCCGCCATTGGGGTTGACCAGAGCCGGATCCAGCCCGAGTACTTCGCTGACTGCGCAAGCTTGAGCCGCAAAAGCTTCATTGCTCTCGATCACCGCAAAATCATCAGCCTTCAAGCCCGTGCGCGCCAGCAGGCTTTGCACCGCAGGCACCGGCCCGATACCCATAATCGCGGGGTCCACACCGGCATGGGCATAGCCGATAATCCGCGCCTTTGGCTTTAGCCCCGCCGCGCTGGCGGCTTTGGCCGTGGCCAACACCAGCGCCGCCGCCCCGTCATTAATACCCGAGGCGTTGCCTGCCGTTACCGTGCCGTCTTTTTGAAACGCTGCGCGCAGGTTGGCGAGGGCCTCCGCGCTGGTGGATTTAGGGTGTTCGTCAATATCAAACACCGTAGTTTTGCGCCGTGATACCACTTCAAAAGGCGCAATCTGGCTAATGAAATATCCAGCCTCTATCGCCGCCGCCGCGCGCTGCTGGCTGCTCAGCGCCAAAGCATCCTGCGCCTCGCGGCTGATACTGTATTGCGCCGCTACATTTTCGGCAGTTATACCCATATGGCCGGTGCCAAAGGGGCAATGCAGCGTGGCCAGCATCATATCCACCGCCGCCATATCTCCCATTTTCTGCCCCCAACGGGCTTGTGGCAAGATATAGGGCGCGCGGCTCATGGCCTCGGCCCCGCCAGCCAGCGCAAATTCGGCATCTCCGAGCATCAGCGATTGCGCCGCTGATATAATCGCCTGCGCCCCCGAGCCACACAACCGGTTAACATTCATCGCCGGCACCGTTTCCGGTATGCCCGCCTCCATCGCCGCTACGCGCGCGAGATACATATCACGCGGTTCGGTATTGATCACATGGCCAAACACCACATGGCCGATCTGCGCCGGGTCCACCCCCGAGCGCGCCAGAGCGACACGGGCAACATGGGCGGCGGTTTCTGTAGGTGGCACACTGGAAAGGCTGCCGCCAAACCCGCCTATGGCAGTGCGTGCACCGGCAAGAATTACAATATCTGTCATTTTGGCTCTCTGGTATGGTTTAACTCAAGATATGTGAGTGTTGCGCAAATATGGCGCGATGCAAAGCCGATTATATCAGCCATATGGCAAACAATCCGGCAAGCAAGCCCGCCAGCATCAATACCCAGCTACGCCAGAGCACAGCAATCGCCGCCCTGATATCCTGCACGCCAAGCAGTTTACGCCCACCGGCATTGACAAAACTGTCTTTCGTGGTTTTGCCTTCATAAGCCCGCGGCCCCGAAAGCGCGATACCGAGCACACCCGCCATAGCCGCCTCGGGCCAGCCGGCATTGGGCGAGCGATGTTGCCCCGCATCCGCCCGAATAACCCCGAATGCGGCCTTCGAGCCGGTCGCCAGCGCGATCAGCCCCGCTGAAATACGCGCGGGGATATAGTTCAACACATCATCCAGCCGCGCCGCCGCCCAGCCAAATTCAAGGTATTTATCACTTCGGTGGCCGATCATGCTGTCAGCGGTATTCACCAGCTTATAAACCACAATCCCCGGCAGCCCGAACACTACAAACCAGAATACCGGTGCCACCACCCCGTCCGAAAAATTCTCGGCCGCGCTTTCAATCGCCGCTCGCGCCACCGCAGACTGGTCCAGCTCAGCAGTATCCCGCCCGACAATCATGGCCACGGCTCGCCGCCCCTCCGGCAGTCCATCTTGCAGCCCATCCGCCACGGCCTCAACATGCTGTACCAAAGAATGCTGCCCAAGCAATATCGCTGCAAACAGCACAGAAAAAACCCATCCGCCAGGCAACCGCGCCACCAGAAAGCCAAACAGCGCGGCAAAAAATACCAAAACCGCCAATGCCAGCACCCCCTTCAGACGCTTGTGGCGGTTTCTGTTCAGCTTTTGGTCCAGCCAATTGATTCCCGCCCCCATAATCCGCACCGGATGGGGAAGGCGAGACCATACCCGTCGCGGGTCACCTACGAGAGAATCAAGGAGCAAGGCCACAACTATAAGTGCAATATCGTGCATTTTTTCTCGTCGTAACCTTTGTTTGTGGAAAAATGTGCAACTTAGCTTTGAAACAGGGTGGTAAAACCATGAAAATTTCTTTATGTCCTACCCTGATGCAGAGTCAAGAAGTTTGCAGATTACACAATAAACCGACAACACATAATAATAGTAATGCAGGTTGAGAGGCATATCTCTTGCGGGTTTTGATAGCACAGCACAATGCCGATCTTGGCAAGCTTTGGTCAGGGTTTCTGACGCGCGAAGGTGTCGAGGTTACCCTCGTTCATTCGCAAAGCGATGCGCTGTTACAGCTCCGCGCACAGGATTTCGATGCCCTCGTTCTGGAGATGGTCCTGCCGGATGGTGGTGCTATTGCTATCGCCGATTTTGCGGCTTACCGGATGCCGGATGCGCCCATCATTACTATCAATTCCACCAACTTTTTTTCCGATGGCTCTATTTTCAGCCTGCTCCCCAATGTCCACTCGGTATTGCAGGCCCCTATTGAGGCAAGCGATCTTGCGGCAGTCGTCTCCCATCTGGAAAATAAACGCCAGAGCAACTATAGTAGCCCTTCCAAAAAATAAACTGCTGGCGGGCCAGCAGATTCGCGATATACTGATTCTGCAAAATGTACTTGCCTTCAAGCTACAGTTGCCTCTCGGCGCTACGCTCATCTCAGGAGGATATCCAAATGGATGCTTTTTTGTCAAAAGAAGTGCTCGATGGCCTTGAGCGGGCGCGCAAACAGGCGCGCCGCAAGAAAAATCGCCTACGCCTGCATGTCGGGGACGAGATATACCCGCTCCTGCAAGTCTCCGATACCGGCTTTGAGATGGAGCGGGATGCTGCGCCGCACCTGCGCGGTTTTGTCGATATCTATGACGGTGCGCGCCATCTTGCCACCTGCCTTGTGATCCATTCCGAGCCAGAAGGCGATATCATGCGCTACGAATACAAACGCCATACCAATGTAGCCAAAGGCCCGGCCAAGGATTTTGTGGTAGATGAAAGCGCCCCGACCGCGTTGCTGCGCTAGGTGTTGATCATATTCCGGGGGCACGATAGGCCTTTTCGAGATCATTTGTCCAAATTTATCCAATTTACCGAACAGGAATAAACATGAGCAGAACAGTGTATGTAAATGGCGACTATCTACCCGAGGAAGATGCCAAGATCTCAGTTTTTGACCGCGGCTTTCTGATGGCGGACGCGGTATACGAGGTAACCTCGGTGATTGATGGCAAAATGCTGGATTTTGCTGGCCACGCCACACGGCTGATGCGCTCGCTCGGCGAGATTGACATGAAAGCTCCGTGCAGCATTGACGAGCTGGAGGCTATCCACCGCGAAATGATCAAGCGCAATGATCTTACCGAAGGGCTGATATATTTGCAGGTCACGCGTGGCATTGCCGACCGTGATTTTGTCTACCCCGATGTGGAGCCATCGATGGTGCTGTTTACGCAGGCTAAATCTGTGGTTAATTCCCTGATTGCCAAACATGGCATGAAGGTCATCTCGATCCCCGATATCCGCTGGGGACGGCGCGATATTAAAACCGTGCAACTGCTCGCACCCTCGATGGGCAAAATGGCAGCCAAGGCGGCAGGCGCCGATGACGCATGGCTGGTCGAGGACGGGTTTGTTACTGAGGGCACTTCGAACAATGCCTATATCGTAAAGCAGGATGGCACCATCGTCACCCGCGATCTCAGTCATGATATCTTGTCGGGGATTACCCGTGAGGCGGTGCTGCGCTTTGCAGCCGAGGCCCAGATCAAAGTCGAGGAACGCCCCTTTACTATTGAAGAAGCCAAGCAGGCAAAAGAGGCATTTGTGACCTCGGCCACCACCTTCGTCGGGCCTGTGGTCGAAATAGACGGCGTTATGATCGGCGACGGGAAAGTAGGCGATACCGCCCGTCGCTTGCGCGAGATCTACATCTCCGAAAGCCTCAAGACCGCAATTTGAGCTTGAACCGGGATCAGTGCCGCTATCAGCGGTTTTATATCTACCTAACCGATTTAACGCATGGGTTTTTCAAATAGGCTCTCGGGCTGGGGGGGGCTACTAGCCCCCAAACCAACCCTGCGTCATGCTCCGCAGCCCGTCGACCATCGCTGTGAAGAGACTGATAAATGGCTCTACTGCGGGAACAGCATTTGAAATCTGGTCTCCAAGCAGATAGAGAGCCAAGCCAATAAGGAAGGTATATAGCGCCAGAAAGAACCCGAGACGCACACGCGAGCGTGGCGCTATATTACCATCATCGAGCAGCAAGGCATCCTTTAGCGGATTTGTCGATTTTGGAACCGGCCGCGGTGCCTCTACCAGAGCCGGCTTTGGTTCGGGCTTTGCCTTTAGCTTGGCTATGCGGCTGAATAATCCGAGTTTCTCTACTTGAGGCTTGACCCTCGAACGAACAGAGGGCTTTTTGAGCGAGGTCAGCTGTTCGCGGATAGCAGCATCAACATCTTCGGGGGAACCCATCTGTGTCGGCTTGCTTGGCTTGCCATAGGCGGCATTGCTCGAGCCGGTGCTGCTCATGGTTGCTGTGGCGGCCTGTGGAATATCGGCCTGGATAATATTGGATATCTCCGGTAGATCGGACTTGATATCCTCGGCATTTTGGGCCTTGATCTTGGCTATATGCGAGGCTTCGGGAGAGTCTTCTCCTGGCACGGGATCAAAGCCGGAGGTATCGCGCGGTGCCTCTTCGGGAAGCTCCTCCCAATCAAAATCATCGTCGTCGTCAGTTTCTTGCACCTCGGCCTCCGCCGCGACGGTTTTTTCACTGTCCTCCCATGGATGAAAGACCTCTTCCGGCTCTGAAGGTGCGCTCGCTGTGGTTCCTGATAATACCGCCCTTGGCACGGAGGCAGCAGAGGGCATATCGGTCGAAAAGGTTCTAATCAAATCTTCCATGTCTTGTGTTGCACTGGGAGGAATCTCCGCAGTTTCTTCTTTGGGAATGGCTGTCTCCAGAGCCTGTGCGGTTGCCGCTACAGCCGCTTTGGCCGGGATAAGCTCACTCCAGTGTGGCGCTGTTGTTGGCTCAGGCTCTGCTTCGCTTTCCGGTTCTATATCCTCAACCGGTGCCGCGTCAGGGACGGGTGCCTCCGGCTCGGCGGCTTCATCTACCGCCTCGAGCGTCTCACTGCCCTCGGCTGGCTGGAAAGCAACCTCTTCAATCGCCTCTTCCGCAATTTCCGGCAAGGCTTCAGGGGCTTCGGTCTCATCCGGTATTTCCCGAATTATGCTGCTGTCCGCAAGGTTATCTACCGCCTCGAGCGTCTCACCGCCCTCGGCTGGCTGGAAAGCAACCTCTTCAACCGCATCTTCCGCAATTTCCGGCAAGGCTTCAGGGGCTTCGGTCTCATCCGGTATTTCCCGAATTATGCTGCTGTCCGCAAGGTTACCTACCGCCTCGAGCGTCTCACCGCCCTCGGCTGGCTGGAAAGCAACCTCTTCAATCGCCTCTTCCGCAATTTCCGGCAAGGCTTCTGGGGCTGTGATTTCATCTGGCATTTCTGAAACCATGCTGCTGTCTGCAAGGTTATCTATCGCTATGTCAGCAGCGTCTTCCCCAGTCTCCTCCCCAGTCTCCTCTGCGGTTTTATCCGCCTCGTTTACCGGTTGATCCTCGCTCAAATCTTGGGTCTCCGGCTGGTCCGCTATGCCTGCCTCCTCATCGACAGTGGAGCTTGAAGCTAGAAATGACGGCTCCTTACCGGCCAGAATATCATCGAGCGGATCCCGCCCATCGCCGGACATCTCGGGCGGCGAGGGTACTCGCCAGCCAGCTGACGGGGCAGCATCTTCTTCCGGTTCGGGAAAAATATCCGTCGGGGCATTTATATGGTCTACTACATCCGGTAACGCCTCTAAAACAGGCTCCACTGCTTCCGGCACAACACTCTCGGGCGTAGCTTCCGGCTTTGGCGCTTCAAATGCAGCCGGAGGCGGAATGGGAAAAGCTTTTTCGGCCTCGGGCCGGGAATCGGGGGGCCGGGAATCAAGAGGGGGAGCCGGCGCGGGTGATTCGAGGCCCGCAGCCTCGGTTTCGGGCATTTGCATCCACCTGCCGAGGCAGGCGCTGCACTCTACTTCTATCCCCTCCTCGGGAATATCGGTGTCACCAACCTCATATGTTGCTTGGCAATTTGGGCATGTTATCCGCATTGTAAACTGTCCTGTAATTTTTCTTTTCTGTTCACCCGAATCGAATTATTAATAGTTGTAACCGTCTACGTTAGGTATTCCAAGAGGATCGGCAGCTTAGGGCTTGAGCTTAACGCGTTAACATGGGATTGTCTGCAAAATTGGAGGAAAATTCTTGTGATCTTGCTGGAAAACGCCGGGTTTAGCTATGGCTCGCGGGCTATTTTGAAAAATGTGACCCAGGAGCTTGCGACCGGCTCCTTCCACTTTCTTACCGGGCCTTCAGGGGCAGGCAAGACGACCCTGCTGAAAATGTGCTATTTATCGCTCATACCCGATTCCGGCAAGCTGGAGATTTTCGGGCAGGACGTGACCGCACTCAGCCGCGAGCAGATCACCCAGATGCGACGCCGGATTGGTGTTGTTCATCAGGATTGCCAGTTTCTTAACCACTTAACCGTTCGTCAAAATATCGCCTTGCCCCTTTTGGTGGCCGGAAAAAACATTGAGGACAGTATGGAAAATCTGGAAGACCTGCTTTCCTGGGTAGACATGTCCCACCGCGCAGACGCCTTCCCTGAAGAAATATCGGGCGGAGAGCGGCAGCGCCTTGCGCTGGCCCGCGCCGTTATTATGGACCCTGACATGATTGTCGCCGACGAGCCAACCGGCAATGTCGACTGGGAAATGGGGCAGCGCTTGCTCACGCTACTGGTGGAGCTGAACAAGATGGGCAAAACCATATTACTCGCCACCCATGATCTTAACCTGATTCGCTCCATCAAGGGGCGGGTGCCGGCCTCGGTGCTGCGGCTCAAGGGCGGAAATCTCAACATGGCGGGGGCACAATTATGAGTTGGAACCCATTGAGTGTCCTGTTCGGGGATAGCGCCTCGGACCAGGTTGTGCCGCCAAAAGGAAATGCAGCGTGGCTTACGGGGCTTGCCTCCGGTGCCATGGCATTTATCGCTGTATTTGCCCTTTCCCTGTCACTCGCCGTGGGGCGACTGGCAGATTTCTGGGCGTTGGATCTGGCCCGTACCGCCACGGTGCGGATCGTGGCCGAGAATGACGCACTCAACACCCAAACCGCGGCCGTCTTGCAAATATTACGCACAATACCAGGGGTCGAAAATGCGGAGGTGGTCGACAAAGACACCCAGCTTTCATTATTGGAGCCATGGCTTGGCAGCGCGATACCTGCAGACACCCTGCCCCTGCCCCGCCTGATAGATATCCGCCTGTCCAAGGCCGGGATCGATATTGAAAGCTTGCAGCTGCGCCTCTCGGCCGAAGCGCCGGACGCCACCTATGACGATCACAGCTACTGGCGCCAGCCGGTGCTGGAAGCCTCTGAACGCCTCCGCTTGATGGTTGCTGTATCGTTGGCTTTAACCGCGCTGATCACCGTGATCATCGTCGTGCTTTCGGCGCATAATGCGCTGGCTTCCAATCAGGGTATCATCCGCACTCTCAGGCTACTTGGTGCTCGCGACACCTATATTGCACGCGCCTTTGTGCGGCGGATCACTTTGCGCGCCACAATCGGGGCTATCCTCGGCATGGCGCTTTCGATGGTCGCGGTCCTGAGCTTTCCGACCCAACCCGAAGCCGATGGCCTGCTTTCGGGCCTGTCGCTACGCGGCACGGATTGGATTTACCCGCTGCTTGTGCCGTTGATGGTCTCTATATCGGCCTTCATTGCCTCGCGTCTGGCCGCCCGCTACCACCTGCATAGCGTGACCTGATGCTGCTGCTCCGCTCGCTGGTTTTTGATTTCTTGATGTATAGCACCCTGCTGGTTCAGGGCATCCTGTTTGCCCCTTTGGCGATCTGGTCGGTTGATGGTACTTATTGGGCGATGAAATTCTATTCCAGAACCATATTCTGGTATCTCAAGGTCATCTGCGGTCTGCGGGTCGAGTTTCGCGGGGAGGCGCCGGTAGGCGAGGTGATTGTTTGCGCTAAACACATGTCCTTTCTTGATGTCCTGATGCTGATGCATAGCTTGCCGCGCGCCAAGTTCATCATGAAGCGCGAGCTGGTTTTTGCGCCGGTTATCGGGCTATACGCCTTACGCATCGGCTCGGCTGCGGTCGCGCGCGGCAAAAAGGGCGGGGCTGTCAAAAAAATGGTTGCGCATGTCGAAGAGACCCGCAAAAAAGATATTGGCCAAACCGTGATATACCCCCAAGGCACGCGGGTGCTACCCGGTGATACCCGCCCGTATAAGGTGGGGGCCGGCGTGCTCTATGAGCGTTTCGGGCTGGATTGTATTCCTGCAGCTACAAATACCGGTGTATTCTGGGCAAGGCGCAGCCCCTATCGCAAGCCCGGTATTGCCATCATGGAATTTCTGCCCGCCATACCTGCCGGCATCCCGATGCAAGAATTCCTGACCGAGCTGGAGAATGTGGTCGAAAGTCGCTCCAACCAGCTTATGGCAGAAGCCGGGGTTAGGTTTTAAAATCCAAACAGGCTGATTACCATTGAGGATCACGCGCAAGCAATATGAGCGCCCTCGGTCAAATAAGGGTTTATGCCTGCTCATCAGGCTGAAATAAAAAGCGGGCGCTCCGTTTCCGAAAGCGCCCGCTTGATACTCATAGCACTAATTCGCGAAGCGAATTAAGGGTTAAGAGGAGTAGGAGGGGGAGGGTTAGTAGCAGTGTCTTTTTTCGTAGTCAGTGCAAGTGCCAAAACAGCAACGATTACGAGTGGGATGAGCCACGCGCCTGAACCGCCCATACGAGCTGGCTCTTCTATAGCTACAACTTCTGGAGCTACATATGCTACTGTCCCTGCAACTGCGGAACCTGCGGCTGCAATGCCGAGTGCGGCTAGTGTAAGTACTTTTTTCATTTTTTCTCTTCCTTAGATATTGCGCAATTAAGGTTGCCCTTAGGCAAGTTAGCTTCTACACCGATAGCTTGTAGCAACGCTAGAGCAAAAATAAGGCCTTGCGCGATTATATTCAACCTGTGGCAAAAGTGTTGCATGGGGAAAAGGCAAAACCATGAGCAACAACCCCCCCAGCCTTCGCCCTGACCTCGCCCGCGCCGCCATACCGGAAACCGTGCCGGATACCACCCGCAGCGGCCAGCCCAAGATCGGCATGGTCTCCCTTGGCTGCCCCAAAGCACTGGTGGATAGCGAACGCATTCTCACCCGCCTGCGCGCCGAAGGCTATGCGATATCGCCCGACTATGCCGGAGCCGACGCGGTGGTGGTCAATACCTGTGGTTTTCTCGATAGTGCCAAGGCCGAGAGCCTCGCCGCGATTGGCGAGGCTCTCGGCGAAAACGGCCGGGTGATCGTTACCGGCTGCCTCGGGGCCGAGCCGGACTATATTACCGGTGCCCACCCTAGTGTGCTAGCGGTGACTGGCCCACACCAGTATGAGCAGGTGCTCGATGCGGTGCACAAAGCCGTGCCGCCATCCCCCGACCCTTTTATTGACCTGCTGCCCGCCAGCGGGGTTTCGCTGACCCCGCGCCATTACAGCTATCTGAAAATATCCGAGGGCTGCAACCACAAGTGCAAATTCTGCATCATCCCCGATATGCGCGGCAAACTTAATAGCCGCCCCGCCCATGCCATCATCCGCGAGGCCGAAAAGCTGGTGGAGGCTGGCGTGAAAGAACTGCTGGTTATTTCACAAGATACCTCGGCTTATGGGCTGGATCTTAAATATGCCGAGAGCAGGGGTCACCGCGCCCATATCACCGACCTCGCCCGTGATCTTGGCAGCCTTGGCGCATGGGTCCGCCTGCATTATGTATACCCCTACCCCCATGTGCGTGAGCTGATCCCGCTAATGGCCGAGGGGCTTATCCTGCCCTATCTCGATATCCCGTTTCAGCACTCCCATGTAGATGTGCTAAAACGCATGGCCCGCCCGGCGGCCAGCGCCCGCACGCTGGATGAAATTGCCCGCTGGCGCTCGGATTGCCCCGATATCACCCTGCGCTCCACCTTTATTGTTGGCTACCCCGGCGAGACCGAGGCCGAGTTTCAGCACCTGCTGGACTGGCTCGACGAGGCGCAACTCGACCGTGTCGGCTGCTTTCAATACGAAAACGTGGCCGGCGCGCGCAGCAATGCGTTGCCCAACCATGTGCCGGATGAGGTCAAACAAGACCGCTGGAACCGGTTTATGGAAAAATCACAGGATATCTCGAAAGCGAAGCTCGCGGCAAAAGTTGGTAAAACGCTCGAAGTGATCGTTGACGGGGTCGATACCAAGGGTGCCACCTGCCGCACCTGGGCGGATGCTCCCGAGATCGACGGTAACCTGTTTATCGACGAGGGGTTTGAGGGGCTGGGCGTGGGAGATGTGCTGACTGTTGAGGTGGACGAGGCCAGCGAATATGATCTATGGGGCAAATACGTGTAAGGTGGGGCCTTGCCCCACCAAGCAACCCTCCGCCCATCCCGCCCGCAAAAATTTGCCCCCTCTCCCAATCTCCCCTACCTTCCCAAAAAAGGAAGCCCCTATGCTCAATCGCCGCCATTTCTGCCTCACTGCGCTCGCCTTCGCCACACCTCTGCACGCCGAAAGCACCCTCAGTGCCGCAAATCTCGGCCTCATACCCAACACCGGCACCGATCAAAGCGCCGCTCTCACAGCCGCCTTGAAAGCTGCTGCCGATCAGGGCCGAGCCCTCTACCTCCCTGCAGGCACCTACCATGTAGCCAACGTCCCCCTACCACCCAACACCGCACTTTTTGGCCGTGGCGCACCACCCGTCCTTCAGCTTGCCAGCGGGCAAAATATCCTCACCGCCGAAAAAGCCCGCAATATTTCGCTCAGTGGCCTGCACTTGCGCGGCACCGGCGGCAAGGATTTCGACAGCTTCACCGGCCTTTTTCATGCAGAGGATTGCGCTAATCTCGACATTACCGATTGCACCTTCACCAACGCGGCCACACAGGGCATTAACCTTAACGCCTCCAGCGGCCATATCACCGAGAATCAAATCAGCGGCATTTACGGCGCGGGCATTGCTTCACTCAACGCCACCGGCCTCTGGATCACCGGCAACGAGATCGACACCTGTGAAAACCTCGGTGTCTATATAGCACGAGATGAAGCGGGCTATGACGGCACTATCATCACCCGAAACCGCATCCGAAACATCGGCTTTGCCGAAGGCGGCAATGGCCAAAATGGCAACGCCATCAACGCCTTTCGCGCTGGCAACGTGGTGATTTCCAATAACACCCTCTCCGATTGCGCCTTCTCTGCCGTGCGCCTCAACGCCACCCGGGATTGTCAGATCACTGGCAATAATTGCAGGCGACTGGAGGAAGTCGCCATCTTCTCCGAGTTCGGCTTTTCTGGCTCCGTCATTTCCGGCAACATCATCGATGAAGCGGCTCAAGGCATCGCCATCACCAATTTTGACTCGCAAGGCCGGTTGGCCGTGTGTAGCAATAACATCATCCGCAATATCTGGCAAAGCTCCCCCACCAACCCAGATACCACCCCCGTGGGCATCGGGGCGGAGGCCGATACCTTGGTCAGCGGCAATGTGATTGAAAACGTGCCGGGCGTGGGCATTGCCCTTGGCTGGGGACCATATCTGCGTGACGTCAGCGCTACTGGCAACATCACTCGCAACTGCGATATCGGCATCGGGGTCTCGCTGGTCCAAGGCGCGGGGGCCGCCCTGATCAATAATAATCTGATACAGGTCGGCAAATCCCAAATCGCCATCGCCGGCACCCTGTGGGACGAGATCGCCGTGCCCGATCTGATTAAAAATGCCTCCCGCTACCCGCAGCTAACGCTCATCGGAAACCACATTTCCCAATAAGCTTTTACCGTTTGAAGTTTTGCGCTATATTTTATTTGATGGGAAAAATAGCAACAACTGGCCGGACCTTGACGGTATCGGTGCCGGCAGGCCTAGTGGTATGGTTCACCTAAAGTTGCCTTACGTTAGCGCTCGCGGGACAGGTTTAAGGCTTAATTAACGGAAAATTTCTGGTTCATCGTACCCGTCAAGGAGTGAAGATGAACAAGAAATCCGAAACAAGCAAAGCTGCGGCTGATAAGCTGATCAAGAATATCCGCCGCAAAGCACGTCAAATCCGGGTAAAACCCCACGCCAGGAGGTGGCAAACCAGCAAAAGCCGAAGCTTTCGCTTTTGCCCCGGCTGGTTTTCTGCTACCCATCGGCAAACGGCTGTGGGAGCGGGTGAATGGACGATAAAATTGACTATAACAAGCTAATACAGCAAGCCTTTCGCGAGATGCTGAAAGGGCTTTTGGCCCGTGTGGGAGAAGAGGGCCTGCCCGGCGAGCACCACTTTGTTTTTGTGTTTGATACAAGGGTGCCCGGCGTGGATATGCCCGGCTGGATGAAGGCCAAATACCCCGAGGAAATGACCATTGTCATGCAGCACTGGTTTGATAATCTCGCCATTCTGGATGACCGCTTTGCCATCACGCTCAGCTTCAACGGGGTGGGGGAGCCGCTGGTTATTCCGTTTAATGCGCTCAAAACCTTTGCCGACCCGCATGCCAAATTCCAGCTCAAATTCGAGCCGGTGTTTGACGAGCCAGAACCGCAGCCAGAGACCAAACCCGCCAAACCAGAACCCGGCGGTGTGGTCAGTCTTGACAGTTTCCGCAAAGGCTCCTGATGCATGCGTGAATTTTCCCTGTTTATGTGGCAGCTTTTGCGCCATCCCAAGCGCACCTCGGCCATTGCCCCCTCTTCCAAGGGGCTGGCGCGGCAAATGGTTTCCGAAATCACCAAAGATACCGGAAAAGTGGTGGAGATCGGTGCTGGCACCGGGGTGTTTTCCCGCGCGATTCTGGCGGCGGGCGTCGCCCCGAAAGACCTGACCATCGTCGAGATGAACCCCGGCTTTTGCAACGCGCTCAAAACCCAGTTTCCCGATTGCAACGTGCTGGAGATGGATGCGCAAGCGCTTGGCGAGCTGCAACTTGAGAACGTCAACATGGTAATTTCCGGCCTGCCGCTGCTCTCCATCCCCGAGCCGGTGCAGCACAATATCATCAAAGGCGCGTTTGATCTGATGCAGCCCGGCGGCAAATATGTGCAATTCACCTATGGGCCAAAGCCGCCGATTGCGCCTGAAGTGCGCGAGGCCAACGGGCTGAAGTGGTGCACTCTCAAAAAGGTGTGGCTCAACCTGCCGCCGGCAATGCCTTATGTGTTTACCCAAAAATAGCAGGATGATAAAGAGCCGCTAAAGCCAGTACAAACAAGACCGGTTGGTCGATTGTGCAGGGGCTATTCGCGAGCCGAAGCGGGCGGATAAAAACGGCATGCTCTGTATTTTGCGCACCGGAGCACTCTGGCGCGCCCTACCCGAGCGTTAGCTAAAGATTTTTGCTGGCGGGTGTCGCGGTTGAAGCCTGCAATTGCAGCCATGCCAGCACATAAAGCCGGATTGCGGTGGCCAGCCCCGAACTACCAAGGCGGGCATCATCAATTTCGGCGGCCAGCCCGTTGATGGTTTTGCCCTCGGCTTTGGCGATATCCAGAAAAGCGCGCCAGAAAGGCTCCTCCAGTGATACCGAGGTACGGTGCCCGTGCAGGGTTAGCGAGCGTTTCTTTGGCCGCGCGTCAGACATCGCGCTTGTGGCCATCTAATGCCCGCGATACCTGCGAGGCTTGCGTTTGTTGCAGGGTTTTTTCAGCCTTGCTACGGCCATGCAAGGCAGCATTTTGATCCGCCGCCGTGCGCTTTTGGGTCCGCTCAACTTGCTTGCGCTTTTGGCGCAGATTGATGAGCTTGCCGGTCATTTCGGGCCGATCATGTCTTCGGGGCGCACCACGCGGTCAAAGGTTTCACCGTCTACGAAACCTAGCGCAATGGCCTCTTCACGTAGCGTTGTGCCGTTTTTATGTGCGGTTTTTGCAACCTTGGTCGCGTTATCATAGCCAATGGTCGGGGCTAGCGCGGTGACCAGCATCAGGCTTTCCCGCATCAGCTTTTCGATGCGCGGCTTGTTGGCTTTAATGCCGTTCAGCATGCGGATAGTAAAGCTATCGGTGGCATCCCCCAGCAGCTGAATTGATTGCAGCAGGTTATAGGCCATCATCGGGTTATAGACATTCAGCTCGAAATGCCCCTGCGAACCAGCGAAACCAATCGCAGCGTCATTGCCCATAACATGGATGGCCACTTGCGTCAGCGCCTCGGCTTGCGTCGGGTTGACCTTGCCGGGCATGATCGAGCTGCCGGGTTCATTTTCGGGCAAGATCAGCTCACCCAACCCCGAGCGCGGACCAGAGCCGAGAAAGCGGATATCATTGGCGATTTTATAAGCAGAGGCGGCCACGGTCTTGAGTGCGCCGGACAGGAAGATCATCGCATCATGGGCGGCGAGGGCCTCGAATTTGTTCGGGGCGGTCACCAAAGGCAGGCCGGTGATCTTGGCCATGTTGGCGGCCACGGCTTCGCTCCAGCCTTTGTCGGTATTCAGGCCGGTGCCAACGGCGGTGCCACCTTGGGCCAGCTCGTATATGGCCGGCATCGCAGCTTCAACCCGCTTTATGCCCATGCGGATCTGGTGGGCATAGCCCGAAAACTCCTGCCCGAGGGTGATCGGGGTAGCGTCTTGGGTATGGGTACGGCCGATTTTAATGATGTCCTTGAAGGCTTCCGATTTGGCCTCCAGCCCTTCGGCAAGGGCAATCAGGCCGGGCATCAGCACATCGCGCACGCTCATCGCGGTGGCAATGTGCATGGCGGTGGGGAAGGTGTCATTGCTGCTTTGCCCCATGTTGCAATGGTCATTGGGGTGCACAGGGTCTTTGGAACCGATAGTGCCGCCAAGCAATTCAATCGCGCGGTTGGCTATGACCTCGTTGGCGTTCATGTTGGATTGGGTGCCGGAGCCGGTTTGCCATACCACCAGCGGAAAATGGGCGTCCAGCTGGCCATTGATAACCTCGCTTGCGGCGCTGGTGATCGCTTCGCCAAGCGTTTTGTCGAGCTTGCCCGAGGCCATATTAGCCTGTGCGCAGGCTTTTTTCACCACCCCCAAGGCTCGGATAAGGGCGATTGGCTGCTTTTCCCAACCAATCGGAAAGTTCATCAGGGAGCGCTGGGTTTGAGCCCCCCAGTATTTATCAGCAAGCACTTCTAAGGGGCCAAAGCTGTCGGTCTCGATGCGTGTGCTCATGATGGTGGTTCCTGTATTAGGCCGGTTTGGCCACAGGTTTACCCCCGAGCGAGCTGCGGCACAATGGCCTAAATCATCCGGCAGCGGCACGTTTTAGCCAAAATTTGAAGTGGTCCCATAAACCGGGCAGTTTGATAAGTCAGTCTGTTAAGTGAGGTGGTCCTACTATTTCGACCAGCTAGCAGCCAGTTTAAGATGGATCAGATTTTCATTTAGGCTGCTAGGAGTTTAGGGTCGGGACCTATTAAGTATTTGCATAGTAATCTCCTGAATTTCTTTGGCAATAAATGCCCCTAACTTTGGGTTATGTCGTATCTTTCCAAAAAAACCGCGGCCCACACTTCATTTGATAGCAAGCCAACTCTGATAGCACCGGCAACTCTTTGCAAATCAACCCCGACCTCAATAATAAACGGTTTTTTGCGATTCAGGCAAATTGTCTTGTTTTTGATCGATTTCACCCATTTTTCTGCCTTTATTCGCGTTTATAAATAACTTCATGCAGGGATGATTGGCTATTGCCGCCGTGTAAACAGTTCGCCCTGTAACGCACATTATGCAGTCAATAGTTTGGCCATTTCTGGCGGGGGATGTCTTTTTTCTTGGCTCTTATGGCCTAACCCATGAAAATCGGTTGAGCCGCAAGCCCGGCTCCCCTACAAAGCCTCAACCTCTTTTGCATTTTGAAAGCCCAGCCATGGCCCCGCGCAAGCACAAAAAACCCGAATGGATTGTCGAGAAAGAACGCGCAAAGCGGGGGGATGCCGCCGAAACGCTCTGGCTGTTTGGCCTGCATGCGGTGCGCGATGCCCTGCAAAACCCCAAGCGGGAAAAGTTGCGCCTGATGGTGACCAAAAATGCAGCAGACCGGCTGGGCGAGGCCATTGCCGATTCGGGTATCACCCCCGAGGTTGTCGACCCGCGCAGCTTCAACCCGCCGATTGATGCGCAATCCGTGCATCAGGGCGCGGTGCTAGAGGTCCGGCCGCTCAACTGGGGGTCGGTTTCAGAGCTTTGCGCTCCGCGTGATGATGCGCCGCTTCTGGTGCTGCTTGACCGGGTTTCAGACCCGCATAATGTGGGTGCGATTCTGCGCAGTGCCGAGGTTTTTGGTGCGCGGGCTGTTATTGCCCCCCATCGCCATTCCGCGCCCGAAACCGGCGCATTGGCAAAAACCGCCTCGGGCGCGCTGGAGCGTCAGCCTTATTTACGGGTGCCAAATCTGGCAAAGTCCATGAATGCTTTGCGCGAAATGGGGTATTTCATCATCGGGCTGGATGGCGAGGCCGATATGACCTTAACCAAAGCCCTCGCTGACCTGCCCAATATTCCGCTGGCGCTGGCGCTCGGAGCCGAAGGGCCGGGGCTGCGCGAGCTGACCAAAAAAACCTGCCACCGCATTGCCAAAATCCCCTTTGCCGGCGAATTCGGCTCGCTCAATGTTTCCAATGCCGGGGCGGTTTCGCTTTATGCGGCAAGCAGCTGGAAGCAAGGTTTCAGCGCCTGATCTGCTCACAAACCTTCACCTTTTCGTGGTGGCGCTAGACCGGTCCAGTCTTGCGACATAGCTTTACCCGCAAGAGGAGAACGCCATGATCACCAGACGCAGCACCATTTTAAGCATGTTTGCCATCCTTGCCACTCCGGCCCTTGCCGCGCGACCGCAGATTTTTACCAATGCAGACGGGGCGGCGGCTGGCGGCTATGATGTAACCAGCTATTTTACCGCCGGACAGCCAATGCCGGGCCAGACCGGTTTCAGCGCCGACTGGATGGGAGCCATCTGGCTTTTTACCTCATCTCGAAACCGCAATATGTTTGCCGCCAGCCCCAAGGCTTATGCCCCGCAATATGGTGGTCACTGCGCCTATGCCGCCTCCAAAAACGCGCTAGCCAGCGCGGTGCCCGAGGCATGGACAATTGTTGACAACAAGCTTTATCTCAACTTCAACCTTGGGGTCCGGTCGCGCTGGAGGCAGAATATTACAGGCAATATCGAGCTGGCCGATGGCTTCTGGCCCGGGTTGCATGGCTGACTTTCGCTCACATTTTCTTGAGTAGGGTTTTTTTCGCCGTGTTTCTACCTAAGTTAATAGGGAAGCCAGAAGTTGAACATCTCTGCTTCGTGTTACTGTCCCTCGTTCATACTTTACGCCCGGTTTAATGCCGGGCGTTTTTTTGTGGCATATCCGGCCCGTGCCTTATAGCCTGCGGGCATGACATATTCTGACCGGTATCTGCGTGATATCCTGCAACACACCCGCACCATCGCCACTGTCGGGGTTTCGACCAACCCGATCCGGCCAAGCTATTTTGTTGCCCGCTATCTCGGGCTAAAAAATTATCGCCTGCTGCCGGTCAATCCGGTTTATGCTGGGCAGATCCTGTTTGATGAAGAGATATACCCCTCCCTTGCCGATCTTCCGCAGGATATCGAGGTCCAGATGGTTGATATATTTCGCCGCTCCGAACAGGCACTGCCGGTTGTGGAAGAGGCGATCGACACCCTGCTCCACCGCGGCCTCACCACTATCTGGATGCAGATCGGGGTCATTAACCAAGCCGCCGAAGCACTGGCCAAAAAAGCCGGGCTAAAGGTGGTGATGAACCGTTGCCCAAAAATAGAGCATCAGCGGCTTTTTGGCGAATTGCGCAAAGCAGGGTTCAATACCGGGATCATTTCTTCCAAATTATAAATTCCAACCTGCAGCGCACTTGTGTTAGTGCCTGTACCATATTCATAATCGCAAAATACAACCGGAGACCCCCATGAGCAACCCGACCTTTGGCTTTGACACCTTGCAGATCCACGCTGGCGCCCGGCCCGATCCCGCCACCGGCGCCCGCCAAACCCCGATCTACCAGACCACCGCCTATGTGTTTCGTGACGCCGACCACGCAGCGGCGCTGTTTAACCTGCAAGAGGTCGGTTTCATCTATTCCCGTCTGACCAACCCGACCGTGGCCGTGCTGCAAGAGCGGGTGGCTACGCTTGAAGGCGGGGTCGGGGCCGTGTGCTGCTCCAGCGGCCACGCGGCCCAGATCATGGCGCTGTTTCCGCTAATGCGCCCGGGAGATAATGTGGTGGTTTCAACCCGGCTTTATGGCGGCTCGATCACCCAGTTCAGCCATACCATCAAGCGCTTTGGCTGGTCGGCCACCTTTGTGGATTTTGACGATATCGACGCCATAAAAGCCGCAGCGGATGACAACACCAAAGCGATTTTTTGCGAGAGCATTTCCAACCCCGGCGGTTATCTGACCGATATACCAGCGGTGGCGGCGGTGGCGGATAGCCTCGGCATTCCGCTGATTGTGGACAACACGCTCGCCACCCCCTACCTGTGCAAGCCCATCGAAATGGGGGCCACATTGGTGGTGCATTCCCTGACCAAATACCTGACCGGCAACGGCACGGTCACCGGCGGTGTGGTGGTGGATAGCGGCAATTTTGACTGGTCAGCATCGGATAAATTCCCTTCGCTCTCCCAGCCCGAGCCAGCTTACCACGGCCTGAAATTTCACGAGACTTTCGGCAACCTCGCCTTCACCTTCCACGGCATCGCCATTGGCTTGCGCGACCTTGGCATGACCCTCAACCCGCAAGCGGCGCATTACACGCTGATGGGGATCGAAACCTTGAGCCTGCGCATGCAGCGCCATGTGGAAAACGCCGAGAAAGTGGCCGCTTGGCTGGAGGCCGACCCACGGGTGGATTTTGTCACCTATGCCGGGCTGCCCTCCTCGCCTTATGCGGCACGCAAGGCGGCGATTTATCCCAAAGGCGCGGGCGCGCTGTTTACCTTTGCGGTCAAGGGCGGGTATGAGGCTTGCGTGAAGCTGGTCGATAATGTTGAGATTTTCAGCCATGTCGCCAATCTGGGTGACACTCGCAGCCTGATTATCCATTCGGCCTCGACCACCCACCGCCAGCTATCGCCCGAGCAACAAGAGGCCGCCGGCGCGGGCGCCAATGTGGTGCGGCTTTCGATTGGCATCGAGGACCCTGATGACCTGATCCGCGATCTTGATCAGGCGCTTGCTGTCGCCACCAGCTGATATAAAAGCGCCGAAACAGCCGTATTATCCGGTGTGTTTCGGCGCTTTGTTATATTTTATTACAGGGGCTTCGCCCTTGAGTATGATTAACGCACCCATATCTCGACGCGGCGGTTAGTGTCGCGCCCGTCTTCGGTCTCGTTACAGCCAATTGGCGAAAGCTTGCCATAGCCAATCGGGGTAAACTGGATCGCGCCTTGATTTTCCACGCCAACCGCTTCGACCAGCACATCGCGCACACTCTCGGCACGCGCCTGACTGAGGCGCTGGTTTTCGTTGATCGCGCCGATACTGTCGGCAAAGCCGATAATTACCAGCCGTTTTCCGTCAAACTCACCGCGCCGCACCATTTCGGCCAGCCGCTGGATATCATTCACCGCACGGTTATCCGGCTCTACCGAGCCACTTTTAAACCGGAAAGTCAGAGAAATGCGTTCGGCATCAAGTAGGCTGGCAACCATCTCTTGTAGCAGCTCCAGCGAGGCCCGGTCGCGCTCGGCGATCAGCGCATGCGCCAACCGGCGCCCCTGATCATCAAGTGAGCCCATTACCACATTCTGACTGACAAAGCCGCTACGCTCAACCAGATCCTGCGCCTCGTTCGAGGTCAGAAAATCAATGAATTCCGCTACCTTGTCCGGCATATTGCCGCCATCCACATAGAGATACATCCGGCGAGACATCGGGTACTCTTCGGTTTTGAGCGAAAAGCCGGTCGGCGAAGCTACCTGATTACATGCCGAACGCAAAGACAGAACTTGAGAATTTCCAATATCCGCAAGGCTAACAATCCCGATACCGTTTTCATCTCCAATTACCGCATCAGCGACATCGGCATTGTTATTTTGAATAAACGCACTATTGGAAAATAGCTGACGGTTTGGCTCCATCACCAACCCCTCAAACACCTGCGTTGCGCCCGCCCTCTCATCTTGGCGGTAGATATTAATGGTAGCATCCAGCCCGCCAACCTCGCGCCAGTTACGAATATTACCCGAAAAAATATCCGAAATCTGGTTCAGGCTCAAAGTCTGGATCGGGTTGTCGGGATTCACCGATACCGCCAAGCCGTCCAGCGCCAAAATCTTCTCTTGCTCGGGGCTGGTCAAATTACCTTTTCCGAGGCGCAAAAACCGGCTGCGCTCGCCATCGGTCACCCGCCGTGAAGACATGCCAACCAGAGCCGCGCCACTTTCTAGCGCGCTAAAGGCATCATCCGAATTGCCAAGATCGAGGGTGATCGTCGAATACATATCCCCGTTCTGATCCGTAATCGTATATTTCACCTGTGTCGCGGACAGAATATCCACCGCCACATCCCCCCCAAGAGAAAAGGCATAGGCATCCATCATCTGCGGCAAAAGCTTCTGCCCGATAGTGCTGGAACCGGCAATGGAGAACGTATCGACATTGGTCATAAGGTCCGGGCAGGCATCCCCGTCGCACGTTACAGCGTCAATGCTAAGGGTCAATTTGCCGATCGAAGTCACCAGTATATAGTTTTCGCCATCAAAATCAGCCAGTGTGCCGGTCATCGAAAAACTCATATCCTGCGAACGCAGAGTCACTGTCTGTGCCTGTGCGGCCGAAAGGCCAAGCATGAGGCAAGCGCTTGTTGTCGCTAAAATGGCTTTCATTTTGAACATTTTTATTCCCATCATATGCTTGGCCGAATTGCTGAAATTTTCACTGCTACTTCACCCAGATTTCAACGCGGTTATTGCTGGCCTGCCCGAAGGGGGTGTCATTACAGGCCAGCGGCATAAGCTGGCCATAGCCGATGGGTGATACCCGCACATTACCCATATTGGCCCGTCCGGTAGCTACCACAATCGCCGCGCGCACATCTTGTGCCATGATCTGCGTGGAGGCCAGAGCGGCATTTGTCGTGCCTGTATTATCGGAAAAACCGAGAACAAGAAGCTGCCGGTTGGAAAACTCCCAATTACGGATCATCCCGGCCAAGCGTTCGATATCCATGAGCGCGCGGCTATCCAGCGCGCCCTCATCATCATAGCGCAAGGTAAAGGAGAGGCGGTCCGCATCCAGCACGCTTGCGGCCAGGTCCTGTAATTGCAATAGCTCGGTGCGCCCGGCACCCGAAACAATCGCCTGCGCCATACGGCGACCTTGCTGATCAAGATTGACCCAGCTGGCCTCCTGCCCGATAAAACCGGCATTGGAGATCACGGCCTGCGCAGCGTCCGAGCTGACAAAGTCAAGAAATTCGGTCGCGACATCCGGGATAAAAGGGCTATCGGTATAAAGATACATCCGCCGTGTCAGCGGGTATTCTTCGGTCTTGATCGCAAACACCGACGGCTCAAACAATTGCCCGCAAACAGAACGGATCGCCAAGGCCCGCGCCCCGCGCTCCTGGGCATAGCTGGTCAGGCCAATACCAAAAGCATCACCGGCCACAGCATCGGATACCGCAGCATCCGATGCCAGAATGGTCGCTACGCCGCCCAACGCACGCTGCCCCTCGGTAAGGGTGAGATCGGTAAATGTAATTGTTGTGCCGGTCAGATCATCGCGCCGATAAAGTGCAATCGGGGCATCAACCCCGCCAACATCGCGCCAGTTTGTTATGTCACCCTCGAAAATGGCGGCAATCTGCGCCAGACTCAGGATACGAACCGGGTTATCCTGATGGACTGCGGCCACCACTCCGTCAAGCGCCAGAATACGGCCCTGGATATTCTCCTCGAAAGCCGCCAACTCATTTGCCGTTGGCGAACGGGTAGACATACCGATCGTGGCCGACCCGTCGAGCAATCCGGCCAATCCGTCAGCAGAGTCGCCGGCCTCGATCGAGATCGTGGCATACACGCCGCCATCTGGCTCCAGCACCGTGAACACCGAAGACCCGCCGCTGGAAACCGATACCTCGAGATCACCGCCGCGCTCAAGCGCGAAAACCTCGATCAGGGTCGGGAGCAATTCCCCCCCGAGCGAGCTGGATCCGGCAAGGCTGAATTCGGTCAGGTCCGCGATCAGGTTAGGGCATCCCGCCCCCTCACATGTTACCTGCGAGGCTTCTATAGAAATATCCCCCACCAGCATGGCGATACGATAAGTCGTGCCGTCATATTCCAGCAACGTGCCGCTCATCGAGACTGTCCCGTCCAGCGACTTCAGGGTGATTTCCTGCGCGCTCAGCGGGTTGAATACCAGTGAGGCAACCACAGCCAGCCCCGATAGTTTGAGTTTTGGCTTGCACATAAACATTATGTCCTCCGACGACCGCAGATAAATTCACCATTTTCATGGCAAAAAGGTTATTCTTCTTTTTTGCTAGCGTAAATACACCGGCTGCGTCAACTAATTTTATCATTATATCAGCAATATACAGGGTATTCTTAATCTTTTACCTTTTAAAAACTCCAATTCGGCATCAATCTACCCCCAAAGCCAATGTGCGCTCGAAACCGCCCATCGATCCAAAGTTACAAAACCACAGCTTGAAAAGAGATTGGCCGCCCTTGTATGAAGAGCGCAGCAATTGCCTACAGGCCAGAGGATAATGAGCAAGCCACTTCCATCATTTGCGCTCGATATGTCGAAAGACGGGATCGCATTGCACCACCTTGCCTATGACGGGCACTGGCATGAATTGGCGCGCACAGAGCTGACTGATCCGGCATTGCGCGAGCGCCTTGCCAGCATGCGCGGCAAGGCTGCCACCCTGCAAGGCCGCCGCTTCAAAACCCGAATCTGGCTACCACCGGACCAGATCATCCTGAAAAGCTTCCCCCTCGAAGGCAGCGACGAAACCGCCAGATTATCCGCCGCCACCAAAGAAATAGCAGCATCTCTCGGCGGTAATGCCACAGATTATGCCGTCCGCATCGGCGAAAAGAATGACAAAGGCGAATACGCGGTCGCCGCCCTGCGCACGCAAACCATACAAGAGGCCCGCAGCTTTGCCAAAAGCCATGGCTTTCGCGCGCGGTTCTTCAGCACCCAAGCCCCAGTCAGAGGTTTTCCCTCCCCGCCTGTCTTTCAGGCCCCTGTCGACAAAACCAGAGTTGCCGTTATCGGCCTTGCCGCCGCCGCCCTCGCGGCGCTTGTAATCGGGGGCAGCTACTCGTTTTACAAAATTGATCCTCTTAACCTCTGGGATACCCCCCCCCTCGCGGCCGACTTTGCCCCCTTCCAGCAGCCCGACCCGGACAAAAGAATAGCTGCCCTGCCCCCCCTGCCTCCGACCCTCCCCGCGCCAGAGGCGATCGCCGGTTTTACCCCCCTGACCACCAACACCGTGCAATATCCGCGGCCCTACCTGCCGCCCCGTCAGCTTGTGGCAGAAGCGCTTGAAACAATCACCATGCCGAAAGCCCCCAAAAGCGCAGCTGTGCCAGAAGCTCTGGCGTCGGTGCAAAACACCCCCGTCAGTTTTCCGGCGCAGCCTGCTACTCTCATAGCCCCGGCACCCGCCGACAGCACCCCCTCCGTCGGCTGGGTTACCCTTTTGGCCAAGATCGAAGACCTGTCTCCCCCGCAAGCCGATACGCTGCCGACCGTACCGTCAAACGATAGCTTTAGCGCCCCACAGCGCCCCGTCACTGTTGCCAATACCGCCTTTTTTCTTGAGCCGCTGCCAGCCATGGCCACCCGGCTTTCCCCCGATGCACTGGCAGAATTCGCCAGCCGCTCCGGCCTGTCTCCCGCCCAGCTTTCACGCATGGCCAGCCCGATCCTGCTGATCGAATCCCGTCTGGTGACACCGATCAAAGGCCTGCCGCCCCTGCTGCCGCGCTTGCGCTCGGGGGCTGCTATCCCGCCACAGGTCGCGCCGCCCGTCGCCTCTCCGGCTGACCTCCCGCCAGAAACCGCCACTACCGCGCCAGATCCGGCAGATCTGCCCGCATCGCTCTTTGCCCTGCTCGAAGGCCCGCCCGATATCGTGCCTTTCCGGCGCCCGCCGGCAGAGCCGGTGCCAGATACACCCGCAGAAGCCCCCCCGCCGGATACCGCCGAAAACAATGCCGTGGCCAATGCTGTCGATGCTGCCATAAATGCCCTCTCTCCTGCCCCCGCCGATGCCCCCTTTGCCCTGATCAGCGGAGCACCACCCCAATTGCCGCGCCTGCGCTCCGGCACCACTATTTCACCAGAAGTCTTTGCCAGCGCCGCCCCGGACCCGCGCCCCCGCCGCCGTCCGCAAAACATTGTTGATCTCCCCGCGCCGCTAGAAGATATGATCTCGGGGGCCGCGCCGATCACGGCGGCGCGCGCCGTGCACAGAAGCGCATCATTCGCCGCCATTGCCGACCGGATCTCTGCCTCTGTCGCCAGCGCCGCTACAGCCGAGCGCCCCCATGCCGTTGTTCCGGCAGTTCCTGTCGACCCACCAAGAACCGTCAGCCTGCCGACATCGGTCTCGGTCGCCCGCTCCGCCACCATCGACAATGCGATCAACCTGCGCAAAACCAATCTGATCGGTATTTTCGGCACGGACGACGCCCGCACCGCGCTGATCCGGCTTCCGAGGGGGCGGATGGTCAGGGTCCAGCGCGGCCAGAGCTTCTCGGGCTGGACGGTGGTGGCAATCTCCACAGACGCGGTGCGTATTCGCAAGCGCAACCGCGAAGAGATTTTACGAATGCCGGCTGAATAAATTTCGCCAGTTTTCCCAAGCTGCGGGCGTATCCAGATCAAGGGCCGCGCCCTCGCCCGGGGTTGTGACCAATGTTACAAATTCGGCATATTCGCGCAAAATATCCCGTGCGCCAGCATCCCCCGCCACACCGGCCAGATTTTCAAAAAACCGCCGCCCGAACAAAACCGGATGGCCAAGGTGGCCCTCTTCCGTAACCGCACGACAAATCTCGCGTTGCTGCGCAGGGTCATAGGCGGTTTTCAAGGCATCAAAGTGAGCGGCTGTTATTTCCGGCATATCCGCCAATGCGATAATTATCGCATCTGTATCTGGCGGCATATACCCTATGGCATTGCGCAAGCTCCCGCCCATACCCTCGGCAAAATCCGGTGCCTCGATGATCCGCACATCCAACCCGTCCAAGGCTGCCCGCCGCGCCTTGTCTTGCGGCGGCAGCACCACAAATACCGGTCCCGCCGTGCTGGAAAGCGCAGCTTTCGCGGCATGGGCTATCATCTTGTCTCCGCCCACCGGCTCCAGCATTTTATCCCGCCCCTGCATGCGCTTTGAACGCCCGGCCGCCAAGAGGATAACAGCCACATTACGCCCCGCTACTGCCACCGCACGGCGCGGCAAGGGGCGGGCCGGCACCTCTTTCAGCAAGCCGCCAACGCCCATGCTAACCAACATATCCTCATCCACCTTCAGGCCACAAATCATCCGCTCCAGCACCCAGTCGGCCCCGTTGAGCGCCAGCGAGCGCACGCATCCTGGCAAGCCAAGCACCCCCCGCCCGCCCTGGGTGCCGACAAACAAAAGGTTGCCCGGATCAACCGGAATGCCAAAGCGCAAAACCTCGCCGCCGGCCATGCGCAGAGCCTCCGGCCCCGTATCGGCAATATCGCTGGTGGCCGACGCCCCGAGGATCAGCACGATATCACCGCAAACCTGCCGGATCGCTTCCGCCAACGGCTCTTGATGATGCGGCACAAACCGGCACTCCGTCAGGCCAACCCCGAGGCGCGCCAGCCGCGCCTCTACCGCCGTGCGGCCCTTTTCCAGCAGCGCCGGATTCAGGCCTGCCACCTCGGTCAGGATTAGCGAAATTCGCCGTTTTTGCACCCTGTGCAATCGCAGCGCCCCCGCCAGTTTTTCTGCCGCCAAGCGCACCGATTGCTGCTTTGCCGCGTAGGGGATAATTTTTAATGTCGCCACAATCTGGCCGCGATCCACGCGCGTAAATCGCGGGAGTGTTGCCAACGTAATTGCAGGATCTATCCGGTTAAACGCCTCGATCTCACTGGTCTTGATCCCCAACACCCCCACCTGCTCTGCCACCAGATTGACCCGACCCGCAAAAGCAGACGTCACAAAAATACCTTCGCTTTTACCCGCCGCGCCTATCTCGGCCGCTGCCATGTTTTCGCCGACATCACCCGCCTCCAGAAGAGCCACAACAACCTCGACAATACCCGCATTGGCCATCTGCCCGATATCCGCCGCCGACAAAACCATACCCTTGCGCCAGCGCAACTCCCCCCGCCGCAGGGAGTGGGCAAGGATTGCTCCCTCGGCCTCTGCCAGAGCAACCGCGCCAAACCTCATGGCCGGCTTTCGGGGCGGCGCAAGCGCTCGACAATCTCGGCCATGATCGATATCGCGATTTCAGCCGGTGCTTTTGCTCCGATATCGGCCCCCACCGGCGCGTGGATGCGCGATAGCAGAGCCGGCTCCAAACCAGCGGCGGTCAGGCGCGCCACCCGTTTGGCGTGGGTGCGGGTCGAGCCAAGGCAGCCCAGATAAAACACCGGCGCTCCCAGTGCTGTGATAATGGCAGGGTCATCAATTTTCGGGTCATGGCTGAGGGTGACCACCGCTGTGCGGGTATCCAGATCGAGCAACTGTAATGCCTCGTCTGGCCAGTCATGCATATACTTTTCACCGGGAAACCGGGATTCGGAGGCGAAGGCGGCGCGCGGATCGACAAGGATCGGGTCAAACCCCGCCAGCTGTGCCATCGCCACCAGCGGTTGGGCAATATGAACCGCGCCGACAATGACCATGCGCAGCGGTGGATTGTGGATAGTGATGAACCAATTGCCCTCTAGCCCCGATTTATCGGTAATGAAGCGGTTACTGGCCAGCGGGTCACCGGCACCAAGCAAACGGCGCTGCCATGTATCAAGGTTAACGGCGGTGGCAACAGGCTGGCGGGCAGCGCGGCTTGCAACCAGTAGTTCCAGCACGGCAATATCAGGCCCTTGCCCTGTATTTAAAGGCTCAAGTAGAATGCGGATATTGCCCCCGCAGGCCAGCCCGACAGCAAAGGCGGATTCGTCGGCGATACCATAGTCAAGGATGGCACATTTACCGGTTTTTATTGCCTCTAGCGCTTCTTCGACCACTGCGCCCTCGACACAGCCCCCCGAAACAGAACCCATTATTTCGGCGGAGCCAGAGATAACCAGCTGACTGCCCACCGGGCGCGGTGCCGACCCCCATGTTTGAATAACGGTCGCCAGCGCCACGGCCTTGCCCGCGCGCAGCCAGTCAAGGGCAATTTCGGGGATGTTATCAAAATGTTCAGCCAATTGGTTCTCCTGCGTGCAGGTAATTCTAATGGGATCGCGGGCATTGTCACGCATAAACTACGATTACGGCAGAGCAAGTGTGAGCCTCCAGCCGCCCAGCGCGAAAGCGCTTGACCAAAGACCGGTAAGCCCGTTTTATGAGGGCTTAGTATAGGAGCCTGCATGACCCTGCCGCACTCGATCGAATCTACGCAAGAAATGCTGGCTGATACCGGTTATGTTTGCGGGCGCGCCTTGGCCACCGTGGTTTTTTTATCGCTTAAACTCGGGCGACCACTGTTTTTGGAGGGTGAGGCCGGTGTCGGGAAAACCGAAATCGCCAAAGCCCTCGCGCAAGGGCTTGGCCGCCGCCTCATTCGCCTGCAATGCTACGAGGGTCTGGATGCAAACAGCGCCGTCTACGAGTGGAACTTTGCCGCCCAAATGATCGCGATCCGCACAGCCGAAGCGGCAGAAAATACCGACCGGAAGGCTCTGACCCAAGAGCTTTTCTCTGACGAATTCCTGATCCGCCGCCCATTGCTGGAGGCAATGCAGCCCCAACCCGGCGGCGCGCCTATCCTGCTGATCGACGAGCTGGACCGCACAGACGAACCGTTCGAGGCATTCCTGCTGGAGGCGTTGTCGGATTTCCAGGTCACCATTCCCGAGCTTGGCACGATAAAGGCCGCCGAGCCGCCGATTGTTATCCTCACCTCCAACCGCACCCGCGAGGTGCATGACGCACTGAAGCGCCGCTGCCTTTACCACTGGGTCGACTACCCCGATTTTGACCGGGAGATGGAGATTTTGCGGAGTCGCGCACCTGAGGCTACAGAAACCCTAAGCCGCGAGATTGTTGCCTTTGTGCAGCGGCTGCGCAGTGAAGACCTGTTCAAAAAACCCGGTGTGGCCGAAACGATTGACTGGGCCAAATGCCTGTTGGCGCTGGACGCCATTACGCTGTCACCGCAGCTTATTGCCGACACGTTGGGGGCTATCCTGAAGTATCAGGACGACATCCTGAAGCTGGCTGGCAGCGAAGCGGCAAGGATACTCGAAGAGGCCAAAAAGGAGATCGAATAGGTGGTCACCCTGCCCCAACTCGATATCCCGAAAGACGGCAAGCTCGCGGCCAATATCACCTATTTCGCCCGCGCCCTGCGCGCCGCCGGCATTCCCGTAGGCGCGGGGCGGCTGATAGATGCCATTCGCGCAGTAGAGGCCGTGGGCTTCAGCGCGCGGCAGGATTTTTTCTGGACATTGCACGCCTGTTTCGTTTCCCGCCCCGAGCAGCGGGTGGTTTTCGGGCAGGTTTTCCGGCTGTTCTGGCGCGATCCGCAATTTCTGGAACATATGATGGGTATGCTGCGCCCGACCCTGCGCGGCGCAAACACCCCGCCCCAAAAGAAAGACGCCGAACGCCGCGCTGCCGAAGCGCTGCTGGACGGCGCCAACCGCGAGCAGCCCGATGTGCGGGAAGAAGGCGAAGAGGTCGAGTTTAATGCCACTCTCAGTTTTTCCACCTCCGAAAAGCTGAGGCAGCAGGATTTCGAGCAGATGAGCGCCGACGAGCTGGCCCGCGCCCGCCGCGCCATTGCCAATATCACCCTACCGGTCAAGCCGATTGCCAGCCGCCGCACCGCACCGAGCACGCGCGGCACCCAGCCTGATTGGCGCGCCACACTCAAAGCCTCGATGCGCACGGGGGGTGATATACAAAAGATCAAGATGCGCAAGCGCAAGCAGCACTACCCCAATCTGGTGGCGCTTTGCGATATATCCGGCTCGATGTCGGGCTATAGCCGCATGTTGCTGCATTTTCTCCATGCCGCCAGCAATGCCAAGGGGGCGGGTTGGGCCAAGGTGCACAGCTTTACCTTTGGCACGCGGCTGACCAACATTACCCGCCACCTGCAAAACCGCGACGTGGACGCCGCCCTTTCAGCCGCCGGTCTACAAGCGCAGGATTGGGAGGGCGGCACGAGGATTGGCGAAAGCCTGCACACCTTTAACCGAGACTGGTCCCGCCGCGTGCTGGGCCGAGGCGCGGTGGTGCTGCTGATCACCGACGGGCTGGACCGCGATGACGCCAGCCTGCTGGCCCGCGAAGCCGAGCGCCTGCGGCTTTCATCCCGCCGCCTGATCTGGCTAAACCCGCTGCTGCGCTGGGAGGGTTTCACCCCCAAAGCAGCGGGCGTGAAAGCGCTGCTGCCGCATGTAGACAGCTTTTGCGCCAGCCACTCGGTCTCCTCTCTGGAAGCACTGGCCACCATTTTGACCAATGCGGGTAACAATGGCGACAAAGCCCGCCTGATGAGCATATTGCAACCATCAAGTAATGGCTCCCGTTGGGCGTAGCTTCGCCTTCGGCTCGGATGAGACAGCGGCAACAGGCGCAATATCAGACGTGCCGCTACCGCAAGCCCAGATCATCCATATCCATCTGGCAGGCATAGCCAAAACCACCATTCAAAAAAGCCTCGTCTACCTGAAAATGCACAAAACCAAAATCGCCAAAATCAATATACAGCTTTGCTTTAGGGTGGGTTTTCAGCCAGCGCGCCCGCAGCTCTTTGTTACGGTCTAAAAATATCGCTTTTGCCCGTAATGTAAGCCGCGCGTGGGTTAGCGGATCTCCCTTTTCTCCCGGTTCCCCGATCAAGAGCGAGCAGCGCGGGTCAACCTTAAGCGCTTGCGTGTGCTGGGCAAGGCTGGAAACCAGCGAGACAACCTTACCCCTAGCGCTCAGCGCAACCCGCGTTACAAACGGCGCATCATCCACCAGCACCCCGAGCGCTCCAAAACGCGTCGCCGCAAGCAGCCCGCGAGCAATATCGCGGGCTTCATCATCCACAGGGCGAAGCGGTATCTTTGCTTCCATACTCTCTCCAGGTACCACCCCGCTGCGCTAAAAGCATGCCATGCGGCTATCGCGTGGAGCGGACAAATTCATACATCCCAACGGCCTCGTTCATGCTCGAGAGAATCTCGTCAACATTATCCACCATCAAGCCACGCTCATAATCGGTGATCTGTGTGCCGGATGCAACCGCTTGCAAAACGGTATTCATCGGTTGCCACAATTCCGAAACCTCGCGCAGTTTCTTGCGGATATCATAATTCGGCGCCTCAACCAGTATCCCGGGTATGCCGTTAAAAAGCCCTTCCAGAGTGTTGTTGAACAAGGCAAGCGAGGCGGCTAGATTCTCTCTGTTAGCCTCGACCTCAACCCCTGCATCAATCAGGCAAAACTCTTTGACCATTTTTTGGGTCAGCATACGCTGCCGACCGGCCAGATCTATAGATATAGACAGTATTAGTGGCAGCTCTTCGATCTGGCTGCCATAGGTTCGGGCAATCAGCTGCACCGTGTCATTCATCCCGGCAAGCATGCTCAAGCCGCGCACATCGAAATCCTGAAGGGATGCCGGGGTCAGGCCCGCGGGGGATAGTGAAATATTGGCGATGTTGAAGAAATCAGGCCAAGCTGTGCTGATCCCGTTAAGGCGCGCAAGAATTTCCGGGTTTTGCTCCGGGCTTAATCCGATGGCCGGATCACCGCTTTGCAGCGCCAGAATAGATTTTTGAAACCGCTGTAAGGAGTCTGCCAGCACCGCACGATTGCGATCACGCTCAATTCCCAGCGATGCCAGACACGCGGATTTGACAATGCGTTGTGACAGCATACGCTGTCGTCCGGCCAGGTTTATTCGTGTTTTTGCCTCTTCGGCCAGCAGAGTTTGGGCCTGTGCCGGTTGAGGTATTGGCACCGCAAGTGCCAATATAAAAGTCGTAATTATAGCTGCAAACAGCCGTATTGGTGAATCCAAAAGTTGCATGTATCTATCCTACAAATAAGTACTAATTAAATGATCAATATTACAGCTTGTATACAGTAAATCACAAAAAGTAAACGCACTCACCCTAAAGCAGCATCAGCGCCGCCAGCCCGAGAAACGAGAAAAACCCGACGATATCTGTCACCGCCGTCACAAACGCACCCGAAGCCAGCGCCGGGTCCGCCCCCAGTTTATTCAGCGTGATCGGCACCAATATACCCGCCATGCCCGCCACCAGAAGATTGGCAACCATCGCCAGCCCCAGCACCACACCCAGCATCGGATCCCCGAACCACACCACCCCGACAATGCCGATAATCACCGCAAAAACGACACCATTGGCCAGCCCGACAAGGGTTTCACGCAGCACGATCCGCATGGCGTTTGACGGGGTCAGATCGCGCGTCGCAATCGCCCGCACGGCCACGGTCAGGGTCTGGGTGGCAGCATTACCCCCCATCGAGGCCACGATCGGCAGCAGCACCGCCAATGCCACAATCGCCTCGATCACATCGGTAAATTGTGCAATCACGATCGACGCCAAAATGGAAGTGGCGAGGTTCACCGCCAGCCAAGGAAATCGCGCCTTGGTGGTGCGCCATACCTTTGAGGACAGATCCTCATCCCCCAGCCCTGCCAGCCGGTTCATGTCTTCCTCGACCTCGTCTTCCAGCACCTCCATCGCGTCATCAATGGTGATCACCCCGACCAGCCGCCCGTCAGCATCCACCACCGGCGCGCTCAGCATGTGATACTGGTTAAAGGCATAGGCAACATCCTCGATATCCTGATCCACGGGTATCGTTCGGAAATCCTTTTCCATCAGCTCGGCAATCGGCACCTCTCGCGCGGCGCCCATGATGCGAGCCAAGCGCACCTCCCCCACCGGATGCATCATCGGATCCACCACAATCACATCATAAAAACTTTCCGGCAGGTGATCCGCCTCGCGCATATAGTCGATCACACTGCCCACGCTCCAATGCTCGGGGGCCACCACCATTTCGCGCTGCATCAGCCGCCCGGCGGTATCCTCACCGTAGGTCAGCGCCTGCACTACCGCGATCCGGTCAATACCCTCCAGCTTTTCCAACAGCTTTTCCTGCTGCGGCTCATCCAGATCCTCGACCAGATACACCACATCATCGGTGTCCAGAACCCGCACCGCCTCGGCCAGCACCTCGTCAGGCAAATCGCGCATCACCTCGTCGCGGATGCCCTCTTCCAGTTCCGAAAGCACCCCCCCGTCGATCTCTTTGCCCCACAGGGTAAGCAATGCTTCGCGCTCGCTCGGGCTGATCTGCTCCAGTATATCGGCAATATCGGCTTCGTGCAGCGGCTCCAGCAAGCTCAAAAGCTGCTGCTGCGAGCCTTGCTCGACCACTTCGCGCACCGCCTCGACTAGCGATACATTCAGGCCGTAATCATCCCCTAAAGGGAAATCATAAGTGTGTTCTGTCATGGCGTGGCCCTCATTTCTCTGGGCGTAATCTAGCGTAATCCGATTGCATTTGCACCGGATATTTGAAACAAGAGAGCAAACAATAAAGGCGCATCATGTCACAGCTTCTTCTGGGCCAGACCCTCAGCTTCACCGGCAATCCGTGGCAACAACCCGCAGAGGAAGCCGTGCAGCATATTCGCCACGGCGCGGTGTTGATAGAGGATGGGAAAATCATCGCCGTGGGTGATGCCGACACCCTGAAAGCTGCCCACCCGCAAGCCAAAACCACCAATCACGGCGACGGGCTGATTATGGCCGGCTTTGTCGATAGCCACGCCCACTTTTCCCAAACAGCGATCATTGCCAGCTGGGGCAAACGGCTGATTGATTGGCTCAATACCTATACCTTCCCCGAGGAATCCCGCTTTATCGACCCTGCTTATGCAGCTGCGGTAGCCAACACCTACCTGGACCTAAACCTCGCTAACGGCATCACCACCGCCTGTGCCTTTTGCACCATCCACCCCGAAAGCGTGGACGCCTATTTTGAAGCCAGCCAAAAACGCGGGCTGCGCATGCTGGGCGGTAAGGTAATGATGGATAGAAATGCCCCCGACAATTTACGCGATACTGCCCAATCAGGCTATGATCAAAGCAAAGCTCTACTGCAAAAATGGCACGGGCTGGACCGGCTTTCCTACACCATCACCCCGCGTTTTGCCCCGACCTCGACCCCGGATCAGCTAGCGGCCACCGGTGCGCTATGGGCCGAGCACCCCGACACCCTGATGCAAACCCACCTTTCCGAACAGCACGAGGAACTGGCATGGGTCAAAGACCTGTTCCCCGACCAGCCTGATTATCTCGCGGTCTACGAGCATTTCGGCCTGCTTGGTCCGGGGGCTGTGATGGGGCATTCGATTTATCTAAATGACCGCGAGTGGGAAGCCATCCGCGATGCAGGCGCCAGCATCGCCCACTGCCCGACCTCCAACACCTTTATCGGCTCGGGGTTATTTAACGCTACCCACAGCCACGCGCTGGGTATTCCGACAGGGCTGGCCACCGATGTTGGCGGCGGATCAAGCTTTTCGATGCTGCGTACCATGGCCAGCGCTTATGAAATCGGGCAGCTGCGCGGGGACGCGCTCCACCCCGCACGGCTGCTCTATATGGCCACTCAGGGCAGTGCCGAAGCACTACATATCGGGCATAAGGTCGGCAATCTCGTGGCGGGCCGCGAGGCCGATATCATCGTGCTTGATCTCGCCTCCACTCCGGTCATCACCCAAAGGGTCGCCCGCGCAAATACCCTGTGGGAAGCTCTTTTTCCCACCATTATGCTAGGAGACGACAGAGCAATTTCCAGTATATACATAGCCGGAGAGCCACATATACTTGCATAAAGCACCCCTATATTTAGTAAAAGCCTGAAAATACTTGCAATATATGGCATTTTAGTCAAACTTGCCGCATGCGCCACCAGAGCGCAAAACAACAAGTGAGGGCCAAAATGTCAGATGTAAGCACCAATGAATATGCCGACCCGAATGTAACCCCGCCCCTAAAGCAGGCTATTCCGCTAGGCATCCAGCATGTTTTGGCAATGTTTGCCTCCAATGTCACCCCCGCGATCATCATTGCCGGTGCGGCAGGTTTTGCCTTTGTCAGCGATGAAAAGATATACATGGTGCAAATGGCGATGCTGTTTGCCGGCGTTGCCACCCTGCTTCAGACCGTTGGACTAGGCCCGATCGGGGCACGGCTGCCGATCATGCAAGGCACCAGCTTTGCCTTTGTTTCAATCATGTTTGCTGTCGCGGCCACTCAGGGCATGGATGTGCTGATGGGTGCGATCATCATCGGCGGCGTTGTGCATTTTTTGCTGGGCACTGTCATCTCCAAATTACGGTTTTTGTTTCCGCCCCTTGTCACCGGACTGGTGATCCTGTCTATCGGCTTATACCTGATACCGGTTGGCATCAAATACGCTGCCGGTGGCGCGGCCGAATTCCAGATGGAGGCCGAAAGCTTTGGCTCATGGGCACACTGGTTTCCGGCACTGACGGTTATTCTGGTAGCCCTCGGGGTCAAGTTTTTTACCAAAGGCACACTTTCTGCGGCGGGTATCCTGATAGGGCTTATCGCGGGCTATGTTGTCGCCTATTTCACCGGGCTAGTGAGCTTTGACGCCGTTGGCAAAGCCGCCGTGCTGGCCGCCCCCGAATTCATGCCTTTCGGTTTCAAGTTTGACTGGGGGGCGACCATTGCCATTGTGCTGGTGGTCATAATCTCGGCGATTGAAACCGTCGGCGACACCAACGCCACCACCCAAGGCGGCGCAGGCCGGCAGGCAAC
Source organism: Paracoccaceae bacterium (assembly GCA_021647745.1). Taxonomy (GTDB): domain Bacteria; phylum Pseudomonadota; class Alphaproteobacteria; order Rhodobacterales; family Rhodobacteraceae; genus UBA3077. Next base: position 120,494 of record JAKIUB010000002.1, on the reverse strand, counting down.
CAATAAAGAGATCACCGGCGCCACCTACGCCGATGGGCTTGGCTCGCTGATCGCGGGGCTATTTGGCGGCTTGCCCAACACCTCGTTTTCGCAAAATGCAGGCATCGTGGCCATGACCGGCATCATGAGCCGCCATGTGGTAACCATTGCCGCGATCATTCTGATCATATCCGGATTTTTGCCCAAAATCGGGGCGGTAATCGCCTCCATGCCCCTGCCGGTGCTTGGCGGCGGGGTAATTGTGATGTTTGGCATGGTAGCCGCTGCGGGGCTGAATATGCTCACCGAGGTAAAAATGAACCGCCGCAACATGGTTATCATCGCAGTCTCGCTGGCGATAGGGATCGGGATCAACCTTGTGCCGACCGCCGTGCAATATGTGCCGGGCGTAGGCAAAACCCTGCTGACCTCGGGCCTGCTGCCAACTGCGATGATCGCGATTGTGCTCAATCTGGTACTCCCCCACGAAGATTAAAAAAAGGGCAGCGGTTTGGCCGCTGCCCTCATTTCTCGCAAGAATTCCCCAAACCCCTACGCGCTGGATGCCAGCCCTGCGGCCAAGGCCCGCGCGCGCTCGGCAAGAACCGGCATATCAAGCCGTGCAATCCGGCCCTCACGCACCACCGCACGCCCCTCGACATAAAGCTCCCGCACCCGTTGCGGCCCACACAAAACCAGCGCCGCCACCATGTCCCACGCGCCGGCATTGGCAAGGCCGCGCATATCCCACACCGCGATATCGGCCCGTTTTCCAACTACAAGCGCCCCGAGATCAGGCCGCCCCAGCACCGAAGCGCCACCCAATGTAGCTACTTCAAGCGCCTCGCGGGCCGAAAAGGCATCCGCACCGTTTTGCACCCTTTGCAGCAGCATCATTTGCCGCGCTTCTGAGATCAGATCGCCTGCGTCATTACTGGCCGAGCCATCAACCCCGAGGCCGACCTTCACCCCCGCATCCCGCATCTGGCGCACCGGCGCAATGCCCGAGCCAAGCCGGCAATTGGAGCAGGGGCAATGGGCAACACCGGTGCCGGTAGCCGCAAAAAGATCAATCTCCGAGACATCAAGCTTCACGCAATGGGCATGCCAGACATCCTCGCCCACCCAGCCAAGCTCGCGGGCATACTCTCCGGGCCGACAGCCGAACTTCTCCAGACTATAGGCGATATCTTCGTCATTTTCGGCCAAGTGCGTATGCAGCATCACGCCTTTGTCACGCGCCAAAAGCGCGCTGTCCCGCATCAGCTCTCGGCTGACCGAAAACGGCGAGCACGGCGCCAGCCCGATCCTGAGCATCGACCCTTCGGAGGCATCGTGCCAGCGGTCTATCAACCGGATACTATCTTCCAGAATATCGGCCTCGCGCTCCACAAGGCTATCAGGAGGCAGGCCGCCCGCGCTTTCGCCAATGCTCATCGAGCCGCGGGTCGGGTGAAACCGCATGCCAAGACTTTGGGCCGCCTCGATGGTATCTTCGAGCTGCACACCGTTTGGATAAAGATAAAGGTGGTCAGACGACAGGGTGCAGCCCGAAAGCGCCAGCTCCGCCAGCCCGATCTGCGCAGACACTTTCATATGCTCCGGCCCCATGCGCGCCCAGATCGGATAGAGGGTTTGCAGCCAGCCAAACAGCAGCGCATCCTGCCCGCCCGGCACCACACGGGTCAGGCTCTGATAAAGATGGTGATGGGTGTTAACCAACCCGGGGGTGACAACACAACCCGTTGCATCCAGCACCTCGTCGGCAGGCACTTCCGGCCCGACACTGGCTATTACCCCGTCCCTGACCAGCAGACACCCGCCGGCAATTTCGCGGCGCGCCCCGTCCATTGTCACCAGCACATCGGCGTTTTTAATCAGCAGGCTGGGCATTATTCTGCCGGTGCTCCGGCGCGCAACCAAGAGCCAAGCTCTTCACGCTGCTCTTGGGTCATTCCGGTTTCATTGCCCAGCGGCATCATGTTTGACAGCACCGTTTGCGCGATGATCTTGCTGGAAAAGCTGCGAATTTGCTCAAGTGTATCAAACTTTACACCGCCCGGCGCATCCTCGAAAAACTCGTTGGTCGGAGTGGCAGAATGGCAGATCACACAATTGACCGCCACAATTTCAAGCGCCGCAGTGGAGCTGAACGCCACCTCTTTCTGATCGGGGCGCCAAGTGGAAAAGGCGATCATGCCAATGGCAAACAACGCCACCACAGGCCATTGCCAGCGCACCTGAAAGCCGTGCATCCCGGCCTCGTGCATATTATAAAATATCCGCACCACCGCGCCGATCACCAGCACCATTGCCACCATCACCCATGCATAGGGGTGGCTGTAGAGCATCGGATAATGGTTGGAGATCATCATCAGAATAACCGGCAAGGTCAGGTAATTATTATGGGTCGAGCGCAGCTTGGCAATTTCACCATATTTTCCGTCAGGCGTGCGGCCGGCTTTCAGATCAGCGACCACGATTTTTGTGTTGGGGATAATCACAAAAAACACATTGCCAGTCATCATCGTGGCAATAATCGCACCGGTATGCAGCCAGGCCGCCCGCGGCGAGAATATCTGCTGAAAGCCCCAGCTTGCCGCTACAATCGCCACAAACAATACGGCAAATACCAGCACCGGGCGAGATTTCAGCGGCGATTTGCACAGCCAGTCATAGAAAAACCACGCCGCAATCAGCGAGCCAACCGAGATCGAAATCGCCTGCGCCACGCTGAGGTCCGCCACCTCGCGGTCGATCAACAGCCCGTTAGCGCCCCAATAATACACCACCACAACCATGGCAAAACCGGTCAGCCATGTAGCGTAGCTCTCCCATTTGAACCACTTCAGCGCCTCGGGCATTTCGTCTGGCGCGATCTGGTATTTCACCACATGATAAAACCCGCCACCATGCACGGCCCAGCTATCGCCCTTGGCCCCCTCGGGCAGGCCTTTGCGCTTTTTGAGGCTACTATCGAGCCACATGAAATAAAACGACGAGCCGATCCAGCCGATGGCGGAAATGATATGCGCCCAGCGCAAAAACAGGCTGATCCATTCTTGCAAAATGCTTGCCATGATTTTCCTCTTGTTTTTTTTCAGCTTAGACTGCCACAATAGGAAATGGAAGAAAAATGGTGAGCATATATGACCAATAATACCGACAGCTTTATCAGCAGGTTTGGCGGCGTCTACGAACACAGCCCCTGGGTGGCCGAAATCGCGAACCGCCACAAAACCCCCGCAGAAAAAGACCTGCCCGCCCTCATGCGCCAGATCGTCGAAGATGCCGGAAAGCCGGCCCAGCTCGCGCTTTTACGCGCCCATCCCGACCTTGCCGGAAAGCTGGCAAAAACCGGTGATCTGACCAGCGAGAGCACCTCCGAGCAGGCCAGTGCGGGGCTGGACCAGTGCACCCCCGAGGAGTTTGATGCCTTCACCCGCCTGAATGACACCTACAAATCACGCTTCGGCTTTCCCTACATCCTTGCGGTGCGCGGCCGCCACCGCACCGAGATTCTCGAAAATTTCACCGCGCGGGTTAATAACCCCCCCGAGGTCGAATTTCGCGAAGCGCTTGATCAGGTACACCAGATCGCGGCCTTGCGTTTGCAAGCCCTGCGATCTCAATAGCGCTATTTGGTGCCAAACATCCGGTCGCCGGCATCCCCGAGGCCGGGCAAAATATAGCCGATATCACTCAACTGCCGGTCAAGCGCGGCTGAAATAATCGGCACATCCGGGTGTGCCTCTTTCATCCGCGCCACCCCTTCAGGCGCCGCCAAAAGACACATAAACCGGATATCCGTCGCGCCGCTTTCCTTCAGCAGATCAATCGCCGCAACAGAAGAATTGCCCGTGGCCAACATCGGATCAACCGCAATAACCACCCGCTCGTCCATGCCCTTAGGCACCTTGAAATAATACTGCACCGGTTGCAGGGTTTCCTCATCCCGATACAGCCCGACAAACCCGACCCGCGCCGAAGGGATCAGCTCCAGCACACCGTCCAGCAAGCCATTTCCGGCACGCAAAATAGAGATTAGCGCCATTTTTTTCCCTTTAAGAACAGGCGCTTCCATTTTTTCCATTGGCGTTTCTATCGAGGTGGTCGTCATCGGCAGATCACGGGTGACTTCATAGGCCAGCAGGTGGCTGATTTCGCGTAAAAGCTGGCGAAACACTGCGGTAGAGGTGGTTTTTTCGCGCATCTTGGTCAGCTTGTGCTGCACCAGCGGATGATCGACAAGGGTAAAATGTTGCATATTCTCAGGCTCCGTTAAATTTGGCCAAAAGCCGGTTTTTGGTCTCGGTATCGCAAAAAGCGGCATTCATCGCTGTGCGGTTTATCGCGTCAAAGTCCGCCCGCGTCCAGCCCGGGGTTTTATTCAGGGCGCGGTATTCGGCGCTCATATCGGTGTGAAAGTAGGGTGGATCATCGGTAGAAACCGTCACCAGCACCCCCGCCTCGCGCAGCGCCGAAATAGGATGCGCCTTCAGGTCATCATAGACTTTGAGCGCAATATTGGAACCGGGGCAAACCTCCAGCACCACGCCCCGCTCGGCCAGCTCCGCCACCAGTGCCGGGTCTTCGATCGCACGCACTCCGTGGCCAATCCGGCTAACCTTCAGGGCCTCAAGTGTTTCGCGCACGCTTTGTGGTCCCTCGACCTCGCCAGCATGGCTGGTCAGGCCCAGCTCCGCCTCGCGCGCCATATCAAAAGCATAGGCAAAATCGGCGGCGCGATACTGGCTCTCGTCGCCCCCCATGCCAAAACCGGTCACCAACCCGCCGGCGGTTTCAGCGCTCACCCGCGCGCTCACCCGCGCCTGCTCCGGCCCGAAATGGCGCACACAGGTCGGAATAAACCGCGCCTCGACAGGGCTGGCCAGCGCCGCCTCGCTCATCGCCGCCAGATACTCGCGCCACGCGATAAGATCTCCGCCGCCACAAAAATCCGGCGCCAGAAACATCTCGGTATAGATCACCCCGTGCGCCGCCTGCTCTTCCAGCACCGCCGACACCAGCCGCCCGAAATCTTCCGGCGTTTTCAGCACCTCGCAGGCGCGCTCGTAAGTGGCGAGAAACTCGACAAAGCTTGACCAGACATAAGCGCCGTTCTCATCAAAAACCCCGCCCATATTAACGCCCTTTTCCTGCGCAAGCCGTCGGATAAATGCAGGCGGCGCGGCCCCTTCTAGGTGCAGGTGCAATTCGGTCTTGGGTATTTCGCTAAAATTCATAAAAAGTTCTTTCCGTGTTTGCCCGCGGCCAGCCCGAGATGTGCCGCCAGCGTTTCGCCAACATCTACAAACCCGACCTGCCCGATATTTCCTTGCCGCCCGCTACCCGCGATCAACACCGGAACCCGCTCACGGGTGTGCCCGGTGCCCGGCCAGGTCGGATCATTGCCATGATCGGCAGAAATCATCAACAGGTCACCACCGCGCAGCTCCGCCAGTATTTCCGGCAAACGCCGGTCAAACACCTCGAGATGTCGCGCATAGCCTGCCACATCACGCCGGTGGCCATAAAGGCTGTCAAACTCGACAAAATTGGCAAATACAAAATCCCCGTCGCGCGCCTCGTCCATCAGGGCAACGGTCTGGTCAAACAGCGCCATGTCATCTTTGCCCTTGAGCACCACGCTAATTCCCTGATGGGCAAAAATATCACCTATTTTGCCCACCGCCAGCGTGCGCCCGCCAGCGGCCACCACCCGATCGCAAAGGGTTGGCGCGGGCGGCGCGATCGCATAATCACGCCGGTTCGGGGTCCGCTTGAAATCACCTGGCACGCCAATAAAGGGCCGCGCGATCACCCGCCCGACCATCATCGGATGGAATATCCCGGCCGCGATCTCGCATATCTCCAGCAAGCGCTCCAACCCGAAGCTTTCCTCATGGGCCGCAATCTGGAAAACACTGTCCGCCGAGGTATAGCAGATCGGCTTGCCGGTGCGCATATGCGCCTCGCCCAGCTCCTCGATAATCACGGTGCCCGAAGCGTGCCGCTCTCCCAACACACCGGGTAGCCCGGCCCGCCGGGTAAATTCGGCTATTTTATCCGCTGGAAAACAAGGGCGGGTATCGGGAAAATAATGCCAGTCAAAGGGCACCGGCACCCCCGCCAGCTCCCAGTGACCGGTCGGGGTGTCTTTACCGTTTGATATCTCGTTGGCCACGGCAAAAAGCCCGGTCTCGCCGACCAAACCGGCCGGCAAGGCGCCACTCGCCTCCAACGCCGCCGCACCAAAACCGAGCGCATCAAGATTAGGCAGCTTCAGCAGGCCTTTACGGCCCTCGTCTGCCAGCCCTGCTGCGCAGGCTGCCGCAATATGGCCAAGCGTGTTGGCCCCCTCGTCGCCAAAAGCCGCCGCGTCAGTCGCCCCGCCAATCCCGACAGAATCCAATATCAGCAAAAATGCCCGTGCCATCAGCCTATCCTCTCCAGTATCAAAGGTGTCTCCGGAGGAACCGCACCGCCAACCTCGTAAGCCAGAACAACCCGCGCGCGCGCCTCCTCCAGCGAAGCGCGGTCGCGAGCATGCACCCGCGCAATCGGCTGTTCGGCATCGACAAACTGGCCAATGCCCGCCAGCCAGTCCAGCCCGACGGCATAATCAATCGCATCATCCGATTTGCGCCGCCCGCCGCCCAGCGCCACCACAGCCATGCCAACAGCCCGCACATCTATCGTCTGCACAAAACCTGATTCCACAGCATATATCTCCGCCACAACAGGCGCTTTTTCAAGGTATGTCTCCGCCTTTTCAACAAAATCAACCGGCCCGCCAAGTGCAGAAACCATCTGGCCAAAGCGCTCCGCCGCGCGCCCGGATTGAAACGCCGCCGCCATCATACCCGCCCCGTCAGGCGCGGTTTTTGCCAGACCGGCCCCCGCCAAAAGATCCCCGCCCAGCGCCACGGTCACATCCCACAACCGGCTGTCGATCTCCTTGCCTGTCAAAAAATCCACCGCGTTTTGCATTTCGAGGGCATTGCCGGCGGCGCGGGCCAGCGGCTCGTTCATATCCGTAATCAAGGCGGTGGTCCGGCAACCTGCACCCGCAGCCACCGCCACAAGGCTCTCGGCCAGCTCGCGCGCTTTGGGCAAGCTATCCATAAACGCGCCAGAGCCATATTTCACATCAAGCACCAGCCCCTCCAGCCCGGCTGCCAGCTTTTTAGAAAGAATAGATGCCGTAATCAGATCAACCGATTCTACGGTCGCCGTTACATCACGAATACCGTAGAGCCGCTTGTCCGCCGGAGCGACATCACCGGTCTGGCCAATGATCGCACAGCCAACCTGCCGGGTCACCTGCCGCAAGGTCTCGATATCCGGCTGGGTATCATAGCCCGGTATCGCATCAAACTTGTCAAGTGTGCCGCCCGTATGGCCCAGCCCGCGCCCCGATATCATCGGCACATAGGCCCCGCACACAGCCAAGGCCGGCGCCAGCATTAGCGACACATTATCCCCCACCCCGCCGGTCGAATGTTTATCCAGTACCGGGCCGGGCAGATCCCAGCGCAGCACATCGCCACTGTCGCGCATCGCTTCGGTCAGCATCACCCGCTCGGCCAGTTCCATTTTCTGGAAAAAAACCGCCATGGCAAAGGCCGCCGCCTGCTCCCCCGAAACAGACCCGTCAGTGATCCCCTTGACAAAAAACCCGATCTCGTCGCGACCAAGGGTTTTTCCGTCCCGCTTGGCGGCGATCACCTCTTGGGCCAGCATCACCTTACCCCCCCCAGATGCGCCGGTGTAAACGAGCCGGGCAACAGCTCGGCCAGTGTCGTGCGGCCCAATTCTTCCTGCGTATTGGCCAGTATGATCACGGTGTCGGGCGCACCGAATTCCGCTATTTTCTGCCTGCACCCCCCGCAAGGCGTAATAGGCACCTCGCCATCCGCCATCACCAGTATCTCGACAATACCCGCCTCGCCCGCCGCCACCATTGCAGCAATGGCACCGGCCTCGGCGCAGGTCCCCTCCGGGTAAGCGACATTCTCGACATTGCAGCCCGAAAACACCCCGCCCGCAGCGGTGCGCAGCGCAGCCCCCACCTTGAAACCGGAGTAGGGAGCATGGGCATTTTCGCGGACCCGGCGCGCGTCATCAATCAAAGACATGGCAAAACCTGCTGTGTTTAAAAATTGATTATGCCGTCAAAATCAGGCAAGAGGCAAGCCTATCCAAAGGCTTTTTTCCAGCCTTCACGCTTGCGATACAAGGTCGAGGGCGAAACCCCCAGCATCCGCGCCGCTTCGGGCACCGAGCCATTACACTCCGCTATCGTCACTTCGATAAATCGCTGCTCCATCTGCGCCAGCGTCAGACCGACAAATTGGCCAATATCGCCTTCCCCCACCACAGGGGCTAGCGCTATGGCCGGTAAGCCGGCGGGCGCCTCCACCACCTTGTCAGTTACAGCGCGCAAGGTGGTTAACTCGGCGGGCAGCATCTCTGGCAAAACCATCACCCCGTCATGCAAAACCACCACATTGCGGATAGCATTGAGCAATTGCCGCACATTTCCCGGCCACTCATAAGCGTTGAAAATACGCATCACCTCAGGCGATATTCGCTGAAAAAGCTTACCCTCCTCTTCAGCATACCGGCGCAAAGTCTGCTCGGCGATCAGTGCGATATCCGCGCCGCGCTGGCGCAAGGGTGGCATATGCATCGGCACCACATGCAACCGATAGTATAGATCTTCACGAAACCGGCCCGCCCGCACCTCCTCAAGCGGATCGCGATTGGTAGCGCACAATATACGCACATCGACAGCGCGGGCCGCCACCGCCCCCACCGGTTGTATCTTCGATGTCTCCAGAAAACGTAGCAATTTGGTTTGCAGCCTCAAATCCATCTCGCAAATTTCATCAAGAAACAAGGTGCCGCCCGAAGCGGCCTCCGCCGCGCCGAGTTTATTGGCAATCGCGCCGGTAAAAGACCCTTTCAGGTGGCCAAACACCTCGGATTCAAGCAAATCTGCCGGAATCGCCCCGCAATTCAGCGGCACAAAAGGCCCCTTGGCCCGGCTGGATATCGCATGGATAGCCTCTGCGGCCACCTCCTTGCCTGTGCCGCTTTCGCCGGTGATAAAAACCGTTGCCGAACTGCGGCCAATATTACAGATCATCCGGTAGATATCGCGCATTTCGTCAGACACCCCGAGAAACCCCTGAAAGGCACCATCGGGCAGCGGCTCGTCACTCCGAAGGACAGCCGGCGCGGTCTCTTGCATCTTTTTGGTATTCTCAACCGCGCTCAGCAGTTTTTTTTCATCAAACGGTTTGACCAGAAAATCAAACGCCCCCATGCGCATAGCCTCGATCGCGCGGTTAATGGAGCCGTTTGCCGTAATCACGATCACCTTGGCGGGAGATTCTTGGCGCAAAATGTCATCCATCAGCTCCAGACCATCACCATCGGGCAATGACAGGTCCAGCAAAACCAGCCCGAATCCGGTTTGCCTGATCATCTTTCGGGCGCAAGCAATGGTATCACAGGCCACAACCTCGTGGCCGGCCTTTTCCAGCACCGAACGGTAAACCATCGCCAATGACGATGTATCTTCAACAAGCAGTAGTGGCATCTTCATACGATCTTCATATCAGCTTTTCAGCTCTTGCTCCACAAATAGAATTATCGCGCTTATACCCGCCTCGCATCGCACTGCCTCAGGCAGGATTCGCGCCCAGTCGCCACTCTTGGCCGTGGCATTCAGGCGCTCCGCGATATGCTGCAAATCCACCGCGCCGATGGCACCGGCCACCGAGATCAGAATATGGGTCTTGGCCCTGATCGGCTCGGCATTTTTTGCGGCCGCGCCTGCCTTTATGCCCTCGCGCACATCAAACAGGTCGCCCAACACCTTGCCCAGAAGTTCCTGCATTGAATCATGGCCGATAATCTCTTTCAGCCCGTCATAGATATCCATCTGGATATCGGCATCGGGGCTGGCGGGGCTTTGGGCTTTAGCCACAGGCCCTCCGGTATGAATAAGGATGGCATTACCAAAATCAGCCATATCCGTCAGTGGCTTGGAAATGATACCATCCGCCCCCGCCGCCAGTATCCGCTCGCGATGTTCGGGCAAAACATAAGCGGTCAGCGCCAGCAATTTCATCTCCGGTTGCCCACCCGCGCCGGCCCGCACCTCGCGCAAAACCTCAAGCCCGGACTTTCGCGGCATTTCGATATCTATCAGGCCAAGGTCGAATGTCTCGACCTCCAAAAGCGCCATAGCTTCCACCCCATCAGCAGCAACCACAACCTGTGCCTGCATTTTATCCAGCATTCGGGTCGCCACCAGTTGGTTGGTCGGATTATCCTCCGCCAGCAAAATACGCAGATGGGAAAGGTCCGGCAGGCCATTTTGTCGCCGTGCCACCGGCGGGCTTGCCCCGTCCATCAGCAGGTCTTCGGGAAAAAGGATCGAAACACGCGCTCCCCCTTCCGGCCTGTTTTCTACCCGAATACCCCCTCCGGCCTGCTCAACCAGTTGATGCGCGATATACAACCCGTAGCCTGTGCCCTCTTCCATATTTTCCTGCGGCCGACCACGCAAGGAGAACACCGCCGCCAGCGCCGCCTCGCTAAAGCCCGGCCCGTCATCAAGCACATCGATCATCAAGGCGCCTCCGGCCCCGCGCTCAAGGCTCAATTCAACCGAGCCAGCCTTGGAAAACTTGAACGCATTGCCAATGATATTATCCAGTATGCGTAACAAATTCAGCCTTGGCAGACGCAGCGATACCGGTATATTTCCCTTTTTCAAGAGCGTAAAAGCCACGCCCTTTTGCGCCGCCGCGCCGTGCCACATAAGCTCGACCTGCTCCAATACCGGTGCCAGCTCCGTGACCGAAACAGGTTGCGATACCGCCAACGCCTCCTCAAGCAAATCATTGATATGCTGCGCTGCCGCCCTGATCTGTTTGACCTGCATTTTCTCCGCTGCGGGCAGCACTGCCTGCTCCAGCATTTCGCTCGCACCCAGCACAAGCGCAACCGCCGAGCGCACATCATGAGCAAGCAAAATAGCTTCCTGCGCATTAGGGGCCGTCAAGTTATTTGCGGGTGCTTGTGGGTTAACTTGGGTCAATTTATCGCCTTCACGAATCGTTACATACAAACAATATCATCTTATAGTTGAAACGCACCTTAAGATAACGACAAATCATTAACCAAATATTATTGCTCAAGAAATTCAGATATCCGGCTTTTCAGCTTTGCAGCCTCTAGCGGAACATCCACAATAAAATCGAACAATTCAGGCTCTTTTGGTCGTCCAACCCCGAAAATAAAAATTTGTGGGCAGCGGAGACGCATATCCTTGATCCGGGTGCTCTCATCGATCCGCCCGGTTTCCATTAACACAATTTCGGCACAATCCGTGCTGGTTATTGGCAAGAAATCTATAGGAAAACCAGACAACGTGGATTTGCAAATCATCTCCATCGGGCCGGATTGCACGTTGAGCAAAACCTTGAGCCGCCGCGGCTCCAGTGTTTTGAGCGGCACATCGATCCGCAAAATAATCCGCTCGTTTTCCGGCTCTTCAAGCCATATTTTTCCACCCATCCGCTCGATAAGGCTTCGCGCCACAGCCGGTCCCAGCACCTCTGAAGCAAAGCTGTCCTCGCTCTCCTCACGAGTGCCAAACAACAGATCGGGCGACCAGCCCCCGTTGAGGTAACCCACCATTATCCGCGCCTCCAACCGACCCTCGCGATAGCCCAGTTCCAGCTCGATATCGCGCGCGCCGGCTGTCTCAAGAAAATAGGTGATCATCATGGCATAGCTGCGCCGCAAACGGGATTCGTCGCCGCTCAGGCGCACTGGCAGTTCTCCCTGCTCCACCACCCGCAGCCCGACCCCGGCCTGATTTACCGCAGGGCCAAGGATATCCAGCAGCGCAGACAGCAAACCATTCGGAGAAAACGGCTTGTCGTCCAGCGCCAGTTGCGCATTGTCCAGCGCGGCAAAATCCAGAATATCGGTAAGCATGTCAAGCATCCGGTTGGCCGATCTGTCCGCCTGATCCAGCAAATGTCGCTGCCCGGGTTCTGTCTCGGCCTCCCGCGCCACGGCGAGCAGGCCCAGCACCCCGTTCATCGGTGTGCGCAGCTCGTGGCTCATCATCGTTAAAAACCGGGATTTAGCCACACTCGCCAGCCTGAATTGCTCCGCCATATTCATATTTTGCTCTGCCAGCTTACGAAACTTTCGCCCCTCAATCACGAAATAGATCAGCACCGCAATGATCATCACTACGGTCAATATACTGGCAAAAAGTGCGAAATCCGCACCGCTGCGCATCTGTGCGCGCACCACCGCCGCCTTTTCTTCCTCGCCAAAGGTCACCCGCCGGCTCAGATCGTGTAGCTCGTCCGCAAACGGGTAAAATGCGTCAGAAATCTGTTCAAGGCTGAGAAAATCATAGCTCGTGATGCTGACAACCGCCAGTTCCTGCCGCTTCAGCTCCTGAAACAGCCGGCCAATGGTATTGCTCTCGACATCATACTCCCTCAACCGCTCCCCCACCTGACCGCGCTGAAATATCGACACCCTGCTCCACAAAATATCAAAGCGCTGGTTTATCTCGGCAGTCGAGCGCGATTGCCCGGCACTCGACGCCCCGAGCGCATCCCGAAACCGGGTCAACTCGCGCTCGAGCTGGGTTACGGACCAGACGATATTCTCCTGACTGGCCTCTTTCATCGCATCCAGATTTCGCTCAAAGGTCATAAATCCGGCCGTGGCAATGCCGGTGGCGACAACAATGACACCACCGAGCAATAATCTTGAAAGCTTGACCTGCCAGCGCACTTACTTGACTTCCACCTTGACCAGCTGCCAGATCAACCGGGCATTATAGACCGGGTCCTGAAGCTCTTCAAAATCGGACATTGGATAGATCACCCAGACCGGTCCCTTGTCACGGCGAGAAAAACGCTCGCCATTGCCGGACATGGCAAAAACCACGTCATATTTTATAAAATCCTCCAGGGGCACTTCCACCGCGTAATCATTAACTGCGGTCAGCACAACGGTATCGCCACCCTCGCCGAGCATCTTCAGCACATTCCGCGCCAACGGGCCGGAAAACAAGGTCTTGGCATCAACAAATTCGTTTTCGGTTTCAACCACCGTTTGCGGCATCGCCAACAGCGCATCTTCGGTAAAAGCCATCTCGCTGCCATTGACCATATTCGTTATCGTCAGAACAACCCCTCCAGCCAAAGCCAGACGCGGCAGAGCCAAGGCCAGCACCAGCCAAAGCAGGAAGATCGGGTATGATTTACGGGTCATTTACATATTCCTCTAAAGTCCCTCGAACCTATGCCAACAAAGATGCAAGTCAACTGCCACAAAAATAACGGGAGATTCTGCTGTTTTTGTTGCAAAATGCGCCGGAGGCTCAAAAGGGAAATTGCGTTTTGCAATGCTGCATCTGTCGCTTTGCTTTTTGCAACTCGTCTGGATTTTTCAGAAGCCCGCTGCATTTACCACCTATTAACCAATTGTATTCATTAAGTATTTACACTTATGAACAAATTGCTATTTGCAATCCAAGTTTCGAGCCAGCCGTTCAATCATCGCAAAACCCCATCTCCCGAAGCGCGGCTGTAATTTCGTCCAGAATCACAGGATCGTCTATCGTCGCCGGCAACTTCCATGCCATACCATCAGCGATCTTGGCCATCGTGCCGCGCAGCACCTTGCCCGAGCGGGTCTTGGGCAGGCGCTCGACCACGGTCGCCAGCTTGAAAGCTGCCACCGGCCCGATCTTTTCGCGCACCAGCGCCACACATTCGGCCACCACATCCGCAGGGTCGCGCTCCACCCCCGCCGTCAAGCACAAAAACCCGAGCGGCAATTGCCCCTTCAGCGCATCGGCCACGCCAATTACCGCACATTCGGCCACATCGGGGTGGGAGGAAAGCACCTCTTCCATTGCTCCGGTTGACAGCCGGTGCCCCGCCACATTGATCACATCATCGGTGCGCGCCATGATATAAAGATAGCCGTCCTCGTCGATCATCCCCGCATCGCCGGTTTCATAATAGCCGGGAAAGGTCTCCAGATAGGCGCTGCGATAGCGCTCCTCCGCCTGCCAAAGCCCGCTCAGCGTGCCCGGTGGTAGCGGCAGCTTGAGCGCAATCGCCCCCATTTCACCGGCTGGCACCTCGCGCCCGTCCTCGCCCAGCGCATGCACCTCGAAGCCGGGCATCGGCAGCCCCGGCGAGCCAAGCTTGACCGGCAGCGCCTCCAGCCCCATTGGAATGGCAGCGATGGAATAGCCGGTTTCGGTCTGCCACCAGTGGTCGATCACCGGCACCCCGAGCTGCGCCTCGGCCCAGAGGATGGTATCGCTATCCGCCCGCTCGCCCGCTAAAAACAGCGCCTTGAGGCTGCTCAGGTCATATTTTTTTACAAATTCGCCCGTCGGATCCAGCCGCTTGATGGCGCGAAAGGCCGTTGGCGCGGTAAACATCGAAACCACTTTATGCTCTTCGATCACCCGCCAAAATGTGCCGGCATCGGGGGTGCCAACCGGTTTGCCCTCAAACAGCACGGCCGTGGCGCCATAAATCAGCGGCCCGTAGCAAATATAGCTGTGCCCCACCACCCAGCCAACATCGGACGCTGCCCAGAATACCTCGCCCGGCTCGACATTATAGATGTTTTTCATGGTCCAGTGCAGCGCTACCGCATGGCCGCCATTGGGCCGCACCACCCCCTTGGGCTGCCCCGTGGTGCCGGAGGTATAAAGCACATAAAGCGGATCCGCCCCGCCCACAGGGGTGCAGGGCGCGGGTGCGGCTCCCTTCATAAAGGCCTGCCACTCGCTGTCCCTCTCGCCCAGCTCGGCAGCCAACTGCTCGCGCTGCAATATCACGCAAAACCCGGGCTTGTGCGCCGCGATTTCAATCGCCTCGTCGAGTAGCGGCTTATAGGCCACCACCCTGCCCGGCTCTATGCCGCAGCTCGCGGCGATCACCGCTTTGGGCGTGGCGTCATCAATCCGCACCGCGAGCTCGTTGGCCGCAAACCCGCCAAACACCACCGAATGCACCGCCCCGAGTCGGGCACAGGCCAGCATCGCCACCAGCGCCTCGGGCACCATCGGCATATAGATCAGCACACGGTCGCCCTTGCCTACACCCCGGCTTGCCAACGCGCCGGCAAATATCGATACCCGTTCAAGCATATCGGCATAGGATATCTTCGCCTTGGCGCCGGTGATCGGGCTATCATGGATTATGGCGATCTGCGCCCCGCGTCCGGCCTCTACATGGCGGTCGAGCGCATTATAGCAAGTGTTCATCACCCCGTCGCTATACCACTGATACAGTGGTGCGGCCCGATCATCGAGCGCCCGGCCCGGCTTTTTGATCCAGTCAATCGCCTCGGCCGCCTGCATCCAGAAAGCTTCCGGATCTTGCTGCCATTGCCTATACTCGTCCCGATAACCCAAAATACAGACTCCCGATTGCGCGGCCAATACGACCGTGGTGAACAAAAGCACCCCTCGGAAACATATATTGCCTCTGCGGGCTTATACCCACCTCATAAAACGCTTCCGCCGTCTTGGCAATTCTCTATCTGCGACAGGGGGTAATATGCGGCACCCCGGAGAGTGGCACGAAGGGTTCAGTGGCTCATCCGCGCTGCCGCAAATATTTCTCCCGGACCAACAGCCTGAACAATCACGACATATTTACCCGCCGGCGCCTCCGGCACTTCCAGCACGGCATCGCCAGAGCCGCTCCAGCTGCCAACCGTTTCCCAGCTCTCGACAATATTAACATACTCGATAGCCTTGCCAGCATTTTCACCACGCTCGATCACCACCACCTCGCCCGCCGAATAGCGCACCAGCTGGATATTCGCATCACCGATATCGGCCATCACCGCCGTTATTTCAATTCGAATTCCCGGCCCAACGCTTTCGGCCCTGACCTTGGCTTTTATCGGACTGTTCTCGAACTGCATGATCTGACGCTGGATCTCGTCCGCGCGCGAGCCAACCATGGCATTGACCCCCTGCACCACCATCTGGGGGGTATAAACCGTGCGCTGCCCCCAAACACGGGCATATTTCCGCTGCCGGTCCGAAAACTCGGGTCGGGCAAATATATCCTTCCAGCCGAGATAATCCCAATAATCCACATGCAGCGCCAGCGCGATCACATAATCATGGGTGGCCAATTCGGCCAGCAGCCGGTCCGCCGGCGGGCAAGAAGAGCAGCCCTGCGAGGTAAACAGCTCGACCACCACCGGGCTGTCAGCCTGCGACGTGGCCGGAAACAAAAATACAACCGCGCTAAATATGCCAAAAAACCTGAACATGCGAATCCTCAAAAACTGATCTTTTCGAACCTATCTTTATCTTGCCGGCAATACACTTCAAGCCTTCGCGATCAACCGTGAGGCAAAAAAGCAAAAAGGGGCCACACAACCGCGCAGCCCCCTTTTAAAATATCTGAAACACCTAGCGCGGAGGCAAAGGCATCCAGTCAGGTATCGACACATCCGCATGGGCAAATTGCGGCATCTTGGCCGAAAGATCAGCCATATTCTTGATATCGCTGCTGTTTAGAAACTCTTGCGTGATCAGGGTTGGCGGAATGATCACGCTTGCGCCCACTTCTTCGCCAGCCAGCAGCATCGCCAGAGTGCGCACCGATACCTCGCCAACCACGGCAGGGTTGGTGGCAGCAGTCGCCACCCATGCCGAACCCGGCTCGCGCATCGCGGCAATATCGGCTGTCGAAACATCCGCCGAATATATCTTGATCTGGTCGGTCAGGCCCGCTTCATCAACCGCGATTTTTACACCCTTGGCGAATTCGTCGTAAGGGGCAAACATAACGGTAATATCAGGGTTGGCCTGCAACACCGAACGCGCCTGATTGGCAACCGAATTGGCGATCGGGTTGTCAAGTGTGCCAAACACAGCCACTTCCTCGATGCCCGGATTGGCGGCTTTCACCTCGACCCATGTTTCGTCGCGCCGGTCCAGCGGTGCGATGCCGGGCACATAGACATAACCGGCCTTGAAGGTATCACCATTATCAGCCAGCGCCTGCTCCAGTGCGAGGCGGGCAAGGTCGCGGTCCGATTGCTCGATCTGCGGCACGGCGGGGTTATCGACATTTACGTCAAACGCCACCACTTTAATGCCTGCGTCCAGTGCGCGCTGCACGGCGTCTTGCATGCTTTCCGTCAGCCCGTGCTGCACGATTATCCCGTCCACCCCGATGGCGATCGCCTGATCTACCATATCGGCTTGAAGGGCTGCATCCTGACGGCTGTCGAATATCCGCAAATCAACGCCGATCGCGGCAGCTTGCGCCTCTACGCCCGACAGATAGGCCTGAAAAAAGTCACCGGTGGAAAGATAGCGCACAAGGGCGATTTTCACCTCGCCCGGGTTATCAAACGGCGCGGGCATTTCTTGTGCAAAGGCCGCGGTTGCCCCTGCGGTAAGCGCCAGCGCGCTCCCCGCGAGCTTCAGCATCAAACGTCTTGTAAGTGTCATTTTACTTCTCCCAGTTGGTTAAACATATGGCCTCTAATGGGCCCCGCCGCGCTTCGAGAGCGCGAAGGTAAACACAAGGGCAACGACCAAAACCGCCCCCTTGACGAAATCTTGAGTATAATAAGGCGCGTTCATCATGGTCAGGCCTTGCAGCAATATCCCGATGAAAAGCGCACCGATAATGGTGCCAAAAGCATTAGGCTTGGCCGCCCCCAATACGGCAAAACCGATGAGCGCGGCGGCCACCGAGTCAAGCAACAGATTGTTGCCCGAAGCGATATCGCCACGCCCCAGCCGTGCCGCCAGTAAAATCCCGCCAACCGAAGCCAGCACCCCCGATATCATATAAGCCAGCACCTTGTAGCGGTTGACATTGGTGCCCGCCAACTCGGCCGCGCGCTCGTTCGAGCCGATCGCATACATCAAGCGCCCGTGGCGGGTCAGCTCCATGAACGCCCAGACGATAAAGCCGATCACCAGCAATACCACCACCGAAACCGGTATCAGGTTATCAATGAAAAAGTCGAACTTGTTGCGGCCTAGATAGAGAAAATTGGGTGAAAACACGCCTTCGGTTACGCGCCCGTCAGGCATGATCATACCGGTGGAAATAGAGCGCCCCTCGGTCGGAATGCGCTGGATGCCGACCAGTAAAAACATCATGCCCAAGGTGGCCAGCAAATCAGGCACCTTCATTTTAACAATCAAAAGCCCGTTCACCAGCCCGACAGCCGCCCCCATGATCAGGCAGAAAAGCACCGCCCAAAAGGCGTTTAGCTCCCATACCACCATCACATAGGAAGAAAGCATAAGCGCCGAGGTCGCGGTAGACCCGATTGACAGATCAAAGCCGTCCACCACCAGTGTTACCGTGACGCCCAGCGCCAGAATGCCGGTGATCGCCACAGATTGAAAGATAAAAACCGCACTAAACGGGGTCGCGAAATTTTCGGCAAAAGCGCTGAAAAAAAGCACCATAGCAATCAAAAGAGCGATAAAGCCGAATTTGATCGCCAGCTCCACCGGCGTCGGTTTTGCGCGTTTATGGGTGTCAGCCTGCATTTATATGTCCACTTGTCTCGCTGCTGCCGGCGACCTGCGCCAGCACCATATTCAAATCAATGTTTTCGTTGCGATGGTCGCCCTTGATCGTATGGTCGGCCATCACGATAATCCGGTCGGCGATTTCCACCGCTTCGTCCATTTCAGCCACCATCACCACCGTAGCCCGCCCCTTGGCAGTTGCCCTTATTTTGGCGCCAATATCACGCCGTGCTTTTATATCCACGCCCTGAAAAGGTTCGTCCAGCACCAGCACATTGGCATCTTCAGCCATCCAGCGGCCCACCATAGTCTTTTGCTGATTGCCTCCCGATAGCGAGCCGATATCGTCTGTCACATGCTGGCACACAATCCCCAGCTCCTGCACCATGCGCTGGGCGGTGGTGCGCTCGCTCTGGCGACTGAGCAGCCCCATTTTGCTGTGGCGCTTACTAAAGGGAAGTGTGATATTTTTGGTAATATCAAACCCTTGTATCACCGCATTGCTGGCGCGGTCTTTTGGCGCCTGAAACACCCCCGCCGCAATCGCTGCCGCCTGATGGCGCGGCGCATAGGGCGCGCCCCGCAGCTCCATATGGCCAGCCGCCGGTTTTGCCAAGCCAAAAATAACCTCGGCCAGCGCCGACTTTCCACTGCCCACCAGACCGGTAATCGCTACCACCTCGCCATCATGCAGATCGAGCGAAAACGGCTCTGATTCAGGCAAAAGCGCTATATCCCCCAGCCGCAGCACCGGCGCGCCGGGCATCGGTATATCAAGGCTTATCTCGCTCATACTATGCCCGAGCATCGCCTTTACCGCACCCTCATAGTCCAGCGATACCCCTTCAAATACCCCCGATATCCGGCCATCGCGCATGGCCACAATCCGGTCCGCGATCCGCCGGATATCGGAGCTGCGATGTGAAATATAAAGAATAGCCACCCCCTGCACCCGCAACCGGTCGAGCAGCTCGAACAACCGTACAGCCTCCTTGGCCGAGAGCGACGAGGTCGGCTCGTCAAGAATAAGCAATTTGGGCTTGTGGGCCATGGCACGGGCGATCGCCACCAGCTGCCGGTCGGCAAGGCCAAGGTCGCTGACCATCTGGCGCATGTCGACCTCAAGCCCGATCAGCGCCGCCAGTTTGCGCGCCTCGACCCTGATCGCGCGTTTATTAACAAAAAATCCGCCGCCATTGGCCAGCCGGTCAAGCATCAGGTTGGAGGCAACATCCAGATCGGGGATCACCCCGTCATTGATGCTTTGATGCACTGTTACCACCCCGGCCTCGATCGCAGCGGAGGGGCTGGCCGGCGCATAGCTCGCGCCAAACATTTTTATCTGGCCGCCATTGGCGCTGTGCACCCCGCAAAGCACCTTTACAAGGGTAGATTTACCAGCGCCGTTCGCGCCCATCAGGGCTGTTACCTGCCCTGCATGCAGCTCCAGATCAATACCGCGCAGCACCTTGTTGGTACCAAACGCCTTGGTCAGATCCTTGATTTCGACAGCCGTACTCTGCACAGAATTCCCCCTTGAAAACGAGACTAACGATGCCTCCTGCCATTTGTCAACAACTATTGACATTTGCTGTTTTCTGGCGATGATTAATGAAAACGGAGGATAATGTGGTAGGGAAAAGCGAGAAATACGCACCATTAACGGTTGAAACCATAAGCGAACGCCTTGGGCGAATCGACGCGCTGACCGCACGGCTGGGGGCCGACACAAGCCAGTGGCAATGCGCCGAGGTCGGCGATGGCAATCTCAATCTGGTATTTATTGTGAGCAGCCCGCAGGGGCAGCTGATTATCAAACAGGCGCTACCCTATGTGCGGCTGGTCGGCGATAGCTGGCCGCTGCCGCTCAAACGCGCCTATTTTGAGTATCACGCGCTGACCCGCCAAGCCGCCCGCGCGCCGGGGCTGGTGCCGGAGGTTTATCATTTTGACGAAATGCAGGCGATCATCGTCATGGAGTTTTTCACCCCGCATGTGATTTTACGCCACAAGTTGATGGCCCGCCAGCGGGTGGAAGGCCTCGCCGATACCCTTGGCCAGTTCCTTGCCCGCACCCTGTTTCGCGGCTCTGATCTGTCGATGGATACCGCCAGGCGCAAGCGCGATGTCGCACTGTTTGCCGATAGTGTAGAGCTGAATGACATCACCGAAACACTGGTCTTTAGCGACCCCTATTTTGACGCCGAACGCAACCATCACACCAAAGGGCTGGAAAGTATCGTCGCCCGCCTGCGCAGCGATATCGACCTCAAGGTCGAAGCCCACCACCTGAAAGCCAAATTCGCCAATAACGCCGAAACCATGCTGCACGGCGATTTTCATACCGGTAGCGTGATGGTCACCGAAAACGACACCAGGGTCATTGATCCGGAATTTGTGCTTTATGGCCCGATGGGATTTGATATCGGCATGCTGCTGGGCAATTTCTGGATGGCCTATTTTGCCCAACCGGGGCACGGGGATGATGCGAAATATCAGGCGTGGATACTGCAAACAATTGCCGGTGTCTGGGCTGCTTTTACCACCGAATTCAGCCAGCTTTGGCGCAATGAGCGCACAGGTATCCTATACGAGGCAGCCCTGTTCGAGGGCCAGCCACTGGCCGCCGAGCAGGCCCTGACCCACAAGCTGGCGATGATCTGGGAGGATACCCTGGGCTTTGCCGGTGTGGAGATGATCCGCCGCACGCTCAGCCTTGCCCATATCGCCGAAAATGACACAATTTCAGACGAAACCCTGCGCGCCACCTGCGAGGCAAAGGGCCTTGAGCTTGGCCGGCAGCTTGTCGTCAACCGCGCCCGCATGGGTGGTATTTCAGAGGTTAACGACCTCGCAAAACAAATAAACAAAGGGGCAACCTCATGAAAGTTGGCGACAAACATTACCGCTCGATCTGGTTCAATAGCGAGACCGGCCGCGTGCAGATTATCGACCAGCGCTGGCTGCCGCACGAGTTTCGGGTGGTTGATCTGGTCAGCCGTGCCGATTTTGCCGCCTCGATACGCGATATGTGGGTGCGCGGCGCCCCCCTGATCGGCGCCACCGCCGCCTTTGCGATGGCCGCAGAAATGGGGCGCGATCCCTCGGATGCCAACCTCGACGAAGCATGGGAAGAGCTGAACGCCACCCGCCCGACCGCAATAAACCTGCGCTGGGCGCTAAATGAAATGCGTGAGCTGTTGCGGCCACTGCCGCTTGGCGACCGCGCCAAAGCAGCCCATGCCCGCGCGCTCGAAATCAACGACGAAGACGTGGAGCGCAACCGGATGATCGGGGTGCATGGCCTCGAGATTATCCGCCAGATCGCCGCCAAAAAACAACCGGGCGAAGTGGTGAATATCCTCACCCACTGCAATGCCGGCTGGCTGGCCACGGTTGACTGGGGCACCGCGACCTCGCCGATGTATCATGCAGTGGCAGACGGCATTCCGATCCACATCTGGGTAGACGAAACCCGCCCGCGCAACCAAGGCGCGCTACTGACCAGCTGGGAGATGAACAGCCACGATATTCCGCACCACCTGATTGTCGATAACGCCGGCGGCCACCTGATGCAGCACGGGCAGGTTGACCTCGTGATTGTCGGTACCGATCGCACCACGGCCCACGGCGATGTCTGCAACAAGATCGGCACCTACCTGAAAGCACTGGCCGCCAAGGATAACGGGGTGCCGTTTTATGTCGCCCTGCCCTCGCCCACCATCGACTGGACCGTAAAAGACGGGGTAGCCGAAATCCCGATCGAGGAGCGCGATGACAACGAGGTCACCCATGTTCAGGGAAAATTGCCCGATGGCAGTATCGGTTCGGTCCAGATCAGCCCCGACGGCACCCCGGGCGGCAACCCCGCGTTTGATGTAACCCCCCGCCGGCTGATAACCGGCCTGATCACCGAGCGCGGCATCTGCGAAGCCTCGCCCGAGGGGCTGGCAGCAATGTTCCCCGAGCGCGTAATTTCATAACGCGCAGGACCCCACCCTAACCTTCCGCCAGCATTCCGCGGGCGGTTTCGGCTGAAGTCACCACATGGGTCACATAGCCCCCCGCAATTGCCGCCTTCATCGGCGCCACTTTATCCAGCCCGTCAGATACCAGCAGCCCCATATCCAGCCCCTGCAGCTTGTCCAGCGTCACCCCGATCATCCGGTCATCCAGCGCCCCCGGAATAGCGCAGCCCTGCGCATCAATAAACCGGCCGCACAAAACCCCCGTCGCCCCTTGCGCCACATACCAGGAAAGATCATCGGCGCTGGCCAGACCGGAGCCGACAACATGGCTGTCAGGGTCGCAAGAACCTGCCGCAAAAATCGCTTTGTTACAGTGGCTGAGCGCCTCCAGCTGGCGGCGGATAATCGGCTCCTGACGCAAACGCTCCGCCAATGCCGGATCACTCAGCACGGCAGGCGCATGAAGATTTATGCAGCGCGCCCCGAGGTTTAGCGCCATATGGGCCGAGCATATTTCAGCCGTAAAGCCATAAGGCGTTGCCATGGAACCAACCAGCTGCGAGACCGTCACATCCTTCATCCGGCTTTGGTCGAGCGCTTCTGCCACCTCGTATACCGTGCGCCCCCACGCAACCCCCAGCCGGTCACCTGCACCCAGCAGGCTCGGCAGCCACTCCGCCGCGCCACGCGCCACGCGCATCAGCGAATCCTCCTCGCTGGCTCCGCTTGGCATTACATATGCCGCCTTCAAGCCAAAGCGCTCCCGCAGGTCTTCGGCCAGCTGATGGCCGGTAAACACCTCGGGCGCAAGACTGATACGGATATAGCCCTTTTCGCGGGCCTCTTGCAGATAGTTCACCACCGTCGCCCGCGACACCTCCAACCGCTTGGCGATCTCGGCCTGGTTCAGCCCGTCATGATAATACATCCACGCGGCTTCTATCACGATGCTCTCGCCACTGACCTGCCCTGCATTGCGCCTGCGCGTTACAATCGCCATATCGCCCCTCCTTTTTATTTATTTGACACTATGTGCTGACATTTGTCAAAGAATATGCTTTAAGGCAGCAAACGCACAATGGAAGGGTTTGGACATGGTCCTTAACAGATGGAACGACAGCGACGCAAAGAAATTCATGGATGCGGCAGGGGATGACCCGGCTGATCGCGAGCTGGCGCTACGGGTCTATACCTCGCGGCTGATCGGGGGCGACCTAAACCTTGTGCTGCATGGCGGCGGCAACACCTCGTGCAAGCTGGAGCGGCAGGACATTTTCGGCAATCCGGAAAAGGTGCTGCATGTCAAAGGCTCCGGCTGGGATCTCGGCATCATCGAAGCTGCCGGTCTGCCCGGTGTGCGCCTTGACCCTCTGGTAAAGCTACGCGCGCTAAACGCGCTGTCGGACGAGGACATGGTAAACCTGCAACGCGCCAACCTGCTTGACAGCACCTCGCCAAACCCCTCGGTCGAAACCCTGCTACACGCGTTTTTGCCCCATAAGTATGTTGACCACACCCATGCCTCTGCGATGCTGGCACTGGCAGACCTGCCCAATGCCGAAGCTGTGGTAAAAGAGATTTTCGGCAATCGTCTGGTGTGCGTGCCCTTCATCATGCCGGGCTTCGAGCTGGCAAAAGTAGCCGCCGAGGTCTATGATGCCAACCCCGATGTCGAAGGCCTGATCCTGATCAACCACGGCCATTTTGCCTTTGGCGACAGCGCGAAGGAGAGCTATGACCGCCTGATCGCCCACACCAACGAGGTCGAGGCATGGTTGCAAAAAACCAGCGGCCAAGTGCCCGCCGTTGCAACCGGCAGCAGCGAGGCGATGGAGGCCAAAGCCGCTGAAATCCTGCCAATGTTGCGCGGTATTATCGGCACACGCAATGCCGGCTTCACCAAAAACCGCGATTT
The DNA here is from genome assembly GCA_021647745.1 of Paracoccaceae bacterium. Taxonomy (GTDB): domain Bacteria; phylum Pseudomonadota; class Alphaproteobacteria; order Rhodobacterales; family Rhodobacteraceae; genus UBA3077. Next base: position 96,022 of record JAKIUB010000002.1, on the reverse strand, counting down.
CCCGATGCCGGTGATGAACTTGCGCACGGGGGCCAATGTGCAGGCGTTTATCGCACGGGATGATCTGGCCGCCCTCAGCCGCCGCGGGGTAGCTACACCCGACCATGTGATCCGCACCAAAAACTATCCGGTGCTGATCACCGCCGAAATCATGGCCGGTGGCCACAAAGCCGTGGCCAAAGCGGTAGATGATTATATCGCGCAATACACCGACTATTTCACCACCAACAACGCTCGCCTTGGCGGCATAAAAACTATGCTGATGCCGACCCCGAATCTGGCGTGGATAGAAGGTGTCGGCGTGGTCGGCATCTCGGCCAACGCCAAGGCAGCCAATGCCGCCAGCGATCTGGCCGCGCAAAACATGAACGTAATGACCAATGGCGAGGCCTGCGGCGGCTTTCATCCGGTATCGCCCGAGCAGTTGTTCGATATGGAATACTGGTCGCTGGAGCAGGCCAAGCTCGGCAAGGGCAAGCCCCCTGCCCTGCAAGGCCGCGTGGTGATGATCACCGGCGGCGGCGGGGCCATCGGGCTGGCAACAGCGCAGAGCTTTGCCGCGCTTGGCGCCAATATATTCATCGTTGACCTTGAACCATCCGCACTGGACGCGGCCCTGAATACCCTCGGCGCGGGCCATGCCGGCATCGCGCTTGATATCACCGCCGAGGGTGCGGAAGATCAGGCGACTGACGCCTGCATCCGCGCTTTTGGCGGGCTGGATATTCTGGTCTCCAATGCTGGCGCGGCATGGACCGGCGAAATGGCCAACCTGCCAGACGAAACCCTGCGCAAAAGCTTCGAGCTTAATTTCTTTGCGCACCAGCGTTTTGCCAAGGCGGCGGCGGCAGTGTTCAAGGCACAGGGGCGTGGCGGGCAAATATTGTTCAATGTTTCAAAACAGGCGGTCAATCCCGGCAAAGGCTTTGGCGCCTACGGCATTCCCAAAGCCGCCACCTTCTTTTTGCTGCGCCAACTGGCGCTGGAGCTGGGATCAATGGGCGTGCGGGTCAACGGTATCAACGCCGACCGCATCCGTTCGGGCCTGCTTGATGAAGATTTTGTTGCCGAGCGCGCCAAAGCGCGCGGCATAGACGAAGAAACCTATATGGCGGGCAACCTGCTGAAGCGCGAGGTCGAAGCGCACCATGTTGGCAACGCCTTTGTCGCGCTAGCGCTCAGCGAGCGCACCACAGCCCATGTGATGACGGTTGACGGCGGCAATATCGAAGCGGCGTTGCGATAGGCCGGTTGTGCCTGCACAACCCGCGCCAACGAGGTGGTCCCCGAGGCGGCGCAGGCCGCCGGAAAGTATTTGGCCTAATTGGGCTTGCCGCGCTTTTTGCCGCGCATGCTCACGCCCGGGCTATTGGCCGAAGGCTTGTGGCTGCGCACCCTTGGCCCTTTGGGCTTAGCCGCCTGAGGCCGCACCGCATCCGGCTCACGCTTTATACCAAGCTGGTCGCGCAATATCTTCGGGCGAATTTCCTCCACCCCGCCGCGCGCCAAATCTCCAAGCTGAAACGGCCCGTATGACACCCGAATGAGGCGGTTGACCATCAACCCCACCTCCTCCAGCGCTCGCCGGATTTCGCGGTTTTTGCCTTCGCGCAGACCAATCGTCAGCCAAACATTGGCACCCGACTGCTTATCAAACTCCACAGTCATCGGCTGGAAACGCTCCCCCCCGACCATCATGCCCTCGCGCAAAGGCTTCAGTCGCTGGTCCGAAGCATTACCATTGGCCCGCACGCGGTATTTGCGCACCCAGCCGGTCGAGGGCAGCTCGAGCTTGCGCTTCAGCTCGCCGTCATTCGTGAGCAGCAACAACCCTTCAGAGGTCAGATCAAGCCGCCCGACACTCATCACGCGCGGCAGCTCGGGCGGCAAACGGTCAAAAACGGTGGCGCGGCCTTTTTCATCACGCGCCGAAGTCACCAACCCGGCGGGCTTGTGATAGCGCCACAAGCGCGCCGGCTCCGGGGCTGCGACAGGTCGGCCATCTACCAGTATTTCATCACCGAGCACAACGTTCAACGCGGGGGACTCAAGCTTGCGACCATTCACGCTCACCCGCCCGGCCTCGATCATCCGCTCCACTTCGCGGCGCGAGGCCACCCCCGCGCGGGCCAGCCGCTTGGCGATTCTCTCGCCCTTTTTTACATCTTTTTCCATATTGCGGGCATATACCCTTGCACGCCCCTTGCCTAGAGGCGAAAAAGGGGTATGAGCCATTTCACCAGTTTTATGGATATCGCCCTGAAGGAAGCACAAGCCGCCGCCAAACGAGGCGAGGTGCCTGTCGGCGCGGTGATTGTGAAAAACAACCGGATCATCACACAGGCCGGCAACCGCACCCGCGAGCAGGCCGACCCCACCGCCCATGCCGAAATGCTGGTGGTCCGCGAAGCCTGTGCCAAGCTAGGCGAGCGCCTGCCCGAATGCGATCTTTATGTAACGCTGGAACCCTGCCCGATGTGCGCTGCCGCCATCAGCTTTGCCCGTATCCGGCGGCTTTATTACGGGGCCAGTGACCCCAAATCCGGCGGGGTGGAGCAAGGCGCCCGCATTTTCAGTCAGCCGCAATGCCACCACCGGCCCGAAATATATGACGGCCTGCAAGAGGCCGCCGCCGCCGCCCTTCTCACACAGTTTTTCGCAAAACGCAGATAGCTAAAGCTTGACCTCGTCCCCCCGCAAGATGCCGGACCTTGGAAACAATTTTACAGCCATCCCCGCCTTTCACAAAGGAACGATGGTCAACAAAAATGCTTTCATGAGCCTGCAGCCGCAGCTTTATGGTGGCGCTGAACGGCAAAAGCCAGTCAATATACAACACCTCCTCCACCCGTTTTTATACGCGCACGGCTGGCGGATATCGGTGTTCAAGATCAAAAGCCCGGATTACAAGGAGGAGTAGGGCTATATGTTTATAGAGACACGCCCCTGACGCCGGCCCCCATCTGCATCAATGCAACCTCTTCGCTGCCCCCTTGCTCCACAGCCTTGCTGCGCAACACCGCAAGGATCTGCGCACGGGCGTCCTCATAAGAATAGTTTTGCGGAATTTCAAGATACCACACTCCCGCCTTGCGCAATATCTCGATCAAGATCGTACGGTTGATGTGTCCCTGCCGGCTCGGCGCGGCTTCACCCTCATGCCTGATCGCCAGAAGCAGTCGCCCGTAGCGGTCGACCACCGCAAATTTGAGATCAATGCCAACCATAGACAGCTGCGCAGCCGGGCTTTGGGCCGCTGCACCTTCAAGATCGACCAGCGACTCAAGGCTGACATGCATCAACACCCGAAACCCGGCATCAACCTCCTGCATCACAGCCTCGATCAAGGTCAGAACCCCGAGACCGGCACGATCAAGCACCGGCGCGGTACGAAAGGTGGTATTGGCAATCGCCCCGAGCTGGCGCGCCTGCGGCTTCAGCTTGCTCAGATCATAGACATCTTCAGCTTCGGCCATATTTTCCAGCCGTTGCGAGAAAGCTTCTTCCGTGGCGAAGGGCGCTTCTTCCGGTGCAGGGATCGCTTCGCGGCTTCCATACTGCACAGGCGCCACGACCGCTTGCTGATAGCTGTTATGAGCTTTATTGCCCCACATTTTAAAATAGACTTTTAACACGATAAAAGTCGCCAGAAGAGACAGGGCTGCACCAAAACCGTAAAAAAATATCTGCGGCAATCGTTCAAAGATCGCGGTAATAGCGTTTGTCGAAATTCCCTCCATGCTCTCTCCTTTTCTCCCCTTTTCTCTGCGGCGCAACTACAAGACCAGCTCAGCCTTTTTTCTGGAAAAGAAAGTAGGGGCATCGTCATCGCATGGTCAATACATCGCCTGCGCCAAAAGTTATATTTCTAAAAATAGATTAAATTGCCGTGTGGTCCACAGACACACCTCCAAAACCGGTTACTACCACCCGATAACGGGCAAAACATTAAAACAACTCTCGGTATACTATAGAACAGAGCCTGGTTAAATAAAAGTTAATATTTCACTTATCGTTAACCCAAACGAATTACACATGCCTATGGCCTAGAATAGCCACCAAACCGCAGATAACGTAATCGACGGAAACAGAACCAGCAGCACAATCCGCAGAATATCGGTGAGCACAAACGGCAGCACCCCCTTGAATGTCTCCGATATCGGAATATCGCGCGCCAGGGTATTGATGACAAACAGATTCATACCCACAGGAGGCGTGATCAACCCGACCTCGACCACAATCAGCACCAAAATACCAAACCACAGGCCAAATTCCTCGGGGCTCATGCCAAAATCAAGCAACATCATGATCGGAAAAAAGATCGGCACGGTTAAAAGAATCATCGAAAGCGAATCCATGATGCAGCCAAAAAGCAGATAAGCCACCAGCACAATCATCAACACCATCCACGGGTTATAGCCCTGCTCGCCAACAAAGCGCGCCACCTCCTGGGGTACCCCGGTCAGCGCCAGAAACCCGTTATAGACCGCCGCGCCCAGCACGATAAAAAAGATCATGCCCGTGGTCATCGCCGTGCCCTTAAAGGCCCCCATCAAGCTCTGCCAGTTCAGCCCGCCATTCATCCACGCGATCAGCCCCGTGCCAAAAGCACCCACCGCCGCGCCTTGTGTCGGGGTGAACAGCCCCTGAAAAATACCGCCAACCACCACAATAAACACTACCAGCACCGGCCAAACCGCCCGCAGCGCGATAAAACGCTCGCCGTAAGGCACCCGCTCGCGCACCCCGCCCGAATTGGGAAAAACCCGCACATAAATCGCGATCGCCAGCATATAACCCAGCATGGCCAAAACCCCCGGGATAACCGCCGCTACAAAAAGCTTTTCCACGTTTTGCTCAGCCAATATCGCGTATATCACCAATATAACCGAAGGCGGAATAAGGATCCCCAGCGTGCCACCTGCCGCCAAAGTGCCGGTCGAAAGCGCCCCCGAATAGCCATTGCGCCGCAGCTCGGGCAGCGCCACCTTCCCCATGGTGGCAGCTGTGGCAAGGCTGGAGCCACAAATCGCGCCAAAGCCGGCGCAAGCCCCGACAGAGGCCATCGCCACCCCGCCCTTTTTATGGCCCAAAAATGCCTCCGCCGCCTTGAACAGCGCCCCCGACATCCCGCCCAGCGTCGCGAACTGCCCCATCAGCAAAAACAACGGCACAATTGATAGCGAATAGGATGAAAACTGCCCGTAGGTCAGGTTTTTCAGCAGCCCCGAGATCATGCCAAAATCACCGATCACCAGCGCATTACCGCCAATGCCGACAATCAGCATCGCCAGCCCGATCGGAATGCGCAAAAATATCAGCAGCAACATCACAGCAAAGGACCAAAGCCCCATATCGAAATCGCTCAACGCACCACTCCCGAGACCTGAACATCGCGTCCGCGCAGCGCCGCATCTACCGAACGCAACAAACAATATATCGCAACAATAACAAAGATAGCAGCGCCAAACATCGCCGCCCCATACCCCCACCACACCGGAAATTGCAGTATCCATGTGGCTTCGCCATTGCCGAATTTATCAAGCGTGCCCAGCAGGTGCCGGTAGGCCAAAAACCCCGCCACCACCAGCATCAGCCCGTCAGACACAACATCAATCAGCCGGTTAACCCCCTTGCCAAAAAACCCGGTCAGGATCCCGACCACAGCATGGCCCTTGTTCAGGGTCACAATCGGCAAAAATGCAAAAATAATAAATGCCATACCGACCTCGACCATCTCGGTCTCCCCCGGAATCGGCCCGATGGACAGCAGCGGCTCAACCACGGTATCATATGATTTCTTCAGCATCTTTCCGAACTTGTTGGCCGACATCCCCATCACGCTCACCGTGATCATCACCATCACAGCCACCAGAACCAGCCCGCCAACCAGCGCCGAAAACCACGCCAGCGCCGCTATCGGTTTTCCTAACCGGTCAATCACGGGTCACCTTCATTTCCGGCGCAAGAATAGGAGCGACCCCTTCAGAATATCCACATCGAACCCCGCGATGAATGGAATATTGCGGCCATTTATAGCTCACCCGTATCCCGCGCGCCTCCGCATGGATCCGCCAGCCTTTTTTGGAAAAATACGCCACCTCTCTGGTGCGCACGCCGATTGCCTCCAGTTTAGCCTCCAGCCCCGGCTCGAAAATCTCGCGCACCTGCTCATAGACCTTTACCGGAATGCCAGCCGCGTGGCAGGTCAGGGCTACCGTCAGCCCGCCGATCCCCGCTCCCGAAACAATCACAGTCATGGCAGAATCTCCCCCCGCTCTGTAAGAAAGCAAATCATACGCAAATCAAAATAGAAAGACACCCGTGAAAACCACCCCCGATTTTAAATTTGAAGCCGCCGCGCCGTCTCCTGTCTGCGGGGTGGACGAGGTAGGCCGTGGCCCGTGGGCCGGCCCTGTCATTGCCGCTGCGGTCATCCTTGATCCTCTCCATATCCCCCCCGGCCTGAATGACAGTAAAAAGCTGACAAAAGCCCGGCGTGAAGTCCTGTTTGCAGAAATATCCGCAACATCCATCATCGCGCTCGGCACAGCCAGCGTGGCCGAAATAGACCGGATCAATATACTGCAAGCCAGCCTCCTTGCCATGCATCGCGCCATCAGCGCGCTGGCCACCCCCCCTCGTTTTGCCCTGATAGACGGCAACAAAATCCCCCGCGCGCTCCCCTGCGAAGCCCGCGCGATTGTGCAAGGCGACAGCCGCTCCCAAAGCATTGCCGCCGCCTCGATCATCGCCAAGGTCACACGCGACCGCCTGATGTGTGACCTTTCTGCCACATATCCGGGCTACGGGTGGGAAACCAACATGGGATACGGCACCAAAGCCCACCAATCTGGCCTGAAAGACCTTGGCATCACCCCACATCATAGACGTTCGTTCAAACCCATCCACAAGATGTTGTGTGAAGAAAATTAAATAAGTACTTGATTCAAAAAGAAATTGACACAGAATCACCAATGAATCATGTTAGGGCCATAACAAGCAAAAAGCTTAAGGGCACCCCAGAGCATGATCAAAACTACAGATACCGCAAAGCAATCTCTCCCGCTTGATACCATCATGAGCGGCGATTGCATCGAGGCCATGAACAGCCTACCCGCAAATTCGGTTGATCTGGTTTTCGCTGATCCGCCCTATAATCTCCAGCTGCGCGGCGATCTGCACCGCCCCGATAATTCCAAGGTCGACGCTGTGGATAACGACTGGGACCAGTTTTCCAGCTTTGCGGCCTATGACAAATTCTCCCGCGAATGGCTGGCCGCGGCCCGCCGCATCCTCAAGCCCAATGGCGCGCTCTGGGTGATCGGCTCCTACCACAATATTTTCCGCGTTGGCGTGGCGCTGCAAGATGCCGGCTACTGGATTTTGAATGACGTGATCTGGCGTAAAGCCAACCCGATGCCCAATTTTCGCGGCAAACGCTTCACCAACGCCCACGAAACCATGATCTGGGCCGGAAAATCCGACAGCTCCAAATATACCTTCAACTACGAAGCCCTCAAAGAGCTGAATGAAGGCATCCAGATGCGCTCGGACTGGGTACTGCCAATCTGCAACGGCGGCGAGCGCCTGAAAAACGAAAAAGGCGAAAAGGCCCACCCGACCCAAAAGCCGGAATCCCTGCTGCACCGGGTGCTACTCGCATCCACCAACCCCGGCGATGTTATCCTTGATCCGTTTTTCGGCACCGGCACCACCGGCGCAGTCGCCAAAAAACTCGGCCGACACTTTATCGGCATCGAGCGCGAGGTCGCTTACCGCGAAGTGGCGCAAAAACGCATAGATAATACCCGTAAATATGATGCGGACAGCCTGCGCGTCACCACCGCCAAACGCGCCGAACCGCGCGTGCCCTTCGGCAATCTGGTTGAGCGCGGCATGCTCAACCCTGGCGAAGAGCTATACTCTCTCAATGGTCGCCACCGCGCAAAAGTCCGCGCCGACGGCACCCTGATCGCCCATGATGCCCGCGGCTCCATCCACCAGGTCGGCGCAGCGCTCGAGGGCGCACCAAGCTGCAATGGCTGGACCTACTGGAGCTATAAACGTGACGGAAAGAAGATCCCGATTGATATGCTGCGCCAGCAAATCCGCGCCGAAATGCAGGCCTGATACTGTTCGGTGCCCCGGTTTGCACCCCGTGCTGTCAGCGCGGCGCGGGCAATACCGACCGGGCAAAAAAACCCTTAACGCGCCGCCACCGGCGCATTATCCAGCAGTGCCTGCGCCGCCGCGCGGGCCGCATCGCTGATCACATCGCCCGCCAGCATGCGAGCGATCTCGTCTAGCCGCCCCGCCCCTGACAGCGCACACACATCGGTGCGCGTTGCGCCCTTTTCCATTGATTTTGACACCACGAAATGCACCTGCCCCATTGCCGCCACCTGCGGAGAATGGGTCACCACCAAAACCTGCGCCCCTTCGGCCACGGCCGCGAGCCGCCGCCCGACAGCATCGGCTGTTGCTCCGCCCACGCCGCGATCTATTTCATCAAAAATCATCGTCAGGCCGCTGCTGCGCGTGGTCAGGCATACTTTAAGCGCCAGCAAAAACCGCGAAAGCTCCCCCCCCGAGGCGATTTTTTCGATCGCGCCCGCCGGTGCGCCCGGATTGGTCGATACCTGGAAAAACACCGTATCCTTGCCGTGCACGCCCGCAGTTGCCTCGGCCACCACGGTTTCAAATCCGGCATTTTCCATTTTCAGCGGCGCCAGCTCGGCCCGCATCAGCCGGTCAAGCCGCCTCGCCGCCTGAAGGCGACGCTCCCGCAACGCGTCCGCCGCTGTATTATAAAGGCCGGCGGCCTGTGCGCGCTGCGCCGACAGTGCAGCGATCCGGCTGCCGCTGCTGTCGATATCTTTCACTTTTTGTGCAAAACCCTGCCAAAGTGCGGGCAATTCGTCCGGCAGCACATTATGCTTGCGCGCCAAAGCCCGAATGGCAAAAAGCCGCTCCTCGATCTGCTCCAGCTCGAAAGGATCAACATCCAATCGTTGAAGCGCACTCTCCACGCCGGTTTGCACCTCATTCAGCTCGGTCAGAACCCGCCCCATCGCCTCGATACTATCCGCCAGACCAAGCCCTGGCACATCATCGGCATCCTGCATCCAGCGCAGGGCGTCATGCAGCAAACCCTCGGCCATCTCGCGCGCCTGCACCGCCTTGCCAACATCTTCCCGCACCCGCTCGGCCCCCTGCATCAGGCGGCGCTGGCTGTCGAGGGTTGCGTCCTCGCCGGTTTCGGGCGCCAGAACCGCCAGCTCTTCGAGCGCATGGCGCACATATTCCGCATCGGCCTCGGCGGCAGCCACCGCCTGTTGTGCGGCCTCCAGCTCGGCCTCTGCCTGCCGCAAACCCGCCCATGCCGCCGCCACCTTTACCAGTGCCCGTTCATTTTCGGCAAAGCTGTCAAGCAGAGCCATATGCCCCCGCGCATTGAGTAGCCCCCTGTCATCATGCTGTCCGTGTACCTCGACCAGTGCTGCCCCAAGGCCGCGCAATACCTCGGCTGACACCGCCCGATCATTAACAAAAGCCCGTTTGCGCCCGTCAGGATAATTGAGCCGCCTCAGCAGCAGCTCCCCGTCAAAGGGCAGACCGGCCTGATCCAGAATAGCCGCTACCGGATGCGCCTGATCCAGCTCGAACACCGCGCTGACCTCGCCAAGCGCCGCACCCGCGCGCACCATACCGGCCCGCCCGCGACGCCCGAGTACAAAGCCCAGACTGTCCAGCAAAATGGATTTTCCCGCGCCGGTCTCGCCGGTCAGCACATTCAGCCCCGCGCCAAAGCGCAGGTCCACCTGCTTGATGAGCAACATGTCCCTTATGGTCAGGCTTACCAGCATGTTTGCGCCCTACCGGCCGCCCGGGCGCCGACTCTTTGGCTGCCCTCTCAGGCTCACCGCCCCGACCCCAGCAAAGAGCTGGCCGCACGTGTCCATTGGTTATCGGGGTATTGCGCTGCCAGCAGCCCCGCTGCCTGTGCTGCCTGCCCGTTGAGGCCAAACGAAAGATAGGCCTCGACCAGCCGCAAATACGCCTCGGGCCGATGCGGGGTATCACCATATTCCCGGACCACCACGTCAAACCGGCCAATCGCGGCAGCAAACTGCCCTTTTTTCAGATAATAGCGCCCGACATCCATCTCCTTGCCCGCAAGCTGGTTAAGCGCAGTGGTGAATTTGGGAGCAGCAAGCGCCGCATATTCGGAGTTGGGGAAGCGCTCGACAACAATCCGCAGCGCCTGAAGCGCCTTGAAGGTGTTTTCCTGATCCCGCTGCACATCGACAATCTGGTCATAATAGCTGAGCGCGATCAGATAGTGGGCAAGCGCCGCATATTGACCAGCCGGAAAGAAATCAACATAGCGCTGGGCCGCAGCCCGGCTTTCCAGTCGTTTTTTGCCACCCTGATAGGACTTGGCCGCCTGAATGATCGCATATTCAGCCTCTACCGTATAAGGGTAGAGCCGTTCGACCTCGAGAAAAAGATCGCCCGCGCGGTCCAGCTTGTTGCGCTGCACTTCCGCCTCGGCCAGTGCCAAAATCTCTTGCGGGCTGGTGGTATCATCGACAGAGACCTGCCGCCCTTCCCTGGCGCAGGCCGAAACCGTTACAACCAGTGCCAGCATTCCGGCGCGTTTTATCCAGACTCGATAATCCATGTCTACCCTCGGCAATCGCAGTTCACTTGCGTTGCTAGCATAGATCACTGACGGAAAAAACGGCTTTTTAGCACCTCGGCTCTATCCTGCCTGCAATAAGGCAAAATCTCGCAAGGCCGGGCCGGGCAAACACTGCGTTTCAGCTTGAGTCGCACGGCGCAGCACAGCTGCCCCCGGTGTAGAAAAAACCTTTCTCAACAATACGTTGGTCAAGTTATGGCCAGCTTTATACCCGCGATAACGGCCCAGTACAGGCGCGCCTGCCAGCATCAAGTCGCCCAGAGCATCAAGCATTTTATGGCGCACACATTCGTCATCCCGTCGCGCGCCTTCGGCATTTTGGTAGTGATCTCCATCAATCACCAGCGCATTTTCGAGCGAGCCACCCAAGGCACGACCGGCTGCGCGCATCTTGTTGACATCCTCGGCCCGGCAAAATGTCCGGCAATCCGCGAGATCATGAACAAAACTGCCATTGCGCATATCAAGCGCCGCGCTCTGGCGGCCAATGAGCGTATCGGGAAACTCGATGGTGAAATCTATCTCGAAATGGTCAAGCGGCGTCAGCTCGGCAAAGGCACCCCCTTGCGCAGCCCGCACCGGTTGTAGTATTTCGAGAACATGTGGCGCTTGCCCCTGCTCCACCAGCCCCGCCTTCCAGATATCGGAGACAAAACGCGCAGCGCTTCCATCCATAATCGGCACTTCCGGCCCGTCAATTTCGATAATGGCATTATGCACACCGCAACCGGCCAGCGCTGCCATCAGGTGCTCAATGGTCGAAACCCCGACACCATTTTCATTTGCGATACCGGTCGAGAGCAAAGTATCATTAACCCGATCCCAGCGCGCCGGAATCATATTGTCACGGCCTGAAATATCAACACGGCGAAACCATATGCCGCGATCGGCCGCAGCTGGCCGCAAACGCAACCGCGCCGGACGCCCCGAATGAAGGCCGGTGCCGATAATATGGATATCCTGTCCAAGGGTGCGCTGCACAATAACCGCCTATAATAATCATCTACATAGATATCGCCAAAGCGACACTCACCTCTATATACGCTATGTTCGCCCGAATTTAAACGCCCCGGGCAGTCACTCTTTATGTCGAAATGCGACAGTTTCCCAATCGGCCCATGCTGGCAGGCAGGCACAAAAAAAGGGCGCTTGCCAAGCAAGCGCCCCAGTCCCGGAGGAAACTCCTAGTTGGCTTGACGCCTTAAAAACGCTGGTATTTCAATACGTTCCTGCTCTTCGCGATCAAGATCAAGCGCCTGTCCGGCTTGTGAACCAGAGCGCATAGAGGGCTGAACCCGTGGCGCAGGCTCCCCTTCAGTGCTTTGGCCCTTCATCTGGTTGATCAGGGTTCTAATGACAGAGCGCGAAGGTTTTTCCGGCGCGGTTGCCGGTGCTTCTTTTACCAGTTCGGGCATATGGGCCACCGCCGCCTGAAGGCGGGCTGTGGTATCCGCGGGCACCTCGGCCGGCGCCGGCGGTGCAGCCACCTCGGCTTCCATCGTTGCTCTCTGGTCAATGAAATTATCCGCAACCGGCGCTTCTTGGACTTCAGCAACCGCTACGTCTTCGGTGAGCGTCTGCGCCACAGCCGCCGGTGCTACAGGGACCACAGGCTCGGCCACTACTGCGGCGGTGGCCACTTCGGAAATCTCTTCTTCCGGCGCAACCACAGTCTCGGGCTTGAGCTTCAGCGGCTCGCGCATCGGGCGGCGGCTGACCGGTGAGGCCATCTCGCTCTCGGCGACATCAATACCTGTCGCCACAACGGAAACCCGCAGGCCTTCCAGATCAGGATCAAGTGTGGAGCCAACGATAATATGGGCATCCGGATCAACCTCTTCACGGATGCGGTTGGCGGCTTCGTCCAGCTCAAACAGGGTCATGTCCTGTGAACCGGTGATATTGATCAGCACACCCTTGGCCGATTTCAGTGAAATCTCGTCCAGCAGCGGGTTGGCTATAGCCAGCTCGGCGGCTTTGCGCGCGCGATCCTCGCCCTCGGCCTCGCCGGTGCCCATCATTGCTTTGCCCATTTCGTCCATCACGGAGCGCACATCGGCGAAATCCAGGTTGATGATCCCCGGGCGCACCATCAGGTCGGTCACACCCTTGACCCCTTGATACAGCACATCGTCAGCCATGCTGAACGCATCCGTAAAGGTGGTGTTTTCATTAGCGAGGCGGAAAAGGTTCTGGTTGGGAATGATGATCAGGGTATCGACCACCTTTTGCAGCTCTTCCACACCGGCTTCCGCCTGCCTCATGCGGCGCGCGCCTTCAAACTGAAAGGGCTTGGTGACCACACCCACGGTCAGCACGCCAAGTTCACGAGCGGCGTTGGCGATGACCGGCGCAGCGCCCGTACCGGTGCCCCCGCCCATGCCAGCCGTGATAAAGCACATATGCGCGCCGCTGAGGTGGTCAATGATCGCGTCGATGCTTTCGGTGGCGGCAGCATTGCCAACCTCGGGCTTGGCACCGGCACCGAGACCCTCGGTGATGCGCTCGCCGAGCTGGATCTTTTTGGGTGCCTGCGACTGGCTGAGCGCTTGCGCGTCAGTATTGGCAACAACAAACTCCGCCCCGTCAAGATTTTTGTCGATCATGTTGTTGACCGCGTTGCCCCCGGCACCACCCACCCCGAAAACCGTAATTCTCGGTCTCAGGTCGTTGGTTTCCGGCATGCGTAAATTCAAAGCCATTTTATCTCCGCCTATGCTCATTGCCCCGCCCCTTTTTGGGGCTTTATTCACTCAATCTGCTGATTCGTTATGCTAACTTAAACCCACGAGTCCGTCACGCTTTTTTCACGATTTTTACACAATATCCTGTGTATGACCACTATATAAGCGCATTTCCACCGATCAACCCCCAATTTACCAATTTTGCCGGAACCAACGCACCGCTGCCTTGATCCGGCGTGTGCCAATCCGGTCCACCGGCATCTCGAAATCCCAGCATTCATCCATCGGGTGGCTGGCATGCAGCGCCAGCCCCACCGCTGCCGAAAACCCTGCTCCGGCCGAAGAGTGCGGCAAACCCTGCACCCGCAAGGGCCGGCCAATACGCACCTGTCCGCCAAGGATCCGCCCTGCCAGTTCCTCAAGCCCCGGCATGGCGCTGGCGCCGCCGGTCAGCACTATCCTCTGGGTCGGCAGGTGGTCAAAGCCGGCCGCATCCAACCGCACCCGCACCTCTTCCAGTATTTCCTCCACCCGTGGCCGCATCACCCCGATCAGATCGGAGCGGCTGACCGTGCGCCGGTCGTTTTCCCATTGCGCCAACGGGTTGGGCACCTCGATATCCAGCCGGCTGTCCGAGCCGGTGGCCACCAGCCCGCCATGCAGGGTCTTTATCCGCTCGGCATCGGTATAGGAAAGCTGCAACCCCTGGCAAATATCCTGGGTGATATGGTCTCCCCCCAGCCGCACCGCATCGCCGTAAATCATGTGTTTGCGCATAAAGACCGAGATCGCCGTCGAGCCGCCGCCGAGGTCGACAATCGCCGCGCCGAGCTGTTGTTCGTTTTCCATCAGGGTCGAAACCCCGCTGGCAAAGCCCGAAAAGGCCAAGCCCGCCACTTCCAGATCACAGCGCTTCAAACATTCCAGCAGGTCATAAACCGGCGCATCGGCCAGGGTCAGCATATGCATATCCACCGATAGTCGCGCACCAACCTGCCCGCGCGGGTCTTCAAGCCCTGTGCGATGGTCAAGGCTGAAATTCACTGGCAGAGCATGGATCGCCTCGCGATCCTGCCCATAAGGCGGCACCTCGCAGCTGGCCAGCACCCGCCCGATATCCCGCTCGGACACCTCGCCCTGCTCGACCTCGACCTCGCCACTCAACCCATAAGAGCGTGGCCGACCACCGGCAAAGCAGACAATCACATGATCAACCCGAAGCAGCGCCATTTTTTGCGCCTTGGCCACGGCCGAGCGAATAGCGCGCTCGGTCTCGCCCATATCGGTGATCTCGCCAAACTTTACCCCGTTGGAGCGCACTGTGCCCACCCCGACCACCCGAAAGCTGCCCATGCTGGGCATGGTCACATCTGCCGCGCTCTCCGGCTCTTCTTCGTTTGAAAACTGCAATACCAGACAGGATACCTTGTAAGACCCGACATCCAGCACCGCGATCACCCCGCGCTTGATGGCGGCCTCGCGGCGCTGGCGCATCTCTCTCTGGGTCTCGAATAAATCATTCATGCGCGCTCTCCATGCAGACGGGCGCGCACCCGGCGCATCTCCCGTATCGCTTCTTCGTTAACTCGTAAAATAATCCGGTCCGGGTTGCGCATATCTATCACCGATACATCACGCGCCAAAACATCGTCGCGGCGCTGCATCTCCATTACCCGCCGCAAGGCATCTGCCCCGCCCTCGGCCGGCAGCTTCACCACATTAGTGGCAAAAACCACATCCCAGCGACGCTCGCCCATGCGCACCAGCCCCAATACCTTGCCCAGCACCGGCTCCAGCACCGAAAAAATCTCGCGTGCTTCGAGCATGGCACGGTCAGCACCTTCCCCGACCACCAGCGGCAGGTCGGAGCGCACCGCTCGCCGCGCCACTTCCGCTACCAGCACCCCGTCTTTGTCCAGCAAATATATCCGGTTGAGGTTGCGCCACACCATCGCCGGCACCCGCTCGACGATAGCCACCTCCAACTCTCCGCTCTCGAAGGTGATCGACGCGAATTTCACCGCATTCAGCCCCAACACCAGATCGCGCAAATCAGCCAGATCAACATCAAGCGCGCTCACCGGTAGCTCCAGATCCATGATCCCCAGTATCTGGCGCTGCAAATCGGATGAGCCAACCGGAATGGATACCCGCTCGATGCGCAATTCCGGCCGCTCCGCCACCACATCGCGCACAGCCTCGACCTTTGCCGCCACCCAACTATTGAGCGTAGGGCTGTTATAGGCGGCATAGGCCGCAATAATCACCGCCCCGAGCGGCAACCACACCCGCACCATGTCGCGAAACCATCTGGTCAGCCACAGCCGCTCCATCCGGTAGCTAAACTTTGAGGGCACATGGTCGGGTTTACCCCTGTCTTTGACCTTGACCAGTGCCGTTTGTTTTCCCGGCACCAGCGCGCGGCGCTCCGCGATTATCGGCTGCATGGCGCATCCTCCACCAATTGCTGGCACAGCGTCGCAAAATCAATACCCTTGTGGGCGGCCTGCTCGGGGGCCAGTGATGTGGCTGTCATGCCCGGCTGGGTATTGACCTCAAGCAAATAAAGCCCCGCCAGCCCGCGCGCCTCGTCCCAGCGAAAATCGGCCCGCGACAGGCCGACACAGCCCAGCGCCGCATCCGCCCGCTCGGCAATATCGAGACAGGCCGCAAAGATATCCGCCGGAATATCCGCCGGCACCACATGCCTTGAACCGCCCTCTTTGTATTTCGCGTCATAATCATACCAGCCGTCGGCATAAATATCTGTCACCGTCAGCGCGGTGCCGTTAAGCACCGCTACCGTCAGCTCGCGGCCGGGCACATAGGCCTCGACCATCACGGTTTCCGACATGCTAGAGGAAAGCTGCGGTGGCCTGCTGGTCTCTTGCGCCACAAAATATATCCCGACACTCGACCCTTCGTTATTGGGCTTGACCACATAAGGCGGCGGCATGGCATGCGCGCGCTGCACCTCGTCGCGCGGGGCCAGCAGGCTTTTGGCCACCGGCAGACCCACAGCGGCAAACACCCGTTTGCTCGCCTCTTTATCCATGGCCAGCGCCGAAGCCAGCACACCGGAATGGGTGTAGCGATATCCGAGCCACTCAAGCAGCCCCTGCACGCAGCCATCCTCGCCGTAGCGACCATGCAGAGCATTAAAAACAACCTCGGGATTTGCTTCGCGCAGGCGTTCGGCCAGATCAACCCCTGCGTCGATCTCGCTAACGATGTAACCCTTTTCCCGCAAAGCAGTCGCGCATGCCGCGCCAGAATCCAGAGACACCTCGCGCTCAGCCGAGGTCCCACCTTTCAAAACTACGATGCGGCTTGATGTCCTGCTCGACATAGCCACCTCAAAGCCCCGTTTTCGGGGTCATGTATCGCGGGGTTTTCCCCGTCGGGCCTACTCTAGCGCAGGCGATTCGGTTTGGGAACAGTTTTCTTGAGTTTTACATGGTCACGCCGAGGCGCGCGCCTTTAGCTTTCCCGGCTTCACCGGCCCTTGGCTTCTTTGGTTAAAGCATTGCCGGCCACAACTCCAAGCAGCGTTATTACTGCTCATATTCTGGAAGGCATTGCCTTACCGACACTTCAGCCAATTCGTATGAACGCTCACTTGATCTTTCAAAAAAGAAATTATCAAAAACCCAATAAGCCCATTCAAAAAAACCGGCACTACTTTTCATATACTTGCCCACGCATTCACATTGCTCCATCGATCCCACCCTCCGACCAATGCAAATGTCCGTGAGCATGTTCCCGTAGTTTATGTATGAGAAAACCAAATAAACAGCCACGGCCGCTACTGTGAGCGCAAACCAGAGAAATAGCGCCCATAAACCTTGCTTTAAGCGTGATTTTTTAAATCAGCTTCAGCCAATTTTTCAATACCTTTAACCCTGCCATTTCAACCATCCCCCACCCGCTTAATCTCCCATTCCAGCTCGATCCCGTGCTTTTCCTTCACCCGCGCCCGCACCATCTCGCCCAGCCCTTCAAGGTCTGCCGCGCTCGCCCCGCCGGTATTGATCAGAAAATTAGGGTGCATCTCGCTCATCTGCGCCCCGCCGAGCTTTGCCCCCCGCAGCCCTGCCTCGTCAATCAGTTTCCATGCTTTCAGGTCATGCACATCGTCGGCTTCTCCGGTGGAGGAAAACCCCGCAGGGTTGCGGAAGGTGGAGCCGCAAGAGCGGTCTTTTACGGGCTGGCTGGCGGCGCGGCTGGCCAGTGCCGCTTCCATCTTCACCGCTATCTCGGCAGGCTCGCCCAGCGGCCCACGCAGCACGGCTTGGGTGATCGTCGTATCATCCGGCATGGCGGAGTGGCGGTAGCCAAAGCCCATATCATCCGGCTTCAGGGTCACCACCTCGCCCTGCCGGGTCACCGCTGTGGCGCGCACAAATACATCCGCCATATAGCTGCCATAACAGCCTGCGTTCATTTTAATCGCGCCGCCGATGCTGCCCGGAATGGTGCGTAAAAACGCCAAGTCAATCCCCGCCTCTGCCGCCTTTTTTGCCACCTGCGCATCCAGCGCCGAGGCGCCGACGCGGACCTCGCCACCCTTCAGCACCTCAAAGCCGTTAAACTTTGGGCCGAGCCGCACAACCACGCCCTTTACCCCGCCATCACGGATAATCAGGTTGGAGCAAACACCAATCGGCAGCACCGGAACATCCTGTGGCAGGGCCTTCATAAAAGCAGCAAGGTCAGCCATATGCGCAGGGGTAAAGAGCACTTCGGCAGGGCCGCCAACACGCAGCCAGCTTAGGCTGTCCAGCGGGCGGTTCTCCAGCAAGCGCCCCTCGGTTTTGGGCATTTTGTCAATCAGGCTCATGTTTTCCCAGCGCTTTCTTTATATAATACACCAGCGGCAACCGAAACAAAGACACCCCGACCAGCACAACAGCAAAAACCGCCCAGCCGCCAAAGGCCTGCCCGATCATCCACAAAACAACAGGAAAACACAGCAGCAAAACCCCGCCAAGGGTAAAGTGCAGCCGGTTATGGGGCAGCATCGCCACAAGATTGGCGACCAGCGCCCAAATACCGGCCACCAGTATTGCACTCATCGCCCTCTCCACTTTTCCATGGCTTGCCTATACATATGCCGCAGCATAAGCCGCAGCTGAAAAACCGCAAGCACCAGCGCCGCAAGCTGCCAATAAACCCCGTGCTGCGCACCCACCAGCCAGATAACCACCGGCAAGGCCAGCACCAGCAGTCGCGCCAGATTCCAGTGTAGCCGATAGGGCTGCCCCCAAGGAATTACCGCAATCACATTGGCCGAAATCGCCCAAAGGCAGACCGCGATAAAGCTGCTCATGTAAGCGCGGCAGGCAGCCCGTTGGCCCATGCCGATATGGTGCCCGCCCCGAGGCAAACCACAATATCCCCCGGCCGCGCCACCTCTTTTACCAGCTCTGCCAGCCCGGCTTCGCCATCTATTACCACGGCGTTTTTATGGCCCCGGGTTATTAGGCCGGATACCAGCGCCACATGGTCTACCCCCTTGATAGAGGGTTCTCCGGCGGCAAATACCGGCGCAATCGCCGCAATATCGGCATCATTGAAACAGCTGCAAAAATCCTCGAACAGATCCTCCAGCCGTGAAAACCTGTGGGGCTGATGCACAGCAATCACCCGCCCTTTCGTGCATTGGCGCGCCGCCTTCAGCACCGCCGCAATCTCGACCGGATGATGGGCATAATCATCAATGATCGTCACCCCGTCCAGCTCGGCCACCTTTGTAAACCGCCGGTTAACCCCGCCAAAGCCCTTGAGCGCAGCCTTGATATCCTCCGCCGACACCCCGAGATGCAGCGCCACCGCCACAGCCGCCGTGGCATTGAGCACGTTGTGATCGCCGGGCATCGGCAGCACCAGACCACGAATGGAGCCAACCTTCATCGCCACATCGAAAAAGGCTTTTCCGCCCTCGAAACGCAAGTTTTTCACCCGCACATCGGCTTGCGGGCTCATGCCATAGGTTACCACCCGCCGGTCGGTGATCCGGCCAACAAGGGCCTGAACCTCGGGATGATCAATGCAGCACACCGCCACGCCGTAAAACGGGATATTGCCGACAAAGGTATAAAACGCCTCGCGCAGCGCATCAAAGCTACCGTAGTGGTCAAGATGCTCGGGGTCGATATTGGTAATAATCGCAATGGTCGCCGGTAGTTTATTGAAAGTGCCGTCGCTCTCGTCCGCCTCGACCACCATCCACTCGCCACTGCCCATGCGCGCATTTGAGCCATAAGCATGGATGATACCGCCATTGATCACCGTCGGGTCCATACCGCCGCCATCAAGCAGCGCGGCGACCATCGAGGTGGTGGTGGTTTTGCCATGGGTGCCGGCCACTGCCACATTGCTTTTCAGCCGCATCAGCTCGGCCAGCATTTCAGCACGTCGCACCACAGGCAAGCCCCGTGCGCGGGCGGCGTCCAGCTCGGCATTGCCGGGTTTTATCGCGGTCGAGATCACAATCACCTCGGCGCCCTCAAGGTTTTCGGCCTTCTGGCCAATAAAAATCTCCGCGCCTTTTTCCTCCAGCCGCTTGGTGATCGGGCTTTCCTTCAGGTCAGACCCTTGCACCTTATAGCCGTGGTTCATCAGCACTTCGGCAATGCCGCTCATGCCAATGCCGCCAATGCCCACAAAGTGGATCGGGCCGATATCATGGGGCAGGCGTGTTTGGCTGTTCATTGTGTTTTTCCTAGTTTTTCCACCAAGGCGGCAAGGCGCCGGGTGGCATCTGGTCGGCCAAGCTCCAGCGCGGCTTCAGCCATGCTTTGCGCCAAATCAGGGGCGGACAATACCCCCCCGATATGCTGCGCCAAGACCGCTGGCGTCAAGTCTTTCTCTTGTATAACAATCGCCCCGTGCGCGGCTTTTAGTCCAGCGGCATTGGCGGTTTGCTCATCCCGAATGGCGGCTGCCAGCGGGATCAGGATCGAGGGCCGCCCGACCACGGTTATATCGGCCACGCTTGACGCCCCCGCCCGCGCGATCACCAGCTGTGCGTGGGCCAGTCGCTTGGGGATATCATCAAAAAATGGCTGCACATCGGCGCGAATACCCAGCGTTTCGTAAGCCGCCACCGCATCCGCATGGTCGGAATCCCGCGCTTGATGGGACACAATCAGGCGGTCCTGCAAGGCTTGGGGCAGCAGGGCTAGCGCCTTTGGCACATTGCCCATAATGCTCGCCCCTTGCGAGCCACCAAACACCAGCAGATTCATCGGGTAATCGCCGGGCGCAATATAAGGCGAGGCCGCCTTTGCCAGCACGCTTTCGCGCACGGGGTTGCCAGTATGCTCGGCCACCGCTCCCTTGGGCAGCACCGTCGGCCACACCGAACAGGCGACCATATCCACCCGCGTCGCAAACACCTTGTTCACCCGCCCCAACACACCGTTTTGCTCATGCACCATACGCGGCAAGCGCAAAAGCCACGCTGCCGCCATAGCCGGAATTGCCGGGTATCCGCCAAAGCCAACCACCACATCGGGGCGATCTGCCCGAAAGCTGCGCCACGCTTTGAGCGAGCCGGTCGCAATGCGCGGCAGCACCATCAATTTGGCCAGCACACCGCCCCGCGCCGTAGTCGCGGATTTCACAATCTCGCGCACCACCGCCTCGGGAAAACCCCCCGAATATCGCGCGCCCCGCACATCTGTCGAAAGTTTCACCCGCCAGCCGCGCGCCAGCATCTCCTCGGCCAGCGCCTGCGCCGGAAACATATGCCCACCGGTACCGCCAGCAGCGATCACCACAAGCGGCGCGCTCACGGCCCACCGCCCAGCAGCTCGGACATATCCCCTTGCGGGCGTTTACGCGTCATCGCAAAAAGCATACCCATCATGATGCCCGCCGCCAGAAGCGACGAGCCGCCATAGCTCACAAACGGCAATGTCATCCCCTTGGAGGGCAATAGCCGCACCGCCACCCCGAGATTGATCAGCGCCTGCGCCCCGAGCACCGTCACCAGCCCGACCCCTGTCAGCCGGATAAACATATCCCCCTCGCGGCGGAGCCGCAAAAGCGAGCGCATGGTCAAAAGCATAAACAAGGCAATGATCACCAGCGTAAACAACAGGCCGAACTCCTCGGCCGCCACCGCAATAATAAAATCTGTATGGGCATCCGGCAGGGTCCATTTTACGGTACCCGCCCCGATTCCGACCCCGAACAGCCCGCCATCCTGAATAGCCGAAGTGGCAAAACCGATCTGGGTCAGCGGATCAACATCCGCACTCAGAAAGCCGTCAATCCGCCGCGCCACATGGGGCACACTCACATAAGCCAGATAGCCCCCGCCCACCGCCAGGCCGGCCAGTGTGAATATCAGCTTTTTCGGCGCGCCACCCACAAAAAATATTGTGCCCCAGCTGGCCAATACCAGCGCCGCCTGCCCGTAATCAGGCTGCGAAATCAAAAGAAAAACAATCACCATCATCAGGATAAAAGATATCATGCGCCCCGGTGGGCCACCGATATCGGTGCTCGCGGCCAATAACCACGCCGCTGTCACCGCAAATAAAGGCTTGATAAACTCCGACGGCTGGATAGAGCCAAACCCCAAGGAAACCCAGCGCACCGCACCCTTGCCGTAATCCGTGCCGATCCAGGGTAATACCATCAGCCCGAGCAACACCGCAATAAACCCGAGCACAGCCAGACGCCGCACGGTTTTTATGCTGCGGGTAGACAGAAAAATCATCACCCCCAGCCCGAGCACCCCGTAGATTGCCTGTCGCTTCACATAATAAAACCGCTCCAGCCCGTTCTCGAGCGCCAGAGGTGGCGAGGCGGCCAACGCCAGCAACATGCCGATCAAAAACAGCGCCAACACCGCCGCAATCGACAGCCGGTCAACTGTGCGCCACCATTCGGATATACCGGAATCACCGGTTTCGGACGCGGATGCGCCATATGCCATTTCAGTCATGGGAACTGCTCTTCCTCATGTGTGCCCGTGCCACCGCCCGTTTTCGGATCATTGCAGCTAATATAAAACCCTACCTGATTGCCAAACGCATTTCCACCCTTTTTCGGCATTCGTCTTCGCGGTCAGGGTCCGGGCTGCGGGACGGGTGCAATATGCCGCAAGTATCGGTGCTGGCCAAACGGGGTCGCACGTTATCCCGCCGCCTTGACCGCTGCGGCAATATCATCAACCACCGCATGTAGCAAAGCTGCGTCGCTGCATTCACCCATCACCCGGATAAGCGCCTCGGTGCCCGATTTGCGGGTCAGCACCCGCCCCTCATCGCCAAAGCGCGCCTCTCCGGCCTTGATAGCAGCCTGAACACTGACGCTTTCCAGCGGGGTTGTGGCCGGATTGTAACGCACATTTTTCAGCAATTGCGGCACCGGATCAAACACCCGCGTCAAAACACTCGCCTTTTCACCGGTTTCGACCATCGCCTTCAAAATCTGCAAGGCCGCGATCAGCCCGTCGCCGGTGGTCACAAAATCGCGCAACACAATATGCCCCGATTGCTCGCCACCAAGGTTATATCCCCCCGCCCGCATCGCCTCGACCACATAGCGGTCTCCGACATCGGTGCGCAGCAAGCGCATGCCCGCACCCTCCATATAACGCTCAAGCCCGAGGTTGCTCATCACGGTTGCCACCAGCGTATTATCCACCAGTTTGCCCTCGGCGGCCATGCGCGTGGCGATCAGAGCCATCAGCTGGTCACCATCTGCAACCTCGCCTTTTTCATCAATGACCAGTAGCCGGTCGGCATCCCCGTCAAGGCATATCCCGAGGTCGGCACCCTGCTCCACCACCACCCGCTGCACCATTTCAGGGCTGGTCGAGCCGCATTGATCGTTAATATTATACCCGTTGGGCGACACCCCGATCGGCACCACCTCGGCCCCCAGCTCCCACAAAACCTCCGGCGCGGTGCGGTAAGCAGCCCCGTTGGCACAATCAACCACCACCTTCAGCCCCTCGAGCCGGAAGCGGCGGGGAAAGGTGGTTTTTGCGTATTCGATATAGCGCGCCCGGTCACCCTCGACCCGATGCGCCCTCCCTATCTCGACCGCATTGACCAGCTCCGGCTCCACATCCAGCAGCGCCTCGATCTCGTGCTCGACCTCATCCGAAAGCTTGAACCCGTCAGGGCCAAAAAACTTGATGCCGTTATCCTGATGCGGATTATGCGAGGCCGAGATCATGATACCAAGATCGGCGCGCATGCTTCGGGTCAACATACCCACGGCAGGCGTTGGCACGGGGCCAAGCAGATAGGCATCCATACCCACGCCCAGCAATCCGGCGGTCAGGGCGTTTTCGATCATATAGCCCGAGCGGCGGGTATCCTTGCCGATAATCACCCGCTTACTGCCCTTGTGAGAGGCAAAATACTGCCCGACAACCGCCCCGAGCTTCAGCGCCATTTCCGCTGTCATCGGGTGGATGTTGGCCCTGCCGCGCACCCCGTCAGTGCCAAAATATTTACGCTTCATATTATACCTCGGAATTAAGCGCGCTCCACAGCGCGATTGCCTGTCTGGTCTCGATAATATCATGCACCCGCAGCATCTGCACCCCCTGATCGAGGCCCGCCAACCCCAAGGCGATAGAGCCGGCAAAACGCCGCTCAGGGCGCGACTCATCCGCGATTTTGCCGATCATCCCCTTGCGTGACACCCCGAGCAATATCGCACAACCCAGCCCGTGAAACAGCCCGATGCCGCGCAACAAAGCCAGATTATGGGCACGGCTCTTGCCAAAACCCACCCCCGGATCAACCATAATACGGGCGTGCGGAATTCCCGCCGCCACGCAGACCTCAACCCGCTCATGCAGAAAGTCAAAAACGTCCAGCAATACATTGTTATAAAAAGGATTATCCTGCATAGTATCAGGCGTTCCACCCGCATGCATCAGGCATACTGCCGCCCCGCTTTCAGCCGCCACCTTCAGGCTCTCTCCATCAAAGCCCAGCGCGCTGACATCATTAAAAAGCCCTGCCCCCGCCCTAAGCGCCGCCTTGGCCACCACCGCCTTGCGGGTATCAACCGAAAGCGGCCCTACCCCGCGCGCCGCCAGCGCGGTGATCACCGGCAGCACCCGCGCTATCTCCACTTCCGGCTCCACATACGCCGCCCCCGGCCGTGTGCTTTCACCACCAATATCAATAATATCCGCCCCGTTCTCCAGCATCGCTTCAGCGGCTTCCACGGTATGATCTTTATGTTTTCCCCCGTCCGAAAAGCTGTCAGGGGTAACATTGAGAATACCCATGATCGAGGGGCGCGCCATCTCCACACCACAGATCGGCGGGCGCTTTGCGGTCAGCTTTTGCAGCACATCCTCCGGCAGATCATGGGCCGGTATCACCTCGCCACCCCCGCCGCGGCGGATATGCTCTACCCGCTCGAACCGCCGCAAACCACCGGCCAACGGATAGCCCCGCGCACCGCCCTGCGCCAGCGGGCGAAAGTAGTCAGCCATCTTTCCACTTGATCGAGCAGCCAATAGAAGGGGTTTGCACCTCGGGGCCTTTTCCGGTTTTGGCCACCAGTTTCATTGCCTCGATCATCTCGCGGGGTTCATCCTCGGGTGAGGGAGCTCGCCCCGAAGCATCAAGCCGCCCGCGAAACTGTAGCTCGCCCGCCGCATTATAGCCAAAAAAGTCCGGTGTGCAGACCGCACCATATGCCTTGGCCACCGCCTGGCTTTCATCATGCAGATAGGGAAAGCTGAACCCGTGTTGATCAGCAAATATAGCCATGTTCTCAAAGCTGTCATCGGGGTATTCATCGGCGTCATTGGCACAAATCGCCACCACGCCAAAGCCCATCTCCTGCAAGGCCTTGCCATCGCGGGCCAGCTTGGCGGCAATGGCGACCACATAGGGGCAGTGATTGCAGATATACATAACCACCAAACCGCGCGCGCCCATCAGGCTATCGCGGGTATGACGATTGCCCTTGGTGTCGGGCAGATCAAAATCGGGACAAGGGGTGCCAAAATCACATACAGGGGGCTGCGCAGCCATATTACTCTCCTAAATTTGCGGCAGGGCGCCAGCGTCAACCACGCCGGCCTCAACGCCAAAACAATCTTCAGGCGCTTCCAGCCCGACAAGCAGGGTCTTGCCCGCATCAAACTCCCGCGCCAACCAGAGCGCCAAGCCCGCCGCCGAAAGATCACGCGGATGAGGCACGGCATCCATCACGATCCTGCCCGGCGCCCATACCGAAAGCTGCCCGTGTTTCATCGCCCAGTCAAGCTCGGTGCGGCTGTCAACCACAACGCAGCGCGCATCCTTACCCGCCAAAACCCAGGCATTTTGCTCGATCGAAAGCAGATCGATCCGGCGCTGCACCAATGGCGCGCCCACCTGCGGTGCCGGCTCTCTGGCTGACTCGACACAGATAATCGCCGGCAGCGCATGGCCGGCAATGGCATCGAGCCACGCCGGCAGATTCGGCCCGTGCAGTACCCCGTTGCCCAAGCACACCACCAGCGGATGCGGGCTGACATCAATCTCGACAGGCTCGACCGGATGCAGCTCCGGCTCACCGTGGCGCATCCGCACGATCTCGACCCCGAGCGTGCCCGGTATCCGGTCCAGCTTCTCGATCCGCACAAACACCCGCACGGCGCGGACATCTTCCAGACAGCGCTCGGCCACACGCTCGGCCAGCGTTTCCAGCAGGTTGATGCGCTCGGTCGTCAGCTGAAGCTCGATCGCCTCGATAATGGTATCATAGGAGATAACCTTATCGACATCATCATCGCGCGCCGCATCATGGCGGCCAACCTCGAGCACCACATTAAACCTGATCCGCTGCTCGACCCCGCGCTCCGCCTGAAAAGCCCCGATCTCGACCGAGCGTTCATAGTCGCGCACCGAAATCCGGTCCAGCGGTGCGCCCTTGGCCGTGGCCGCCGCGCGCACATTTGGTGCCTCGAATGCTATCGCTGTTTCGTCCATCCCGCGCCCCTCGCGTTAACAGGTTTCAAAGGCTGAGGCCATATTATCGCCTGATTCGTCAATCAAAATACAGCAGTTCCCCGCCAATCACGACCATCAGCCGCTTGAACATCCGCCATAAGCGCGCCATAAGCGCAAAAACCCGAGGACAACAAATGCCCTACTCCATTTTTCGCTACCCGCTCTTTGTTGCCTTGCTTCTGATCACCACCTTCGCCAACACCGCCACGGCCCAAAGATCCTGCCCCGCGCCCTTGCAGGGCAATGCCTATGACCGCCAGATCAACCGCGGCACAATAAACCAGGCACTGTTCAACGAGGCCGTGCTTTACTACACCAACAAAATCCGCTGCGGGCGCGGCCTGCCGCTATTTCAGCCGACCCGTGATGTCTTCAACGCCGCCACAACCCAAGCCAAAAACATGGCCCGCACCCGTATCTATGACCACAACCTGCCGGTGCCCGGCGCCCGCACCCTGCGCGACCGCCTGCGCGCCCAGACCCGCGATTTTCGGGCCGCTGGCGAGAATATCGCCAAGAATTTTGTCTATATTCTCAATGGCCGCCCCTATATTCCGGCGGCAAACTGCGCTTTTCGCTACCTCGATACCCGCCAGCCAGTGCCGATCCATACCTATCGCAGCCTCGCCGCCGAGCTGGTAACCTCGTGGGAGGCCTCGCGCCCCCACCTCGCCAACATCCTAAACCGGCGTTTTACCCGCATGGGTGCCGGCCTTGGCATAGACCGGCGCGGCCAGCTTTGCGGCGAGATCTATGTCAGCCAGGTTTTTGCCGGCTGAACCTGCATGCGCCCCCCCCCAGAGAAAATTAACCATTTTCCCGTAATATCTCCAATGCCAGACATAAAGCCGAAAGGCTGATCGGGAAATCGCGTCGGGCACCCTTACTCCAACGCCCGGCGCGACCCCGATCTTGTTTCTCACCCGAGACAGGCGCAATCAGCTAGAACCGTTCTTTCAGGCGCGCCACACCGGCTGCGCCACCGTTCTGCTGCCTGCCACGCCTAGATCAACGCCTCAAACGCCTCGCCCCGTGCTTCGAAATTGTCAAACTGGTCAAAGCTCGCGCAAGCCGGCGCCAGCAATATCACATCACCGGCCTCCGCCTGTGCCTTGGCCGCCCTCACAGCCACTTCCAGCGTGCCCGATATCTCGTGGGGCACATCGCCAAGCTGGGTGGAAAAACCCTCTGCGGACTCGCCAATCAGATAGGCCCGTTTCACCCGTCCAAACATCCGGGACAGGCCGGCAATACCGCCATCTTTTGCCTGTCCGCCCGCGATCCAGTGGATGTTTTCAAACGCCAATAGTGCCTTGCCCGCCGCATCGGCATTGGTGGCCTTGGAGTTGTTGACAAACAGCACACCGTCTTTTCTGCCCACAAGCTGGCAGCGATGACGCAGGCCACCATAGCTCGCCATCCCCGCCTCGATCACCTTGGGCGCCAACCCCAAATGCCGGCACACCGCATAGGCAGCACAGGCGTTTTGCTGGTTATGCACACCCGGCAGCCCCTCCATCGCGCGCATATCTACAGAGCCGACCTGCCGCCCCTTGCGCCACTCGACCAAAAAACCCTTGCGGGTAAATACGCTCCAGCCCTTGCCCTTGAGCTGGCGGGTGGTGCTGATCCTTATCACATTGTTACCTGCACCCTCCTCCATGACATTGGACAAATACCACCCCTCCGGTTCATCAACCCCGATAATCGCCCGCTCCGGCCCCCCTTGGGTAAACAACCGTTTTTTCGCGGCAAAATAGCCGCCAAGCCCCCCATGCCGATCAAGATGGTCCGGCGACAGGTTTAAAAATACCGCCACATCGGGCTGAAGCGTGCGCGCCAGCTCGGTCTGGTAGGAAGAAAGCTCGATCACCGCCACCTCCCCGTCCACCGCCGGCTCGAGGCTCAGCACCGCTTTGCCGATATTGCCGCCAAGCTGGCTCGGGCGGCGGGCGTGCTGCAATATATGGTGTAGCAGCGAAGAGGTGGTCGATTTACCGTTGGAGCCGGTAATACACACCACCTTGGGGTAGCGGTCAAACCCGTCCCATTCGTCACTGGCAAAAGACTGGAAAAACAATCCGATGTCATTGTCTACCGGCACCCGCGCCTCCCATGCCGCCTGAATGGCAGGGTGGGCCTCGGGGTAAAGATGGGCAATGCCGGGGGAAGTGACCAGCGCATCCAGCGCCTCGGCCTCGCGCGGGCGGGAAAAATCCTCGACCTCGAAGCCCTCGACCTCGGCCAAGGCCCTCGAGGCGGGGTTATCATCCCAGCAAACAGGCGTTGCTCCGCCAGCCGCCAGCGCCGCCGCTGTTGCCAGCCCCGTGCGTCCAAGGCCAAGTACGCCCACGCGCTTGCCGCTATATCCTTTAACAGGGATCATGTTTTACCTCGAAAGTAGGGTGGGGTTTGGCCCACCATACTACCGCAGCTTCAGTGTGGCCAGCCCGATCAGCGCCAAGATCAGGGAGATAATCCAAAACCGGATCACAATCTGGCTTTCGCCCCAGCCACGTTTTTCAAAATGGTGATGGATTGGCGCCATCAAAAACACCCGTTTGCCGGTTTTTTTGTAATACAGCACCTGTATAACCACGCTCAAAAGCTCGACCACAAACAAGCCCCCAATGATCGAAAGCACAATCTCGTGCTTGGTTGCTACCGCAATCGCGCCAAGCGCACCGCCCAAGGCCAAAGAGCCGGTATCGCCCATAAACACCGCTGCGGGCGGCGCATTATACCACAAAAAGCCCAGCCCCCCCCCTATAAGCGCCGCAACAAAAACCGTAAGCTCGCCGGTGCCTTCCACATATTGCACACCGAGATATTCGGTGAAGTCCGTGCGCCCGACCAGATAGGCAATAATACCAAAAGATGCGGCAGCGATCATCACCGGCATCACCGCCAGCCCGTCCAGCCCGTCGGTAAAATTGACCGCATTGGCCGCGCCAACAATCACAATCATCACAAACGGAATATACAAAAACCCGAGATTCAGCAGCGCATCCTTGAACACCGGAAACGCCAGATAGCCCGACAGACTGTCAGACTGCATCTGCATCACCCACAGCCCCGCAATCGCGGCAATCAAAAAACCCAGCCCAAGGCGCACCTTGCCCGAAACCCCTTTGTGGTTTTGTTGGGATACCTTGAGATAATCATCCCAGAACCCGATCAACCCGAAACTGTAGGTAACAAAAAGAACCATCCAGACGTAGCCGTTATCAAGCCGCGCCCAGAGCAATGTCGAAACCAGAATCGCGCCCAGTATCAGCACGCCCCCCATAGTCGGTGTGCCGGCCTTGGCGAGAATATGGCTCTCGGGGCCGTCCTCGCGGATCGGCTGGCCGTTGCCCTGCTTGCGGCGCAGCAGGTTAATCAGCGGCTGGCCAAACACAAACCCGAAGATCAGCGCGGTAAAAAACGCCCCCCCCGAACGGAAGGTGATATACTGAAACAGGTTTAAAAATCCGGCATCGAACCATTCCGGCAACATATAAAACATTCAATTCACCCCTTCGGATTTGCGCGGTTCCCCCGCATCGCCCAATTTTTGCAGCGCGTCAATGACCAATGCCATTTTTAGCCCCAGTGATCCCTTGACCATCACCACATCTCCCGCGCGCATCTGCCGGCCGATTTTCGCCGCCATCGCCTCGGCTGTTTTTTCCCGCAAGCCGCGCGCGCCAAAAGGCACCGCGCCCATCATCGGCCCAACGGTATGGACAACATCCACCCCCCCGGCCTGCGCGGACAAAGCGCTATGCAGCGCGGGGGCTGTCTCGCCCAGCTCCAGCATATCACCTAAAATAGCCACCTTGCGCCCGCTCTGACGGGCCAGCGTTTCCAGTGCGGCGGCCATGCTGGCAGGGTTGGCATTATAGCACTCGTTAATCAGGGTGAATTTTCCATCCATCCCCTCCGGTCCCAGCGCGACCTCGGTCCGCTCTCCGCGCCCAGCAAGTGGCATCCACTGCGCCAGCGCCACCGCCGCACGCCCGAGATCGGCCCCCAGCGCATACAAAGCCGCCAACACCCCGACCGCGTTTTGCGCCAGATAAGCCCCCTCGCCACCAATTTTGAACAGGATATCCCCGACAGGCGAGGCCGCGCGCGCGATGGTTATTCCCGCTGTCATATCACAGGAGAGCAGCCGGAAATCGCTATCCTCACTCTGACCAAACCGGATCACCTTTCGCCCCTCCGCCGCCTTGAGCAAAACCGGAAAGGTATCAATATCGGCATTAAGCACCGCCACCCCGTCCGCTGCAAGGCCGGCAAATATTGCGGCTTTTTCCTCCGCAATTTCCACAACACTTTCAAACGCCGCCAAATGCACCGGTGCCACCGTGGTAATCAGCGCAACATCGGGCCGCGCCATCCGCGCAAGCGGGGCAATCTCGCCGGGATGGTTCATACCGATCTCGATCACGGCAATATCGGTGTTTTCAGGCATCCGCGCTAAAGTCAGCGGCACACCTTCATGATTATTATAGCTTTTTTCGGCAACATGAATATTACCCTGCCCCTTCAGCGCCACCCGCATCATCTCTTTACTACCGGTTTTTCCGACCGAACCGGTAATGGCGACCACCCGTACCTTGGTGCGGGCGCGCGCAGCAACCCCCAGCGCCTCCAGCCCTTCAAGCACATCGGGCACCAGCAATAATGGCGCATCCTCCAGCCCTTCGGGAATTCGCGAAACCAGCGCCGCCGCCGCGCCTTTTTCTAGCGCGGTTGCCACAAAGTCATGGCCGTCGCGGCTCGCTGAAAGCGCCACAAAAATATCACCCCTTTGCAGGGTGCGGGTGTCAATCGAAACTCCGCTTGCCGCCCAGTCGACCGCGCAAGTGCCACCGGTGGCGGCCACGGCTTCATCGCGGGTCCAGAGCGCGCTCACAGCCGCCCCTCCAACGCCGCCACAGCCACGGATGCCTGCTCGGCATCGTCAAAAGGAAACACATCCGTGCCAATGATCTGCCCGTTTTCATGGCCCTTTCCGGCAATTAGAAGCGTATCGCCCGGTTGCAGGGCATCCACCCCGCGCAAGATCGCCTCGGCCCGATCCCCGACCTCGTAGGCCTCGGGGCAACCTGCCAATACCTCGGCGCGAATGGTTGCCGCTTCTTCCGTACGCGGATTATCATCGGTTACAAAAACCACATCCGCATGGTGCATCGCAGCCGCGCCCATCAAGGGGCGCTTACCTTTGTCGCGGTCCCCTCCGGCACCGAACACCGCAATAAGCCGCCCCAAAACATGGGGCCTCAGGGCTTTGAGCGCAATTTCCAGCGCCTCAGGCGTATGGGCAAAATCAACAAACACCGTGGCGCCGTTTTTTCGTGTTGCCGCCAGCTCCATCCGGCCACGCACGGTTTTCAGCGCCGGCAATACCCCGAACACCTCGGCAGGCGCCTCGCCCAGCGCAATGGCCAGCGCCGCCGCCATCAGCGCATTTGCCGCCTGAAACCCGCCAATCAGGCTCAACCGCGTGGTAAAAACCTCACCCTGCCAGCTATAGCGGATATCCTGCCCGTTGCTATCATACCGCTGGTTGAGGATGCGCATATCGCAACCATCTTCCACTCCAAGGCTGATCACCCGCTGCCCACGCCCCTCGGCCACCAGCTTCATGGTTGGGCCAAAGCTGTCATCCATATTGATCACCGCCGTTGCCCCTACCGGCAAAACCCGCTCGAAAAGCCCGGCCTTAGCGGCAAAATAATCCCCGAAAGTGTGATGATAATCAAGATGGTCGCGGCTAAGGTTGGTAAAGGCAGCGGCCTCCAGCATCACCCCGTCAAGGCGGCGCTGCTCCAGCCCGTGGGAGGAAGCCTCCATCGCCGCATGAGTCACACCCTTGGCAACCAGCTCGGCCAGAAGCCGGTGCAGGGTGATCGGCTCGGGGGTGGTATGGCTGAGCTTGGCGCTCACCGCGCCCTCCACCCCGACCGTGCCAAAATTAACCGCCGCGCGCCCGAGGTTTTCCAGTATCTGGCGATGGAAATTGGCAACGGATGTTTTGCCATTAGTGCCGGTGATCGCCACCATATGGCGCGGTTGCACCCCGAACCAGCGCGCCGCCGCATGGCTCAGCGCCAGGCGGGCATCGGCCACAAGCAGCACCGGATAATCGGGATCATCAAGAATATCGAGACCGGCCTGATCGGTCAGCACCGCCACAGCCCCCATGCGGCGGGCAAATTTCGCAAACTCGGCCCCATGCATTTCAGAGCCGGGCATCGCACAAAAAAGAAAGCCCTCAAGGGTATCGCGGCTATCGACACAAAGGCCGGAAAACCGTGGCTCATCCCCCCAGTGACCGGCGCGGCTCACCAGTTTTTCCAATCCGAGTTCGGCGAGCGTCTTTTCCATGGGCCTCTATGTATTTCTTGTCAGTTGCTGGTCAGCACCAGTGCGGTTGCCGGTGTTTCATTTTCGGGTATCGGGCGCAAGCCCAGAAGCGGCGCGATGCGGCGGATGATCTCGGATGTGACCGGCACGGCGGTCCAGCCTGCGGTGCGGCGTGATTCGAGGCCGCTGGTTTCCTCGGGTTCGTCAAGCGAGACAATCAGCACATATTCAGGGTTCGACATCGGAAAGGCAGCGGCAAAAGTGCTGATCACCTTACCCTCCATATAGCCCCCTTCGCGGGCGGGTTTATCGGCGGTGCCGGTCTTGCCGCCCACCTGATAGCCCTCGACCTCGCCCAAGGAGGCCGTGCCGCGCACCACCACCTGCCGCATCATATCACGCAGCGCCAGCGAGGTGGATTCGGAGATAACCCTGTCTGCCTCGGTTGGGGGGGTATAATCATCAAGCAGGGTCGGGCGCACCCGCAGCCCGCCATTAACCATCGCCGCAATGCCGGCCGCCAGATGCACCGGTGTTACCGCAATGCCGTGGCCATAGGCGATGGTCATGGCCGAAATCTCGGTCCAGCGGCTCGGCCACATCGGCTTGGCACGGCGCACGGCGGGCAGCTCAAGGCCGCTGGTTTCAAGCATGCCGATGCGCCCGAGAAATTCCTTTTGCTCCTCGGCACCAATTTCCATCGCGAGGCGCGCCGAGCCGATATTGGATGATTTGACAATCACATCCACAAGGCTGAGCTGCGGGCCATAATTCCTGAAATCACGTATTTTAAAGCGCCCCCAAACCAGCGGGCCCTGGGTGTCTATCAAGGTTTCAGGGGTGGCTATACCGGTTTCCATCGCCAGTGCAGCGGTAAATATCTTGAAGGTCGAGCCAAGCTCGTAGGTGCCTTGCGCCGCGCGGTTAAACAGCGGGCTGTCGGCAGGGTCGCCGCTGACGGGTGGGTCGGGGCGGTAATTCGGGTCAAAATCAGGTAGTGATACCATCGAGATGATCCGGCCGGTATCGGCCTCCATCAACACGCCCATGGCGGCCTTGGCGTTCATCAGGCGCATACCGCCCTCAAGCACTTGCCGCATGGCGCTTTGCACCGTCAGGTCCAGCGACAATTGCAAAGGGCGGCCATCATTTGCCGGATCACGCAGGTATTCGTCAAACTGGAATTCCACCCCGGCGGTGCCGACCAGCTCCGCCGAGCGCACCCCCTCTACCCCGAAGCGGGTGCCGCCGAGAATATGGGCCGCAAAAGCACCATTGGGATAAAGCCGCAACTCGCGCGGGCCAACAAGCAACCCCGGCTCGCCAAGATCAAGCACCGCCTGATGCTGCTCGGGTGAAAGCTTGCGTTTGACCCAGACAAATTTGCGCTTTCCGGTAAACTGGCGCAGCAAAAGGTCGGGGTCCAGATCAGGAAATATCCGCACCAGCCCATCTATCGCGCCGAGCGGATCCGCCATATTTTGCGGGGTGGCATAGAGCGAGGCTGTGCGCAGGTTGGTGGCTAAAATTGCGCCATTCCGGTCCACGATATTGGCGCGCTGGCTGATGATGGCCGTGGCATAGGCACGAGCCGCTGGCTCTACCGGTTCTTCCAGCGCGATCATGCCCATCTTCACCCCGACCGCAATGAAAGCAAGGCTGAAAAAAGCCGACATCAAACCAAGGCGCAGCTCGGCACGGCGTTTTTCACGGCTACGTTGCTTGCGCAAGCGGGCGGCGCGCTCCTCGGCCTCGATCTTTTGCGGATCCACCCCTTTGGAGCGGGCTTTCAGGATACGGGCGAGCGGGCGCAAGGGGCGGCGGATCTCCATTTACAGACCCTCCCCGTTTTCATCTTGCTCCGACAGACTGCGCACGAGGCGCTCTGTGCCATCGGTCTGGGCAAAGCTGATCTGGCCAACCTCGCCAAAATTGCTTGATTCAATCGGCATCAGCCGCAGCTCTTCGTAATAGGTTTCGGCCAAAGCGCGCAGGCGCCCGGGGCGATTAAGATAGGCCCACTCCGCCCCCAGAACCGAGATAGCCTCACGCTCGCGGTCAATCGCACGGGCGAGTTTTTCTACCCGGAATTTGGCCTCCTGCACGCGGTAATTGACCTGATAGGTCCAGCTCGCGGCCAGCACTACGATCACGCCGGCCAATAGATAGCTAAACATTCTCACAGGATGCCCCCTATACCAAGGTCGATTTCCGGCATGCCGATGGCGTGCGGATCTATGGGTGTGGCGGGCGCGGACAAGCGCCGGGCAATGCGCAGGCGGGCCGAGCGGGCACGCGGATTGGCGGCGCACTCTTCTGCATCGGCCTCGATGGCCTTGCGGGTTACTTTTTCAAAGCGCGGGGCGTCGACAGCGGCTTCGGGGGCATAACGGTTGGCGCGGGGCGCATTGCCCGAGCGTAGCTGCATAAAGCGCTTGACCATCCGGTCCTCCAGCGAGTGAAACGTGACCACAACCAGCAAGCCGCCGGGCTTGAGCGCCCGCTCTGCCGCGCCAAGGCCACGGGCCAGCTCGCCCAGCTCGTCATTGACCGCGATGCGCAGCGCCTGAAAGCTGCGGGTGGCAGGGTGAGGCTGGCCGGGCTTCGGGTAAGGCAGGTTTTGCTTGATGATATCGGCCAGTTGCAGGGTAGTGGTTATAGCCCCCTCGGTGCGAGCCGCAACAATCGCGCGGGCGATGCGGCGGCTTTTGCGCTCTTCGCCAAAACGGTAGAGAATATCGGCGATCAGGGTCTCGCTGCCGCGGTTAACGATATCCGCCGCCGAGGGGCCGGATTGCGACATCCGCATATCCAGCGGCCCGTCACGCATGAAAGAAAAGCCGCGCGCGCCCTCGTCTATCTGCATGGAGGAAACGCCGATATCAAGCACCACCCCGTCCAGCGGGGCATCTGCCAGTTGATCCAGCTCGCCAAACCGGCCTTTTATCAGGGTGATAGCCTCGGGCAAACCAGTGGCGCGGGCGATAACATCAGGGTCACGGTCAATACCGATCACCCGCGCGGCACCAGCGGCCAGCAAGCCGTAACTGTAGCCGCCATTGCCAAAAGTGCCATCCAGCCACAGCCCCGAGACCGGCGCGGCGCCAGCAAGGATCGGGCCGAGCAGCACCGGAATATGCGGGGCCGCCAACACGGTCAGGCCTCCGGTTCGGCGGGGTTGAGCAACATGAACGGATTGACCGCTTCGTCATCCTCGTCCAGCTCGTAATAGATATCGTGATCCCAGATCTGCAAATGGTCAGCCGAGCCGACAAACACCGCTGCCGGTCCGATATCAAACCGCTCGCGGATATCCTTGCGTAGAATAATGCGGCCATTATCATCCACCTGCACGGTAGTGGCCTTGTGGATCAGCGCCTTGGAAGCCTTATCCCGCTCCGGCCCGTAGGGCATTTCCTGTATCTGGGCGTGGATTTTATTATAAGCTGCAAGGGTGAAGCCGCGCAAGCAATGCTCATGGCTTTTGGAGTGGATCAGCACCATATGCGGATTTTTGCCATTGCATTCCGGATCCCCGTCCACAAGCACAGCCCGATGCGCCGCTGGCAGTGAAACCCGCCCCTTCGCATCGACCTTGCTGGTCAGTTCATCATGGAAGCCTAGCGCCACCTGTTTTCTCCTGCTTTGCCCGAAAATGACAAAGCGGACCGTGTCTGCCCAACACGATCCGCCTATGTCCCGTTCGGGGCGCGCCCAACTGCGAATATTTTCTGCTCGCACTCGCGTCGGATCTATTTGCTCTATCGGAGGAAAGCGGCTGCCTGTATGAACCTGCCAATTTTTTTGTGCTTAACCATACACCGCGTTTCTTCCGTGCGATTTGAATAGCATAACCTAATGTGCCGAGCAATGCCTAAATTTACCACTATCTACCACCAAATGGTGTTTTTAAGGTTTTTAGCACTTTTGAAGCGCTTAAAAACACACTCTATAGTGGAGGCAAAAACAACCGGCACAACATATAGCCCCAACCCGGCGGCATAAAAAAATCAAAAAATAATGTATTCATCCAGTTTTTGCGCGGCACCTGCTAAATTAATGATTCGTTTTTACCTTGACCACAAGCCAAAACGGCGTAAAAACCCCGAATGCCCCGCTATACTTTCAAGCTTGAATACGATGGCAGCCGCTTTAATGGCTGGCCCGATGTGCAGGCCGCGCTCTCGGAGGCCCTGAACAAAAACAATACTCCCGCCAAAGGCCTGACCGCCGCAGAGCCAACCGAGGCCGGGGTGCATGCCAGTAGCCAGATTGTCCACTTTGATCTTGAACACGCCCTCGACCCTTTCGCGCTCAAGGAAGATACCGGCAAAATACTCTATGGTTCGGCGCTGGCGATTGTCGCGGCCAGCGCGGTGCCGGATGATTTCAAGGCCGATGCTGCAACGGAGCGGCACTATACCTACCGGTTGTTTTCGCGCAGCGCGACCCTGACCTATAATAAAGGCACGATGTGGCGGATAGATCACCCGCTGGATGTGCGCGCCATGCGCGAGGCGGCGCATTACCTGATCGGGCGGGCGGCTCTGCGCCATTTTTGCCCACCCGGTTGCCCGCCCGCCGGCCCGCTGACCGAGCTGCGGATCGAGACCTCGGCCCATTCAGGCGGCACCGAAACACGGCTGCATTTTCGCGCACCGCATTTTTGTACCGGTCAGGTGCGGCGGATCGTGGCGCTGC
Source organism: Paracoccaceae bacterium (assembly GCA_021647745.1). Taxonomy (GTDB): domain Bacteria; phylum Pseudomonadota; class Alphaproteobacteria; order Rhodobacterales; family Rhodobacteraceae; genus UBA3077. Next base: position 58,580 of record JAKIUB010000002.1, on the reverse strand, counting down.
TAGAGCGCATCGGTGCAGGCGCCCTGCCCCCCGAAGCCATGCACGATATGCTTTCCTCCGAAAGCTTTAATGCGGCGGCAGCGCTGGCCCCGCCGCGCGGGCTTTATCTGGATGATATCCGCTATCCTGAATCCATCATGAAAACCGCGCATTTGCCGCTGGAGCCGATCACCCATCTGGCCAGCGGTATCGGCGCGGCGATGCTCGAGCAAATGCCGCTACCCTTGCTGGTGATCACCCGCAAGGGGCGGGTGGCCTATGCCAACCAGTTTGCCTTTGATCTATTGCCGGATATGATCATCCGGCAGCATTTTTCCGGTATTTTCAAGGCCCCCAAGTTTGTCAAAGCGGTCGAGGCGGCGATTGACAGTGGCAAAACAGGGCGGGTGCGGTTTTCAATATCGGACGGGCCGGAGCGGTTTTTTGTTGCCCATATCGGGCTGTTGCCGGCGGGGTCGGAATTTGGCAAATCCATTCGGGTGATCGCTGCGATCGAAGAGCGCACCACCATGCTGAAATCCGAGCAGATGCGCTCTGATTTCATTGCCAATGTCAGCCATGAGCTGCGCACGCCGCTGGCCACCATCATCGGCTATATCGAAACTCTGCAAGGCCACGCCAAAGACGACCCCGAAGCGCGGGCACGGTTTTTGGCAACCATGGCCAAACAGGCCGAGCGCATGCAACATCTGGTCAATGATCTGATGTCGCTCAACCGGATCGAGATAGAAGAACACAACCGGCCAACCGCGCCTTGCGCCTTGCGGCCGTTGGTATTCGAGGCAATAGCAGCCGTGCAGCCTCTGGCAGAGCGCCTAGGGGCGCGGATAGACGAAACCCTGCCCGACAGCCTGCCCCGGGTGCGCGGGGACCATGACCAGCTGGCGCAGGTGCTGGTCAACCTGTTTGAAAATGCTATGAAATATGGCGGACGCGACCGGCCCGTGCGGGTATTTATGGCATCGGCAGATGCCGCCCACACAGGAAAAATAGGTATTTCTGTGCAGGATTTCGGGGCTGGCTTGGCACCGGAGCATCTGGGGCGGCTGACCGAGCGCTTTTATCGGGTCAGTGTGGCCAAAAGCCGCGACCAGGGCGGCACAGGCCTCGGGCTGGCGATTGTGAAGCATATTCTCAACCGTCACGAGGGGGTGCTGGACATCCGCTCAACCGAAGGGCGCTCAACCGAAGGGGCGGGCAGCATCTTTACCGTCTGGCTGCCGGTATTTAGCGAAATCTAGCCGCCTCCAATAAAGGTTTCAGCACTGAAATTACCGATATTGCCGAGGAGTTGTTCAAAAAATGTCAGGCGACGGCCATCGGTGATGGTGCTATTGGTATTAAGGTCGATAAGGCGCCCGTCTTCCAGGCCCAAGCGCTCAACCTGTGCCACCCGCGTGCCGTTAAAGCTGATTGCAACGATTTCGCGCTCGAACTCCCGAGGGGCGAAAAACGCCACTCGCCGCACCTTGGACGAAATGTAATACCATGCATTGGTGCCTTCTATGCCTTTGGTTGTCGGCTGTCCGAGGCGCGCCAAAACGCTTTCCTGACTATCACCGGGCACGATGGAGGCCACCTCTTCGGCAACCGGCACATAGCCATGGACATCCACCTGCGGCGCACAGGCCGATACCAGCAATCCGGTCGCCAATAGAGACCCTACCAAATTCTTTTTCATATCACCCTTGCCCATACGGTTTGAACGGCACATATTCACCCCTTGCTGGGGCTTGTCCCTATGTTCCATATTCAAGAGGCTGACGCAAGCAATGCGCAGCGCGAAACCGGAAAGATGCGTGGTAAATGGCCGACCAACCAGAGAATGCCCCCTTTGAACACCCGATCGAGGTCGAGCGCCTGCGGGCCAATACGGCTTTTGTCTTTGATATCACCCCGAACGAGGCTGAAGCCGATGCCATTCGCGAGGCGCTTGGCCTGCGGGGGATGCGCAAAATGCGCTTTCAGGGCGAGATCGAGCCGCTGGACAAGCGCGGCTGGCGGGTGAAGGGGCTAATCGGGGTGTCTATTACTCAAGATTGTGTGATCACGCTCGAACCGGTCAAAACCCGGATCGACAGCGAAGTCTCGCTGCGGTTTCTGCCCGAATCGATGATTGAATACGATACCCCTGAAGATGTGCTGGAGGATGATATAGAGCCGCTTGGCCCGGTCATCGATCTGGGCCATGTGGCGTTGGAGGCACTGGGGCTGGCAATACCCGGATATCCGCGCAGCGAGAGCGCACAGGCCGCGCAGCTATCGGCGGCACCTCCGGGTGCGGCACCAATAACGGATGCGGATGTTAAGCCCTTTGCCGGCCTTGCCGATCTGCGCAGCAAGCTCGACAGCGACAAAAGCTGACGCCGCGCCCGGCAAGGGCAAATGTTTTTTCCGGCGGTGCAAAATTTAGCTTGCGGTCCGGCGGGAAAAGGCTATGTTCCGCGCTTCCTTTCCCTTTTTCGGGTTTGCATGCGCGGTCAATTCCTGCTACGCCCGCCCGAAGAGACAATAACGTGCGGAATCACCGCCAATCAGAAGGTCCAAGCAAATGGCTGTTCCAAAGAGTAAGATCACCCGCTCCAAGCGCGGCATGCGCCGGGCCCATCTGGCGCTCAAGGGTGCCAACCCGAATGAATGCTCCAATTGTGGCGAGCTGGTGCGCTCGCACCACGTGTGCGGCGCCTGTGGCCACTATGCCGAGCGCGAAGTCATCGCCATGGTTGAGGAAATCGACCTGGACGAAGACGCGGCGTAAATAAAGCTGGGGGTGGTCCGGGATGGCCGAAACGCAAAACCGGATAGCCCAGACAGACCTCGCACCAACGGTGATCTCGATTGATGCCATGGGCGGGGATAGCGGTATAAAAGCCGTGATCGGCGGTATGGAAAAATCAGCGCGTGCCCATGAGGGCCTGCGCTTTATTGTGCATGGGGACGAGGCCGAGATACGGCGCTGCCTCAAGCGCCGCCCCGATCTGGCCGCCCTGACCGAAATTGTCCACACAACCGAAGTAATTTCGATGGATGACAAACCCTCTGCGGCACTGCGCCGTGGCAAGGAGTCTTCCATGTGGTTGACAATTTCGTCGGTAAAAAACGGGGCGGCGCAGGCAGCGGTTTCTTGTGGCAATACCGGCGCACTGATGGCGATGTCTACGGTGCAGCTACGCAAAACCCCGGGCGTAGCGCGGCCCGCGATTGCGATTCTGTGGCCCTCGACCAACAAACAGGGCTACAACATACTGCTTGATGCCGGTGCCGATATAAAGGCCGACCCGCAAGACCTGCTCAAATACGCCATCATGGGGGCCTCCTATGCCCGCAACGGCCTTGGCTTGCGCCAGCCACGAGTCGGGCTGCTCAATGTCGGCACCGAAGAATTCAAGGGCCGGGTCGAGCTACAGGATGCCGCCAAGCTGATCGGCACCATTGCCACCTCGTCGGACTTCCAGTTTGTCGGCTTTGTCGAAGGTAGCGATGTGCCCTCGAATAGGGTGGATATTATTGTGACCGACGGGTTTACCGGCAATATCGCACTCAAAACCGCCGAAGGCACGGCGCGGCAGGTATCGGACCTGTTGAAGGCCGCTTTTACCCATACACTGCTGTCACGGCTCGGGGCGCTTTTTGCGCTGACCTCGCTGCGCCGGCTGAAAAACCGGATCGATCCGCGCAAGGTCAATGGCGGGGTTTTTTTGGGGCTGAACGGCACGGTGGTCAAATCCCACGGCGGGGCGGATGCCACCGGCGTGGCTGCCGCGATCGGGCTGGCTTATAACCTCGCGCAAAACGATTTTGCCGAGAAGCTCTCGGCGCGGGTAGCAGCCGGCCTTGCCGCAAGCAAAGATGTGTTATCCAATATGGACGAGGTCTCGCCATGAGCGTTATACGAGCCGTGGCCCTTGGCTGCGGGCACTATCTGCCGAAACGGGTGGTTGAAAACGCCGAGTTTGAAAAAACCCTTGATACCTCGGACGAGTGGATCCGCTCGCGCACCGGTATCGAGCGGCGGCATTTTGCGGCCGAGGGCGAGCTGACCTCGGACCTTGCGGTAAACGCCGCCCGGAACGCGCTCGAAAATGCCGGGCTTGAGGCTACGGATATCGATGCGATCGTGCTGGCCACCGCCACGCCCGACCAGACCTTCCCCTCTACCGCGACCAAGGTGCAGCACGCGCTGGGCATGAAGGGCGGCTTTGCATTTGATATCCAGGCGGTTTGCGCAGGGTTTATTTATGCGCTCTCGATCGCCAATGCCATGATCCTTTCGGGGCAGGCCAAGCGGGTGATGGTGATCGGAGCCGAGACCTTTTCGCGCATACTTGACTGGTCGGACCGTGGCACTTGTGTTTTGTTCGGCGACGGGGCGGGTGCCCTGATACTGGAAGCCCGAAGCGGCAGCGGCGACAGCACTGATCGCGGCATTCTATCAACCGACCTGCACTCTGACGGCGCCTATAACGACCTGCTTTATGTTGATGGCGGGGTTTCAAGCACCGGCTCTGTCGGGCTGTTGCGCATGCAGGGGCAGGAAGTCTTCAAACATGCGGTGAAAAAGCTGGTGGTCACCGGCGAAATAGCCATGAAGGCCGCTGGCATTACGGCGGCGGATATCGACTGGGTCGTGCCCCATCAGGCCAACCTGCGCATCATCGCCCGCACCGCCAAAAAAATGGGCGTGGACATGGATAAAATCGTGCAAACCGTGCAGGATCACGGCAATACCTCGGCGGCTTCCATCCCGATGGCACTGAGCGTGGCGGTAGCGCGGGGGCAGATCAAGCGCAATGATCTGCTGTTGATGGAGGCCATTGGGGGTGGTTTAGCATGGGGAGCGGCAACTCTCCGCTGGTAATCCACTATAATGTAGCAGCATAAGCCGTTGTTATTGACTCGCTTTCACAAACTCTCTTATCCTAAGGCTGGCTATAGGAGGCGATTCTGTGAGTGTAGATACGTTAACAAGGATGGATCTGAGCGAAGCCGTGTTTCGCGAGGTAGGACTATCAAGGAATGATTCCGCCGAATTGGTGGAGAGCGTGCTGGGCTATATGGCTGACGCACTGGTCGCAGGCGAGCAGGTAAAAATCTCGTCTTTCGGCACCTTCAGCACCCGTGAAAAAAACGCCCGGATCGGCCGTAACCCCAAGACCGGCGAAGAGGTGCCCATCGCGCCCCGCCGTGTGTTAACCTTCCGCCCCTCGCACCTAATGAAAGACCGGGTTGATTCAGGAAACAAAGGCTAAAGCATGGCGCTGGCTCGACAAAAAAACCTGCGGGAAAAATCCGCACAGGCTTTTCGCACCATTTCCGAGGTGGCCGAACTACTGGCTGTGCCGGCCCATGTGCTGCGCTTCTGGGAGACCCGGTTTTCCCAGATCCAGCCGGTCAAGCGCGGCGGCGGACGGCGCTATTATCGCCCCGAGGATATCGACCTGCTGCGCGGCATCCAGGAGCTGCTGCATGTGCAGGGCATGACCATAAAAGGTGTGCAAAAAGTGCTGAAAGAGCGCGGACAAAAACATGTTATCGAGCTTGGCCACGAGGCAGATATGCGCCTGTTTCCAGAGGTCCCGACGCTAAAAAGCATCTTTCGTGGGTTGGAAGGTTTACGCGCTTCCATTGCCGCCACTATTTGATGCGTTTCACGCTTGCACCTGCCGGATATGGCGATATAAGAGGCGTCAGTCGGGCTATGGCGCAGCTTGGTAGCGCGTTCGTCTGGGGGACGAAAGGTCGTGAGTTCGAATCTCGCTAGCCCGACCATTTATTCAAAACGCTGGCGCAAGCCGGCGTTTTTGACGTTTTAGGGAACCAAAAATGACAACCGGTGTTTTGCCCTTTCAGGCCATAGAAAAGATGATCGAAGCGGGCCATATCCGCGCGGATATCCCTATTCCCGAAGGGCAGATCCAACCCGCCAGCCTTGATCTGCGGCTCGGCACACGGGCGTGGCGGGTGCGGGCATCCTTTTTGCCGGGCAAGGCTGGCATAGCGACGCGGCTGGATGATTTTTCGATGCACGAGATCGACCTGTCAGAGGGGGTGGTGCTGGAAAAGGGCTGTGTTTATCTGGTGGAACTGATGGAATCCCTGTCGCTGCCCACAAAAATAAACGCAGTGGCCAACGCCAAATCCTCCACCGGGCGGCTTGATCTTTTCACCCGCCTGATCACCGAGCACGCCACCGAATTTGACCGGATAGATGCGGGCTATCATGGCCGTATTTTTGCCGAAATATCACCGCGCTCGTTTTCGGTGCTGGTAAGGCCCGGCATGCGACTCAACCAAATCCGCTTTCGCGAGGGCCAAGTGGTGCTGGATGACCCGGCCTTGCGCGCGCTCAATGCCACAGAGGGGCTGGTGGACGAAAAGGCCCATATTGATGACGGGCTGGGCTTTTCGGTAGATCTATCAAAGCGCGAGAACGGCGTGGTCGGCTATCGGGCCAAGCCCCACACCGGGCTGATTGATCTTGATAAGCTCGCCCATTACCCGATGGAAGATTTCTGGGAGCCTGTGCAGGCGCCCAATGGCCGGATCATCCTAGACCCCGGTGCATTTTATATTTTGGTCTCTCGCGAGGCGGTGCATATCCCGCCGGAATACGCAGCCGAGATGGCGCCCTATCTGGCGATGGTGGGTGAATTCCGCGTGCATTATGCCGGTTTTTTCGACCCCGGTTTTGGTAATGAAAACGCCGGCGGAAAAGGCTCGCGCGGGGTGCTGGAGGTCCGGTGCCACGAAGCACCTTTTGCACTGGAGCACGGGCAGATCGTCGGTCGGCTGGTTTTTGAGCGCATGCAGGCAGTGCCAAAGGTGCTATATGGTGCCGACCTTGGCTCAAACTACCAAGGGCAGGGGCTGAAGCTCTCCAAGCATTTCAGGATGTAGCCGTTCAATTCAAGGTGGTAAAAGGGAATTTGAGGCCGATATTGGCGGTCATCGGGGCCATGCCTTCACCCTTTAGCGCCCACACACTGCCGCCGCCGAGGGTCAGATACACCGTGTCATTCAGCCGGTAATCGAGATCAACCCCGTAAGCCAGCAACAAGCCCCCGCGCGTATCGACACCCGCACCACCGCCCGCCCCGACAAACACCTCGCCCGAAAGCGCCAGGCGTTCGCCCAGCCCCATCCGGTAGCCCAGCCCGACAAGCCCGATCTGGTAGCCCCCTGCCCCGCCAGCCAGCGCGGTGTAGGCCTGGCCACTCATATAAATCCGCTCGTTAAGAAACAGGTCGATCTTGGTATCTATCATCAATGGTGCGCCCTGGTTTTGCACGCCCGGTTTGCGGAAATCCAGATTGGGGAATTGCTGGGTCAGGCCGCTGGATATCTGCCAGTTGGTGCGCGTGGTGCCACTATTGCCCTTGCCAAAAGCCAGCCCGAGCTGAAACGCCGGCGAAATCACCAGAAAATCACCATTAAGCGAAGATATCGCGTTGACCCCGAGCGAAACCCCGAACCGCCCCGGCTGCCAGCGCGCGCCAATACCCGCGCTGGCAATCAGCCCGCCGCCGGTATCCACCGCGCCACCGCCGCCAATACCCGCGCTTGCCTCGGCAAAAATACGCAGAGCACCCTCGCCCATAAACAGCCGCTGGCCCATCAGCCAGTCCGCATAGCCCTCGGCATCTCCGGCCACGGCCCCGTGGGCCACGATAAAGGTCTCGCTAGCGGGTTGACGGGCAAAGACCATCTCAGCACCGATCAGCTTCATCGGCTGGAGGGGCACGCCGCCGCGCTTGAGGCTGCCTTGCGGATAATAGATACGCGCTCCGGTGCGCATCTGGGAGAATTCTGTGCCGCCAGCTTCGGTTTCCGGTCCGTTGACCAGCGCCAGATCAAGCGGGCGGGAAAGCGACAGGCCAAAGCTCGGGGTGGAAATTGCCGAACCGCTGACCGTGGTCCAGGCAATGCCGGCGCCAAGGCGAGCCTTGCCCAAATCAACCCCGAACTGCACTTGCGGGCGTATCATCAGCCCGTCGCCCGGCACCTGCGAGGCGCCGCCGCCACCGCCGACAAACAGGCTCGCATCCAGAAAGTAGCGATCATTGATCGGGATATATTTACCGACCTCGATCCCGCCTACAAAAAAACCGCCCCCCTGCCCCAGCGCCGCCGCATAGAGGCTTTGGCCAAAGTAGAAATTGTTTTTGTTAACCACAAACAGCGACAGGCCCGAAAGCCCGCTGATCGTGGATTGATCGCGGGTAAAGCTATCCATCCCCAGTCGCAAGACAAGCTCGGGCGGCTCGGCCAATGCCGGAGCGCCAAGAAACAGGCTCAGAACCGCGGCGCGCAGCCAGTGGCGCACAGGGTGGCTTCTAGGCCGCTTATTCAAACATGTCATTCTGGTTTTCCTCGGCTTCATCACTCGCGGGAAGTATAGTTTCGGGGGGCGGGCGATTATCCAGCAGGCCGCTGGCGCGCAGCTCCTTGACGCCGGGCAGATCTGCCGGCGTTTCGAGGCCGAAATGGTCAAGAAATATCTGGGTGACAATAAAGGTTACCGGCCGGCCCGGAGTAAGCTTGCGGCGACCAAGCTTGACCCAGCCCAGCTCGATCAACATATCCAGCGTGCCGCGTGAAACCGAAACACCGCGTATTTCCTCTATTTCGGCGCGGGTAGCGGGCTGGTGATAGGCGATAATCGCAAGGGTTTCTATCGCCGCGCGAGAGAGCTTGCGCTGCTCGACCTGCTCTTTTTGCATCAAAAACCCGAGGTCGGGCGCGGTGCGAAAGGCCCAGGCCTCGCCGATGCGCCGCAGCATCACCCCCCGCCCCTCGTAGCGCTTGCCAAGATGCACAATCGCCTCGCGGGCATTGCAGCCGTGGGGCAGCCGATTTTCGATCTCGGTCAGGCTCATCGGTGCGGCGCTGGCAAAAAGCAGGGCTTCGACCATGCGCTCCTGCTCGCCCATTGGCGGCGCCTCAAACAGCGACTCGATGTTTTCGTCTTCCATCATGTGCCGGCTTTCCGGCGCAACTGGATGGGAGCAAAACTGTCGATCTGGCGCATCTCCATCCGGCCTTCCTTGACCAGTTCAAGCGCGGCGGCAAAGGTCGAGGCGGTGGCGGAGCGGCGTTTTTTCGGGTCATGGCGCCAGCTTTCAGGCAGGAATTGCGCCAGCGTACCCCACTCTATCGCCTCGCCAATCAGCCCTTTCATCCGCTCTAGCGCCTGCTCCATGGTATAGACCACATCGCGCTTCAGGCTCAGGGGTTCAAAGTCGTCTTTGGTTTTTATGCGGGCATAGGCTTGCATCAAATCAAGCAGGTTGGCCTCATAGCTCACAACCCTCTTGCGGCTGTATATTTCGGTCTGGCCACGCTTGAAGAAATCACGGCCAAGCAGGTCGCGGCCAAGCAGGCGGGCGGCAGCTTTGCGCATGGCCTCCAGCCGCTCGAGCTGAAAGGCAAGATGGGCGGCCAGCTCCTCACCGGAGGGGCCTTCGTCCTTCGGGTCGGCGGGGAGCAGGAGCCTTGATTTCAGAAAGGCCAGCCATGCCGCCATCACCAGATAATCTGCGGCCAGCTCAATGCGCAGGCGCTTGGCCTCTTCGACAAAGATCAGATATTGCTCGGCCAGCGCCAGTATGGAAACCTGCCGCAGGTCCACCTTCTGGGTGCGTGACAAGGTAAGCAGCAAATCAAGCGGGCCTTCAAAACCTTCGACATCAACCACCAGCGCCTCGGCAGCGCGGCGGGCATTTATGTCGTTTTTCTCTTGCATGAAATCATCGGGCACGGGGCTACCTCGCGGTTACGGCAATGCACGAAACATCGCGGGCCAGCAACACGGTGCACATATCCGTCGCCTCGTCCATATCGGCAAAACCTCTGGCGCGCAGACGGTAAAACACCCGCCCGCCCGCCTCGCGGCGCTCAACAAAGCGGGTGAGCGTGCCGAGGAGATCCTGATTGTTGGCAAGCAGAGCCTCCCATTCCTGCATGGCGCTTTGCTCATCGTCAAACGAGCCGAACTGGATCATGCGCTCTCCGGCAATACTGACCGGAGCGGGGGCCGGGGCGGGGGTGAAGGTCGGGGCCGGGACCGCTTGGGGTTCAACCACCGGGGGGGCGGCCGCAAGCGGGGCGACAACATCCGGGTTTTGATTGGCGGTATCCTGTGCGGCGCTCTCCTCGTTGAGCGCTTCGGAAATGGCATTGGCGATCGCGTCGCTAAGAATATCCGCATCGGGCGATAGGGCCACGCCCCCGCTTCGCCGCACGGGGCGGAGCATGCTCGGGTCTGCGCCGGCGGCAAGCGAGGTCGGCAATACAGCAGCGGTATCAACCGGCGCTTCGGGGGTGGGAGTGGCTTCGGGGGCAGATGTGATCACCGTTTCGGGCACCGCCACCGGCACCTCGCCCTCGCCGACCCTTTGCGGGGACGGGGCAAGCCTCGTTTCCGGCTCGATCGGGGCGGTGTTTTCGGCGGCCAGCACTTCGTTGACCTGAAGGCCCTGGTTTTCGACCACAACCCCGCCCTGATCTTTTGGCACTTCGCGGGCCGCGCCATCCATGGCCTGAATGACAGGTACCTCGTTGGCATCACGCCGGCCCAGCTCGAACACCCAGTAAACCAGCCCCAGAACAAGTGCCAACGAAACCAGCCCGCCAACCCATTGGGCCAGCCTCGATGCCAGCGGGCGCGCCTCTTCCGGCTCGCTTTCGGACATATTGCCGTTATCTAGCTGATACTCGTCCCAGAGCTTTTGCCGGATATTTTCGCCTAACTTGTCACGCATAGGTATATTGCCTCTCAAAACACACTATAGGTAGAGTATGGCCCTGCTCCAACCCCTAAATATGCTAAAAATCCCGTGCGCTTAGCGCATCTCGCTTGCGGGGGCTACGCCCAGAATACCAAGACCGGAAGAAATAACAACCGCCACCGCACGGATCATCGCCAGACGCGCATTGCTGAGCGCAGGATCGCCGGAAAGAATAAACCGCAGCGCAGGATCGACCTTGCCCATATGCTGGAGCGCATGAAATTCGGACGCCAGATCAAACAGATAGAAGGCAATGCGGTGTGGCTCGTGATGGCTGGCGGCCAGCTCTGCCAAGCGCGGCCACTCACCCAGCTTCTTGAGCAGCGCCAGCTCGGCGGGGGCTGTCAGCCGTGCAAAATCGGCATTTTGCAGCGCTGCATCTGTCGGATTGTCGGCTTTAGCCAGCACCGAACACACCCGCGCATGGGCATATTGCACATAAAATACCGGGTTGTCCTTGCTCTGCTCCAGCGCTTTTTTGAAGTCAAAATCCAGCGGCGCGTCGTTTTTTCGGGTCAGCATAACGAATCGGGTCACGTCGCTCCCGACCTGTGCGACCACATCCGACAGCAGGATAAAATTATTGGCGCGCTTGGACATTTTGAACGGTTTACCATCCCTGAACAGCCGCACCAGCTGGCAGAGCTTGATATCCAGCGGCACCTTGCCATCCGATAGCGCCGACACCGCCGCCTTCATGCGTTTGACATAGCCGCCATGGTCGGCGCCCAGCACATCGATCAGCTCGTCATAGCCACGCTCGATCTTGTCATAATGATAGGCGATATCAGGGGCAAAATAGGTCCAGCTACCATCGGATTTCTGCACGGGGCGATCAACATCATCGCCATGATCGGTCGAGCGAAAAAGGGTTTGCTCGCGCGCCTCCCAATCCTCGGGCAGCTTGCCTTTGGGGGGCGGCAGCGAGCCGGTATAGATCAGCCCCTTGGCATCCAGATCCGCAATCGCGGCCTCGATTTTACCCGTGCCATAAAGCGACTTTTCGGAGAAAAACACATCCATCTTCACGCCAAGCGAAGCCAGATCGGCCCGCACCATATCCATCATCGCCTCGGTGGCAAATAGCCGGATATCGGCCAGCCAGTCGCTTTCGGGCTTGTCGAGCAGGCTGTCGCCGTATTTCTCTTTCAGGGCCTCGCCAACGGGCTTCAGATAATCGCCGGGGTAAAGACCCTCTTTAATCTCGGGCGCATGGCCGCACGCCTCGCGGTAGCGCTCATAGGCCGAGCGCGCCAGCACATCCACCTGTGCGCCGCCGTCATTTATATAATATTCGCGGGTCACGTCATAGCCGGCAAAATCCAGCAGCGAGCATAGCGCATCGCCAAATACCGCGCCACGCGTGTGGCCGACATGCAACGGGCCGGTTGGGTTGGCCGAGACAAACTCCACATTTATCTTGCGCCCGGCGCCGATATTGGAGCGCCCGAAGCCAGTGCCTTTGGCAAGGATATCCCCGATCATATTCTGGAATATCGCCGGATCAATCCGCAGGTTGAGAAAGCCCGGGCCAGCAACATCGGCACTATTCACCCGGCTATCCTGAACCAAAAGCGGCGCAAGGGCTTCGGCTATATCACGGGGCTTCATCCGCGCCGGCTTGGCCAAAACCATGGCTGCATTGGTCGCCAGATCACCGTGCAACGCATCGCGCGGCGGCTCTACCGTTACATTGGTAAAGCTCAGGCCTTCGGGCAGAGTGCCATCAGCCACCAGCATCTCCAGCTTTTCCAGCACTACAGTTTTTATATCGGCAAACAGGTTCATTTCATCATTCCAAAACAGCTTGGGCGGACTTTAGCATATGGCACCGCGCAGGGCCAGAGAGCAAGCGCGGGTTTTGGCCCAAAACAGGCGCAGCGTTTTCAGCGCGGCGCAGGCATGCCCTGCCCTCCCCCGCAACATCTGCGCGCCGCCCTTGCCGAGCGTAGCGAGGCCACCGAAGTATCACCGCCAGAAAACCCTAAAGCTTTTGGTGTAGCTGCAAGGCATACCGGTCGGTCATGCCTGCGATATAATCAGAGATCAACCGCGCCTGCGCCAACTCGCCCTCCCCCTGCCACCCTTCGGGCAAGCGCGCCGGATCCGCCATAAAGGCCATAAACAGCTCCCGCACCACCTGCGCGGTTTCTACCCGCATTTTCTTGACCGTTTCATGGCGATACATATGACCAAACAAAAAGGCCCTGATCTCTTTCAGCTCTTCCCACAGCCCTGTTGAAAACTGCACCACCGGCCGCCCGAGGTTGCGGATATCCTGCGCCGAACCGGCACCGGAATTCGCCAGCCGCCCCGCACTCTCGCTCAAGACATCCTCGACCATCACACCAAATACCCGCCGCAAAGCCTCGTGGCGGCGGCGGTCGGGGTCCAGCTCCGGGTAGCGGGCATCTACCTCGGCAAAGCATGGTCCCACGATCGGCAGGTGCAAAATATCTTCCGCCACAAAAAGCCCGGCGCGCAGCCCGTCATCAAGGTCGTGGTTGTTATAGGCGATGTCATCGGCCAGCGCGGCCACCTGCGCCTCGGCACTGGCATAGCTGTGCAGTTCGAGATCAAAGGCGGCATTGGCCTCGGCCAGCGCATAGGGGATATCGCCGATCACCGGCCCGTTATGCTTGGCCAGCCCTTCCAGTGTTTCCCATGTCAGATTCAGCCCGTCAAACCCAGCATAGTGGCGCTCCAGCGCGGTCACAATCCTGATCGCCTGGGCGTTATGGTCAAAGCCGCCATATGGCTGCATACATTCATCCAGCGCGTCTTCGCCGGTGTGGCCAAAGGGGGTGTGGCCAAGATCATGGGCCAGTGCCACCGCTTCTGTCAGCTCCTCGTTCAGACCCAGCGCGCCGGCGATGGTGCGCGCCACCTGCGCCACCTCGATCGAGTGGGTCAGGCGGGTGCGAAAATGGTCACCTTCGTGCTCGACAAAAACCTGTGTCTTGTGTTTCAGGCGTCGAAAAGCTGTTGAATGGATGATCCGGTCCCGGTCGCGCTGAAAGCTTGATCGGTGCGCCGAGCTGCCTTCCTCCACCAGCCGGCCGCGGCTGTCTTCCGGTTTTGAGGCATATTTTGCTAGCATGTGACAAGGCTCCGCACTTGTATCGGCCCGAAGGCTCGCTTACATTCCCTGATATAGCAGTTTGAACAGGTTGAACAGATGCAGCTGACCGTGCCCCCCAAAGTTACCCCTCGTGCTTTTGAGCGCCTTGCCGAGATCAACAAAACTTCGGATACCCCGCAGGCCTTGCGCATCGCGGTCGAGGGTGGCGGTTGTTCGGGGTTTCAATACGAGATCGACCTTGATGCAGCGCGCGGCGATGACCTCGTGCTGGAAGGTAATGGCCAAAAGGTGGTTATCGACCCGATATCATTGCCGTTTCTGGCCGATGCGGTTATTGATTTCACCGCCGAGCTGATTGGCGCGAGATTTGTCATCAAAAACCCCAATGCCACCTCGAGCTGCGGCTGCGGCACCAGCTTTTCGATGTAGCACCCTAGCGGGAAAAATCCGCCGGATCGCGCGGGGCGTAGCCAAAGCTTCGGGCGACGTCCCAGTCTATCCGCTCGTTGATCAGGGTTGCCGCTGCCGGGTCAAGGCTGCTCTTCCAGCTTTCACCGGCATAATAGGCGCGCCTGTCTGCGGCTTCCATACCGTCGGGTTTGGTTGGTCGGGGAATTTCGGCCAGCCCATCACTGCCGATACCAAACACCGCCAACGCCGCGCCCAGCGCAAACACCGGCGCCTGCACAAAATCTTCAAATTGCAACACGGTCGAGGGCACCGGCCCGACATCGGAAAATACCCGGTAAGCCCTGAGCTTTCCGCTCCATAAATCCAGCGGAGACTCAAGAACAGGGCGCAGGTTATCCCGTGCCATGCAAAGCCATGGCCGGTCGAGAAACTCAAGCAGGCTTTCGGCTTTCGGCGCCCGCTTGTGATAGGGCTGGCGATACATCGAAACGGCCCAGCTATAAGGGTCCCGCACCAGAAACAGCACCGAGGCGGACTTTTCCGCGTAGCTGTCATCCAGCACCGGCGCGGCGTGTTTCCAGGCGCTCAGCCCGCGATTACGGCTACGGCTCTCGTCCAGCAGCGCATCAATGTAAAGCTCGCGATAAAAACCTTCCAGCTTGGCCATTACCTTTTCTTCCAGGCGGTCGATATCCGGCGTCGGTATGCGCGGAGACGAGGTCGATACCCCCTCCATGCTTCCCAACATCTGCATAACCGCACTTGTGCCGGTATTCCGCTCGCCGAATACCTTCACCTTACGCATTTTTACGCCCGGATTCGGGCTTTTTGTCTGGTCCAATCGAGCTGTCTCCTTGCCTAATACCGCCTTGCCCCATAGCATAGGCTGAAAACACCGGAGCCTTCCATGAAAATCGCATCATTCAATATCAACGGGATCAAAGCCCGCCTCCCCCGCCTGTTGGAATGGCTGAAGGAGAGCAGTGTCGATGTCGCCCTGTTGCAGGAAATCAAGTCCATGGATGCGCCCTTCCCCCGCGAGGAGATCGAGGATCTGGGCTATAATATAGAAACCCATGGGCAAAAAAGCTTTAACGGCGTGGCGATATTATCAAAATACCCGATCGAGGATGTGGTGCGCGGCCTGCCCGGGGATGATGATGACGAACAAGCGCGCTGGATCGAGGCCAGCATCAACACCGTGCACATCTGCTGCCTTTACCTGCCCAATGGAAACCCGCTGCCGGGGCCTAAATTTGACTATAAACTTGCATGGATGGCCCGGCTTCATACGCGCGCACAAGCCCTGCTCGACACCGAGGAGGCCGTGGTGATGGCGGGCGACTATAATATCATCCCCCAACCCGAAGATGCCCACCGCATAGAAGATTGGGAGGATGACGCGCTCTACCACCCCGAGAGCCTGAGCGCCTATCGCAAGATCCTCAACCTTGGCTATACCGATGCCCTGCGCGCCCTCACCCCCGCGCCACAAACCTATACCTTCTGGGATTTTCAAAAAGGTGCGTGGAACCGCAATAACGGCATAAGAATCGACCATCACCTGCTCTCGCCGCAAGCCGCCGACCGTTTGAAGGCTTGCGAGATAGACCGTCACATGCGCGGACAGGAAAAGCCGTCTGACCATGTACCGATCTGGATCAAGCTGGATATTTAAGCTGCCATACCTTCAGGGACGGCACCATTTTACATGAAACCACCCGAGGGACGCTATTTGCCGATTGCCCCCCTGCACCTCGTCGGCAAAACACCAGCGCCCGAGGCACTCCGCCGAGGAAAACACCCGCTCGCCGCTCAGCAGCCTGCCGATTTGCGGGTAGCGCACATCCGGCCCCGAGCGCAGCGCAAGGCTGCTTGCGCCGTCGGCCTCCAGCCCGTCAACCACACAGCTGCGCCCCCGCCCGATACGGCGTGGAAAGACATCAAGACTGGCGAGCGCCCCCGCCCAGCGCCCCAGCGTCAGCCCGTTTTTGCCAAATTGCAGCGCGCCGTAGCGCCCGTTGACCGTCAGGCTCTCGCGATCAGGGTTGATAGCGCATTGCCGCGCGGCTTCGGCCTGCCCGATCTGCGCCAGACGGTTAAGGGCAGTTTCAGACAAAACCGGCGGGGTCGGCACGCAATCGCCATTATCAAACACCGCATTGCCCAGCGGGCTGGAAAAGCACGCCCCCGCTTCATTCAATATCTGGTTGCGCTCGACCCAGAGAGATTCGCAGCTCTCCAGCCCCGAGCCAAGCACGGGAAAGCTCTGGGACACCCCTGCCACCGGCGAAAGACCGATGATAAAAACAAGATATTTCAACATTCAGGCCTCGCGCACCGCAGTCACATCCAGAGCATACAGCCAATCAAACCGCCCGATCAAGGCCCCCTGAGGCATCAAGGCTAACGCTTTGTGCGCCGCGCCGCGCACCAGCGGGTTGCGCAGGTGATAGGCGCGGGCATTGGCCGCCGCCCCCTTTTGCACGCGCGTGGCGCGGGGCTTTCGCGCCATCTCGTAGGCTGCCAGCCCGGCTTCCGGCGTGTCCGCGGCCTCAAGCGAGCGGGCCAATACATAGGCATCTTCCAGCCCCATCACGGCCCCCTGCGCCAGATAGGGCAGCATCGGGTGGCAGGCATCACCAAGCAGCACAACCCGCCCCTTGTGCCAGCGCGGCAGCACCGGATGGTTGAACAGCCCCCAAAGGAAGGTCTCCTCCACCGCGTTCAGCAGAGCCTGAACCGGAGACCCAAAGCCGGTAAAGGCCGCCCGCAGGTTTTCGGCGGTGTCGGGGATATTCCAACCCTCTGCCGCCCAGCTTTTGCGCTCTTCCACCGCCACAAAATTGATCAGCGAGCCACCGCGCAGCGGATAGGCCACAAGATGCCGCCCCTTGCCCATAAACACCTGCGCCGCATTTTCAAACAGGCCGGCGGGCAGTTTTTCGGCCTTGACCAGCCCGCGCCACGCCACATGGCCGGTAAAACTGGCGGGTTGGCCCTCAAAAACAAGATCCCGCAAAGTGGAGCGCACCCCGTCCGCGCCGATCAGACAAGAGGTATGGTGATGCACCCCGCTGGTAAATTCAAGATCAACCCCGTCAGGCTGCGGCTTGACCCCGGCAAGCTTGTGCCCGAAAACCAGCGTAACGCCAGCGGCACGCGCCCCGTTTTCCAGCAGCTTGAGCAGGTCCGCGCGGTGAAATTGCCAATACGGGCGGCCATAGCGGGCCTCGGCGGTTTTGCCCATAGCCAGCCGCGCAACCTCGCCGCCACGATAATCGCGCAGCACCACCGCTTCGGGGGTTGTTGCCAGCTTTGCCGCATCAGCGCGCAGACCAAGCGCCTCCAGTACCGCCACCCCGTTGGGGCTGATCTGCAGCCCGGCGCCAACCTCTCCCAAAGCCTCCGCCTGCTCGAATACCGTAACCTTTGCGCCCGTGCGTGCCAGTGCCAGCGCGGCTGCCAGCCCGCCAATACCCGCACCGATGATCGAGATTTCAAGAGTTTTCATGTCCATTTATGCCTGCCTGACTGCGCCATTTGCGAGAAGGGCCTTGATGTTTTTTACGCCCAGCTCTTCAAGGATTTCAATTGTGTTTTCACCGTCAACCGGCATGGTTTCGGGAGGGGTGATCGGGGGGGTAAAGCGCGGCGCGACGGCGGGGTGCTGCATGCCGTGGATAGGCTTTAGCGCGGCGCGGGCGGCCATATGCGGGTGGGTGGCGACCTCTTCCATGGTCAGGACCGGCGTAACACAAGCATCGCTACCGGCAAATATATCCTGCCACGCGGCCATGGTTTTACTGGCAAATACCACCTCCAGCTGCACCATTTGCGCGCCGTGCTGCGCAGGGTCGTTTTGCGGGCCAAAATCTGCGGCATCAAGGCCAAGCAGGGCCAGCATTCGGGCAAAAAATACCGGCTCTATACAGCCCACCGCCATAAACCTGCCGTCAGAGCAGCGATAGCAGCGATAATAGGGCATCCCGCCATCAAGCCAGTTTGACTGGCGCGCGCCGGACCAGTCCCCATTGGCGCGCAGCCCGTGAAACATGCCCATCATCGAATTGACCCCGTCCACGATAGCGGCGTCCACCACCTGCCCCCTGCCGCTGGCCCGCGCCCCGTAGAGCGCCGCCAGAATGCCCATGATCAGAAACATCGAACCACCGCCATAATCGCCCACCAGATTGAGCGGCGGCGGGGGCACCCTGTCCGCGGTGCCCATCGCATGCAGCGCACCGGTCAGGGACAGGTAGTTGATATCATGGCCGGCCTGCCCGGCCATCGGGCCATTTTGGCCCCAGCCGGTCATGCGGGCATAAACCAGCCGCGGGTTTTGCGCACAAAGCAGCTCCGGCCCGAGGCCGAGGCGCTCCATCACGCCCGGGCGCAGGCCTTCGATCAGCACATCGGCCCGCGCCGCCAGCCTTGCGGCCAGCGCAACACCATCGGGTTTTTTCAGGTCTATCACGATCGAGCGTTTGCCGCGCCGGTCCACCGCCTGTTCACGAGCAATGGTGCCACGATTTGGCCGGTCTATCACCCATAGCTCGGCACCAAGGTCCGACAAAAGCTGCCCCGCATAGGGCGCAGGGCCAATACCGGCAAATTCGAGGATTTTCAGCCCCTTTAGCGGGGGGGAATCAGGCATGGGGTCTCTTTCCTTCTGATCTGTTCGGAACTACACTATTTCTTGCGCCACCCAAAGCCTAGAAATACCGGCGCACGGAGCAAGTTCAAGGCAGGAGAAAATTATGATTTCACATCTGGCAATCGGAATTCTGGCAGGCATCGGCACAGGCTGGGTCATGAGCCGGTTTTTTGCACGGTTCTGCCCGAAAAACACCAATAACCTGCTATTGGGCGGGCTGGGCGGCGCGCTGGCGGCTTATTTTTTGGCGATAAGCGAAAAAAGTGCCGTAAGCGCGCCCTTGGCAGGGATGACCCGAGCGGTGGCCGGCTGGGATACGGCTTCGGTTTTGTTTGCGATCGCGATCAGTATCGGGGCGGGGGCTTTTCTGATTATGCTGGCCGGATTGGGCCGGCGGATGCTGGGCCGGTCGTGAAGCTCCGGCCCCGCCGGGCAGCGGTGCGGTTGGCTTTGTGCCTGATGGTGCTTTTGCCGGCTTCCGCACTCAAGGCCCAGAATATCAGCACCACCATTACGCCGCTGGCAGGTCTGGTGCAGGATCTGATGGCGGGGATTGCGCCGGATGCGCCCACGCTGCTGCCTTTGGTGCCAGCCAATACCGAGCCGCATAATTTTTCGCTCAAGCCCAGCCAACTGGCGGGCTTGCGGCGGGCCGAGCTGGTAGTTGCTGTCGGGCAGGATATGGAGCCGTGGCTGGCGCGGGCCGAGGGGGGGCTGCCGGCGGGGCGGGTAATTCAGCTCGGAGAGCTGCCGGAGGTGGCGGCGCTGCTACTGGCAGCCCGGGGTTTTGACGGGCAGGCCAAGGCCGGTATCGACCCCCATATGTGGCTCGACCCCGAGATCATGAGCCTATGGGCGCAGGCTATTGCCCCGCGCCTTGCCGAGCTGTCGCCCGAAAGCGCACCACTTGTGGCGCAAAATCTGGCCGGTTTGCTGGCGGGGCTGGAAAGAGTATCTGCCACACTCCGGCAGCGCGGGGACGAGGCGAATTTACGCGGGGTGCGGTTTGTAAGCACCCATGATGCCTATCAGTATATGGAGCGCCGTATGGGGCTGGATTTTGCAGGCACGCTGGCCGATATCGGCGGCAACCGCGCCGGCGCGCGCAGCCTTTCGGCGATTTCCCGTCTGGAAGGGCCGGTTTGCCTGCTGGTTGACCCTAATGAAAGCGAAATACCGAATATATTACCACAGGCCACGCGGGTGGTAATTGACCCGCTGGGGGCACAATATCTGCTGGACACCGAATTTACGCTCCGGTTTTATCAGGGCATGACCGAAGCGATCGAGGCTTGTCTCTAGGGGATGTTCCTCTATTTGTGGTGGGGTATTATCGGCGGGCGCGGCCTTGACAGTCGGGGTGCCAGCTTATTTAGTCAGCCACAAAACCGGAGGGTAAAATGGATAAGGTCTATGCAAGTGCAGCCGAGGCGCTCAAGGGCATCCCGTTTGACGGCATGAAGCTGGCCGTGGGCGGCTTTGGCCTGTGCGGCATTCCCGAAACCCTGATCGAGGCGCTACGCGATACCGGCGTAAAGGATTTGACTGTAGCCAGCAACAATGCGGGCACAGACGGGTTTGGCCTCGGGCAATTGCTGACCACCCGCCAGATCAAAAAGATGATTTCGTCCTATGTCGGTGAAAATGCCGAATTTATGCGACAATTTTTAAGCGGCGAGCTGGAGCTGGAATTTACCCCTCAAGGCACTTTGGCCGAGCGGATGCGGGCGGGCGGCGCCGGCATACCCGGTTTTTATACCAAAACCGGCGTCGGCACAGTAATCGCCGAGGGCAAGGAGCATAAGGATTTTGGCGGCGAGACCTTTATTCTGGAGGCAGGCATTTTTGCCGATCTCTCGCTGATAAAGGCCTGGAAGGGCGATAGCGCCGGCAATCTTGTCTATCGCAAAACCGCCCGGAACTTTAACCCCAACGCCGCGACATGTGGCAAGATTTGTGTGGCCGAGGTCGAGGAAATTGTACCGGTGGGCAGCCTTGACCCCGACCTGATCCACACCCCCGGCATATTTGTAAACCGGCTAGTGCTTGGCACCGCCGAAAAGAAAATAGAAAACCGTACCACGCGCGCCGCCTGAGCGGCCCCATTCATAGGTGAGCAAAATGAAACGTGAAGAATACGAAGCTTTGCCAAAGCTGATAAAGGCCCGCACCGAAACCTATCTAACGGCGGCCAAGGATGTCTCCGAGCAGTGGTTTGGCATGGATAACGGCAAGGAGGTCCATCTTTTGTCGGTTCAGCTGGCGGCGGCGATGATGAACATGGATTCAGCCGAGATCATTGCTTCCGAGATCACCGAACTGACCAAACAGCTCAAAAAGAGATAAAAAATGGCGTGGACCAGAGACCAGATGGCGGCACGGGCCGCGCTAGAGCTGCAAGACGGCATGTATGTAAACCTCGGTATCGGCATTCCGACCCTGGTCAGCAATCATATCCCCGCCGGAGTCGATGTGACCCTGCAATCGGAGAACGGCATGCTGGGCATGGGGCCTTTTCCGCTGGAGAGCGAGGTGGATGCAGACCTGATCAATGCCGGAAAGCAAACCATCACCGAACTGGACCGCACGTCTTATTTTTCTTCTGCCGACAGTTTTTCGATGATCCGCGGCGGCCATATCGACATGGCTATACTAGGCGCGATGGAGGTTTCCGAGGCGGGAGATCTGGCCAACTGGATGATTCCCGGCAAGCTGGTAAAAGGCATGGGCGGCGCCATGGATCTGGTAGCCGGTGTGCGCCGCGTGGTGGTGGTCATGGATCAGGTCAACAAACACGGAGCCTCCAAGCTGTTGCGCGAGTGTACCCTGCCGCTGACCGGCAGGGGGGTTGTCCACCGTATCATCACCGAACTTGGGGTTTATGATGTGGTCAAGGGCGGCTTGAAGCTGATCGAACTGGCCGAGGGGACCACCCGACAGGACATTATCGCCGCAACAGAGGCCAAGCTGGTCGAATAGCGGCCCAAGACGGGTGTTTTAACCGGTGCAGCCTGTGCTATGGCAGGGCATGCGCTTTATCAAATCCCATAAAGACCTTGTGTTTGGCCTGTCGATGCTGGCGCTGTTTGTGATCGGCGCGGGCATGATGGTGTTTTATACCGGCTCCGAGGCTATGTTGGCGGAGCTGGGTAAAATTGGCTGGGGGCAATTTATGCTATTGCTGGTTTTGTCGCTCGGAAACTATGCCCTGCGCGCCCTGCGCTGGCATGTTTTGGCCTCGGCTTTGGAGCTTAAAACCGGCTTTATCCGCAATATCATCCACTATCTTGGCGGCTTTGCCCTGACCATAACCCCCGGCCGTGTCGGGGAACTGGTGCGCCTGCGCTGGATCAAGCGGGAGGTCGGGGTGCCGATGATGCAGACCTCGCCGATGATGCTGGCAGACAGAGCGGCCGACCTTGCCGGTGTGGCCTTGGTACTGGTGGTGGCGGCGGGGTTCAGCTTTAGTGGTGGCAACGGGGTTTATGCCGTGGTCGGGGTGGCGCTGCTGATGGCTTTTCTGGCGACAAACCCGCGCTTTATGTCGGCAATCGTTACCACTGGCTGGCGGAGCTTGGGGCGGGGGGGGCGGTTTTTTGCCGGGCTGCGGCGGGCGGTGCGACGGCTCGGGCTGTTCGGGCGAATCGGGGTTGTTATTCCGGTGCTGGCTCTAAGCGTGGTCGGCTGGTTGTTCGAGGCCTATGCGTTTTACCTTTTGCTCGGCTGGCTCGGGGCCGATATCAGCCTTGGGGCGGCGGTGGCTATCTTTTTGTTTTCGATGCTGGGGGGCGGGGCCACGGGCCTGCCCGGCGGCTTGGGCGGGACCGAGGCGGCGATGGTGGTTTTGCTCAGCCTGCAAAATGTGCCGCTTGAAGTTGCCCTGCCCGCCACAGCAATTATCCGTGTTGCTACACTTTGGTTTGCTATTTTGATCGGTATCATTGTATTCCCCTTGGCAGAACGAGGAGGTCCGAAACATGCGTTGGAAAAATGAAGAGCTGAGCGGCTGGGGGAGTGCCTTAAGCCGTGCCACTATGCTGGCCCGTCCGGAACGGCTGGCAGCATTGACCGATACCCTGAAGGAAACGCCCTGCCCTGCCATCGGCATGCGCCGCTCCTACGGGGATGCCCCATTGGCTCCAAAGGCGCTGGACATGACCCGGCTGGACCGGTTTATCTCCTTTGACGAAGAAACCGGCCTGCTGGAAGCCGAAGCCGGCGTGACCCTCGGGGATATTCTGGATACCTTCGCCCCCAAAGGCTGGATGCCGGCAGTATTGCCCGGCACGGGGTTTGCCACCCTTGGCGGGGCAATCGCCTATGATGTGCACGGTAAAAACCACCAGATTGCCGGTAGCTTTGGCCAGCATGTGGAGAGCCTCGTGCTGATAGATGCCAAGGGCGACAGCCAGCAGATCTCGGCGCAATCGGCCCCCGAACTGTTTCGCGCCACGATCGGCGGCATGGGCCAGACAGGGGTGATCTATTCGGCCCGCTTGCAACTGGCACCCTGCCCTGCGGGCAAAATGTTGGTGCGAGAGCGGCGGATGGAAAACCTTGATACTTTTATCGAGGCCTTTAATGCCTCGGATGTCGATTATCAGGTCGGGTGGCTGGATATGACTGCCGGCGGGGTCAATCTCGGGCGGGGTATCTTTGAGGAAGCGCATTTTTTAAGCGGTATTTTCAAACCGGCAGGCAAGGCGCGCAGCGTGCCTTTCAACCTGCCGGGCTTTGCCATGAGCCGGCCTGTGGTCAAGGCATTCAACTGGGCCTATTTGCGGCGGGTGCCCGAAGGCGGGCGGGGTGTTGATTGCGGATTGCGGAGTTTTTTCTTTCCGCTGGATAATATCCAGCACTGGAACCGGCTTTATGGCAAGCGCGGCTTTCACCAGTTTCAATGCGTATTGCCTCTGGAAAACAGCCCTGCCACTCTGGGCGAGATACTGGAAGCGGTGGTGGCCTCGGGGTTGGCTTCGCCGCTATCGGTGCTTAAGCGACTCGGGGCGGGGCGTGCGGGGATGATGTCCTTTCCGATGGAGGGTTTTACGTTGGCGGTAGATATCGTCAACAAACCCGGTGCCAAGGCGCTGCTCGAAAAGCTCAATACACTGGCTGACGAGGCCGGCGGGCGGGTCTATCTGGCCAAGGATTCGAGCCTTGAGGCCGATTATATAGAAAATATGTATACCGAGCTGGAAGAGTTTCGCACGGTGGTCGCCAAGGCTGACCCCGACGGGGCTTTTTTGACCGATCTGGTCAAACGTTTAAAGATCAGGGGCACAACATGAGCGAGACATGGATTATTCTGGGCGCGACATCATCAATGGCCCGCGCCTTTGCCCGAAAATGCGCCCGCAAGGGTGATGCGCTGCTGCTGCTGGGCAGGGATATGCCCGAGCTGAAGCGAATCGCGAAGGATTGCAGTCTGCGCGGTGCGGCGCAAGCCGAGGCGGTTGCTTTTGATGCCCGCAAGCCCGAGGAGTTTTCGGCCATTATCTCGGAGGCCGCAGAAGGCCGGCAGCTCAATGCGGCCGTGTTTATCGGCTCGATGCCCCCGCAAGACGAGCTTGACCGCGACCCTTCGCTGCTTGACGGGGTCATACAGGATAATTTCACCGGTCCTGCCCGGTTTTTGCAGCTGCTGGCACCGCATATGGAAACACAGGGAAGTGGCACAATTATCGGTATCGGCTCTGTGGCCGGAGATCGTGGTCGAGTGGGGAACTATGTTTACGGCGCGGCCAAGGCTGGCTTCCATACCTATTTATCGGGGCTGAGAAACCGGCTCGGGCGCCACGGAGTGCAGGTAATCACAGTAAAGCCCGGCTTTGTCGATACAACCATGACATGGGGAATCGAAGGGATGTTTCTGGTCGCTTCGCCAGAAGCGGTGGCGGACAGCCTGATAAAGGCTGTGAAAAAGCGGCGCAATGTGGTTTATACCCCGTGGTTCTGGCGCTATATCATGCTGATCATCCGCCATATTCCCGAGTTTATCTTCAAGAAAATGTCGATCTAGTCACGCACCTACCATGAAGCGCTGACCAGCAGCCCCGCCCCGGCCGCCATCAGGCCCAGCCCGACAGGGTCGCGCAGGGCAAAGACAATCGGGTCATAATCCATCCGGCCCTGCCAGCCGCGAGAGATCATCCGCGCCAGCCACAGCGCAACCGGAAGGGCGGCGAGGCGGATATAAAGCAGGTTTTGATAAAGCGTCGCCGCGATGTCGCTGAAGGTATAGAGCGTATAAACCACCAGCGCCCCGACCGAAGCCGTGATGGCAATATTGCGCAGGTCCGCACGGTCGCGCCGCGCGTAGCCGCGACCGGGGAGCGGAGCCTCGTGGGTGACGCGGCCCAGCTCTATCAGCCGCTTGACCGCACCAAGCGCCAAAAACACCGGAAAGACAAACACCCCGAGCCAGCCCGACATGGCAACACCGGCCGCGATAGAGCCGGCAACCACGCGCAGGGTATAAAGCGCGGCAAGGGTAAAGATATCAACCCAGCGCAGCCGTTTGAGGCCGAGAGAATAGGAAAGCGACAACACCATATAAAGCGCGATAACCAAGGCAAGCCCGATACTGTGCGCCGCAGCCCCGAGCAAAGCACCGGCCCCCAAAACGACCGAGAGCAACATACCATCGGTAATGCGGGCCGCACCCGAGGCGAAGGGGCGGTCACGCTTGGTCGGATGTTGGCGATCTGCGGCGAGATCCATCAGGTCATTGACGATATATATACTCGAAGCCGCCGCACAAAAGGCCGCCACGCCCCACAGGGTCAGGACTAAACCGCCCAGAGTATAGCTGTGGGCAGCCACGAGGGGCAAAAAGAGCAGGATGTTTTTGATCCATTGATGCGGCCGCATGGCGCGAATCAGCCCCGAAAGGCGGCGCGCGGTGCCAAGATGCGGCAGCGAGAGCCCCGCCTGCACAAGCCGCCGCGACAACCGGCCCGATGGCGCCACGACATAACCACCCCCTGCGGCCTGCCAAACCGGAATATCGGTGCGGGAATCACCGATATATTCAAAATTCCCGGCCCCGAACCGGGCATTCAGGGCCGTGGCCTTTGTGGCGCCTGTAAGATTTTGCTGAAGGCTGGAGGCCAGCGGTGGTGTGCTAAAGCCCAGATGAACGGCCAGAGGCTGCACCAGCTTTTCGGTGGCACCGGAGGCAAGGATAACGGGTCTGCCTTCGTTTTGGGCCTTTTGGGCCAGCGCCAGCACCTCTGGCTCTACGGGCAACAGGGTAATATCCAGCGCAGCCAGCTCTGCCAGACGCGCCTTGAGAGCGGGGCGATTGAGCGCAAGGCTAAAAACCGCAAGCAGGCACAGCCACGGGTGACGGCCCAGCGCGGCCCAAAAACTTTCCAGCAGCATATCGGTGCGCAGCAGGCTGCCATCAACATCCAGCACCAGAGCCTTGTTGTTATTTTTATTTTTGCTCACGATAACCCTGCCCTATGATTCGAAATCCGTTGTTTATACTTAGACAAAAGTGTCCAGCTCAACGAAATTTAAGTTTTTCTTATCATATTTAGCTGAAAATAAATTTTTTTCACATCCAATACGAATGTAATCAGTTGTTTTCATTGTGCATTTATCTTTGTATGCAAAGATAAACAACCGGCCATTGTTTCGCCACATTCTTTTTACATATTAGTAACAACCAAGCGATTGACGTCGCTCGAAAGATTGTCTCGGCAGTTTTTAGGCACAGGATATAAGTTTTACATTCCTGTGTTGGGAGCCCGGTAGGGTGTAAGTGGTGGGCTAATCTTAGCCAAATGAAACAAAATTATGTACCCTAGGAGGGACACAACATGAAAAAATTCCTGAACGCATTCGTAAAAGACGAAGATGGCGCAGTAACCGTAGACTGGGTTGTTCTGACCGCAGCTATCGTGGGTATTGCTATCGCAGTAGCCCTGACCATTGAAGATGGTCTGCAAGCCGTGGCTACCGACATCAGCGACGGCCTTGCCGCTGCTGTTACAGAGGCCCTTACATAAGGCATAGCCGCCTTTATGGCGCATAGATCTTTTTGCAGGGCATTTAGTTGCCCTGCAATTTACAAACCTTCCATCTTTCTTTGCGGAGTTAATATTATGTTCAGTGTTTTATTCCGTAACTTTCTCAAAGATGAGCAGGCTGCAGTCACCGTAGATTGGGTTGTGCTGACCGCAGCACTGGTTGCGATCGCGGGCGGCGTGGTTACGATTGTGCAAGACGGACTGAACGACAGCGCTTCATCTCTTAGTTCGGGTATACTCGCGTCTGTTTCTGAAGCGCTAACCTGATATCTGCCGCGCGACACGAACTTTGGTGTTTCCCCTTTACTTCCCTTTGATTTCATCGCAGAAAGTGCGGATCAATCGGCCTTGATGGCCTGAAAAAATGGGGAATTGGAATGCGACTGGTATTTTTGTTTGTTTTGGTTATCGGTATCGGAACGGCCGGCTACGCGACTCTACTTATCAAAAACCAGTTTTCGGGTTATCAGGTGCGGGTATCGGAACTGGAGAACGAGCTACGCGCTACCCGTGAAAAAGTGGTCGAAACCACGCCTGTTGTCGTATCCTCCAGGGCGCTTACCTTTGCCCACAAGCTCGTAGTCGAGGATCTGGCCATCATCCAATGGCCCAGCAGCAACCTGCCCGAGAATATTTTTACCAGCATTGAAGCTCTGGTCGGGGATGAAGGCAGCCAACCGCGCTATATCAAGCGCACGATTGACCCCGGCGAGCCGATGCTCTCCAGCAAAGTCACCAATTTTGGAGAAGATATCGGGGTCACCACCCTGCTTGAGCCGGGCACACGCGCCTTTGCCATCCGGGTCGATGTTGCGTCCGGGGTTTCCGGCTTTATCCAGCCCGGGGACGAGGTTGATATCTACTGGACAGGCAACAACCTGGAGCAGGTAATCACCAAGCTCGTCCTCGAAAAGGTCAAAGTCGTCGCGATTGACCAGCAGGCAGACCAAGACTCCCAACGTCCGACAGTGGCCACAACGGTCACTGTGCAAGTTTTCCCGAACGTTGTTGCAAATTTGGTACAGTTCCAGTCTTCGGGCAGTCTGACGCTGGCGCTGAGGGGGGCAGAAGACACCACGATTTCGGGGAATATCGAGGTTAACACCAACACCCTAATTGGCAATGAAATCATAGTGGTAGTGCCAGAACAGGTCTGCACCAGAACAGTGCGGCGCGGGGTTGAGGTGGTGGTAACCGAGGTGCCTTGCGCCAGCCTCGATGCTGACCAATAATCCAATAAAAACCACGAAAACCAACCGAGATTTCTGTTAATTTGACTCGAAGATACTCGGCTAACACATTGATTATTGCAATTGAATCCAACTTAAAGCATGTTGTCTCCAAGAATGGGCAAAAGATCCGTTCGTTTATTTGAAACAGTGATTTTGAGAGGCAGGATCACAATGCAGTTAAAAAGCTTGATTCAGGCGGGTCTTATGGGATTCGTTCTGACTGCGCCGATGGCCAGCTCGGTCCTCGCGCAAAATGCGGTACTTTCAGTGTCCCGTAGTCTTGTAGCCAGTAAAATTTCGGTTGCCGTCAATCGCGCTATCGTAGTTGAAAGCGACCGCCCCTTTGCGGAGCTTTCGGTGGCCAATCCGGCCATTGCCGATATAGCGTCCTTGTCGGACCGCTCTATATATGTACTTGGTAAAACACCGGGCGCCACCACCCTGACAATCTTTGATCAGGATGGACGACTGGTGGCCAATGTCGATGTGCGGGTTTCCCCGGACATTGCCGAGTTCAAGGAGCGGCTGAGCCAGATTCTCCCCAACGAGCGCATCGAAGTGCGGACCGCCAATGACGGTATTGTGCTTTCGGGCCGGATAACCGGGGCCCGCAAGGTTGCGCGCGCCATGGAGCTGGCCGAGCTATATGCTCCCGACAGGGTAACCAACCTGATGACGGTTGGCGGCTCGCAACAGGTGATGTTGCAGGTTCGCTTCGCCGAAATGCAGCGTTCGGTTGCCAAGAGCCTCGGCTCTTCGGTCGGGATTAATAACAGCTCCCCGATCACCAACACCTTTGCGATCGGCACTGGTAATCGGGGTGTGACCGGTGGCGGGATGACCTCGTCAGCCGGCTCGACCGGCGCTATCGGTGTCGGCTTTGGCATTGGCGGTATTGCCGTTAATGTGATGATCGAGGCGCTGGAAAGCAAGGGCATGGCCCGGACGCTGGCCGAGCCTAATATCGTCGCCATTTCAGGCCAGGAGGCTAATTTTCTGGCAGGGGGCGAGTATCCCATACCGGTCCGGGATGGTGATGGCGGCATCAACATCGAGTATCGTCCTTTCGGGGTCATGCTGAACTTCCTCCCCACCGTTATTGATGGCGACCTGATAAATCTGAAACTGGAAACAGTCGTTAGCTCGATTGACAAGGATACGTCTTTTACCTCGAGTGTCGGCCTGTCTATTCCGGCATTCAAAGTGCGCCGCGCCAGTACCACGGTTGAAATGCGCGACGGGCAAAGTTTTGCCATCGCCGGCCTGATGCAGGATGATTTCAGCGACCTGAACGGACAGGTTCCATGGCTTGGCGATGTGCCAATCCTCGGGGCATTGTTCCGCTCTGCCGAATTCCAGCGCAAACAGACCGAGCTGGTGATCATTGTAACGCCGCATCTGGTAACCCCGACATCCAGCGATGCGCTGGCTCTGCCGACGGACCGCATGCGCATTCCAACCGAAGCCGAGCTTTTCTTGGGTGGCCGCACAGAAGGTGCCAGACCCTCGGGCTCTATTGCGCAACTGGGCTTTGACGGCTCTGCCGGATATGTGATGGAGTAAGATCATGAAACTATTAAGCAAATTTATTGGTATCTCTGCCCTGCTTGCGCTGGGTGGCTGCCTGGAAACCGCGGGTAACCTGCCAAATCAGGGCAGCTTCACCCAAGCCAGCGAGCAAAACTTTCTGGTTCAAACCGGACAGGGCGGCTCGGCAGCTTATCTTCAGCTCTTGTCGCAAAAGTTCCGTGACGAAGTGCCGACGATGATCAACTTTGCCTTCAACTCGACACAGTTGGACGGTGAAGCCCAGCGGATCCTGCGTTTGCAGGCCGAGTGGATCAAGGCAACACCAACGGTGAAGTTCCGGGTTTATGGCCATACGGACAAGGTTGGCTCCAACGCCTTTAACCAGCGTCTCGGGCTACAGCGTGCCAGAGCGGCGGTCAACTTCCTTGTGGCTCAGGGCATACCGCGCAACCGGCTAGAGGCCTATTCCTCGCTCGGGGAAACCCAGCCGATCGTCAATACAGAAGCCCGCGAGCGCCTCAACCGGCGCACGGTGACCGATGTATTCGGCTTTGCGCCAAATGTGATCCCGTCAGACTTTGACGGCAAGCGCGCGGTCGTTATTTATGGAGAGTATGTCGATGCTCCTGCCGCCGCCGCAGACGGCGGAAACATGGAGTAATACATTACTCCCCGCTCTCCCCGACCCTGTCGGGGAGAGTTTTTTATTGCAAATCACGATCTTGCAATCCTTTCTTCAATAAATTAAAGTATTTGAAGCCCGCGCGAATCCCATTGGGAAATCTTCACGCGGCTATTGTTGTGCCAGCCTCTTGCTTTGGGCTGTAATCCGCTTAAGTGTGCTTATCGTGCTCAAGTTTCGTTTTGTGTTAGTTTTGTTTCGTTTTGTGGTAGTATGGGCTAATAAATTAACAGGTATCTATCTAGTATCTGTTTCCAATATTATTGAGGTGCTCAATTGGCATTATTGAAATTAAAAGACCGGAAGATGGACGCTTTTGCGATCGCCTCGAATCCCGGTAGCTTTGAGTTGCTAAATCATGACCTGCACGGTTTGTTTGGCCAGAGCTGGGGCAATGTTACGGTCGAGGCGGCAGGCACAATGCTGGGGCGGGGCGCCATGCACGGGGAGGAAGTCCTGATTGTTTGTGTCGAAGCTCGGGACGAGCAAAACCTCGGACCGATTGACAGCTTTGTGCGTGCGGCAAAAAAGGGCGGGTTTGTTGTAATCCTGGTGGCAAAAGATGTGTCGCCCACCGCGTTGCACCACTTGTTGCAGCTCGGGGCCGATGATTTTGCCCCCTATCCTTTGCCGGATAATGCGCTGGCCAATATTTTTAACCAGCTTCATGACAAACAGCACGCAGTGCCAGCCGAACTAGCCGCTAAAAAGGCGCGTAACGGGATGATATTGCCGGTATATGGCGCGGCCGGAGGGGTTGGTGCTTCGACTTTTGCGGTTAACCTCGCCTGGGAAATGGCAACCCATACCCGCAAGGAAGACATGCGCGTAGTGCTGGTTGATCTTGATTTCCAGTTTGGCTCGGTTGCAACCTTGCTTGACATACCCCGGCGCGAGGCTGTCTTCGACATGCTTTCCGAGCCGGACACCCTCGCCGGTGATACACTGGCGCAGGCGATGACTTCTTATAAATCGCTTTTGGCGGTGCTGACCTCCCCTTCAGAGGTGATGCCTCTGGATATTGTTGGCGCCGATTATATCGAAAAGATGCTCAGGCTGTTGCAGGCGCGCTATGATTTTATCATTGTCGATCTGCCAAAGGCCCTGACGGACTGGTCGGCTTCGGTTTTGACCAGCGCGGAAACCTATTTTACCCTGCTGGAGCTGGATATGCGCTCGGCCCAAAACCTGATGCGCTATTTACGGGTGCTGCGCGGCGAGGATTTACCTGGTGAAAAGATCCAGTATATTCTCAACCGCGCTCCCGGTTTTGCCGATCTCAATGGCAAATCCCGGGTTGGCCGGTTTTCGGAAAGCCTCGGGATCGAGATCAATATCCTGCTTCCGGACGGGGGCAAGCCGGTGACCGCCGCTGGTGACCAGGGCGAGCCGCTGGCAGATTCTGCCTCCAAAAACGCCCTCCGCAAGGAGATTAAAAAAATCGCCGTAACATTGGTGGATCTATCCAAAGAAGCCCGTGCGGCTATCGTAAACTAACCGGAGAGCCAGATGTTTGGACGTTTCAAGCAAAACCAACAACCTGCCCCAGAAGCCCAGCCGATCATAGGGGCGCTATCGCTCGAGCCGGAAGTGATCGAAAAAGCGCGTCCGGATGCCGGTGCCCACTTGAGCACGGAGGAGCAGGACGCAAAGCTGCGCGAGCAAAAGCGCCTCGACAAACTGATGGGTCTCCGGATGGAGATCCACAAACGCTTGCTGGAGAACCTCAACCTTTCGGCAGTTGACACCGCCGCAGAGGCTGATTTGCGCCGCGAAATTTCCGCAATCACCCGCGAGGGTGTCCACGAAATGGGCGTGGTGCTCACCGCACAGGACCAAAAAGAGCTGCTCCAAGACCTGATGGACGAAGTGACAGGCCTTGGCCCGATCCAGCCGTTATTGCGCGATGAGACGGTGAACGACATTCTAATCAACGGGCCTTACCAGATATTTGTCGAGCGGTCAGGCAAACTGGAGCTGACTTCGGTGCGCTTCAAGGATGACCGCCACCTGCTCAGAGTGATCGACAAGATCGTGTCGGCTGTTGGCCGCCGGGTCGATGAAAGCCACCCCTATGTTGATGCACGCCTCTCGGATGGCTCGCGCTTTAACGCCATGGTGCCGCCCTGCGCAGTGGACGGCGCGCTGGTTTCCATTCGTAAATTCTCCAAGGATAAGCTCTCTATCGAGGAGCTGATCAATTTTGGCGCCTTCAACGAGCAGATGGCCACCTATCTCAAGGCGGCGGTAGCCACCCGGCTGAATATCATCGTATCCGGCGGAACCGGCTCGGGTAAAACCACCACGCTGAATGCCCTTTCAGGCTTTATTGGCGCCAAAGAGAGAATCGTTACCATCGAGGATACCGCGGAGCTTCAGCTTCAGCAGATCCATGTTGGCCGGATGGAAAGCCGCCCCGCCAATGTGGAAGGCAAGGGCGAGGTAAGCCAGCGCGATCTTTTGCGCAATGCGCTGCGGATGCGGCCTGACCGTATTATCGTCGGCGAGACCCGGGGTGACGAAGTGATCGACATGCTACAGGCTATGAATACCGGCCATGACGGCTCGATGACCACCATCCACGCCAACTCCGCCCGCGACAGCCTTTCCCGCCTTGAAAACATGATCGCCATGTCGGGCGTAGATATGCCAACCAAGGCCAGCCGTGGGCAAATCGCCTCGGCGGTTAACCTGATCGTGCAGGTCAGCCGGTTGACAGATGGTTCGCGGCGGATGGTATCCATTACCGAAATAACCGGCATGGAGGGAGAGATCATCTCCATGCAGGAAGTTTTCAAGTTCCAGCGCGACAGCGTAGACGAAGACGGCACCATTCACGGGCACTTCACTGCAACCGGGTTGCGCTCGTCCTTTATGGAGCGCTTCAAGCAGTGGGGGCATCATGTTCCGGCGTCACTCTTTTCGGATACCCCTGTCTATACTGACTCAACGGACATCAAGCTATGAGTATCGAACCTCTAATCTATGCCGTCATCTTTGCCGCTGTTCTTTTTCTGATCGAAGGTATCTACCTTGCGGTATTCGGTAAATCCGTGCGCCTCGAAAGTCGGGTCAACCGGCGGCTACAACTGTTGGAAAAGGGCGAAAGCCGGGAAGCCGTGATGGAAA
This sequence comes from Paracoccaceae bacterium, assembly GCA_021647745.1. Taxonomy (GTDB): domain Bacteria; phylum Pseudomonadota; class Alphaproteobacteria; order Rhodobacterales; family Rhodobacteraceae; genus UBA3077. The sequence continues at coordinate 25,031 of JAKIUB010000002.1, read as the reverse complement.
CCCTGCGCAAGGAGCGTGAGCAGCACTCGCGCACCCTGCGCATACCGGTGATCGGTATGCTATCCAAAAAGGCATCCGTTGCCAATATAGCATTCACCCCTAATGCGATTTTAGCCATCGTTTTGCTGTTGATTGTGCTCTCTTTTGTCGGGCTAACCCTGTTTACCTCGGCGAGCCTCACCATGCGGATCGTGGTTTCGGCAGCCATGGGCTACGGGGCGGTTTATGTCTGGCTAGGCTCAAAAGCCAAAAAACGTATGGACCTGTTTGAAGAGCAACTACCCGACGCGGTGGAGCTGATGGTGCGCAGCTTGCGGGTCGGGCACCCTTTTGCCAGCTCCGTAAATATTGTTGCCCAGGAAATGCCTGATCCGCTGGGGACCGAATTCGGTATTCTGGTTGACGAAGCCAATTTCGGGGCCGAAATTTCGGACTCGCTACGCAGAATGACCGAGCGCGTCGATGTCCAGGATCTTCGTTTTCTGGCGGTTGCCGTTTCTATCCAGAGCCAGTCCGGCGGGAACCTTGCCGAGATCCTTGACGGGCTTTCCAAGGTGATCCGCTCGCGCTTCAAGCTTTTCCGGCGGGTCGACGCCATTACCGCCGAGGCCAAATGGTCCGGCTGGTTTTTGTCTATCTTTCCACTGTTGGCACTGGTAGCGATCAATGTATTGCAACCAAATTATTACGACGGGGTTATGGACACCCCGGTATTTATGCCGCTGGCAATTATCGTGTTTGTATTTTTGACCATTAATGTTTTTGTTATGCGTATGATGGTCGATATCAAGGTTTGAATGATGGAAAGGATTTGTTGTGATTAACACAACATTGGAATTTATCACCGCATTACTCGGGCCGCTTGGGCCGGTAATGGTTGCGGGCGGGGTCGGGGTGTTTTTAATCCTGCTCTCCTTGCCGCTTATTTTGAAAAAGGGGGATGACCCTTTTGCCAAGCTCGGGCGTGGAAATGCGCCAGGTGCCTTCAAGGAAAAAGACGGTGCAAAGGCCGGCATCAACCTGCGCTATGACAGTGGCAGGCTTAATCTTCAGAAATTCGAAGCCTATCTGACGCCACAGGATGACAAAGAGCTTTCGGCAGCGCGGCTCAGGCTGTTGCAAGCCGGCTACCGCTCGCAGGGGGCTGTTGGAAACTATAACTTTTTGCGCATGATCCTCGGTATATCCTTCCTTGGTCTCGGACTACTCTATACGATTTTTCAGGACAAAGAACTCTCGGCTACGGCCTTGCTGTTTTTTGTTCTCGCCCCGGGTATTGCCGGATATTATTTCCCCAGTTACTGGGTCGAAAGGCGGCGCCAAAACCGCCAGGAAGAGCTTGAAAACGGCTTTCCAGACGCGCTGGACCTTATGTTGGTTTGCGTCGAGGCCGGACAATCGCTAGACCAGTCTATCGTGCGGGTTGCAACCGAAATCAAGCATTCCAATATTCCACTAGCCGAAGAATTCGAAATCGTCGCCAACGAGCTTCGGGCTGGCAAGGAGCGGGTCACGGTACTGCGTGATCTTGGCGAGCGTTGCGGTATTACGGATATCAGCTCGTTTGTGACCGTGTTGATCCAGTCCGCGAATTTCGGGACCTCGATCAGCGATGCCTTGCGCATCTATGCTTTTGAAATGCGTGATAAACGCATCATGAAAGCCGAGGAGAAAGCCAACAAGCTGCCAACAAAAATGACTCTGGCAACCATGCTGTTTACCGTACCACCCTTGCTAATTATTATGGTCGGGCCATCGGTATACGACATTTATGTAAACTTGCTGGGCGGAGGCCAATAGGTGCGTAGCGCGTTTGCCCTTTTCGGGCTTCTTTTGGCCCTATCGGCCTGCGAAAGCACCACCGGGCCATTGGCCAACAATCGTGAAGGTCTTGCACCGCCGCCTGGCACGGAACGCATCACCGAAGCGGTGGACGGGCTGGTTGTCGGACACAGGCTGATGGCCGCTGGCGAATACGATCTGGCCCTTGCCGCCTATACCCGCGCGGTCACAAAATATGGACTGAATACCGATGTGCTGAGCGCTATTGGCTCGGCCAATATGCGGCTCGGGCGCTTGGGGCAAGCCCAACAGTGGCTGCAAAAGGCGGTCAAAAAAGACCCGGCCTTTGTGCCCGCATGGAACAATCTTGGTGTGGTGCAGATAAACTCTCAACAGTTTTACAAGGCACGCTCCAGTTTTCAGCGGGCTTTTGCGCTAGATAATGGTGATTCTGACGATATTCGGCAAAATTTGATTTTGGCGATCCGCCTGTCAAAAGCAGCCTCGGCGGAAATCCCCGAAAAGTTCAATTTCTTGCTGGTTCGGCGAGGCAATGGGCGCTACTTGTTACTGGGGCAGTAAACAATGCGAGGATACAATGCCGGGCCATAAAGTAATCAAAAACACCACTCTTCTTTTCTCTGTTTTGTTTATCGGCGCTTGCGCTGGCGGGGGAATATCGGACGCGGACAAAGCGCTGCCAGGCGGTGCCCTTAATGTAATAGACGCTTCGGACCTCAACGACATCATGCTCGAATTCGCCGACCCCGAAGAAGCCGTGCGCTATTTCAGAAATTCGGCAGCACAATCCCCGGATCGTATTGACTTCAAGCGCGGTCTAGCTGTTTCGCTTGTGCGCGCCGGCAAACATGCCGAGGCGGTTTTGGTTTACGAGGCTATTGCCGAGGCAGGGCAGTTGCAAAATGAAGACCGGATCATCATGGCAGATGCCTATATTCGCAACGGCGGCTGGGACGAGGGGCAGGCCCAGCTCAATGCCATTCCGCCAACATACGAAACCTACGACCGCTACCGCCTTGAGGCGATCATGGCGGATCGTAACAAGCAATGGGCCAAGGCCGACAGCTTTTATGATATCGCCCGCGGGCTAACCACCGCGCCGGCAAACACCCTCAACAACTGGGGCTTTTCCAAGCGTATCCGTGGTAATTTACAGGATGCGGAGAAGCTTTTCCGGCAGGCACTGCGCGCTGATCCGACCCTGTTTCGTGCCAAGGCCAACCTTGTGACCGTTCGTGCCATGCGCGGCGAATATAATCTTCCGGTAATCCCGATGAGCGACGAAGAACGCGCCCTGCTCTATTATGAAGCCGCAAAAGTGGCGGTTGACCGCGGGGAGCGGGATATGGCGCGGGGCCTTCTCGGGGAAGCGGTCGATACCCATCCACGCTATTTTGGTGCTGCGGTGGACGCCTTGCGCGCCCTGACAACCAACATCAACCTTTAGGCATAAAATGGAACCCTGGGCACTTGTTTTTCTAATTGTCACCTTGCCCTTCGGGCTTTATGCGACATGGACTGATCTGAAATACCTAAAAATTCCCAATATCGTGCCGCTTTCGCTGGTGGTGGTTTTTGTTATCGTCGGGCCAATGGTGTTGGAGTTTGACGAATATCTGCGCAGCCTTGCCTACGGGCTCATCGCCCTGCTCGCCAGCATCCTTATCCATGCGGCAGGGCTAGTGCCCGCGGGAGACCTCAAATATACATCGGCGATTATTCCGTTTGTCGATACGGGGCAGCTACTCAGCTTCACCATGTTTGTCGCGCTTGCCTCTATCATGGCGGTGCTGACCCACCTGATTTTTGGCTGGGTAGGCCTTGCACCCAAAGGCTGGGCCTCATGGGAAGGCAAGGGCTGGAAGCGGCGTTTTCCCTATGGTTTTGCGCTGACGGGCGGCTTGATCACCTATCTAGCGGCCTATCTGGTTGGGCCGGTTTGACAATCTCGAACAATCCCATAAGTTCGGAGCTGTAGGCTGCTTTTAGCGTATAGCCAGCTTCTTCAAAGTTGCTCACCATCTGTCGGCGCATATCGACGTTAAGCGGGCAAACCGGCACCAGCAGAAATTCTGCATCCTCAAAGCCTGAATTATCGCCATAATACCACGGCGCGGCACCTTTGACCCTTGTGACATCGGCAAGAAGCCAGCTGCTATTGAGCAAATCTGCGGTAAGTACCGGGCGGTCACGGGTGAATTCGAGCCCGGCTACTTCCTTGGCCATCGCCAGCGGAATGGGAATAGCCGTAGCCGCGCCTCTACATTCCGGAAAGCCGATACCATCAATCACCAAAGGCTCCACAAGTGGAACCGGGGCTGGCATGCCTTGCATAGGCTGTGTGATAATTGCATTTTTCATCCGCGCCTCGGGCAACCAGATATCGCCAAGGCCGGGGGGGGACAGTGGCACGCGCACAAAGCCCTCGGTGCTGGAAAAAGCAGCGCGTAGCGGCGATGTCAGGATAGAAATGGCAGAGGGAAACAGCGCCGTTATAGCAACGACCATCAGCACTTGCAGGCTTTGCCTTGCAGGCAGGCCCAGCAGGGTCTTTTTATCAGCAGATGGCAGGTTTACCCAGATATAGAGAATAATGAAAAACAGCCATTTCGGGTCATTTCCCCAATTTTGAAAAGTGATATAGGCAAAAACCGGCGCAAGGAGCAAAAACACCAACCCCTGCTCCATCATGCCTGATTTTCGAAATACCAGCAGACCGGCCAGCAGCACAAGCGACCCCGGCAAGCTTGCCGGACTTGCTACCACCGTGCTAAAGCTGGCACCGGGAGTGCTGCGGCCGGAGCTTTCGCCTGTCAGCACCAGCAGGTTTTCAAAATAGGCGATGAAAAAATCCAGGCCAAGCCATGCCAGTAACGCCAGTCCGACCATCAAGCCGATGGTAAGGGATTTGAGCAGCAGACGGAATTGTTTTCGGGCCAGCATCAGCAAAATAACCACCGGCATAAGTGGCACAAAAAAGGTCATTTTGAGCATCGCCAGCGCAGCCATACCAGAGCCAACCAGCAGCGGTGAAACCAGATTTTCGGCCAGATCACGCCGCGCTGGCAGCAACACCACCATCAAAACCAGAAAGGTAACCGCCCAGGCCCACCGGTTATAATACATTGACAGTGATATCGTCGGCACCGCGCCGCCAAAAACCAGCGAGGTCAGCAAGGCGATCATGCCCAAACCGAAAAATAGCGCCTGCCCGAAGCTAAGCCGCGAGGCGCCAACCCACCAGATTGCCGGCAGCATAAAAACCGCCATCGACATATTGGCCAGCAAGGTAGCCTTTCCGACCATGAAGCCCGCCCATATCCAGTAAGCCACCGGTGCAAAGCCCAATATGCCGATCGGGGTCATGAAATCCAGATGGGGCATCTCGCCATCCACCATGCGCAGGGAGGCATCCAGCATATGCATCAGATCCCCCTCGTGGCCGGTGATAGCCAGCCCGGAGGGCCATAATGTGACCAGTGCTTCAACCAAAAGCGCTGCCAGCAGCACAAGCCCGAGGCGGACAGAATAGCGAATAGAGATAGCCTTGCTCCCGATGTGAGGTTTTGGCAACCATATGGTCTTTGAAGGCGAAAAAAAACCCCAAAATTCAACGGGTGCTTGCCAGTCACCTATCTGGCAAGTTACACTCGCCGAAACAAAACCAGTTTCCGGTGTAACGGTTTAAAATAGACTATAAAACCAGCATCGCTGCGCCTTTGGCATCGGCGAACAGATACGGGGACCGCCGAAAATGAAACCTTGCTGCGGGGCACATCATGACCACTGAAACACCAATTCCGGCTTCCCCGAAGTCGCTCCTCGATCTGGGGATTGATTTCACCTTGCTGCGCGAGATTTTACTCAAGACCATGCTGCGGCGTAATCTTGACAACAGCATCGCCATTTCCGAGGCCCTGCGGGTCAGCGTGCCGGTGGCTCAAGAGCTGATCGAGATTACCCGCGACTATAACATGATCGAAACCCTCGGGGCCTCCCGGCTGGAGGACAGTAAAAACCTGCGCTACAAGCTGACAGATGCAGGCCGTCGCACCGCCCTCGATGCTTTGACGCAATCAGAGTATTTTGGTGCCCTGCCGGTAAAGCTGGATGATTATAAAAGGCAGATCGAGGCACAATCAATCCGGGATGCAATAGTATCGCGCGAGGCGCTCGACGCCAGCATGGGGCATCTGATTATAAACGATCACATGCTCAAACAGCTCGGCCCCGCCGTCAATTCTCCCCGTTCCGTGCTATTTTACGGACCACCGGGTAACGGTAAATCATCTATCGCCGACGGAATCCGAAACGCCTATACCGACCATATCTATGTGCCTGAATTTATCGAATACAGTGGTAATGTAATTTCGGTTTATGATCCCCTGATCCACAAAAAGATTGCCCAGCCCACTCAGGATCCGGGTGCACTGCGCCTCGGCGGCCTCGGACATGACAAACGCTATATTCTTTGCCAACGCCCGACCGTGATAACCGGTGGCGAGTTGACAATGGATATGCTCGACCTCAATTATAACCCGGTTTCAAAGACCTATCAGGCGCCCTTGCAGCTAAAATCTTCGGGTGGCGTGTTTATTGTGGACGATCTTGGCCGCCAGTCCACCCCGCCACAGACCCTGATCAACCGCTGGATCGTGCCAATGGAATCCGGTTTTGATATCCTGACCCTGCAATCGGGGCAAAAATTTACCGTGCCGTTTGATACCAAGGTCATGTTTTCGACCAACTTCGCCCCCCACAAGATATTTGACGGCGCGGCGCTGCGCCGGATCCACTACAAGATTTATGTTGGTAGCCCGGACAGGGACGAGTATATCAAGATCTTCCTGCTGACCGTTGCTAGATTTCCTATGGAAATGAAGGAAGAAGTGCTAAGCCATCTGCTGCTGGAACTTTACCCGAAGGTCGATAACAATTATGCGTCCTACCATCCAAAATTTCTGATCGAGCAAATGATTTCGAGCTGTAAGTACGAGGGCGTCGAGCCGCAAATGTCTATCGGGCTAGTAGAAAAAGCCTGGGAGCATCTGTTTATCAAAGAGAACGAAAACCAGCTGTAGGGCGGGGTTTTACCCCCGGCCCCGTGCGTGTCTCCCCTAGGCGGTCAATCCTTCCGGCTCTTCCAGCCCGTTGATCCGGCTGCAAGCGGTAACGGTATTGGCCAAAAGGCAGGCAATGGTCATCGGGCCGACCCCGCCGGGCACTGGTGTGATCGCTCCGGCAACCGCGCTGGCACTGGCAAAATCCACATCGCCAACAAGGCGCATTTTGCCTTCGCCGCGCTCGGGGGCGGGGATACGGTTGATACCGACATCAATAACCGTGGCACCGGGTTTGACCCACTCGCCCGTGATCATCTCCGGCCGGCCAACCGCGGCCACCAGTATATCGGCCTGCCGGCACAGCGCTTCGATATCACGAGTGCGCGAATGCGCAATCGTTACCGTGCAGCTATCTTTCAGCAGCAGCGCCGCCATTGGCTTGCCCACGATATTGGAGCGGCCAACCACCACCGCATTCAGCCCCGAAAGGCTGCTATGGCGCTCACGCAGCATCATCAAACAGCCCAGCGGCGTGCAAGGCACCATGGATTTCTGCCCGGTGGCCAGCAAGCCAACATTGGAAATATGAAACCCGTCCACATCTTTTTCGGGCGCAATCGCGTTGGTCACCTTGGCTTCATCGATATGGTCCGGCACCGGAAGCTGGCACAAAATTCCATGCACCGCCGGGTCGGCGTTCAGCCGCTCGATCAGGGCCAGCACCTCAGCCTCGGAAGTATCGGCGGGTAGCTTATGCTCAAAGCTGTTCATCCCCACTTCCAGCGTTTGCTTGCCTTTGTTGCGCACATAAACCTCGCTGGCCGGATCCTCCCCAACCAAAATCACTGCCAATCCCGGTGTGATGCCTTGCGCCTTCAGCTGCGCCACATGGGCCGCCACTTTTTCACGCACCGTAGCTGCAAAAGCCTTGCCGTCTATGATCTCTGCCGCCATGATTCTCTCCTAGTTTCCGCTTATTTCCGTTATGGTCAGGTCATCATTATAAATCACGCCGCTGGTTATCGAGGGTGGCGCATAAAGCCCGAAATGCGCTTGCGTCAACAGCCCGTTACCGGTGCGCACCGGCGCTTCCGAGACCAGCACATCATTTTGCCACAGCTTTGCGTAGCCGTTTTCCTCATCAAAATGCAGCTCCATGCTCAGCTTCACCCATTCCCGCATCGGAAATTTTATATCCTCGGTCTGGAAGGTATATTCGGCTTTGCTGTTGGTTGGCACATGCATCAGGTGCACAATCCCCTCATCGCTGAGGTTGATCAAAACCGGGTCCCATGTATCGCGCGTGGTATGGTCAAGCGTGGCAAAGCTAAACCACTCGCCTGATTTGATCTCCATATCCAGCCAGACCCAGAATTCGATCCTTACCGGAGTTTGGAAGGCCCCGCCTTCCAGCTTATAGAGCTGGATGGTCGGGTAGCCACGGTGGTTATTATTGGTCAACCATGTGCTGCGCCGGTTGGTCCCGTATATCCAGCCCTTATGGGCGAAATCTCCCGAGCGAACCTGCTCGCTCGATTGGTCATGCGAGGAAGTGCCCTTGTAATCTTGCGGCGTAATGTAAAAGCCGTCAAAATCACTGACGCTCTCGAAACTGGTCGAAAATACCCTTGGCTGGGCAGCGGCAATGCCACCGCTCATGGCCAGTAGAAAAACCAGCAGAAGCCGCATCAAAACAGCCCTTCGATCTCGCCGGCATCATTCAGGCGGATACTCTTGGCCGCCGGATTGCGCGGCAGGCCCGGCATGGTCATGATCGCCCCGCAAATCACCACGATAAACCCGGCACCAGCTGAAAGCCGCACCTCGCGCACCGGCATCGAGTGGCCGGTTGGCGCGCCGCGCAGGTCCGGGTCACTTGAAAAGCTGTATTGGGTTTTGGCCATGCAGATCGGCAAATGGCCATAGCCCGCCGCCTCCCAGTCGCGCAACTGCTGGCGGATTTTCTTGTCGGCCAGCACCTCGTCAGCCCTATAAATTCGCTTGGCGATGGTTTCGATCTTTTCAAATAATGGCATCTCGTCGGGGTAAAGCGGCGCAAATTGCGCCACTCCCGCCTCGGCGATTTGGGCCACACGCTCAGCCAGCGCACGGGTGCCCGCGCTGCCATCAGCCCAATGGGTACACAGGATCGCCTCTGATCCGTGACTAAGCGCATAGGCTTTTATGGCCTCTACCTCGTCATCGGTATCAGTGGTGAAATGGTTGATCGCCACCACCACCGGCACACCAAAGCTTTTAAGGTTTTCGATATGCCGCCCCATATTGGCACAGCCCTCGATCACTGCCGTCACGTTTTCCTCGCCAAGGTCAGCGCGCGCCACACCGCCATTCATCTTGGAGGCCCGCACAGTGGCGACCAGCACCACCACATCGGGGGCCAAGCCGGCCTTGCGGCACTTGATATTCATGAACTTTTCAGCGCCAAGATCAGCACCAAAGCCGGCCTCTGTCACCACATATTCGCTGATTTTAAGCGCGGTCTGGGTAGCAACCACCGAATTGCAACCATGGGCGATATTGGCAAACGGCCCCCCGTGCACCAGCGCAGGGTTGTTCTCCAGCGTTTGCACCAGGTTGGGCTGCATTGCCTGTTGCAGCAATACGGTCATCGCGCCGTCCGCCTCTATGTCACGGCAATAAATCGGCTTACGGTCGCGGCGATAGGCCACGATGATATCGCCAAGCCGCTGCTCCAGATCCTTGAGATCAGTTGCGAGACACAAAATCGCCATCACCTCGGATGCCACGGTAATATCAAAGCCGGTTTGTCGGGCAAAGCCGTTAGCCACGCCGCCAAGGCTGATCACGGTGTCACGCAGAGCGCGGTCGTTCATGTCCATCACACGCTTCCAGACGATCCGGCGCTCGTCGATCTCCAGCTCGTTACCCCAATAGATATGGTTATCGATCATCGCGCTCAGCAGGTTATGCGCACTGGTGATGGCATGAAAATCACCGGTAAAATGCAGGTTCATATCCTCCATCGGCACCACTTGCGCATAGCCGCCGCCCGCCGCGCCACCCTTCATGCCAAAGCACGGGCCAAGGCTGGCCTCGCGAATACAAATGGTTGACTGCTTGCCAATCGCATTCAGCCCGTCACTCAAGCCAACGGTGGTGGTGGTTTTGCCTTCACCGGCGGGGGTGGGCGAAATCGCGGTTACCAATATCAATTTTCCATCAGGCTTGCCGGCCTGCGCGGCAATAAACTCCGCCGATATCTTGGCTTTATCATGGCCAAAGGGCAGCAGGTCCGCCTCGGGGATACCAAGATTGGCCCCGATTTCCTGAATCGGCTTTTTGCTGGCTTCACGGGCAATTTCAATATCGGTTTTATAGTCCATCTGGCACCTTTTGAATGGCGGGTTTAGTGTGCCAAAGTATACACACCTATCCGCCTCGCACCAGCACAATAAGCGGCCTCAAAAAGGAAATATGCAGCCACCAATGGCGGTTAGTGAATATGTCTCTGCCCGCAGCATAGGCGCAAACAAAAACCCCGGAACCTTGCATAGGTTCCGGGGTTTTCTCTTGTGCTGTTTACGACTTATCCCTGTGGTTGCGGCTCCATGCCGCCACCTCCCTTGGGCTTTTTGGTGGCTTTGGGGATAGCAGTTATCGAGCCGCTATCTCCGCTGGCCGGGCTGCTGCCCCCGTTATCATCGTCGGTTTTCAACGGGGGTTCGCCGCGCATCACCCGCTTGATCTCGTCGCCCGTCAGGGTCTCGTATTCCAACAAACCCTGCGCGAGTCGCTCGAACTCTTCGCTATTTTCGCGGATAATCTTGCTGGCTATAGCATAACCATCATCAATCAGGCGCTTAACCTCTTTCTCGATCAGCTCTTGCGTGCCTTCCGAAATAGACAGCCCGCCAGCGCCGTTACCGGAATAGCCCTCATGCGCGGCTTGGTAATCGATATTGCCAACAACATCAGACATCCCCCAGCGCAGCACCATAGCGCGCGCCAGCGCCGAAGCCTGCTGAATATCACCCGACGGCCCGTTAGAGACCCGCTCCGCGCCATATTTGAAGATTTCGGCAGCTTTGCCCGCCATCGCCATGGCGATTTTTTGCTCGACCTGATCCTTGAAGTAATTGAGCTGGTCCATCTCGGGCAGGCTCATCACCATACCGAGCGCACCGCCGCGTGGAATAATGGTTGCCTTATAAACCGGGTCACATTTGGGCAGTTTTATACCCACAATCGCGTGGCCGCTTTCGTGATAGGCGGTCATTTCCTTTTGCTCTTCGGTCAGCACCATGCTGCGGCGCTCTGCCCCCATCATCACCTTGTCTTTGGCGTATTCAAAATCTTCCATGGTGACAAAACGCTTACCGGTGCGCGCCGCGGTCAGCGCCGCCTCGTTGACCAGATTGGCGAGATCAGCCCCGGAAAAACCGGGCGTGCCACGGGCAATGATCCGCAGATCGACATCCGGCCCAAGCGGGGTTTTGCGCGAATGGATATCGAGAATTTTCTTGCGACCGTTGATATCCGGCAGCGGCACATGGATCTGTCGGTCAAAGCGGCCCGGGCGCAATAGCGCCTTGTCCAGCACGTCCGCACGGTTGGTGGCCGCCAAAAGGATCACGCCTTCGTTGCTCTCGAACCCGTCCATTTCGACCAGAAGCTGGTTCAATGTCTGCTCGCGCTCGTCATTGCCACCACCCACACCGGAGCCACGATGGCGGCCAACTGCATCGATTTCGTCAATAAACACAATGCACGGCGCGTTTTTCTTGGCCTGCTCGAACATATCGCGCACGCGCGACGCCCCGACACCCACAAACATCTCTACAAAGTCAGAACCGGAGATCGCAAAGAAAGGTACACCGGCCTCGCCGGCAATCGCCCGCGCCAGCAGGGTTTTACCCGTGCCCGGAGGGCCAACAAGCAGCGCCCCTTTGGGAATTTTACCACCAAGGCGGCTGAATTTTTGCGGGTCTTGCAAAAACTCGACAATCTCTTCCAGCTCTTCCTTGGCTTCGTCAATACCGGCGACATCGTCAAAGGTCACCTTGCCGGAGCGCTCGGTCAGCATCTTGGCGCGGGATTTCCCGAAGCTCATCGCCCCGCCTTTACCACCGCCCTGCATTTTGTTCATGAAGAATATCCACACGCCAATCAGCAAGATAAACGGCAGGAAACTGATAATAATAGCCGAAAGGGTCGATTGCTCCTGCGCCTCGGCGCGAAACTCGACCCCGCTTTCCTGCAAGAGCGGAATCAGAATATCGTTAGTGCCGGCAGGCTGGATGGTTTTGAACGTGCCGGTGCCGGTCTGAAACAAAACATTTTCGCCATCAAGGCTGACGGTCGTAACCTTGCCATTCTCGACCTGGGTCAAAAACTCGGAATATTGCACCGGTTGTCCGCTTTCGGGGGCCATACCCGAGCTGAAAATATTATATAGCGCGATCATCAGGACCAGAAGCACCAGCCAGAACGCGAGATTTTTTGTATTGCCCAAGTCGATTCTCCTTGTCGCGTGGTCAGACAGTGTCATGCCCGCTATTAAATAGGCGCTTTGCACCTTTATTCAATGCGTATTCAATGCGTCATAAAAACCTTTTGCACCGCATGCAAGTTTTACCCCGAATTTAGGGCCAAATCCGGCCAACGGGGCTGAGATAAGCTGATCTTCTCGCCAAAAAGACGGGCTTGGCAGCAGCGCCACACGGCTATACCCCGAATCACGCCATTCGGGGCACAATTGTAGCCCATCTTCGCCCAAAGCCCTAATCGTGAGGGTTTTCGGCGGCTTTTCGGTTATTTCCCAGCGTCCGTCCCAGATAGCCGCAACAGGGGCTGCCGGCGGGGTTGCAGCCACCTCGCGGTTGATCAGCACCTTGTCCTTGTGCCGCCGGATCGTGCAGCCATGCAGAGTCCGCGCAAAGGGGGCTTGGGCAAGGCAAAGCGTCAGAATACTTTCCAGCGCCGTAAAGCGCGGGCGATAGCGGGCATTGCCAACCCAGACCAGCGCCGCCGCCAGCAAGCGCGCGCGGGTTTCACGCGCGGCGGCACTAAAAGGCGGCAGCGCAAGGGCAAGCTCGCCAGCAGGGTTAATATTTATACACTCACGGGCCAACCGGTGCGCAGCTTCATCCAGCACCTCGCGCGCGTCACGCATATGATCCGCCGTTTGTGCCAGACGCACGGGATCCAGCTCGAAAGACCCTTGCCCCTCCAGCACGCGGCGGGCTTTTATGCGGTCAAACGCAGTGTCGTCATTGCTCGGGTCATCAACCCAGCTTATGCTGTTTTCGCGCAAATATACCCTCAGATCGGCGCGGCGCACCCCGAGCAGCGGCCGATGCCAGCACAAGCCGCCAGCACAGCGGCGCGGCGCCATACCTGCCAGCCCGTCAATACCCGAGCCGCGCGCCAGACGCATCAGCACCGTTTCGGCCTGATCATCAAGCGTGTGCCCAAGGGCGATATGCTCAAGGCCGTGCCGCTTGGCCCACGCACCGAGCAGCATCAACCGCGCCTCACGCGCCGCCATTTGCAAATTTCCAGATTTATCACCACGCTGCCAAAGCAATATCTCGTGTGGCACCCCGATGCGGGCACAAAGCACAGCCACACCCTGCGCCTCTGCCGCTGCTTCAGGGCGCAATCCGTGGTCAACCGTGGCCGCATACAGCTTGTGACCAGCTTCGTGTAGCAGCATCAGCAACGCTACGGAATCACCCCCCCCAGATACCGCAACCCCGAGCGGGCCATCCGGCAAAGGGCAAAGGGGGATCAAGGGCAGCTCATGATCCCGCGTTGCTGGGCTATATCCCGCCCCAGTTTGGCGTCAATATCCACATAACGGATCTGGATTTCGGCAAGGGTCAGGCAGGCCTGATCTCCCTGCCCCAGCCCATACAGGCTTTTGGACAGACCAAAGAGCGAAAGCGCGGCAAAAGGGCTATCGGGTGCGCCGCTAAAACCGCTCAAAAAAGCACGGGCGGCGTTTTGGTAATCACCGGTGAGCACCATGCCCTGCCCCTGCAAATAGCGCGCTTCAGAGGTCAGCGGCCCATCGGGGTAATTGCTTAAAAAGCTGGTCAGAAGCGCGGCAGCCCTGCCGCCATCCCCCTCTTGCAGCGCTTTTTTAGCAGCGTTAAATGCCTGACGCTCCTGCGAAAGAACATCCACCTCGGCCTCTACGCCACCCAAGGGTGGCGGGGTGCCGACGAGGTTCGGGTCTCCGCCCTCCAGCTCGGTCAGGCGAAACTCGATATCGCCGATCCGGCGGGAGCCATCATCGACAATCCGCTCGACCTTGATCTCGAGCGACTGCACCCGCCCAAGGGCGGCGCGCAGATCAGCGTTGATCTCGTCAATCCGTACCAGCAGGCTTGCGGCCTCGCGCGGGGACAGGCCGGTATTTCCACTGGTGTCCAGCTCGCCGCGCAGGCTTTCCAGCTCTTGACCCAGCATGGAAAGGTCGCTGCGAATATCTTCCAGAGTCAGCACTTGCGCCATCACGGGACCAGCCAGCGCCAAGCTCAGTAGCAACCCTAAAACCTGCTTCAACATCCGCTTATCCTATCCTGTAGAGCACCCTTTGCCCGCTAAATTAAACACTACCCAACCCGCCGGCAACCACTGTCACCGCGCGGCGGTTTTGAGACCAGCAGGCTTCGTTGGAGCACACCTCGAGCGGACGCTCCTTGCCATAAGATATAATGGAGAGCCGGGTTTCAAGCAAGCCGGCCGATACCATATAGTTGCGCACAGCGGCTGCCCTGCGCGCGCCAAGCGCCAGATTATATTCGCGCGTACCTTGCTCGTCCGCATGGCCTTCGACCACAACCGTACGATCAGGATAGCGGTTCAGCCAGGTAACCTGCGCATCGAGAATCCGCTTGGCTTCGGCACCCAGTGTAGCCTCGTTAACCAAAAAGAGCACCCTGTCACCGATTTCTGTCGCGAAATACTCCAACGAGTTTTCAGCGATGGGGCCACCCGGGGTTTGGGCTACCCCGTTATTATTACCGGCACCGGCACCTCCACCAAAAATATCTCTTCCTTCGCAAGCTCCGAGCGCCAAAAGCGCGGTCAGCATCAATCCTGTTTTTACCAATTTCATTTTTCTATCCTCTGCTCAGTTTTCAATTATGCCTAGCGCAAAACTCCGGACCAGTCCGGATCCGAGGCGAAGCTCGGAGTGTCGATGCGGCGCAAGTTGCGGCCGGTCAGGTCCACCGAATAGATTTGCGGCGCACCGTTGGCACCAGCGGTTTCACGGAAAAACATTAGCACCCGCCCATTGGGCGACCATGTTGGCGCTTCGTCGATAAAGGAGGCGGTCAGCAGGTTTTCGCGCGAACCATCCACCCGCATCACCCCGATATGGAACCGGCCACTGCGCATTTTGGTAAAGGCGATCATATCGCCGCGCGGCGACCAGACGGGGGTGCCATAAGAGCCGCCACCGGAGCTGATCCGCTGGGCAGCGCCACCATTGGCAGACATGACATAAAGCTGCTGCGAGCCGCCGCGATCCGAGGCAAAGACGATCTGGCTACCATCGGGAGAATAGCTCGGCGTGGTGTCGATACCACCCGAATTGGTCAGTCTTATGCGGCTGCGGGAATTGAGATCCACTTGATAGATATCGGTATTGCTCCCCTCGATGATCGACATCACCACCTTGGTGCCATCGGGCGAAAAGCGCGGGGCGGTTGCCATATTGGTGGCATTGTCCAGCAGCTGCGAGCGCCTCCCTGTATCCATATTGAGCAAGAAAACCTGCGGCAGGCCGCTTTCGTAGCTGGTATAGATGATATCGCGGTTGTTTGGCGCAAAGCGCGGAGCGAGCACAATGGCGCTGTCATCGGTCAGGTATCGCAGGTTTGCCCCGTCATAATCCATCGCGGCGATGCGTTTGCGGCGGTCGTTTTTCGGGCCGCTCTCGGCGATGAAAACAATCCGGCTGTCAAAATAACCGCTCTCGCCGGTGATCCGGCTATAGATGGTATCAGCAACTTTATGGGCCATGCGGCGCCAGTTTTCTTGCGTGCCGGCATATTGCACCCCGTCGCCGATCGGGGTTTGGGCAAACACGTCAAACAGGCGAAACTTCACCACAAGCCGGCCATCCGCTCCGGTGCTGACCGCGCCGGTGACCAGCGCTTGGGCATTAACCACGCTCCAGTCCGAAAATACCGGCTGGGCATTGAAATTGGTGACCGCGCCGATAAACGCAGTGCCCGGAATTTCACGAAACAGGCCGGTGCTCGCCAGATCGGCCATAATTACCGAGGCAATGTCTCCGGCCAGCCGTTGGGCGCCGTTGGTTTCGGCAATAAAGGGCGGGACAGCTACGGGAATCGGCTCGATTACCCCGCCGCTGATGTCAATCTCGATGGTCGGGCGGTCTTGCGCCTGCACCAGTCCGGCCATAAAAAACAGCCCTACACCGAATAAAAATTTAAAATAATTTATCATTATCGTCCCCTAATTAAACCCTATCTCGCCCGAAGCGGGGTCAAAACGCAAGACCAGCCGCACCCCATCCGGAAATTTTCCGGCTGGAAGCGGAATCTCGCCGGCGCGAAACACCGCGCGCCGTGCCGCCTGATAGGCGACCTCGAACAAACCGCTGGGGTTTTCCGGCTCCAGCGGGATGACGCTTTCGACCTTGCCATCGGCACTAACCTCTACCGTAATTC
The DNA here is from genome assembly GCA_021647745.1 of Paracoccaceae bacterium. Taxonomy (GTDB): domain Bacteria; phylum Pseudomonadota; class Alphaproteobacteria; order Rhodobacterales; family Rhodobacteraceae; genus UBA3077. Next base: position 8,473 of record JAKIUB010000002.1, on the reverse strand, counting down.
GCACCACGTATTGCTCGAAATTTTCCTGCCCGATGATATTGCCCTTGTTCCACAGTGGCGAGACAACATCACCGATCGCGGATTTTTCGGGGCCGCTTAGCTCGGCCAGCACCGGCGGCTCTGTCTGGGTGGCGCTTTGGGCTTCTTGCACGGCGGCGCTAACCGCATCGGCGATATCGTCTTGCGCTGATGCTGGCGGCGTCGGGATGCTGAGCTGGCGCGGGCGGCGCGGCGGGCGCAAGGAGCTTTTGGGCGCATAGGCCGATATTTCGACATCGCGCTGGCCCTCGGGGGTGATTTCGGTGCTGGATTCCGGCGGGGCCTCCGGTGTTTGCGGGGTTTCCTGCGCCTGATCGGCGGGGGTATCGCTAGCCTCGGGGGTGCTCTCGGCACCCGGGGTGGCATTTTCGGGCGGCTTGGCGGCGGCGGTATTATCTATGCGCGGCGCATTGCGCGGGGGTGGCGGGCGGCTGAGGGATGTCGGCGCGTTCAACTCGTTACCCTCCAGCGGCGGGCGGGAGATATCGGGGATCGCCTCGGCATGGGGGGCCGGGTCCTGCACCGTCGGGGCAATAGCCGCCACTTCGGGCTGCTCGGGCTGGCGCAGAGCCGAGAGATCCGGCTCGGCATCGGCGGCGTCCGGTGCCTCGGTTTGGTCAATCTCGGTGATATTCGGTGCGGTTTCGGCACTTGGCGCCTCGGCATTTTCGGTCGATATCTCGGGCTGGGCAATACTGGCAATATCCGACATTGGCAGCGCAGGCGCGGCGGAGCTTTGCATATCCAGCTCGGCGGCGCGCACCAGTGTGACCTTGGTGATTTTGGGGGCCGGCAGGGTATCTTGCCACCAGTCCAGCCCACCGAGCATCGCCGTGACAATCAGCGCCGCGTGGGCGCTGCCGGATATGATCGTGCCCGTCTGCATCACGGATTACTCGCCTGTCAGGGTCGGCCCGCCGACTTCGGTGACCAGCCCGATATTGGCAAAACCACCAGCATTGAGCGCGCCCATCACTTCCATCACCCGATTATAGGAAATGGCGCCATCAGCCCGTAAAAATACCTTGTCTGTGTTGCGCTCGGCGGCAATGCCCCGCAGGCGCAGCACCAGCTCGGCCATTGGCACTTCGGTATCCTGTATCAGCACAACCCCCTCGGCGGTGAGCGACACCGTTAGCGGGGTCTCCTCCTCGGTGGGTAGCGCGCTTGCAGCGGTTTTTGGCAGCTCGAGCGGCACGCCGACCGTCAGCATCGGCGCGGCCACCATAAACACGATCAACAACACCAGCATAACATCGACAAACGGGGTGACATTGATCTCGGACATCGCCCGGCGCGGTGCGCGGCGCACCCGGCCTGTGCCCGAACGGGCAGCGCGGGAAATGGTGCCGCCGGCCATCTATTCGCTCCGGTCCAGCTGGCGCGAGAGGATCATCGAGAATTCGTCGGCAAAAACCTCCTGCTCGGCGGTCAGCCTATCCGCATCGCCCGAAAGCTTGTTATAAAATACTACGGCAGGAATAGCGGCAAGCAGGCCAAGCGCGGTGGCCAGCAGGGCTTCGGCAATGCCGGGAGCCACCACGGCAAGGTTGGTGCTTTGCTGGTTGGCGATTTCCTTAAAGGCATTCATGATGCCCCAAACCGTGCCGAACAGCCCGACGAAAGGTGCGATGGCGCCAGTGGTCGCCAGCACGATCAGGCCTTTGTTCAGCTCGTCGGATACCCGGCCAAGGGAGACATTCATCGCACGGTCTATCCGGGATTGCGCACCGGCGATTAGCCCGCCATCGGAACGGTGAGAGCGCCGCCACTCTGCCATACCGGCCACAAATACCCGCTCGGGGTAGGAGGTCGGGGCGTCGCCGATACGCTCATACAGCTCGTCCAGTGGCTCGCCGGACCAGAATGATTCCTCGAAAGCGGCGTTATCGCGCCGGGATTTGCGATAGTTGATAAATTTCTGGACGATAATCGACCATGACCAGAAGGATGAGGCCAGCAAGACCAACATTACCAACTGTACCGTTATTGTCGCGCGTGCAAAGAGCGACATGATCGAAAAATCAAACTGCTCCGCAGCTGCAAGTGCCTCTGTTTCCATATTTCTGCTCGCTTGTTAGATGCGCCCGAAATGTATCTCGCGGTGCGCTCATGAATTGCCTATCTCTAGTTTTGCCCAAAATTGGCGCAAAGGTCCAGCCAAACCACCCCTAGCGCAGGGATTTCTGCAATTTCTGGCGAATATCCGCCGGAAACCGCACCGCTTTTCCTGCCATGTCCATACATGCCACCCTGAATACCGCGCTAAACACCAGATCATCGCCGCGCAACACCCGCTGGCTCATCTCCAGCGAAGCACCGCCCAGCTTGCTGGTTTCGGTCTCTACGCGCAGCTCGTCGCCAAAGCGGGCGGGGGTATGGTATTCGGCCTGCACGCTCTTGACTGCAAAAACATAGCCATCCGCCTTCATGGCATTCTGGTCAATCTCCATATCACGCACCGCATCCGAGCGTCCGCGCTCGGTGAATTTCAGATAATTGGCGTAATAGACGATGCCGGCCATGTCGGTATCCTCGTAATAGACCCGCAGGTGATGGGTGTAGATCATCGGTTTCTCCATGATTGCGGGTGCAGATCAGCTATCATCCTCCGGCCCGTCCGGTTAGGCAACCGTCTTGTGTCTTCCCGACAGGGCGAACCAGATGAGTGCACCACCAGCCAGCGCCAACAGCGGCAGCATCGCAAGGTTTACCGCCTGCCAGCCTTCTTGTGGCGTGCCACCCGAGCAGTTCATCAGCGCGCCCGAGCTGAGCGAGGCCAGCGTGACCATGCCAAACACCAGAAAATCATTCATCCCCTGCACGCGGCCGCGCTCCTCAACAGTGTGGGATTCCGCCAGCATGGTGGTGGCACCGATAAAGCCGAAATTCCAGCCAATACCGAGCAGTATCAGCGCACCGTAAAAATTGCCCAGTTCCACCCCGCTCAGGGCCGTAAAGCCCGCCGCCGCAAGGATAACCAGCCCGGTTGCGATCACCTTTCGCACCCCGAACCAGCTGATAAAATAACCGGTGAAAAACGAGGGCACATACATCGCCAACACATGCGCCGAGACGATATCCGCAGCCTGATTGGTCTCGAAACCACAGCCAACCACGGCAAGTGGGGTCGATGTCATCACGAGGTTCATCAGCGAATAGGCAACCATGGCGCTGATGATCGCCACCGCGATTTGCGGCGTGCGCAAAAGCTGCCACACTGTGCGGCCCGAAGGTTGGCCCGCAACAACCGGCGCTGGCTTGGGTATTTTAAGCGCCATAAAGAGGAAAATACCGATGACATTAAGCGCGATCACCGCCAGATAGGCACCGGCAAAGGGCACGGGTGCCAGCGCGTCTTGGGTCAGTTTGACCAGTTGCGGGCCGATGATCGCCGCCAGCAAACCGCCGGCCATTACCCAGGAGATCGCCTTTGGCATAAACTCCGGCGAGGCGGTATCGGTGGCGGCAAACCGGTAAAAACCCTGCGCGGACATATAGATGCCGGTCAGAAACCCGCCAACCAGAAATAGCTGGAAAGACTGGATATAAAGCGCATAAACCTGTATCGCCGCGCTCAATCCGCCGGCAATAACCCCAAGCATAAAACCCGCTCGGCGGCCATATTTCTGCATCACCCCCGCCATCACCGGCGCCGAAAGCATCGAGCCGAGGATGATCAGCGAGATCGGTAAGGTCGCAAGGCAGGGATTGGGCGACAGATACTGTCCCGCCAGCCCGCCAAGGATAAAGCTGATCGCCATTTGCGCACCGAGGATCGCCTGCGCGGCTATCAGCACCACGAGGTTTCGCTTGGCCAGTTTATCATCTACAATATGGATCATGCGGGGTTTTGTATGCCTGTATATGGTAATTGACCAGAGGGAATCTCGGGGGTGCGACAATGGATGAACGGGTGATCTCTTCCCAAGAGGATATCGCACAAGGGGCCGCGTGGTTGGCTAAAAGCGAGCCGCGCTTTGCCCATGCGCTCGAGCTAACCGGCACCCTCCCCTTGCGGCTACGCGAGGATGGGTTTGAATCGCTACTATCAGCGATCGTTTCGCAGCAAATATCGGTGGCAGCGGCGCGCGGGGTATGGAACCGGCTAGAGGCGGCCGGCGCAACCAATCCAGCCCGTATTCGTGCCGTCAGCGTCGAGGATATGCGCAAATACGGACTTACGCGGCAAAAGGCGGGATACGCCAAGGCGCTGGCTGAAAGCGGTATTGATTTTGCAGCCCTGCGCCATCAGCGCACCGGCGAGGTGCTGCGTGAATTGACCGCCATAAAAGGTGTCGGCATCTGGACAGCCGAAATCTACGCGATGTTCAGCCTCGGGCGCGCTGACGTTTTCGCCGCTGGAGATCTTGCGCTGCAAGAGGCGGCCAAGGTGCTTTTTTCGCTGGACGAGCGACCAAAAGACAAGGCGCTGCGGCAAATGGCCGAAGCGTGGGCGCCGTGGCGGGCGGTTGCGGCGCGGCTGCTTTGGTCCTATTACCGTGTCATCAAAGATCGGGAAGGGATTACCTAGATGGCAGAGCTAAACGGGCCGCGGCGGGCGGCAAAATCGGGCGAAGGCAAATATATGGTGGTGTTTCTGCACGGCTATGGCGCTGACGGAAATGACCTGATCGGGTTGGCAGACTCGCTGGCCGAGCATCTACCCGATGCGGTATTCCATGCCCCCAACGCCCCGCAGCGCTGCACCGGCAACCCGATGGGCTATCAGTGGTTTCCGATCCCGTGGCTTGACGGCTCTTCCGAGGTCGAAGCCACCGAAGGCATGGCTGCCGCCGCCTCCCTGCTTGATAGCTGGCTTGACGAAACCATAGCGGCAGAGGGGCTGGATGCCGCCCATACGCTGCTTGTCGGATTTTCACAGGGCACGATGATGGCACTGCAAGTCGCGCCGCGTCGCGAGCTGCCGCTGGCCGGTGTGGTGGGTTTTTCGGGGCGGATACTGGCCCCCGAAACGCTAGAGGCCGGGGTCAAAAGCCGGATGCCTATATTGCTGGTGCATGGCGATGCCGACGAGGTGGTGCCACCCCAATCCCTGCCCGAGGCCGCCGATGCGCTGACCAAAGCCGGTTTCGAGGTTTATACCCACATATCCAAAGGCACCGGCCACGGGATCGCGCCGGACGGGCTGCAACTGGCGCTACAATTCATCCGCCAGCAATTTCCCTGATGTTGCTGGAAGCGTGGGACGCGCAGGTGAAGGTTTCAGCGCAGGCGGTCATCCTGCCTGATGGCTGTCGCGATCTGCTTTTTACGGCCCCGGCAGGGGGCCGCCCGCGCTGGGAAATTACCAACCTTGATGATACAGCCTATTCGATAAACATGCAGGCTGGCAGCTATTTCAAAGGCTTTAGGCTGCATGCCGGAGCAGAAATCAACACCACCGCCCTGCTGGCCACCCTGCAAGGCCTGCCCCCGGATCACGATGGCATTTTAGACCGGCTGATGGATTTCACCAAACAGGAACCGCTGGTAAAAGATACACTAGAGGCACTGGCCGAACAGGCCAAAGAGGGCGGCTCAACCGCCAAAGCAGCAGTGCGGCTGGGCTTGGGGCAGCGGCGCATGCAACGGCTGATGGCGCATCACACCGGTCGCTCTGCCATGCGCTGGCTCGGGCTGGCGCGCGTGCGCCTGGCCGCCCGGGCCATAGGTGGCGGCCAACCGCTGGCAGATATCGCTTACGATTTTGGCTTTGCCGACCAGCCCCATATGACCCGCGCCTTTAGGCGCTGGTTTGCCACCAGCCCCGGTGCCATGCGTAAAAACACCAAATTGGCAGCCACCCTAAGCGCCGCCGGCTATGCCTAGCGCCTGCGTGATAAACCCTGCCAGCCCCATTTTATCAATATCGTCAACGGTTTTCAGCTTTAGGTGCCGCCGGTATTTCCCCTTACCTTCAAGCTGACCCTCGGGATCATCCAGCAAATACCCGTTGCCAAATGTAAAAGAAACATGCTGCTTGCTCGGGAATACCCCGCCAATATCCTCCGCGCCCAGCCTGAACATGATCCCGCCATAGATGATCCGCTCTTCGATATCCCGCTCAGCAAGCCGGACAAGCCCCCGCGCCTTTTGTATAACTTCGTATTTGGCTAAATCGCCGGCTCTCGCATCCTCGAGAAAACCGGTAATTTCTGCGCCATCCTTCACGGGACCACCGCTGTGCAAATTTCCACAAGGCACCCGTTGAGGTCAGACACATAGGCGATGGTCTGCCCCCAGGGCATATCTGCCGGCGCGCTCACCAGAGCGGCCCCCGCAGCTTGTGCACGCTCAAGCGCAGCGGGTACATCACCGGTGATCAGCGCAATCTCGAAGCTTGGCGCTTTGGGGTCTATCGCTTTGGGAGATTTTCCAAGCTCGGCCATCAGCGTCAGCGCGGCAAAAGCCAGCGTTGTCTCTCCGGTTTCCAGCTCTCCGTAATCCCCTGCTTCATGCAGCATCTTTCGGGAAAAACCAAAGGCCCGTTCATAAAAGCCAAGCGTGGCTTCCACATTTTCAACATAAAGAATGGTATATCCAAATTTCATTTTCGCCCCTCCTGTCGCTTGCAAAATCAAAGATACCCTACAGCCAGCCCTCCCCGTTGTCTTGAATATTTGCGACACACGCGACCTGCCGAGCGCAGCGAAGCCACAGCGCCACAGCCAAAGGAGCTGCTATCATTTGGTCAAGGACATAAACAACTTGGGCAGCTTTTCCGGCAGGCTTTCCACGCGGTCGATCACGGTGTAATTGTTGCGGCCAAAAATATCGGCCACATAATCATCCGCATCGGGATCAAGGCTGATGCAATAGGTGGTCACGCCCTTGCTGGCCAGCTCGCCCACCGCAATATGGGTATCGTCTTGCAGGTATTTCGGGTCGGCCACATCGATATCATGCGGCTCACCATCGGTCAGCACCAAAAGCAGGCGTTTTTCTTCCTTGCGGTTGGCGAGATAAGCCCCCGCATGGCGCAAAGCCGCGCCCATGCGGGTGGAGTTTCCGGCTTTCATGCCCGCCAGCCGCGCTTTTGGCGCCTCGCCCCATGGCTCCTGAAAGCCTTTGAAATGGGAATAGCTGACCTCGTTACGGGTATTGGAGCTAAAGCCGCCAATCGCCAGCGGATCACCCAGCGCCTCGACCGATGTGGCGAGCAAAGCGGCGGCCTCTTGGGAGAGCTGAAGGATGGTGCTTTCGGCGCCTTTTGGCACTTCGTTAATTGATTCTGATAGATCAATCAGCAGCATAACCGCAATATCGCGCCCGTCTTTTACATGGCTTTGCATGATGCGGGTGTCGGGTGTGGAGCCGATGCGATAATCAATCGCGGCCCTAATGGCGACATCCAGATCCAGATCATCGCCTTCATTTTGATAGCGCACCCGCTTGCGCTGTTGTGGCTTCAGCAGATCCACAATCGCTTTTAGCTGCTTCAAAAGCCGCTGATGCTTATCCAGAAGCGCGTCTATTTCAGCCGCATTGCCCTGCTCGGCCAAGCTTTCAAACACCGTCACCCAATCGGGGCGGTAGCTTTGCAGCTGGTAATCCCATTCAGGGTAAAAGCGCGGCGGCAGCAGGCCGTCATCATCCTCGTCGGCTTCGCGGGCCTGCGCGCCGTGGTCGGAATGAAAATCATCCTGCTCCTCGGCCTCTTCCAAAAACATCCAGAGATAGCGGTTATCATCACGATAGCTGACCTCGGTATCTTCAAACCACACATTTTGTTTGCGGAAATCATGCTCGTAATTCTTGGCCAGCCATTGCACCCCAAGATCAATCGCCAGCTTTGGATCATGCGGATCCGTGGCAAAACGCCCGCGGAATTGTGCGGCGAAATCCAGCAGGTCCGGATCGGTATAACGGTGATCGGGATTAAGAATGGCATAGGAAAGCATCGCCAGCCGATGCCGGATACAGGCCCAGCCCTTGGGGCAGGCACCCGGCACCGGCACGGGGTGCAGCGAGACCCATAGCTGGCGCAGCCCGGGATATTGCTGCATGGCCAGATGCTCCACGCGGGCATCTTCGAATATCTCGATGGCGATATGCTGGAACACGCTGAAATTATCGGCCAGAAACGGCTTGGTCCATGTTTTATGCGCCAGCATATGCGCGATCAGGGCGTAATAGCGCTCCATACCGGAAATCGTGCCGCGATCCTCATATACATCGGGGATATGCAGCCCGAGCTGGTCCAGATGCGGCTTGGGCTTGCGCGCGGTTTCAAAGGCTTCGGAATAGGGGCGGAAATCGGTGCCGGAGTCAAAAAACGCCCGCTGAAACATATAAAGCTGGCGCTCGGCATCCATAAAAAGCGTGCCGGCGCGCTGCTTGACCAGCATCGCCTTGGAATCAGCGCTTTGCAGGCTGAAATAATCGGGCAGGCGGTGCTGATGATCGCGATATACCCGCACACCATATTCCA
>JAKIUB010000035.1 GCA_021647745.1 Paracoccaceae bacterium | reverse complement strand
CTTTCGTCCAGCGTCAGGTGCTGGATCAACGGCTCGCCCCACACCCGCTTGCCTTGCATGCGTGCGCGCCGGATGGCCTCGTGCGCCTCCTCGCAACTGGTATGCACCACATAAAGCGGCGCACCTGCCATATCGGCGATCATAATCGCGCGGTTGGTAGCCTCGCCCTCAACCTGCGGCGGGCGGGAATAGGCATGGCCCTCGGGGCCGGTATTGCCCTCGGCCAGCAATTGCGCGGTCAGTTCCGCCACCACATCACCGTTTTCGGCATGCACCAAGGGCGTGGCCCCCAGCTCGGCACAGCGCTTGAAGCTGGCGTAAAGCTCGTCATCATTGACCATCAGCGCGCCTTTATAGGCAAGGAAATGCTTGAAGGTGTTAATCCCGCGCCCGACGACCTCTTGCATGTCATCAAACACCTGCTCGCCCCACCACGTCACGGCCATATGAAACGAGTAATCGCAATTCGCGCGGGTCGATTTATTATCCCATCGCTTCAATGCATCCAGCAGGCTCTCGCCCGGATTGGGCAGCGCAAAATCCACCACCATCGTGGTGCCGCCAGCCAAGCCCGCCCGCGTGCCGCTCTCGAAATCATCGCTGGAATAGGTGCCCATAAACGGCATTTCCAAATGCGTATGCGGGTCAATCCCGCCGGGCATGATGTAGCAGCCGGTGGCGTCCAGCACTTCATCGGCTGAGAGGTTCGGCCCTATTTCAACAATCCTCCCGCCTTCGATTTTCACGTTTGCTTTATATGTTAGATCAGCGGTTACGATAGTGCCGCCCTTGATTACCTTGGTCATATTAGTCTCCCTATGGGCATGTTTGCATCCCCGCGTTCAGGTCGCGGTCTTTCAGTATCATTGAAAAATTATTCGCGCGGGCAAAGACACAGGCTGCACCCCAATCCACGCCGGTATCGGTATATTCTGCCGCCAGCACCGGCTTTCCGGCGGCGATATAGGGCAAAACCTCGCCGCACCAACCATCATTAAAACAATCTTCGGTGATCACAAAATCCATCATCCCCACCAGCTCACCCGTTAGCTCCGGCACATTTTTCTGGCCAATCTCAAGGTTGACATTATGCGCCGCCCGCACCAGCATCCGCAGGTAGGCAAGCGTATCTTCACGCGTGATGTCAAAGCCGCTATCATTTTGGTAAACATCCATATTATCCGGCTCGATCGCTTGGAATCCTTTCAGTGCGCACGCCAAAAACCGCTGCTGTATAATGACTGAAATCACATTTCTCTCGCGAATATCAAGGAAAAACTCGTCAGGCCATTCATCATAGCGTTTGCCAATCACCGCCTGCGGAAAGAGCTTTACATCATCACGGTAGGTTTCCGCGGTGCCAACGCTAACATAGCAAATGGTATAAACACCGGCCTCATTCAGCGCCATAATCTCGGACCGCGTCACGCTGTCCGGGTCCGTGTCGAAAATCGCTATCCCTTGAGGCGGACGAATAGGTTCAGAGAGCTGCCAATCCCATTTAGGAGCCGGCTGCGCCGAAGCCCCGCCAAAAGAGAGGGCCAAAATCGCACAAATGAACCAAAACCTAGGGACCATCCTATTCCACAATCTCCGCTGTTTCCACCACCGCATGCAGCAGCACATCAGCCCCTGCCGTAGCCCATTCCTTGCTAATCTCCTCGGCCTCGTTATGGCTCAGCCCATCAACGCAGGGGCACATCACCATCGCCGTAGGCGCTTGGCGGTTGATCCAGCAGGCATCATGCCCCGCACCCGAAATGATATCACGATGGGAATACCCAAGCCGCTCGGCGGCCCCTCGCACAGCACTCACACATTTCTCGTCAAACGTTACGGGGTCAAACCCGCCGACCTTTTCAAATACTATACCCAGCCCCATAGCACCGGCAATTTGCGAGGCGCCATTGCGAAACTCATTCTCCATAGCCTTGATCACCGCAATATCAGGCGACCGGAAATCAACCGTAAACACCACCTTGCCGGGAATCACATTGCGCGAATTTGGATACACATCGATATGCCCCGCCGCCCCCACCGCATTTGGCTTATGGCTCCATGCGATCTGGTCCACAAGGTCCAGCATCCGCGCCATGCCAAGCCCTGCGTTTTTGCGCATCGGCATCGGGGTAGAGCCGGTGTGGCTGTCTTTGCCTGTCACCGTTACCTGCGTCCAGCTCAGCCCTTGGCCATGGGTAACAACACCAATTTCCTTGCCCTCGGCCTCCAGAATCGGCCCCTGCTCGATGTGCAGCTCAAAGAAGGCATGCATCTTGCGCGCGCCCACTTCTTCCTCGCCCCGCCAGCCGATGCGCTTTAGCTCGTCGCCAAACTTTTTGCCCTCGGCATCCTCAATATTATAGGCCCACTTTTGCGTGTGCATGCCCGCAAACACACCGGATGACAGCATTGCGGGCGCATAGCGCGTGCCTTCCTCATTGGTCCAGTTCGTCACCACAATCGGGTGCTTGGTTTTCACGTCCAAATCGTTCAGCGTCCGGATGATCTCCAGCCCGCCAAGCACACCCAACACCCCGTCATACTTGCCGCCCGTGGGCTGGGTATCAAGGTGGCTGCCAACATAAACCGGCAGCGCATCTGGGTCCGTGCCCTCACGGCGCGCAAACATATTGCCCATCTGGTCGAGGCCCATAGTGCAGCCCGCCGCCTCGCACCATTTTTGGAAAAGCGCACGGCCCTCGCCGTCCTCGTCCGTCAGCGTCTGGCGGTTATTACCCCCCGCCACACCCGGGCCGATTTTGGCCATATCCATCAGCGACTCCCACAGGCGCTCGCCATTGATCTTCATATTTGCAGCCGGTGCAGCCATCGGTTTTCTCCCTTAATCGAGGTTTTTCAATACATCCGTGAGCTTGCCAAACAGCTCGTCAATATGGCCCTTGTCCATGATCAACGGCGGGGAAAGTGCGATGATATCCCCCGTAGTGCGAATGAGCAGGCCATCATCATAGGCATCGAGGAACGCCTGAAACGCCCGCTTGGTGGGCTTGCCGCTCATAGGGGCCAGCTCAACCGCCCCAATCAACCCTTCGTTGCGAATATCTATCACATGCGGCAGGCCCTTAAGCGCATGGATAGCATCCTCCCAGTAAGGTGCAAGGTCGCGGGCATTTTCAAACAGCCCGTCCTCCTGATAGGTGCTCAAGGTCGCCAAACCCGCAGCCGAGGCCACCGGATTGCCCGAATAGGTATAGCCGTGGAACAGCTCGATCATGCCTTCATCGCCCTGCATAAAGGCATCGTGAATTTCGGCACTCGCCAGCACCGCGCCCATCGGGATCACCCCGTTGGTCAGGCCCTTGGCCGTGGTCATCATATCCGGCGTTACGCCATAATGCGTGGCCCCGAAGGCCGAGCCAAGGCGGCCAAAGCCGGTAATGACCTCATCAAATATTAGCAAAATACCGTGCTTTTTGGTGATGGCGCGCAGCCGGTCCAGATAGCCCTTGGGCGGCAATAAAACACCGGTAGACCCTGCCATCGGCTCGACAATCACCGCCGCGATATTGCTGGCGTCACCCAATGCCACAATCCGCTCCAGCTCATCTGCCAGATAGGCGCCATGCTCGGGCTGGCCGCGGGTGAATACATTTTCGGGGATATGGGTATGGGGCATGTGGTCCACGCCCGCCAGCAGGTTGCCAAAGGCTTTGCGGTTTGGCCCGATGCCGCCCACCGAAATACCGCCGAAATTCACGCCGTGGTAACCGCGCTCGCGGCCAATAAGCCTTGTGCGCGTGCCTTCGCCCTTTGCCCGGTGATAAGCAATTGCGATTTTTAGCGCCGTTTCCACCGCTTCCGAGCCGGAATTGGTGTAAAATACATGGTCGATGCCATCGGGTGCCATATCAACCAGCCGGTTGGCCAGCTCAAAAGCCTTGGGGTGGCCCATTTGAAAAGCCGGCGCATAATCAAGCTCGGTCAGCTGCTTGGAAACCGCCTCGGTAATGCGCGGCTGGTTGTGCCCCGCATTGCAGCACCACAGGCCCGCCGTGCCATCCAGCACCTTGCGGCCATCGGCAGTAGTATAATACATGCCATCCGCCGCCACAAACATGCGCGGGTTTTTCTTGAATTGCCGATTGGCAGTGAACGGCATCCAGAATGCGTTCAGATCATTTGGGGCACCCATGGCCTCACCTCCACAAATAAACCTTTGACCAATTGGTCAGGATGAGGCTAGCATGGCTGACCAACTAGTCAAGAATTTGTTTGGAGACCCAGTGGATACCGCCAACAAGCGCCATTCGGCACGCAAAGAAAACCTGGAGGTGATTTTGCGCCACGGTGAGCGTATTTTTGCGGAATTCGGCTTTAAAGGGGCCACCATGCAGGCGATCGCCGATGCCGCGACCCTGCCCAAGGCCAACCTGCATTATTACTTTCCCACCAAGATGGCGCTTTATCACGAGGTGATCGAGCGGATATTTACCATCTGGCTGGAGGCGGCGGATAGCTTTGATACCTCGGCCAGCCCACGAGAGGCGCTCAGCCGTTATATTCGCAAAAAGATGGAGATCAGCCGCGCGCACCCTCACGGCTCCAAGGTCTGGGCCAACGAGGTAATCCACGGCGCACCGATCATACAAGATTATCTGCAAACAACCTTGAAGGACTGGACCAATACCCGCATTGACGTCATAAACCGCTGGATAACAGAAGGTAAAATAGACCCGGTCGACCCCCGACACCTGCTCTATATGATCTGGGCCACCACCCAGCACTACGCGGATTTCCAGCATCAGGTTGTCACGCTTAATGGCGGCACTCCGCTTGATGATGCGCAATGGCAGCGTGCCACCGAAAATGTCACCCACATTATACTAAAAGGTATCGGAATTTAATTTCGAGAAAACGATTTGTGCAATTTGTATCCCTATTCTATAGTTTTTGGTATTATCATTTTTGAGAGTTGAACGCGTGACACAAAGCCGGCAAAAAGCCACATCCCAGCCTCGGGCAAAAACCACGCAAAAACCGACCCGTATCCAGCGGGAAAAAACCGGTGCCATTCTGGAAGCCGCACTCGAGGTGTTTTCCAAGCGCGGGTTTCGGGGGGCGACACTGGATATGATCGCCGAAGAGGCACAGCTTTCAAAGCCGAATCTGCTGTATTATTTTGCCTCGAAAGAGGCGTTGCACAGTGAATTACTGGCGGGGTTACTGGAAAAATGGCTGAAGCCACTTGCAGATATCGAACAAAATGGCGACCCTATTGACGAAATAAAGGCATATATCGAACGAAAGCTGGAATTGGCCGAAGAATACCCGCGCGAAAGCCGGCTATTTGCCAACGAGGTCATTCAAGAGGCCCCTCGCAGCCAGCAGGCGCTAAACGGCCACCTCAAAACACTGGTCAAACAAAAAGCGGCGGTCATTCAGCACTGGATCGATGAAGGCAGGATCGCGCGGGTTGACCCTTACCATCTGATCTTTTCAATCTGGGCCACCACCCAGCATTATGCCGATTTCGACACCCAGATCAGAGCGATCATGGATGAAGGGTATGACGACCGCTTCACGACCGCCAAGGTTTTTTTGAGCGAGCTTTATACCAAAGGGTTACGCATTTAGCGCTTTGGTCGCGAGCAGGTTTTCGGCAATTTTTCTGAAGGCCTCAGCCTGTGGGCTATCGGGCGCGGCAGCAACCACCGGCGCACCAGCATCACTCGCCAGCCGGATCTCGATATCCAGCGGCACCTCGCCCAGAAGCGGCACATTAAGTTTTTTCGCCTCGGCCACGGCCCCGCCATGGCCAAAAATATGCTCCTCATGCCCACATTCCGAGCAAACATGCGTAGACATATTTTCGACAATACCAAGCACGGGAATTCCGGTTTTTCTAAACATATCCAGCGCCTTGCGCGCATCAAGCAAAGCGATATCCTGCGGAGTCGAGACCACAATCGCGCCGGTAACTGCTGTCTTTTGCGCCAGGGAAAGCTGGACATCACCGGTGCCCGGCGGCAGGTCTATCACCAGCACATCCAGCGCGCCCCACGCCACCTGATTGAGCATTTGTTGCAATGCCCCCATCAGCATAGGCCCACGCCAGACAACCGCTTCATCCTCGCGCATCATCAGCCCCATCGAAATCAGCTTGACCCCGAAGGCCTCGACCGGCGCCATACCACGCTCACCCACCGCCTTTGGCCGAGCCGAAGTGCCCATCATTCTTGGCTGTGAAGGGCCGTAAATATCAGCATCCAGCAGGCCAACCTTCAGCCCGGACTGCGCCATCGCCACCGCAATATTGGCCGAAACGGTAGACTTTCCCACACCGCCCTTGCCCGAAGCCACGGCGATAATGTGGCGCACACCGGGTATGCCTTGTGGCCCTTGCGGCGCTGGTTTGGCCGCCCCGGTGCCAAGATTTGGCACTGCTTTTTCCGAATGCGCCGTGACCAGCGCCGAAACCTTGGAAACACCGCTGATAGCCTCGACCGCTTCGATAGCCTCAAGCCTTACCGGTTCCATCGCGCCGCCGCGCGCAGCCTCCACCTCGAGAACAAAGCGCACAACACCACCTTCAATATCAATCGCCCGGGCCACACCGGCAGATACGATGTCCTTACTGCTTGCGGGGTCATTTACTTTTCCGAGTGCCGCCAGCACTTGTTCTCTTGTCACGGTCATTTTGTGCCTCTTGCATACTTGATGATTCCACTCGGGTTTACCTTGTGCGAGAGGGTATTGGAAACAGCATTTTGCCACAGGGCCAAAAGATACAGAGCCGTATGGATATATTTTGCCATTTCAGAAGCAATAACGTGTACCAGCGCCTGTGGCAGGCGAATGACTGGAAACCTGCGGGAAAAGCCTCTATATTGTAGCGAACAGATAGAAAAGCGGAGAAACCATGTCAACCAAAACCATTCAACGCATCGGCTATTGGGTGCTTTTGGCCCTGATCTGGTCGGTTTCTGCCGGCTCGTATGGCTGGATATCCTGATGGGGTCGCAGCGTTTTCGCGGGGAAAGCAGCCCCGACCCGAAACCGGGCGAAGCCCATATCACGGCGCGGGCGCCAGCGAGGTTTCGTAAAAACCGCAAACCGGGCGGCTTTGCCCTGTCACTGATGTTTTTAGCGCCGTTTCCGCTTTTGCTTGACGGGTTTTCCAAGATCATGAATGCCGCGCCTATCGGAGCGGTGGTCGCCTTTGGCACCTATGCGCTTTTTGTGCTGGCCGCCTGGACCCTGCGCGAGGGTATCAAAGCCGAAGCCGCCTATAACGAACGCAAAATTGCCCGCCCGCCGAAATTTCCGCGCAAAACCATTGCTGCCGCACTTTCCGGCACGGCTGTGCTTTTGGCCGCATGGTTTGGCTGGGGGCAAGGCATGATCACCTCTGTCGGGCTGGGTGCACTGGCCGTTGTGGCCCATCTCACCGCTTTTGGCTTTGATCCGATGCGCCGTAAAGGGTTAAGCGGCTTTAACCAATACGAAACAGATCGGGTTGCCCGCGCGGTGGAAAAGGCAGAAGCCGTGGTCGAGCAAATTGAAAACAGTGCCGCCCGGATAGGAAGCCGCACCATCCAGCGCCGGGTAGGCAGCCTGCTAGACTCGGTCAAGGAAATGCTTCGCGTGTTGGAGCAAGATCCGCGCGACCTGACCCGCGCACGGAAGTACCTCAGCGTCTATCTGACCGGTGCGCGCGATGCGACGGTGAAATTTGCCGAGCTGAACGAACGCAGCCGCACCGTGGTCAAACAAGAAGAGTATTTGAGCCTGATCAACGATCTGGAGGCCAGTTTTGACGGCCAGCGCGAGGCGCTTTTATTAGACAACCAATCGGACCTTGATGTCGAGATCGAGGTTCTGCAAGAAAGACTACAAAGAGAAGGCCATTTGGCCAAAAATTAACCGAGGGAGAATATTATGACTGAAGACGTGCGCCAAAAGGCCGAAATAAGCCTGAAAGAGGTCGAGGCCGTAACCGCTGCGCTATTGCCGGAGCCAAAAGGCGAACTGATTGTGCTTGATCAGGCCGATGCGGCAGAGAAAGCCGAGGTCGAAAAGGCCATTGGCGAACTGGACATGGGCAATACCCAGTCGATTATCCAGTTTGGCACAAAAGCGCAGGCGGAATTGCAGGTAATCTCGCGAGAAATGCTGGCCGGCGTGCGCAACAAGGATGCAGGCCCCGCCGGTAATGCCCTGCGCGATATGGTGACCTCGATCCGCGGTTTTTCAGTCGACGAACTAGACCCCAACCGCAAGCTGAGCTGGTGGGAGAAGCTGCTGGGTAAAGCCAAACCCGTTGTTGCCTTCATGGCCAAATACGAAATGGTGCAGGACCAGATCGACAAGATCACCGAAGAGCTGCTCGGGCATGAAACCGTGCTGCTGAAGGATATCAAGAGCCTTGATAAGCTCTACGAAAAGACACTCGATTTTTACGACCAGCTCGCAATTTATATTGCTGCCGGCGAAGAAAAGATAAAACGCCTCGACGAGCAGGATATTCCGGCGATGGTCAAGGTTGTGGAAGCAGCCTCCGAAGAAGACGGGGTGATCCGCGCCCAGGAGCTGCGCGATCTGCGCTCCGCACGCGATGATCTCGAACGTCGGGTCTATGACCTCAAGCTCACCCGTCAGGTGACCATGCAGTCCTTGCCCTCTATTCGCCTTGTGCAGGAAAATGACAAATCACTGGTCACAAAAATAAACTCTACACTGGTTAATACTGTGCCCTTGTGGGAGACCCAACTGGCGCAAGCCGTTACCATCAGCCGCTCGCGCGATGCGGCCACCGCCGTGCGCGCTGCCAATGACCTCACCAACGAATTGCTGCGCTCCAACGCCGCCAACCTGAAGATGGCCAACAAGGAGATTCGCGAGGAAATCGAACGCGGGATATTCGATATCGACGCAATCAAGGCCGCCAATGCCGACCTGATCGAAACCATCGAAGACAGTTTGCGTATTGCCGACGAGGGCAAAGCCAAACGCATCGAGGCGGAAAAAGAGCTGCAAACCATGGAAGCAGAGCTGAAAAACACCCTCTCTGCGGCCAAGGCAAAAGACACTTCATTGGGTCATAATGTCGGAAGTGCTGCCAGTTAACATGAAGGCATCGTGGCAAATATTGGGGGTGCTGGCTCTTGCGGCCTGCGCCCCTCCGCCACTTGAAGAAACACCCCCCTCTTTTGATCTGGCCAAATACTACGCCGCAGCCGAGCAAGAGATACGGGCACGCGGCGGCATGCGCACTGATTTTGCCCCCGGAGATGCCCGCTTTACCCGCTCCGACCTGGCGCGGGATTTTATGCGCATTGCTCTTTTTGACGAATTCGAGGTTGGTGAAAGTGGTTTTGTAGCCAACCCTGTGCCGTCCAATTTACGCCGCTTCGAGCGGCCGGTTGTCGTGCGGGTGATCAACGGCGCATCTGCCGATAGCAAAACACGCCAGACAAACAGCACGATGGTTGCTAAATACACCCGCAATCTCGCCGATATCACCGGCTATGATATCCATATTGCCCTGCCCGGCGAGCGCGCCAATATGTTGGTGTTTTTTCTCAATCGCGCCGAGCAACCCCGCATAGCTCGCCAGCTTGGCCGCTATGTGACCGCCCCGCCGCGCTATGTCGAGGACGCCTTTGCAAATAGCCCTGACGAAATGCTCTGCGGCGCTTTTTCACTTGCCAACCGCCGCGCGCCGGACAGCTATCGCTCGTCACTCATTTTGGTAAAAGCCGAGCACTCGGTGGCCCAGCGCAATGCCTGCGTGCAGGAGGAAATGGCACAAGCGCTAGGCCTTACCAATGACAGCCCCGATGCCCGCCCATCTATTTTCAACGATGACGAAGAATTTGTGGCGCTAACGCTGCATGACGCGTATTTGCTCAAAATCCTGTATGATAAGCGACTGCGCGCCGGCATGACAGCCGCGCAAGTTCGACCGCTTTTACCCGTTATTATAGAAGGCATTTGGCCAAAATAGCATTGTTTGATGCGGCAAACATGCTTAGGTTACTCCCAGTTGAACAATTTTCGGGAGGTCCACATGGGCATTTTTGATTTCCTTGGTGGCGAATTTATTGACGTTATCGAGCATACTGATGACACAAGCGATACCCTTGTTTGGCGTTTTGAGCGCCGTGGCAACGAGATAAAATACGGCGCCAAGCTGACCGTACGCGAAGGGCAGGCCGCCGTATTCATCCACGAAGGCCAGCTTGCGGATGTCTTTAATCCGGGCATGTATATGCTTGAAACCAACAATATGCCGGTCATGACCACGCTGCAAAGCTGGGACCATGGCTTTCAAAGCCCGTTTAAATCCGAAATATACTTCATTAATACCACCCGTTTTCAGGATCTGAAATGGGGCACCAAAAACCCGATCATATGCCGCGACCCCGAATTCGGTGTTGTGCGTATTCGCGCTTTTGGCACCTATACGATCCGCGTGGCAGATCCGGCGGTTTTCATACGCGAGATCGTGGGTACCGACGGCGAGTTCACCACTGACGAGATATCTTCACAGATCCGCAATCTGATCTTGCCGCGCTTTGCCAATACGGTCGCATCCAGCAAAATTCCGGTGCTGGATATGGCGGCAAACATGGATAGTCTTGGTGAAATCATTGCCGAGGCTGTCTCGCCACAGCTAGCGGAATATGGGCTGGAAATGCCGGTATTTCTGATCGAAAACATCTCGCTCCCCGCAGCGGTGGAAGAAGCGATGGACAAGCGCACCAGTATGGGTGTTGTTGGAGATCTGCACAAATACACCCAGTTTGCGACTGCTGAAGCGATGACCGACGCCGCCCAGAACCCGAGCGGAGGTGGTGGCATGGGCGCCGGGCTTGGCATGGGCATGGGCATGGCAATGGCGCAAAACCTTGCCGGCACATTGGCCCAGCCAGCTGGCAGTCCCGCCCCGCCCCCTCCGCCAGTAGAAACGGTCTGGCATATCGCGGAAAACGGCGCCACGACCGGCCCCTTTTCGCGCGCCAATCTCGGGCGCATGGCGACAGAAGGCACGCTAACCCGCGACACCACGGTCTGGACCGCCGGGCAGGATGGCTGGATCAAGGCCGGTGACATCATCGAACTGGCACAATTATTCACCGTTATGCCGCCGCCACCGCCGCCACCCGCTTAAGGGCTTGCAGCAGAAATATATATTCGCATACTGGCCCCGAAAACCATTTTCGGGGCCTTGTTATGTCTGAAGATATTATTGAAAATAGTGGAGATTTTCGCTTTCCTTGCCCTGTCTGTGGCTCTGAAATGCGCTTTGACCCTGCCGTCAACAAGCTCAAATGCCCCTATTGTGGCCACGAGCAGGATTTTGACGGCGAAGGGGAAACCGCGCTGGCCAATTCCGAGCAAGATTTTCAGGCCGCGCTGGATAATCACGTCCCCGACGAGGATATGAAGGAAATTCGCACAACGACTTGCGACAATTGCGGAGCAAGAGTGGAATTTGAGGGGGGCAGTTATTCAAAAAACTGCCCATTTTGTGACAGCCCGATCGTGCTTGCCCCCAGCTTGATCAGGCAGATCAAGCCAAAGGGGGTTATTCCTTTTGTTCTCCCCGAAAAAGAAGCGCGCGCTGCGATGTCCGCATGGCTCGGAAAGCTATGGTTTGCGCCAAATAACCTGAAGGAATACGCCCGAAAAGGCCGAAAGATGCAGGGTATTTATGTCCCCTACTGGACCTATGATGCCCAGAGCGAAAGCGACTATGTCGGCCAGCGCGGCACTTATTATTATGTCTCCCAAACCTATACCACCACCGTAAATGGCAAGTCCGTCACCCGCACCCGACAAGTAAGGAAAATACGCTGGCGGCGAACTTCGGGCCATGTATCAAGGTTTTTTGACGATGTGCTGATTCTGGCCTCTCGCTCCCTGCCAAAACGCTTCACTGATCAACTTGCCCCTTGGGGCCTCTCCTCCCTTATGGATTTTAGCCCTAATTATATTGCCGGCTACGGGGCCGAGGCCTATTCCGTTGAGCTAAAAGAAGGGTTCGATGAGGCCGAGGTTGTCATGGACAGGGTTATTCGTGAGCTGGTTTACCGGAAAATCGGCGGGGATGAGCAGCGCATCAACGCGCTTTCCACAAAGCTGAGCGAAATCACCTACAAGCATGTACTGCTACCCGTGTGGCTCGCGGCCTATAAATACGAGGGAAAAACCTATCGCTTTGTGGTTAATGGTCAGACAGGCAAGGTCAAGGGCGAGCGACCGTGGTCAAAGATCAAAATCGCGCTGGCCATACTGGCAGGACTGGTTGTGGTGGTTGGTGTTGTTCTTGTTTCTCAAGCCAGCCAGTAGGAAACCGGCCAGTAGGGGAAATGGTGTGCATAGGGTCAACTCTTTACACGGCGGCACTCTTAAACCACCCTATGCACAGGTTCTTTTTGCCATCGGATCGGGGCGGCAGTAAGGCCAATTACGGCAATATTGTGAAAGTTTCTACAAATTTGAACTATCAATACTGCCAGTTACAGAAAAACAGCGGAATGTGGCGCCAATCGCACCAGAAGTATACAACGATTTTGGATACCTGTGCGCACACAGAGCAAACTCATAACACGGCGGCACTGACTAAAGGCTCTGTATGCGCAGCAATAGTTATACACTAATCAAGAAAAAAAAAGGGTGAAAATTGGAGAAAAGTAAAACTAGCAGAAAAAAATAAAAAACGGCATGCCCTAAGCAGGGAGAAAAAGGCCGTAACGCATTAATTAAAAATTAATATTTTTCATCAACCATCTCGGTTGCAAAAATAAATTATCGGCCATTTCTCGGAAAGCCTTGGTTCACGTCACGCCTTTCGTGGGTTTTTAGGGCTATATTTTTGATATTTGAGTAAAAAATCGAATCAGCCGAAGGTTATTGGTTAAATAAGGATTTGATTTCATTCAGGGTTGGCACATTGCCGGATACCCGATTAACCCCCGGCGGTTCTTGCGGCTCGATATAAGCGGCCTGCGCCTTGTCTCCATACCAGTTTAGCGCTGCATGGCGCTCGGCATCGCGATCAAACAGAATGTAGGAACACCCGACCGACAGCGCCAACTCGTAACTATCAACAATATCGAACGGGTAAAGCAGGCCCGAAGCCGCGCGCTCATCGGCATCCCGCACATCGATAAACCAGCCAAAGCTGCTTCCCTTGACCGAAAAGGGTAGCGAGCACGGCTTTCCGACAAAGAAGTTTCGAGAATCCTCCCCCATGCGCTGGCGGGTTTCTTTGGTCAGGTGACCGGTGGAAATATCCAGCATATTTTGAACAAAAATAGACATTACCCGCCTTTGCCTCAGTTGATATACACTTCAATATCCCGCTAATTGGTAAGCACGCTCTTAATTCCACTTCTGGCATGGCGAGATTTACACACAGGTTTTTTTGAAAAATCAGGCTAATTTTTAGACATCCGGGCAGAGCGTTTCTTTTTATATTGACGAAAGGCCGCAGGAGCGGCATTCCTCACCCATGATTATTTATAAAATATTCCGCGCCGAAGAATGGCAAGCTTTACTAAAGAATGGCGAAACTGATGGCGCGCCAGTAGATCTTGCCGATGGATACATACACTTTTCAGCTGCCCCGCAGTTGGCCGTAACCGCAGAAAAATATTTCAGCAAGGTGGCCGGCCTGATGTTGCTGGCGGTCGGCTCTGCCAATATTCCCGAGATCAAATGGGAGCCTTCCCGTGGCGGAGATATGTTTCCCCACCTCTATCGCCCCCTGAGAATGGCTGATGTGCTCTGGGCAAAACCCCTGCCCTATGAGAGTAGCAAACATGTTTTCCCCGATGGGGTCTTATGAAAAAAGCATTGCAGAGGCTTGCTATACCGGCATTGCATTTGCTGCCACCCGAAGCGGCCCACGCGGTGGCATTGCGCGCGCTGCGCCTTGGGCTGGCACCCGGAAATGGGCCGGTGAGCACCCATAGGCTGGCCAGCACCCTTGCAGGGCTTACCTTGCCCAACCCAATTGGCTTGGCTGCGGGTTTTGATAAAAACGCCGTTGCGATTGGCCCGCTACTGAAGGCAGGTTTTGGCTTTATCGAAGTTGGTGCGGCCACCCCGCATGCCCAGCCGGGAAACCCGAGGCCGCGCCTGTTTCGCCTTACGCCCGACGGCGCTGTGATCAACCGTTTTGGCTTCAATAACCAAGGGGTGCGAGCTATTTCGGCACGTCTGTCTCGGTCACGATCCGGTATTGCCGGTCTTAATCTCGGGGCAAACAAAAATAGCAATAACCGCACCGCGGATTTTGCCAAAGTGCTGACCTCTGCCGGCCCATATATTGATTTTGCTACGGTTAACGTCTCCTCGCCCAATACCGAGCGGTTGCGGGATCTTCAAGGCAAGGCTGCGCTGAAGGTCTTGTTATCGGGTGTAATGGAAGCGCGTGCCACCCTGCCCCGCCCGATACCGGTATTTCTTAAAATTGCGCCGGATCTAGACAGCCAGGCCCTTGAAGATATCGTTGATGTCGTCATGGAAACCGGTATTTCGGGGATCATTGCCACCAACACCACTTTGGCGCGTGACGGGCTGGACAGCGCCTTTGCCAACGAGGTCGGGGGGCTGTCCGGCCAGCCTTTATTTGAAAAATCCACCCGTATTCTGGCTCAACTCTCGGTGCTGACAAAAGGCAAGCTACCGTTAATTGGCGTGGGCGGGGTAAGCAATGCCGCGCAGGCTTTTGCAAAGATAAGGGCTGGCGCATCGGCCATCCAGCTTTATACGGCGCTTGTTTATCAAGGTATTGGCCTTGCTGCCGAGATCGCGCTGGGGCTGGATGACTTACTGAAGCAACACGGCTATTCAAATATTACTGAAGCGGTCGGCACCGGCCGGAAGGGATTTTTATGAGCAAAACCGAAATCTGGCACAACCCGCGTTGCTCCAAATCGCGCGAGACCCTCAAGCTGCTACAAGAAGCCGGCATAAACCCTGATGTTGTGCTCTATAAAGAGACAGCCCCCTCTATCGAAACCATCCACACGGTTCTGGCCGAGCTGGGAATACCCGCACAGGCTTTGATCCGGCAAAATGATCCGGCTTTCAAGGCGCTGGGGCTGGCCAAGGATGCATCGGCTGAGGCCCTGGTCGCGGCTATGGCCAACCATCCCGCAATTATCGAACGCCCGATCGTGCGCCACCGCAAAAAAGCCGCGCTGGGCCGGCCACCAGAGGCAGTGCTGGCCTTGTTTGAATAGCCCCAAGCAGGTTGATCTTATACCTTTTGCCCGGCGCTAGCCTCCAGCGCCGGATAATAGCGCCACAAGGTCAGGGCACGGACAATCGAAAACAGGGTCAAGGAGAGCCATAACCCGTGGTTGCCCATCGTTGGCACCAATATTGCGAGAAACACCACATAAGCTGCGGTTGATTGCAGCATCGCCAGGCGCATTTCTCGGGTGCGGGTAGCACCGATAAATATACCGTCCAGCATCCAGCCGGGCAGGCCGAATAATGGAAAGGCGACCATCCACCACAAATACAGCAATGCGTCCTCGCGCACCGGCTCCGCTGTGGTCATCACAAAAATCAACGCCGGCCCGAACAGCGCAAAGACCCCCATAAGCAACAGCGCACCCAGCAAGGCCCAAATGCTCGACAAAATCGCAGCCCTGCGTAGCGCAGCACGGTTTTTAGCGCCCAGCGCACCGCCCACCAGAGCCTCGGCAGAAAAGGCGAACCCGTCCAGCGCATAGGCGGTAATGCTAACAAATTGTAGCATGATCTGGTTGGCGGCGAGGGTCACATCTCCGAGGCCGGCCCCCAGAAAAAGGAAGGTCATGAAGCTGGCCTGAAGCAGCACCGAGCGGATCATGATGTCGCTATTCACCACCGCCATCTGGCGCAGACGGACAGGGTCGAATATCCGCGCCCAGCGCCGCCATTGGCCAGCACTGATCGCCGAGCGGCAGAGAAACAGCCCCAGCATCAGCCCGCTCCATTCCGCGATCAGCGTCGCAACAGCCACCCCTTCCACCCCGAAGCCAAGGCCAAGCACAAACCACACATCCAGCACCACATTCAGCCCGTTCATCCAGAGCTGCAACACCAGCACGGTGCGGGTTCGCTCCATGGCGATCAGCCAGCCGGTAAGGGCATAGATAGAGATAGCCGCAGGGGCGCCCCATATCCGGATAGCCATATATTGCTGCGCCAGCTCTTCGACTTCGGGTGAAGCAGGAGAAAGCCAGAAACCGGCCCAAAACACCGGAATCTGCAACAGCAAGATTATCACACCCGCCGCGCCGCCGATCATCAACCCGCGCATCAACAATGCGCTGACCTCATCACCATCGCCCGCACCGCGAGCCTGCGCGACCATGCCCGTCGTACCCATGCGCAAAAAGCCGAAAATCCAGTATAGCGCCGCCAGAATAACCGCGCCGATACCGACAGCCCCGATCGGAGCGGCCAGCCCCATTTGGCCAATAACTCCGGTATCCACAGCCCCGAGGATGGGAATGGTCGCGTTTGACAACACAATCGGTAGCGCGACCTTCAGCACCCTTTTATGGGTAATTTTTTCTTCAGCCATTCTCGGAAATCAACAAGAAATGCCCTGTTGCCTGCGCAAACAGCTTGCTGCGGTTATCTTGCCAGGCTTCGACATGCACCGAAGCAAAGCGCCGCCCCGAGCGGTTGACAACCGCGCGAGCATAGGCATCGCGAGGCAAGCCGCTGCGCAGGTAATCCACTGTAAAATCTATGGTTTTAGGGATCGTGCGCGGGCCGGTTGCACCCGCCTCGAATTGTGGCCAGTAGATCGACCAGGCCAGCTCTATCTGGGCCGTAATTTCGAGGAAAGCCCCGACAGCTCCACCATGCAGCGCAGGCAGTATCGGATTGCCCACCAGTTTTTCATTATATGGCAAGGTGGCGGTCAGCTCGTCACCACGCCGCTCAAAGCCAACCCCTAAAAATCGAATATAAGGGATGGAATCAGCCAATTGCATCAAGGCAGCATCCCGCCGCTGTTTGATTACCTGCACCGGCTCCGGCCTTTTCATGGCTTGCTCCCTTCGACGGTAAAGACACCGGCAGCCGAGGCCACCGGATCGTCGTTTTCGTCATGGGCGGTCGCGCGCACGAAAGCAACCGCCCGCGTAACTCTGTAGCACTCCGCCCTTGCCGTGAGCCGCTGGCCAGGGGTTGCCGCACGCATATAATCTATCCGCAGATCGATGGTTGCCGTCCCGCCCGTGCTTTGGGGGTGGCTGACCACGGCAGCACCCATCGCGGTATCAAGTAGCGCTGTGACCACTCCCCCGTGCAAAACCCCGGTTTCAGGGTCTCCGATAAAACGCGAATCATAGGGAAGAGACAGTGTGGCACGTCCGGAAAAGACTTCGTCCATCTGCATATCGAGGGCACGGGAATGGGGAATGGCGGCAATAAACTGCCGTGCGAGCCTAGCTTTTTTCTCCGGCATGTATTTTCGCTCCCTATCGCTTCAAAATGCGCTAGCTATCGCCTATCAACAAGTGTTCCAGCTTTAATTGCAACCTGTTTTTGCCTTTTCTGGTAGAAACCCCGAAACAGAAGGCATGGCTGTAATTCACACCTGCCCAACTGAAGATGCGCTTGAGAGCGGTTAAATGAATCTTACCTTTACGTTAACGTAAAGGTAACTTGATTTTTCACAGTGAATGCTTTACGTTCACGTAAACAGGGGGCTATGATGAGTGATCAAACCTACACCATTGGCAAAATGTGCGAAACATATGACGTAACCCCGCGCACCTTGCGGTTTTATGAAGCAAAAGAGCTGCTGTACCCGCAGCGCATTGGCCAAAAACGGCTCTTTACCAAATCCGATCGCGCCCGGCTCAAGCTCATTTTGCAAGGCAAGCGCTTTGGTTTTAGCCTGGAGGAAATCCGGCAGCTGCTCGACCTTTACCATATCGACGACCAGCAAACCACGCAGTTAAGCCGCACCTACGAGCTGGCCCTCGAGCGGCTTGGCGCCATGAAAGTCCAGCGCGACGAGCTGACCAACGCCATTGCAGACCTGAACGAACAACTGATCTGGGTCGAAAAGGCCCTCGCGAAACGCGGCGTAAAAGCCGCTGCCGAATAATTGCAAAACAGGAGAGACCGATGCCCATCTACACCCCGCCGCTCAAAGACATGGAATTTATCCTGCACGATATGTTGAAGATTCACGAGGCAAGCACTCCGGGTTATGACGAGCTGGATGTCGACTTCACCTCTGCCATTCTGGAAGAGGCCGGCAAGATCGCGCGCGATGTCATGGCCCCATTAAATGCGGTCGGCGATAGCGAAGGCTGCACCTTGGATAACGGCATTGTGCGTACGCCAAAGGGGTTTCAGGAGGCGTTTGATTTGCTGCGGGCCGGCGGCTGGACGGGGCTGGATTGTGACCCCGAATATGGCGGCCAAGGCATGCCTTATGTGCTGGCAGCGGCGGTTGGTGAAATGCAGGCGGGCGCAAACATGTCGCTCAACATGTATCCGGGCCTCACGCACGGGGCCTATTCCGCCATTCATGCCCACGGCACGGATGAGCTGAAGCAAAAATTCCTGCCCAAGATGGTAACCTGTGAATGGACCGGCACCATGAACCTGACCGAGCCGCATTGCGGCACCGATCTGGGCCTGCTGCGCACCAAGGCCGAGCCTCAGGGCGATGGCAGCTACAAGCTCACCGGCCAGAAGATATTTATATCGGCGGGCGAGCATGACATGGCAGATAATATCATCCACCTCGTGTTGGCCAAAATCCCCGGTGGACCTGAGGGCGTGAAGGGCATTTCGCTGTTTATTGTGCCTAAATTCCTTGTAAATGAGGATGGTTCTTTGGGCGCGCGCAATGGTGTTGTCTGCGGCAACCTCGAAGAAAAGATGGGCATCCACGGCAATTCAACATGCGTGATGAACTTTGACGGCGCCGAGGGCTATCTTGTCGGCGAGGCCCATAAAGGCCTGCGCGCCATGTTTACCATGATGAACGAAGCCCGCGTCGGCGTGGGCCTGCAAGGGCTTTCCCAAGCCCAAGCCGCCTATACCAATGCGGTGGAATATGCGCGAGACCGCCTGCAAGGCCGCGCTGTCACCGGCACCCAAAACCCCGACGGCCCTGCCGACCCGCTGATTGTGCACCCCGATATTCGCCGTGCGCTGATGGACCAAAAGGCCTTCATCGAGGCGGGTCGCGCGTTCCTCTTGTGGGGAGCCACGATGATTGATGCTCACCACCGCAGCGACGATAAAGCCGCCAATGGCCTCGTATCGCTCCTTACCCCAGTGATGAAAGGCTTCCTCACCGACAAGGGCTTTGAGAGCACCGTGCAGGCACAGCAGATCTTCGGCGGCCATGGCTATATCGAAGAGCAAGGCATGAGCCAATTCGTACGCGATGCCCGCATTACCATGATCTATGAAGGGGCCAATGGCGTGCAAGCACTCGACCTTGTGGGCCGTAAGCTGGCCAGCGATGGCGGCAAGCATGTGATGGCGTTTTTCGACCTCGTCAAAAGCTTCATCAAGGATAATGCCGAGAACGAGGCGCTGAAAGCCGACTTCCTTGAACCACTCAAAGCCGCCAGCAAAGACCTGCAAGCCGCCTCGATGTTCTTCATGCAGCACGGCATGAAAGACCCGAATGCGGCGCTGGCTGGCTCGACCGACTTCCTGCATCTTTTCGGCCATACATGCTTGGGCCTTATGTGGGCGCAAATGGCGAAAGCGGCACAAGAGGGGCTGGATGCCGGCACGGGCGACGCGAAGTTCCTTCAGAATAAGCTGGTCACGGGCCGCTATTATATGCAACGCTTGCTGCCAGAAACCGGCCTGCGGCTCGCGCGCATCACCAGCGGTGCCACCCCGGTTATGGCCCTGGCCGCTGAGGATTTCTAACATATGCATTTCGCCAATCTGCCCTCGCTATGGATGTCCGACGAGCATAAAATGCTCGAAGAGATGACCCATTCTTTCTTTCAGGAAAAATGGCAGCCAAAATATGCTAAATGGCGTGCGCAAGGGCAGATGGACCGTGATACATGGTATGAAGCCGGAGAGCTGGGGTTGCTTTGTGCCTCCATCCCCGAGGAATACGGCGGCGCAGGCGGAGATTTCGGGCACGATGCAGTGATCTATATGGTCGCCGGGCGTGAAAACCTTGCGAGCTGGGGCAATGGCATCCATTCCGGCATCGTGGCGCATTATATTCTAGCCTACGGCACCGAAGAGCAAAAACAACGCTGGCTGCCCAAAATGGCCACCGGAGAGCTGGTTTCGGCCTTGGCCATAAGCGAACCTTCGGGCGGCTCCGACATACAGCAGATCAAAACCCGCGCGGTGAAAGACGGCAATGCCTATCGCTTGAATGGCGCGAAAACCTTTATTACCAATGGCCAACATGCGGACCTGATTTTGGTTGCCTGCAAAACGGGCGATGATGAAGGCGCCAAGGGTATCTCTCTCATCATGCTGGAAACTGCGGGTGCCAAAGGCTTCACCCGTGGTCGGAACCTCGATAAAATCGGCCTGAAATCCGCCGATACCTCGGAGTTGTTCTTCGACAATGTAGATATCCCGCCCGAAAACCTGCTCGGCACCGAAGAGGGCCAAGGCTTTTATCAAATGATGCAGCAGCTCCCGCAAGAACGGCTGATCATCGGGGCCAGTGCCGTGGGCGCGATGGAAGCCGGCGTCGCGATGACGATAGAGTATTGCAAAGAGCGCGAGGCCTTTGGTGGCCCGCTCACACAATTCCAGAACACCCGCTTTAAGCTGGCGGAGGCCAAGACCAACACCATCGTTGCTCGTGCATTCTTTGATAGCTGCCTCTCGGCACATTTAGCGGGCAATCTGACCGTTGAAACCGCCGCGATGAACAAATATTGGCTGTCAGACCTGCAATGCGAGGTGCTGGACGAATGCCTGCAACTGCACGGTGGCTATGGCTACATGATGGAATACCCGATTGCCGAAATGTGGACCGATGCTCGTGTGCAGCGAATTTATGGTGGCACAAACGAGATCATGAAAGAACTGATCGGGAGGAGCTTGTGATGAGGCTCGGGTTAAAACTAATATGCCTCCGGCGGGAGTATTTTCAAAAGAATGAAATTGCGCCCTTGTCCGAAAACAAGGGCGACTTCACTCTTTACGGTCATCGGCTCTCCAGCCTGTACCGCGTTTTAATGCTAACCAGGGCTTGGTTAACAAACCGTTACCCAATTTCATTCTTTTCCAAATACTCAAATCCGGCCCGCGTCACAGGAGCCAACGTATGAAACTTTATTGCTTCGCCCAATCAGGTAACGCTTACAAGGTAGCCAACTATCTCAATGTTACGAGCACCCAGTGGGAGGAAGTTTTCGTTGATTTCTTCAAAGGCGAAACCCGCAGCCCCGAATTTCGGGCTATAAACGGAATGGGTGAAGTTCCAGTTTTGATTGACGGCGAGACCACACTCACCCAGTCCGGCGTGATCCTCAATTACCTGATCGAAAAAACCAAGCACTACGCGCCTGCTGAAGGCGATGCCCGCGAGGTTTTGCGCTGGGTCCTGTGGGATAACCACAAAGGCTCCAGCCAATTCGGCATGACGCGTTTCATCGTCAATTTCCTACCTGAAAAGCACCGCAATGCCGATGTGATCACCTTTTTCATAGGCCGCTGCCAAGCCGCTCTGGCTACGCTTAACACCCACTTAGAGAGTCGCAACTGGATGGTCGGCACCACCCCCACCGCCGCCGATTTTTCTTGCAGTTCATACCTGTTTTATGACGAACCCTTTGGTATGGATCGCAGCCAATACCCCCACATTGAAGCCTGGCTGGAAAACATCCGCCAGCTTCCCAACTGGAAACACCCTTATGATCTTATGCAGGGCCACCCCCTGCCCCAAAGTTAACCGGAGGATATTATGACCGAAGCCTATATCTATGACGCCGTGCGCAGCCCGCGTGGCAAAGGCCGCAAAGATGGCGCGCTAAACGAGGTCACATCCGTGCGCCTGTCCGCCGACATTCTGAACGCGATCAAAACCCGCAACAACCTCGACACCGAAGCGGTCGAAGATGTGATTTGGGGCAACGTCACCCAGGTGATGGAGCAAGGCGGCTGTCTTGCGCGCTCTGCCGTGCTACTGTCTGACTATGCCGAAAGCGTTCCGGGCCTTTCCATCAACCGTTTTTGTGCTTCGGCGATGGAGGCCACCAACTTGGGCGCCATGCAGGTGCGTGGCGGTGCCGGACATGCCTATGTGACCGGCGGGGTCGAGATGATGAGCCGCGTGCCGATGGGCGCCGATGGTGCTGCCGTGGCGGTGGACCCCGAGCTGGCTAATAAAATATATTTCGTGCCACAGGGTATTTCTGCCGACATTATCGCCACCGAATACGGCTTTAGCCGTGAGGACGTAGACGCCTA
>JAKIUB010000034.1 GCA_021647745.1 Paracoccaceae bacterium | reverse complement strand
ATGCCGATTTTGCAGGCGTCAGGTGTGATTACCCCCGGGCAATTTGGCCCGATCAGGATAGATTTGGAGCCTTCAAGTGCGCGCTTGACCTTCATCATGTCCAGCACCGGAATGCCCTCGGTGATGCAGATAATCAGTTCAAGCTCGGCGTCGATCGCTTCCAGTATCGCGTCAGCTGCAAAGGGTGGGGGCACATAGATCGCGGTGGCGTTGGCATTAGTTGTCTGCTTGGCTTCGGCGACAGTGTTGTAAATCGGCAGACCGATATGAACCTGCCCCCCCTTGCCCGGCGTGACACCGCCAACCATTTTGGTGCCATAGGCGATTGCCTGTTCGGAGTGGAAGGTGCCCTGCGAGCCGGTGAGGCCCTGACAGATTACGCGGGTATTTTCATTGACGAGAACGGCCATTTTTGGTCCTTTTTTAATATGCTGGGTCGAACACGGGCGCTTCTGCCGGTGGGGCAGCCTGCACAGTGATCGAAAAAATATTGAGGTTGCGGCCGCGCGGTGGCGGGGTGAATCTGGAGGTGATACCCGGAATGTTCATTACTTCGTTCAGCTCTTTTTCGACCAACTCCGGGTCGTCGTCGGAGTTGAAGATCATGGTGCAGCGCTTGTTGCCATCACCGCCCTGAACCGAAAAGCTGATATCAAGGTTGATATGCTGATACCCTGATTCCGCGCTGATAATGATCTCGGGCATCTGGTTCAGCACTCTGGCTGCACGTTCGAAATCCGGCGCGGTGTCTATGCAGACACCCTTGAACATAAAAGCAGCCTCGCCAGCGGTGGCCGGCGGGCGAGGCGGAACAGGCTCTGTCTGGACAGGCTTGATGATCGGCATATCCTCTATAGGCGCGATTTCAGGCTGCACAACACAAGCCGCCAGAAATATGGCACTGCCGCCAATGAGAGCCAGCCCTTTTACGGGTATATACGTCATCCCCTTACCGCCTTTACAATCTTCTCCGCCGCATCACCGAGGTCATCGGCGGCAATAACGTCAACATCGGAATTGTTGAGGATCTCTTTACCTTTTTTAACATTGGTGCCCTCGAGGCGTACCACCAGTGGCACCTGCAGCCCGACTTCTTTAACGGCCGCAATCACCCCCTCGGCGATGACGTCGCAGCGCATGATACCGCCAAAGATATTAACCAGAATACCTTTTACATTGGGGTCCGAGGTGATGATCTTGAACGCTTCCGTGACCTTTTCAGTAGTAGCGCCGCCACCGACATCGAGGAAGTTTGCAGGGGAGGAGCCGTAAAGCTTGATGATATCCATGGTTGCCATTGCCAGACCGGCACCGTTGACCATACAACCGATTTCGCCATCGAGCGAAATGTAATTGAGGTCAAACTTGGAGGCAGCCAACTCTTTCGGGTCTTCCTCGGTTTCGTCGCGTAGCGCCATGATCTCGGGTTGGCGATACATGGCATTTGAATCAAATCCCATTTTGGCATCAAGACACACGAGGTCACCTTCGGTGGTCACGATCAGCGGGTTGATCTCGAGCATTTCGCAATCACGTTCCATGAACATCTTGTATAGTGTGCCCATAAGCTGCACACATTGCTTGACCGCCTTGCCCTCCAGCCCGAGTGCAAAAGCAATGCGCCGGCCATGAAAGCCGGAAATTCCGGAGGCCGGATCAACCGAAAAACTCAGGATTTTTTCAGGAGTTTCGGCAGCGACGGTTTCAATATCCATTCCGCCTTCTGTCGAGCACACAAAGGAAACCCGTGAAGTGACACGATCGACCAGCAGCGCCAGATACAGCTCGCGTGCAATGCTGGCGCCATCCTCGATATATACCCGGTTCACTACCTTGCCGGCCGGGCCGGATTGGTGGGTGACCAGCGTGCGACCGAGCATCTTTTGCGCTTCCTCGGCGGCTTCGGAAACCGATTTGGTAATGCGCACTCCGCCAGCTTCGCCAGCCTCCGGTTCAAGGAAGTGGCCCTTGCCGCGCCCACCCGCATGGATCTGCGCTTTTACCACCCAGATCGGGCCATCCAGCTCGCCGGCAGCGGATTTGGCGTCTTCGGCTTTCAGGACCGCGCGGCCGTCCGAAACAGGGGCGCCATATTCGGCCAAAAGCTTCTTGGCTTGATACTCGTGGATATTCATCAGCGTGTTCCTTTTTACGGCAATTTGCGACTCGTGCACCGAGTTTGGTAAATAAAGCGTATATCAAAGCGCATTAGACACGAAAATACCTGTCTGAAAAGCCATTTTGTCGCAGTTCAGGTAAAATCGAGGTGATAAATCAATTTTGTGATCACAGGTTTTTTCACTGTGATCACAAAACTAGATTTGCAGTTTTTTAGTTAAACAGCAAGGCAAACAGCAGAGCATCGCCCGAGAGCATACGCTGGAATTGCACAACGTTCCGGCTCGATACGGTCGGGCCGCGCTCCATATAGGGCAGCAGGCCAGCGCCATGTGCCCAAAAAACGATATCCACTTCCGGCGGGTTTTCGAACAGCTTCTTGATATTGATGCCGCCGGCAGGCTCGATACGCCAGAATGAAACCAGCAGCTCGCCCTTCAGCATCTGCTCCATATCACCGAGGATGGCTTGCCAGGCTTCGGCAGCGCCTTCGGGCAGGGTAAAGCCGAGGGCGGCGGTTTGGGTGGCGTTGGGTATCCACTCAAGGTCATTGTCTGTTTCGGTGGCAATTGCGGCCCAAAACACCTTGTTTTGTTCGATCATGGCCATAAAATGCCCAAGAGCGGCGCGGGTATTTTCGGCATTTGGTTGCTGGCTGAGCGCGCCGTAAACCATGGCAAAACGCCCCACCCAGTTTCCGGCCATGAAGCTATACTGGTTGGAGGGTGCTGTATCACCCATCAGATCCATCATTTTCTGGTCTGCCGCCCTCACCTTGGCTATGGCCTCGGTCGGGTCAAAGGCGATGAAAAGCTCGGAAAGACCCGAAAGCAGGTGGGTATAGGCATTGAGCCAGGCTACATCGGCAGTATCAAAACGCACAGGCAGGGATTCTGCTTGCATTTGGCCAGCTTCACCGCGGCCAAACAGGGAATTGGCTCCAAATTCGATAACGCCTTCGCCACGGTCGCGCGCGCCATTCATATTGACATCAAACCACAGGCGCATCAGGTCGATCTCGACCAAAACATCACCGGATACGGCTTCCAGCGCAGCTTGGCTAACAGCCAGATCATCGCGCAGGTTTTCAAACAGTGTTAAAATGAGATCGGGGGTAAAGGGAGCTGCATTCGGGTTGGGTGGCACCGGTAGGCGCAGCACCGGCAGGTCAAAATCCTTGATCGCCATATTGTGCTGCCAGCGTAGCTGGAGCGTTTTTTCTATGGCGCGCAAAAAGCCGACAGCGCCAAGGGTGAATTGCTGATCGGGGCTGCGATCCGCTATGGCCGAAAGCCGGGCTTGGGCTTTGGCGAGGGGTTCGTCGGGTAAAATCGCTTGGGCCGAGGCCGTGGCGGCAGAAATTATAAAGGCGAGTGTGGCAAGAATACGCATTGAAAAACCCCAAAAAAAGATGCGCCCCAGGATAGGCGCATCCAGACTATTTTTCAAGCTATGATTGTTATCCCAGCGAGCCGTCAATCGCGATGCATGCCTCGACGAGGCCGGCCACGGCGGCGGCTGATTTATCAAACATCTCTTGCTCATCGGCGTTGAGCTTGATTTCAACAACCTTTTCAACGCCACCGGCGCCGATGATGGTTGGTACGCCGACATAGGTATCTTTCAGCCCATAAGCATCGGCGACATGGGCGGCACAAGGCAGCAGGCGTTTTTGGTCGCCCAGATAGGCTTCGGCCATCTGGATGGCGCTGGCCGCCGGGGCATAATAGGCCGAACCGGTTTTGAGCAGGCCGACGATCTCGGCGCCGCCATCACGGGTGCGCTGGATGATGGCATCCATTTTTTCCTGCGTGGTCCAGCCCATTTCGATCAGGTCAGGCAGCGGAATACCGGCAACGGTGGAATAGCGCGGCAGCGGCACCATGGTATCGCCATGGCCGCCGAGCACAAAGGCGGTGATATCCTTGACCGACACGTCAAACTCCTCGGCAAGAAAATGGCGGAAGCGGGCGCTGTCGAGAATACCCGCCATGCCACACACCATATTATGGGGCAGGCCGGAGAATTCGCGCAAGGCCCAGACCATGGCGTCCAGCGGGTTGGTGATGCAGATCACAAAGGCATCGGGTGCGTGGGCGGCAATGCCCTCGCCTACCGATTTCATGACCTTGAGGTTAATGCCGAGCAGGTCGTCGCGGCTCATGCCGGGCTTGCGGGCAACGCCGGCGGTGACGATACAAACATCGGCACCGGCAATGGCCGAATAATCATTGGCCCCGCTCATGGCGGCGTCATAGCGGTCCACCGGGGCGCTCTCGGCGATATCGAGCGCTTTGCCTTGTGGAATGCCCTCGGCAATATCGAACAGGACAATGTCGCCCAGTTCTTTCATGGCTGCAAGATGTGCCAAAGTCCCGCCGATTTGTCCGGCCCCGATCAGGGCGATTTTTGCGCGTGCCATTGTATACTCTCCTGGAGTTTTAGTGATTTCGCCCTCTGACCTATCGTTAAATCCGATTCTCCGCAAGGCTATCATAACTGACAAAAACACTTGTTTTTGCCAAGGCTGTTGTTACCATGCTGCACTGCATCAAATTGAATCGAGGCTTTTATGTCCCATCCGTACCGCTCTGTGCTGTATCTGCCCGGCTCGCGCAGCCGCGTGCTGGAAAAGGCCAAAAACCTGCCTGCCGATGCGCTGATTTTTGACCTGGAAGACGCAGTGGCTCCCGAGGATAAGCCGACAGCGCGCGCGCTGGTGGGTGGAGTGGTGCAAAGCGGGTACGGGGAGCGCAAGTGTTTGATCCGCATAAACGGGCAGGATACGCCGTGGGGCGAGGCGGACCTGCTCGCCGCCATTGCTGCCGAGCCGGACGGAATACTGGTGCCCAAGGTCGAAAGCGCGGATGAATTACAGGCTATTGCTGCGCGACTGAAGGGAAAAACCCGACTCTGGGCGATGATGGAAACCCCGTTGGGGATACTGAACGTGCAGCAAATAGCCGCCAGCACCCCGGCGCTGGAGGGTTTTGTGATCGGCACCAATGATCTGGTCAAATCGCTGTTTGCCAGCCATATGGCGGATCGGGCGCCGGTGATGACCGCGCTTTCGCTCTGCCTTCTGGCGGCGCGGGCCTATGGGCTGGTATGTATTGACGGGGTGTTTAATGCCTTCAAGGATGAAGACGGATTGCGGGCGGAGTGCCTTCAGGGGCTTGCGCTCGGCTTTGATGGCAAAAGCCTGATTCACCCCGCTCAAATTAACGTGACCAATGAGGTGTTTTCTCCGAATGAAGCCGCGCTCGACCTTGCGCGGCGCTATATAAACGCCTTTGAAAATGCGTCCGGCGTGGCGGTGGTTGATGGCCGTATTGTCGAAAACCTGCATGTCGAAAATGCCGTGCGTTTGCTGGCCAAGGCAGATAGGATCGCGCAAATGAACTCAAAAGGGGATGAGACATGAATTTGATGATAGCGGGGCTGGTGCTGTGGAGTGCCGGACATTTCTTCAGCCGGCTGGCACCCGGTTTGCGCGCGGGCATGGACGAAAAATTCGGCGAAGGGTTATCCAAGGGGATCATGGGGCTGGTGCTGCTGGTCTCTATTGTCATGGTCATCATCGGCTATCGGGCGGCACCGGTGGATCCGGCTTATGATCCGCCTCTCTGGGGCCAGCATGCGACATCGCTGCTGATGCTTGTAGCTGTGGCGCTTGTCGGGCTGGGCAAAACCAGGGGCCGTGTGCGTAGCATGATGCGCAATCCGATGCTCTGGGGCGCTGTGGTTTGGTCAATTGCACATTTGCTGGCTAATGGCGATGTTGCTTCGGTGGTGCTGTTTGGCGGCATCGGGCTGTGGGCTTTGGCGCAGATTGTGCTGATCAATACGATGGGCGGAAAGTGGGAGCGCCCCGCCCCCGGCCCGATATCGGGTGATATCAAATGGCTGGTGATCACAGTGGTGGTCTATGTCGTGATTATCGGGGTGCATGTATGGATAGGCCCGTCGCCGTTTGGAGGGTGAAATGCTGGCATATAGATTATTGACCGAGGATGACACACCCGCCTTTTGCCACAAGGTGAGCGAAGCGCTGGCCAAGGGCTGGTCACTTCAGGGGGGTCCGGTGATGACCTATGATGCCGGTCGCGGCGTGGTGCGCTGCGCTCAGGCTGTGGTCAAGGAATACGAGGGCGACTACGCTCCCGACATGAAGCTGGGGCAGGTATGAGCAAGGTCAGGGCGGGATACTTCTTTGAGGATTACCGCCTTGGCCAGCTTTTCGAGCACGCCACTCCGCGCACGATCTCTGGCGGGGAGAGGGCGCTATATACCGCGCTTTACCCTACTCGTTTTGCTCTTTATTCTTCTGATACCTTTGCACAAGGCTGCGGTCTTCCCGAAAGCCCGATCGAGGATCTGGCGGGGTTTCATATTGTATTTGGCAAGACCGTGCCGGATATTTCGCTCAATGCGGTGGCCAACCTTGGCTATGGTGAAGCACGTTTTCTCAAGCCGGTCTATGCCGGAGATACGCTTTCGACCCGCTCTGAAATTATCGGACTGAAGCAAAACTCCAGTGGCAAAACCGGTGTTGTCTGGGTGCGCTCGACGGGGCTGAACCAGCGCGGTGAAGCCGTGCTGGAATATGTGCGCTGGGTGATGGTGAAAAAGCGGGATATAGCGGCTCCCGCGCCAAAAACCACAATCCCGACCCTGAAACCGGCACTGGAAGCGGCTGATCTGCCGATCCCCGCAGGGCTGGATTTTGGCAATTATGATTTTTCGCTGGCAGGAGAGGCATATCGGCTGAATGATTACGAGATCGGCGAAGAGATCGACCATCTCGATGGCGTAACGATCGAGGAGGCCGAGCAGATGCTGGCGACGCGGCTTTGGCAAAACACCGCCAAAGTGCATTTTGACGCGAGCCAGCGCCCCGATGGCAAACGGCTGGTCTATGGTGGCCATGTGATCTCGATGGCCCGTGCGCTCAGCTTCAACGGGTTGGCAAATGCCCAGATGATTGTTGCGATCAACGCCGGCACCCACGCCAACCCCTGTTTTGCCGGTGATACTTTGCGGGCGCGCTCGACAGTGCTCGACAAGGCGGTGATTGACGAAGGAGCCGGGGTCGGTGCGCTCCGGCTACGCTTGCAGGCTTACCGTGGTGATGCCGGGCAAAGCATTGAAAAGAAGGGCGACAAGTATCCGCCACACGTGCTGCTCGATCTTGATTATTGGGCATTGATACCGGCATGAAGAGGGGGCTTATGTTTGTGATCACTTAATTTTTTAATGTGATCACAAATTCGGGCGTCTCATCACATTTTCTACGATTTGAGCAAAGCCGGGGCGAATTAACTTGCTCGAAAGGGTAAAGTGGGTAAATCTGCGACAAAATAGACTCAAAGAGAGCTTTGAGCAGAATATTGTCGGAGACAACCATGGCAGATGTAAACAGGGGCGATCGCCCTCTATCGCCCCACCTTTCCATATACCGCCCGCTTTATACCATGATCCTGTCGATCACCCACCGGATCACCGGTGTCGGCATGGCGCTGAGCATCACCATGATCACATGGTGGTTTCTGGCGTTGGCGGTCAGCGAGGAATATTTCGAGGTCGCAAATGCGGTGATGACCTCGGTGGCGGGCGGTTTCATCCTGCTGGCTTCGCTCTGGGCGCTCAGTTTTCATTTTTGCAACGGTATCCGGCATTTATTCTGGGATGCCGGCAAGGGCTTCGAGCTCGAGACAGCGTGGCGCTCCGGTTTGGCGGTGCTGGCGGGGTCGGTTGTGTTGACCATTGCCGGTATCATGGTTGTTGCGGGGGTATTCTGATGGGTTATCAAACAGACAGGCAGCGGGTAGAGGGGCTTGGCTCCGCCAAGGACGGCACCGTGGAGTGGTGGAAGCAGCGTGTGGCTGCCGTGGCGCTGATTCCACTGGTTTTCTTATTTGTTGTTCCGCTTTTGCGTGCTGTCGGCAGCGATTTTAATACGGTGCGGGAGATATACCAAAGCCCGTTCAACGCCATCACGGGGATCCTGTTTTTTATCGTCATCATGTCACATTTGCGGCAAGGCTTGCAGGAGGTGATTGTCGATTATGTGCATGGCAAGGCGACGATGACCATTTCGCTGCTGGCCAACACAATGTTTACCACGCTGATCGGTATCACTGGCGTGTTTTCGATCGCAAAAATCGCGTTTAGCGGTTGAGTAAGGAAAAGTATCATGGCTGCATATGAATTTACCGACCACGAATATGACGTGGTGGTTGTGGGCGCTGGCGGGGCTGGCCTGCGCGCCACGCTCGGCATGGCCGAGCAGGGGCTGAAAACCGCCTGTGTCACCAAGGTTTTCCCGACCCGCTCTCACACCGTGGCTGCACAGGGCGGCATTGCTGCCAGCCTTGCCAATATGGGGCCGGATAACTGGAAGTGGCACATGTATGACACGGTCAAAGGCTCTGACTGGCTGGGGGATATGGACGCGCAGGAATACCTCGTGCGCCACGCCCCCGAGGCGGTTTACGAGCTTGAGCATTACGGCGTGCCGTTTTCCCGCACCGAAGAGGGCAAGATTTACCAGCGCCCGTTTGGTGGCCACACGACTGAATACGGTGAAGGTCCGCCCGTGCAGCGCACCTGCGCCGCAGCGGACCGCACCGGCCACGCCATGCTGCACACGCTTTACGGCCAGTCGCTCAAGCACAATGCCGAGTTTTACATCGAGTATTTCGCCATTGATCTTTTGCGCGGGGCTGATGGCGCCATTCAGGGCATTCTGGCCTGGAAGCTTGATGACGGCACCCTGCACCGCTTTAATGCCAAAATGACCGTGCTGGCCACCGGCGGCTACGGGCGCGCCTATTTCAGCTGCACCTCGGCCCATACCTGCACCGGCGATGGCGGCGGCATGGTGGCGCGCCAGGGCCTGCCTTTGCAGGATATGGAGTTTGTGCAATTTCACCCCACCGGCATTTACGGGGCCGGCATGCTGATCACCGAGGGCGCGCGCGGCGAAGGCGGCTACCTGACCAATTCCGAAGGCGAGCGCTATATGGAGCGCTATGCCCCGACCTATAAAGACCTTGCCAGCCGTGATGTGGTTTCGCGCTGTTCCACTATCGAGATCCGCGAAGGGCGCGGCGTTGGGCCAAACAAGGACCATGTGTTCCTGCATCTGGACCATTTGCCGCCAGAGGCTTTGGCCGAGCGCCTGCCCGGTATTTCGGAGAGCGCCAAGATTTTTGCAGGGGTGGATGTGACCAAGGAGCCAATTCCGGTTTTGCCCACGGTTCACTATAATATGGGTGGTATTCCGACCAATTATTGGGGTGAAGCGCTAAACCCGACCGCCGATAATCACGATGCCATTCAGCCCGGCCTGATGGCGGTGGGCGAGGCGGGTTGTGCCAGCGTGCACGGGGCCAACCGGCTTGGTTCTAACTCGCTGATTGATCTGGTGGTCTTTGGTCGGGCGGCAGCAATAAAGGCTGGCGAAATCATTGACCCCGAAGCCAAAAAT
The DNA here is from genome assembly GCA_021647745.1 of Paracoccaceae bacterium. Lineage (GTDB taxonomy): Bacteria > Pseudomonadota > Alphaproteobacteria > Rhodobacterales > Rhodobacteraceae > UBA3077. Next base: position 13,078 of record JAKIUB010000034.1, on the reverse strand, counting down.
CAGGATTTTGATCCGGCTTCTGTCGAGGCGGCGCTTGAGCGGTTTGATACCATGCGCCATGCGCGCGGCGGCACTCCCACTGCCGATTTGCGCCTGAAAATGCAAAAAGCCATGCAGAATGACGCGGCGGTGTTTCGCACCTCCGAATCCCTTAAGGAGGGGGTTGATAAAATGGCGGCAGTGGCCAGCGAGATGAGCGATATCAGCGTGAGTGACCGCTCCATGGTCTGGAATTCGGACCTGATGGAAACGCTCGAGCTGGTCAACCTGATGCCTAACGCCCTGACCACAATCGTATCAGCCGAGGCCCGCAAGGAAAGCCGTGGCGCCCATGCCCACGAAGATTTCCCTGATCGGGATGATAAAAACTGGCGCAAGCACAGTCTCGCCACGGTCGGGGATGACTGGGAGGTTAAATTGAGCTATCGTGATGTCCATGTGAAGCCTCTGACCCCGGAATCCGAAGGGGGAATAGAGCTGAAAAGACTGGCCCCAAAAAAACGGGTCTATTGATTTAGGAATTTATCATGAAGAAATTTACCGGATTATCACTCCTTCTGCTTGGTGCCTGTGTGCCTGTTGTGGAAACCATGAGCCGCGCGGAAGCCATAGAGATGTGTCAGGCCGAGGCGGCAGAGGCGGCGAAAGTTGTGTCCGGTGATGCGCGTGTCGGTATCAATTCGGTCAGCGGGCCGTCCCTTGGCTTCGGGATCGCCATTAACCTGACGCCGAAACCGCCGGCGCAAACCTTTGAAGCCTGTATGGGCAATCTTGCCGCCAACGGCCAAATCCTGGAAGGAATGTAGATGAAACGCATTGTTCTTTTGTTGAGTGCATTGACCCTCGGAGCCTGCACCATAAATGGTGTGACCCTTGACCCCAGCCGCTCCACCACCGCGATTGCCCCTGATTATTTGCAGCTGACCCCGGACGAGCAGAATATCTGGAGCGGGCTAAGCGATGCCGAGCGCAAACGCGCCATTCCGTTTATCACCAATGGCGGCACGCTTGTGTCATCGCTTGGAGCGCAATAACCATGGTTGAACTCACCCTTCCGAAAAACTCGCGCATGAAGGCCGGAAAAATCTGGCCCAAGCCCGAGGGCAAGGATGTACGTGCGGTAAAGATATATCGCTACAACCCCGATTCGGGCGAAAACCCGAGAGTTGATACCTACTATATTGATCTTGCCGAGTGTGGCCCTATGGTGCTGGATGCGCTGATCAAGATCAAAACGGAAGTAGACCCGACGCTAAGCTTCCGGCGCTCGTGCCGCGAGGGCATATGTGGCTCTTGTGCGATGAATATTGACGGCATAAACACCCTTGCCTGCCTTTATGGCCTGGACGAAATGAAGGGTGATGTGAAGATTTACCCCCTGCCGCATATGCCGGTGGTAAAAGACCTTATCCCTGACCTGACCCACTTTTATGCCCAGCATGCCTCCATCATGCCGTGGCTGGAAACCAAAACCAACCGCCCCGCCAAGGAGTGGCGCCAAAGCATTGAAGACCGCAAGAAGCTCGACGGGCTATATGAATGCGTGATGTGCGCGAGCTGCTCCACGAGCTGCCCGAGCTATTGGTGGAATGGCGACCGCTACCTCGGCCCGGCAGCCCTGTTGCACGCCTATCGCTGGATCATTGACAGCCGCGACGAGGCCACCGGCGAGCGGCTTGACGAGCTGGAAGATCCTTTCAAGCTTTATCGCTGCCACACGATCATGAACTGCACCCGCTCTTGCCCCAAGGGGCTAAACCCGGCCAAGGCGATCGCGGAAGTGAAAAAGCTGATGATCGCGCGCAAGGTCTAGCTTTTGGCGGATGCGGATTTCACAGACATAGACGGGGCGCTTGCGGCAAATGCCGCTCGTGCCCTTCGTGTTTTTGGTATCCGTCGCACGGGTCAACATGCCATTATCAACTGGATAATGCGAAACTGCGGCAGTAAAGAAACTGTCTTTTTAAATAGCTGCACAATGCGGCGTTCGCCGACACGGACCGGCGGCTACGAGGTTAACGGTGTGCTTGGCACACGGCCCTACCACCTGAAGCGCCAACTGGAAACGGCCTTCGAGAAAGGAATTTCGCCGTTTTTGCTGATCTCCTATGAGGCGGGGTTCCCCCGGAAAATATATGAAAGCGGCGAGCTGACACAGGGGTTTAAGAATAGCGATTTTTTTACCGAGGTGCTGATAACCCGCCGTTTCGTAAACTGGCTGCCGTCATTCATCCGCCTGATACGGCTGATCGAGCGGGATACGCCGCCCGAGGCTTTGGGGATCAGCCACCATATTACCTTTGAAATGAACCGCTACAAGGCTCATTTGATTGAGGCCGCCGATAGCCCGCATCTTGTGATTTGCTATGATGACTGGTTTGCCTCCGAGAGCTACCGCTGCGCGCGGCTGGCGGATCTCGGGCTTGAGGTGCTGGATAACACATTGGGTAAAATGCAGCGCTACGGTGCCGGTTCGTCTTTTAGCGGTATGGCGATTGAGGTCTCGGAGCTTGATATTGCCAACCGCTGGAAAACCATGCAACAGGACCCCTACGCGCAAACATTTCTCGAATTGGCTAGGCAGGATAGAGATTTTATGGCAGTTTTGTCCGAGAGTTTTCCGGATGACCCAGATATCGTGGCCCGTCTCTGCGCCCCGTGATCCTGTTATTTGGCAAACCGGGTTTTACGGGAGGTTGCCATGAAGACCCTTACCCTTATTGCGTTGCTTTTTGCCTCTCCGCTGGTGGCGCAGGAGCGCGAACCAAATAACCTGCTTGGTGAAGCCTCCCCCTATCTTTTGCAGCACGTTTACAATGCGGTAGACTGGTATCCATGGGGTGAGGCCGCTTTTGAGGAGGCCCGCGCAACAGGCAAGCCGATCTTTATTTCGGTTGGCTATGCTTCGTGCCATTGGTGCAGGGTCATGGCACAAGAAAGCTTCGAGAACGAGGAAATCGGGACTTATCTGAATGAAAACTTCGTTTCGATCAAGCTCGACCGCGAGGAGCGCCCGGACCTTGACGAGCAGTTTATGCTTGTTACCCAAAACTCGACCGGTGGCGGTGGTTGGCCCAATACGGTGTTTTTGACCCCCGAAGGCGAGCCATTTTTTGGTGGAGGATATTACCCGCCGGAGGCATTTACCGCCCTGCTGGAAGAGATGAATAGCAATTGGCGCAATGACCGCGCGCAGGTAAACGCGACCGCCGCTGCACTGGGGGCTGTCGTGCGCGAATATCTTGACCGCAAAGCCCGCGCCCGCCTGTTTACCGCAGATATGGCCCGCGAGATTTCCAGCCAGATGCTTGGCCAGATGGATGATTTCAACGGCGGTTTTGGTGTTGCCCCGAAGTTTCCGCTAGAGCCGAGGCTGCTCTATCTACTTGACCAAGCAGATAGAAATGCCGACCAGACCTTGCTTGAGGCGGTGCAGCTCGCGGCGGAGGGGATGGTTAATGGCGGTATACAGGATCATGCGGGTGGCGGTTTTCACCGCTATGCGGTGGATAACGAATGGGGGCTGCCGCATTTCGAGAAGATGCTCTATAATCAGGCGTTGATCGGGCGGCTTTTGCTGCGGCTTGATGCCCTTCAGTCCAACGAGGATTTTGCCCGCGCCGCTCGCCGCACCTTTGATTATGTCTTGCGCGAAATGCAAGCGCCGGACGGCGGGTTTTATGCTACTCAGGATGCGGATTCTCCTGATGATAACGGTGTTTTCAGAGAGGGTATTTATTATACTTGGGCCCCGTCCCAGATCCGCGAAGTGGCGGGGGTCGAGGCTGAATTCCTGATCAAGGCGCTTAATGTCGAGGAAGACGGAAACTTCGAGGGCCGTAATACCCTGCGTCTGAGCTACTTTGACGGAGACCGTGCAAGGTTGGATGCGGGGCTGGAGCAACTGCGGCTGGCACGATTGGCCCGCAATGCACCGCCAACCGACAAAAAAGTACTGATGGGTTGGAATGGCGAGATGATCGTGACCCTTGCACAGGCCGCCCGCGCCTATGATCGCCCCGAATATCTCGCGGCGGCGCAGGCTTCGGCGCGATTTATTATGGAAAATATGCGCAACGGTGAGGGCTACTTTCGTAGCTATATCACCGGCGCGGCCAGGATCGAGGCGCAATTGCCTGATTATGCCGGGTTTGGCCGTGGGCTGGTTGCGCTGCATGATATAGACCCTGACGGCGGCTGGTTGATCGAGGCTGCGCGTATTGCCCGCTTTATGCTTGATAATCTGCATGAAGATGGCGGGGTATTTCGCATGAGCGAGCAGGTAGAGGGGCTGGGTGTGTTTATCCCGCTTGACGATGGTGAGGTGGCTTCCGGTAATGCACAGGCCCAGCGGTTGCTGACCGCATTGGCGCGGCGCGGGGAGGATGTGGTTTTTATCCAGCAAGCTGCTGCCTTGGCGGATATTTTATCAGGAAACGCGCTGGGGCAGCCCGAAGAGCGGGCAGCAGCGCTTGCTGCGGTTGATGCGCAAAACCGTGGTGATGTCGGCCCGTTGCGCGCGCTGTCCAACGGGGTCGTGCAGGTTTGGGCAAAAATTGACCGTGAGGCGTATGTGGTGAATTTCACCATAAATGTGGCGGAGGGATGGCATATCAATGCCCATGAGCCTCTGGAAGATTACTTTATCCCGACCGCCCTTTGGGTAAACGGGGTTGAACTGGGCCGAGAAGCGTATCCGAAACCATTGATCACCACATTGGCTTTTAACAGTGATACGCCGCTGGCGCTTTATGATGGCGAGCTGCGCCTGAGTGCGCCGGTATCTTCGGGGGTAAATGTGATCAATCTTGTGTTGCAATCATGCAGTGACGAAATTTGCCTTGCACCGCAGAATATCAGCTTCAGTTTTTGGCAATAGATGCCTATAGCTGATTTGAACAACCCTTAGATTTGGAGGCGCTTTTCCTGGTAACTTTGGAGTCAAGGAGAGATGGATATGGTTAAGGGAATACGGTTTACGAAAGAGTTCAAACGCGATGCGGTGGCGCAGGTTGTTGATCGACCGTGGGCTCATCCGATGTTCATATTGCCAAGTTCCGTGCAGAGCAACTAGGCGCGGTTAGCGTGACAACACCCATTCCGCCTGATGATGTCCGTCAGGTTGAAATGGCGCAAACCTGACAGCGTAAAACGTCTGCCCGAAACCATAAACGGGGTTGAGTTCAAGGATGGAATAAAGCAACATAAACATGCCGCTAGATTAATGCGTCACCAACTTTCGGGCATAGCTCACAATGCGCTTGACATACTACCGTCACAAAACTGTAAGATACTGGAATAGAATAAAAACAAAGACAACCCAAGGGAGAATACCAATGAAACTAACACGTTCAAGATTTTTACAGCTTGTTACGGGCACCGCTGCTGCGGCGATGTTTTCATCCGTGGCGACATTTTCAGCGGCTCAGGATATATCTGCCGAGCTCGAAGCATGGCTGGTAGAGAATTCGCTTGGCCCCAATGTGGTCGAGGAAGAAAACTGGGATGACATCGTGGCCGCTGCCACCGAAGAAGGCGAGGTTGTTATTTATTCATCCTCGGGCCGGATTGCCAAGCTGGTTGATCATTTTCAGGCGCTTTACCCGGGTATTACCTTGACATTATTTGATCTTGGCTCGGTCAAAACCATTGAAAAAGCTATCCGCGAGCAAGAAGCCGGTATTTTCAATGTGGATGTTATCACCACCGGCAATTCCGGTCAGGTGATCTATGAACTGCTGGGCAACAACCGGATATTCAACTATGTGCCCGCCCATTTTGTTGACCGCATTCCTGTAGAAAACCGTGATCCGCTGCTTATTCGTGTGAACGAAGCTATTGTGTTCTTTTACAACACCGATGCCAATCCCGATGGCGCACCAATCAGCAATGTTTGGGAGCTGACCGAGGATCGTTTCCGTGGCCGTGTGGGTATCAAAGACCCGATGGGTTCGGGTTCGTCCTTGATGGGACTTGCTGCACTTGTGCAAAACCCCGATGAAATGGCAGCCGCTTATCAGCGCCTGACCGGCGAAGAACTTGTGCTTGGCGAAGGCGTGCCGGATGCGGGGTATGAATTTGTTCGTCGTATGCTGGAAAACGATATCGTGATCTTCAAATCCGGTTCCAAACTGGCCGATGCTGCCGGTGCTGCGGGGCAGGAGGATGCGATGATTGCCATGACCAACATGACCTATATTTCGCGCAATGAAGATAAAGGCAATGTTAACGCCATGATGGTTGACCTGGATCCGGTTGCCCGCATGGTTTACCCGACCTATATGGCCATTGCTGCAAATGCGCCAAACCCGAATGCGGCCAAGGTGCTTATTGCCTATCTGCTGGGTAATCCTGAAATGAATCTCGAAACCGAGCTGGTAAAACCGTATATCGAGGGTGACAGCTTTGATATGCTGCAAGGGCTTGCGCCTTATCATGATGCCGGTTCCGTTAGCCCGCGCAGCGATGTGCCGCTGCCCGAAGGTGGCGAGGTCTGGGACGATATGGTTGGTTGGGATATTTCAGCTGAATTCATGTGGGAACAAGGCCCGAAACTGCGTGACTTCTGGATGATTTACTCCAGCCAATAAAAGGAAATACTATGGGACAAATACGTCTTGATGGGATCGTAAAGTCCTATGGTAAAGAGGTCGTGGTAAAAAACCTCGACCTCACGGTTCAGCCGGGTGAATTCCTGACTATCCTTGGCCCGTCGGGCTGTGGAAAAACCACAACACTACGTATGATCGCCGGGTTGGAAGAACCTGATGAAGGCAATATCCAGCTTGGTGATCGTATGGTATTTTCGCGTAGCGACGGGGTGGTTATCCCCCCCGAAGCCCGCGGATTGGGGCTGATTTTTCAAAGCTATGCCCTGTGGCCACATATGACCGTGGCCAGAAATATTACCTTGGCACTAAAAGAGAAAAAGCTGTCAAAAACCGAAATTGCGGCGCGGCTGGAAAATGCGCTCGATCTGGTCCAATTGACCGGATATGCCGAACGCTATCCATCAGAACTATCGGGCGGGCAGCAACAGCGCGTCGCTGTGGCGCGGTTGATTGCGCTCCGGCCTTCCATTTTGCTGATGGATGAACCGCTTTCCAACCTTGATGCCAAATTGCGCACCGAAATGCGTGCCAGCCTGAAACGTCTGCACCGTGATCTAAAGGCCACCACCGTTTACGTGACCCATGACCAGATCGAAGCCCTGACCCTGTCGGATCGTGTGATCATCATGAACGAGGGTAAAATTATGCAAGAGGGCACCCCTTTTGAAATTTACCACCATCCGGCCAATATTTTTGTGGCGGAATTTATCGGTGATCCCGGCATAAACCTGTTTCATGGCGTGACAAAAAATAGCACGCTGGATTGCGGTGATATCACCGTGCCTTTGCCCGAAAATCTGGCATCCGCTGACAGAAGGCTGATCGCGGCCATCAGGCCGGAAAAAGTTCTGGTATCCGAAACCGAAAAGCCCGGCTGGCAAAAGGTCAGTACCGAAATTCTGCAACCGACCGGTGCTGACACAATTTTGCAGGTTAGAATCGGCGAAACATCCATAACCCTGCTGCAACCGGGGTTTATTACTCTGGCTGAGGGCAGCAAGCTCTGGATCAATTTTGCCCCTGATTCAATCAGCTTTTTTGACCCCGAAACGCAGGATAATCTGCGCAGCACGGCGGACTAGACTATGGCACCTGTATCCCGAACCCGTGACAGGCCAGCCTTTTGGTCACTGCGCAATTTTTCCTATCAGGCCTATAGGCTGAAAAACCGCCCCGAACTGATTATCGGTGTGCTCGCGCTCGTGTTTTTAGGCTTTGTGGTGATGGTGCCCCTGTTACAGATCATCAAAGAGGCGTTCACCTTTCAACGCTATGATCTGGCTTATCAGCCCGACGGCAATGTGGGCGGGTTTACCCTGCTTCATTTTGACCGGGTGTTTTTTCAGCCAATATCCAAAGCCCTGTTTTTCAAACCGCTGATAAACAGCCTCATGATGGGGGTTGCGGTTACCGCGATTGCTTTGGTCGTCGGGTTTAGCCTTGCATGGCTGATGGTGCGCACCAATGTGCATTTTAAAGGCACTTTCGGTGCGATGCTGGTATTTCCCTATATGATGCCCTCTTGGGTGATGGCGCTGGCATGGCTCAGCCTGTTCAAAAATGACCGTATTGGCGGTTCCGAAGGGTTGTTAACCTATATGACCGGCACGCAGGTGCCTGACTGGGTGGCTTACGGCTATTTGCCCATCGTGTTTACCTTGGCGATGCATTATTATGCCTATGCTTATTTGCTGATATCCGGTGCGCTGGCCACCGTGGATAGCGAGCTGGAAGAAGCAGGCGCCACCAGCGGTATGGGCAAATGGAAACGCATTCGCGTTATTACTATGCCTTTGCTGATGCCGGCAATCGGTTCGGCAATTGTGCTGACATTCATTCGCATACTTGGCACATTCGGCACTCCTGCCTTGCTCGGCATGCCGGTGCGGTTCTTTACGTTTTCCACCCAGATTTATGCGTCTATCAACGCGCGCAACCAGGGTGACGCCTATATTCTGGCGCTGGTGCTGATTGTTCTGGCGGTCTCGTTTATCTGGATCAACAGCCGTATCATCGGGGTGCGGAAAAGCTATGTGACCATGACCGGAAAAGGCTTTCGCAAACATGAAAGCGACCTTGGTAAATGGCGCTGGCCCGCAGCCATCATTGTGATTTTGTTCCTGTGCATAACCGTGGCTTTGCCGCTTATCCTGCTGTTATGGGAATCGCTGACCCTGATTCCGGGAAATTACAGCCTGTCTAATCTGACCAGCTATTTCTGGGCCGGACAAGGCAATATGCAGCTGGCATATGGTGAACCGGGGGTTATTCACAACAGGGGCATTCTTGAAGCGCTTGGCAATTCCATCAAGCTTGGCTTTGCAGCCGCCCTGTTTAACGGCGCATTGGGATTATTGGTAGGCTATGCGGTGGTGCGCGGGCGCGGCGCGCGCCTGTCTAGGTGGTTGGAGGCCATTGCCTTTGCCCCCTATATCTTCCCGTCTATTGCCTTGGGCGCGATCTATATAGGCATGTTCTCTACCAATATCGGGCCTATTCCGGCGCTTTATGGTACGTTTACTATATTGATTCTGATCACGGTGATTAAGAACCTGCCCTTTACTTCGCGCACCGGTATTGCCGCCATGTTGCAGATCCACCAATCATTGGAGGAAACCGCCCGTGTGCAGGGTATCGGCTGGTTCCGGCGCATGTTCCGCATTATCATCCCGCTTTCCATGAGCGGTCTTGTTGCGGGTATGTTGCTGACCTTTATCACCGCAATGCGGGAACTGTCCTTGATCATCCTGCTAATTTCGCCGGGTAATAATGTGTTGACCGGTTTGATATTTGGCTATCAGGAGCAAGACATGGCCCAGCATTCAGCGGCCGTAACCCTGATGCTGGTGATGTTTATCATCCTTATCAGTGTCATCGTGCGGTTAATGTCGCGGCGCGCCGGCGTTGGCAAGTTGAGCGTGGTCTGACCTAAGCAAAACGCGCAGCTGTGGTTTTTCAAACCATGGCTGCGCGAATATATGGGCCTTAGCTCAAGATATGTAAGGCGATGAAACCAGCATGGCCAGCAAGGGCCTAGGCTATAACCGGACATTCAGCGCGCCCGCTGGCATGCAGCACCCATTGATTGTCGCCTTCCAGCACAAGACAAGACAGCGTGCCGCCAAACACGGCACCTGTATCAACCGCTATTCGGTTGCCGTGGTTTTCCACTTTCTTAACCGGTGAATGCCCATGCACAACAATGGCGCCAAAGTCTTGGTTCGAGGATAAAAACGGTTCGCGTATCCAGATCAGGTCATAAAATTCCTGATCGTGCAGGCGAATACCGGGACGCACCCCTGCATGGGCAAAGAAATAACCGCCGATATGGATTGAAAATTCACATTCATTCAAGAACGACCGGTGCGCGTCGGGAATTGCGGCCTCAAACAGGTCACGCATGACCTCTGCGTCTGCTTCGGTTGCGTTCATCACGCCATAAGATTCAAGGGTTTTCTCGCCGCCCGTGCCCGGGTTAAGCCAGTGGATCGAGCGCTTATGCAGGCTGGTGGGGCTTTCCAGAAATAAAGAAATAAAGCGGTCATGATTGCCAAGCAAAAAACGCGCCGGAAGGCTGGCGGATTTGGCAGCAATCAGATTGTCGATAACCGCACGGTTTTCCGGCCCGCGATCCATATAATCGCCCAGATAAACCACCAGCGGTTTGTCGTGGGGGTTTGCCTGCAAATCAGCCAAAATACGTGCCTGAATTTCCTGCAAGGGATCCAGACATCCGTGAATATCACCAATGGCATAGATGCGGTAATTGTCGGTTTTGCTCATAAAACATCCTATTGGAAAAAACAAAACCCCGAAGTTGCCCCGGGAGTTTTTTTAACTACTTATGTCTGTCGCCAGAGCTTTCGGGCCCAGAGATCGTTTGATCTAAGGGAGTGCCTAACTTATCTGGTCGGTTTCATTATGCAGCGAATTTGCGGTGTTGCAAGCGCCGGGTTTCGAGTGCTTTTCGTTTGATCCTTTCTATTTGTTAGGATAGTTGTAGCGCGCAGTCACAAGAGCGATAAGACGAGTCATCGACGTTTGAAGTGACGGCTTCCCTGCAAGCCCAACAACACTCATTGCCGTGATGAGATCATATTTAATGGACCCCGCATTCGGACCCGTTAATTTCTTTGCATCCATGATGACTACCCGATATTTCGCGATCTGCTCTTTTGGCCGATTCTGCTTATGAATAAATATGAGCGATAATCCCGCAATAAATCAACATTAAATATTTAGCGGGGTTTTTCATTCAAATATAATATTTAAGGTTAATTGGTTATAGGGGACAGCTTAGATGTCACTATATCGGTTGCTGTCTGTTATCATATTTATAAAGTCATCAATTTTTGTGCCAGCAAAATATGGATGAAACCGGAAAACATCGTGTTTATCGAATCAAGGCCGCAAAAAACCGGAAAAGCGGAAAATTAAGAATTGAATTTTTTAGAAATCGCGTTCTTTATTATGTACCTCTGTTTAAAGCGAGATACAGCATGCGAGACCACTCCCACCTTCAGGCGATGAATGATCGCAGCTTAGAGCAGCAAGCGGCTGTGCGTAAGGCGACGTTTTCTCCCGGCGAAGAAAAACACCTCCGGCCCTTCTCAATTTGGGAAATTTGCCAATTTATGTTTGATGTCCCCGCAGATACGTTGCGGAAAAAAACTCGTGGATGACCCTACCCTCCCCCAAGGAGAGGTGAAAGAAGATGGTAGGCAGCGCTGGTTTTCCTTCGGTGAAATAAATGAGCTTCGTCGGCGGCTGAAGTTTCGCGGTAAACGATTGCTTCCCGAACGGCCCGCAGGACGCGCGATGAGAGTCGCGGTATCCAATTTCAAAGGTGGTGTTGGTAAAACGGTTGTTGCTCAACACTTGGCGAATGCCGCCGCGCTTGATGGCTACAGGGTTTTAGTTGTGGATTTCGACCCGCAAGCCACCCTCACCCATTCTATGGGTTTGGTTGATGTGAAAGAATGGAATACGGTTTGGGGGATAATGTGCCGCGATCTATGCAAAGAGTCGGACCGGATTATGGCCACCTATGATGACCCTGATGACTGCCCCTACCCTGCCAGCGACGAGCTTCCCGAAGATGTTCAATCTACCGGTTCCCAACGTGTGCAAGATTTCATTCAAAAAACCTGCTGGCCAACGATTGATATAATTCCGTCATGTGCCAATGCTGCCTTTGTCGAATTTGCGTCAGCCCAGTATCGCGCATTACATCAGGCTTGGAGTTTTTTTGGCTGCGTGGCGCGATACCTTGATGAATTGCCGGACGACCAATACGACATTATCATTTTTGATTGCCCGCCGGCCATTGGGTATCAATCTTTGAGCGCAGCCTTCGCGGCGGATATATTGTATGTGCCCTCTGGCCCCGACTATTGGGAGTACGATAGCACAACCAGTTTTTTAGGTCAGCTCGGTGATGCGCTTGAGGATATCTCAACGGGCTTCAAAGGATTGTCTGCAGATGCTGGCATAGATTTACCAAAACGGTTTTTGGATGTCCGTTTGTTGATGACGAAATATGAAACCTCAAATCCACTTCACAATGCAATGATGGATGCATTCAAAAATGTTTTTGGTGCTAATGTTTGTCAGAGCCCTGTGGAAATGACACGCGCTGTTGAGCAGTCGGGGCGGTTTCAAAATTCTGTATATGAACAGGACTACCGCCAAATGACTCGAGAAACATGGAAGCGCGCACGCCAATCTTTTGACCTTGCCTATGTGGAGTTTATCGATGTTGTAAAAACGGCTTGGAAAAATAATACGGATATTATGGAGGGTAAGAAATGAGCTCTAAGAATAAATTTGGCTTTGGTGCACTAGCAACAAAACCATCTGATAAATCTCGGCGGCGAACCCCTGAGCGAAGGCGGGTGAAATCATTTAGGCATTCGGAATACCACAACTTTGGTCACCGTGCGGGTGCGCAATAAACGGCGGTCCACGGCGGCCAACAACTGAGCGCGCGGGCCGGTTTCCCCCGACAGAATTTCCAAAAGAGCTATGGGAGCGGTCTCACCATTGATCCGCCGGCGCCCGGAGTGAATGGTGACCAGCTTTGCAGCTTCAACGGTGGTGCTGGCGGGAAGATTCAGCAATGTAATGAAGGTTTCTGTATCCCGAAAGGGTGTGGAATTCCGGGTGGATATTATGGTTTCCAGCAAATTCTCCCGCTCGATACCTCGCAGAAAAGTGGCCAACAAGCTGCGACTTGCCGCATTGATATCCAGCATTCCATTCACATCCTGAAGCACGAAGGCATGCTCGGCATCATCAATTGAAAGCATAAAAATACTGCCGTCGAGCTTTGGGGTATCGGCACCTGCATTTGCCACAACTGCACGCCTGATAATGGGGGCCAACACATGGAGCGCGTTTCTGTACTCAAACTGGACAGTCTGCTTGCGGGTTGTGCTCGCTAAAATAAACGTTGGGGCCATAATTTG
>JAKIUB010000010.1 GCA_021647745.1 Paracoccaceae bacterium | reverse complement strand
GTTTGGTGGCCAAAGTGAACGCCGGCCTCAAGCAGCTGGCGCAATGTGAACTCGGGTAGAGCCATTGGAATTTCCTTTCCGGTTTATTCCTCGGCAGGGAGTTGAGGCTTTCGCCAACCGGTGGACATTCGAGGATTTCTCCCCCGAGCGCCCTAAACCCTGCCTGTGGTTTCAATAGCCGCGCATGTAGAGCAAACCCACTCCACACGCAAGCGGTTTTGGATTTTTGCGGAAAAATATATAGCCGGTTTTCCCTTGAACAAAAAAGCGGCTAAGTGGAAAATCGCGCAATTTGCGGTAATTTGGTCGATTTGGGGTGACGAGGCCTGCGCATTTGTCTATCCAAGACTAGAACATGACAGTGAGCAGACACTAAAATGAACGATGGGTTTACCCGTATAGAAGCGAAGGATTTGAGTTATTCCAACTCTTTTCCCTCGCCAAAACGGCATTTTATAATCCGGTGGGTCGAGAACCTCACCGGACGAATCACGATTCTCAAGCTGGCCAAAAAACACCAGCAAGAGCCGCCCCTGCCCGGAAACTTCTGGCAGCAGGCGATGACACGCATGGAAATAAATACCGATATCGGAGAGGAAGCGCTAGCCAAAACCCCGAAAACCGGACCTTTAATCATTGTCGCCAACCACCCGCACGGGCTAGTAGACGGTATGGTGTTGTGCGAAATAATGAGTCGGGTGCGCCCGGACTTCAAGATCATGACCCGTGCCTTTCTGGCCAAGGTGCCCGATATCAATGACCGCATGCTGCCCGTGGCCTTTGATCACGAGGAAGACGCGATTCGCAAAAACGTGCAAGCCCGCAAAGACGCGCTAAACCATGTCAAAGGCGGGGGGTGCCTGATTCTCTTCCCTGCCGGCCGTGTTGCCCATTCCGATACGTTTTTTGGCGATGCGATAGATGGCGAGTGGACCAACTTTCTCGCGCGCCTGATCGCCCGTGGCAAGGCCGGGGTCGTGCCTATGTTTTTTCGCGGCCAAAATAGTCGCGCCTATCTGATCGCAGCCAAACTATCTCCCACTTTCCGGCAAGGGCTATTAATGCACGAAGTCGCGCGGTCGCTCAAAACCGATATGCGGCCGGTCGTGGGCGATGCGATAAGCTTTGAGGAGCTGGAGGCGCTCGGCCTCCCCCCAAAGGAAATGGCCGCCTATCTGCGCAATCGCACATTGAAACTAGGCGACAGCTAATGCCCGCGCCGCCGGTTATCTGTATAGGGTCGGCATTGTGGGATATCATCGCCAGCGCCAGCGCACCGATGGAACAGGGTGGCGATATTGCCGGACATATCCGCCGCCAGCTCGGCGGGGTGGCGCTCAATGTGGCTGTTGCTCTAGCGCGGCAGGGGCAGCAGGCGATATTGCTTTCGGCAATTGGTAATGGTGCTGACGGGGATGCCCTGATCGAGGCGCTGGAAGGCGAAGGGGTTGATTGCCGCTTTGTGTATCGCTCGGATGACCCGACAGACAGCTACCTTGCGATTGAAAATCCCGATGGAGACGTGTTTGGCGCGATTGCCGATTGCGCCTCGCTGGAGCTGGCCGGAGACCATATTTTCACCCCGCTGCTAGATGGCCGGCTTGGCGCGCCGGACACACCGTGGCCCTACCGTGTGGTGGTAGACGGCAACCTTCCGGCCGCGCTGATGCAGAGCCTCTCGGCGCGAATCGAGTTTTCCGCATGCCAGCTTAATATTGTGCCCGCCTCGCCCGGCAAGGCCGGCCGGCTGCGCGCCGCACTCGGGGGCGGAGATGTGACGCTTTATGTCAACCTTGGCGAGGCCGGAATTTTATGCGAAACACACCCGCCCGACAGCGAGGTCGCCGCCCACGCCCTGCGCCGGCTCGGGGCTGCGCGCGCAATCGTTACCGACGGGCCGCGCATGGCCTGTTTTTCGGATGGGAAAACCACTGTCACCATCACCCCCCCGCCCACAACCGCCCACAGCACCACCGGCGCGGGGGATGTTTTTATGGCAGCCCATATCGCGGCCGGCGGCGAAGGCATCACACCCGAAACCCGCCTGCAAGCCGCTATTGACGCCGCTGCCCGCCACATAACCCGAAAGATCACATGACCGCACCGCTTAAATATTCTGCCGAAGTCATCGCCGCGCACGCCGCGGGAAAACCCGTAGTGGCGCTGGAAAGCACCATCATAACCCACGGCATGCCCTATCCGCAAAATGTAGCTACCGCCGAAATGGTAGAGGCCGATATCCGGCAAGCGGGCGCGGTGCCGGCGACTATCGCCATAATGGGCAGTCATATTCATATCGGGCTGGAGCCAAACGAGCTACAAGCTCTGGCCCAGGCCAAAAATGTAGCCAAACTCAGCCGCGCGGATATCGCCTTTGCGCTGGCCACCGGCCAGACCGGCGCCACCACCGTGGCCGCCACCATGATCTGCGCACATCTGGCTGATATTGCGGTATTTGCCACCGGCGGCATTGGCGGGGTGCATCGCGGGGCCGAAAACACTTTTGATATATCCGCCGACCTCGAAGAGCTGGCACAAACCCCGGTGACAGTGGTAGCCGCCGGCGCCAAGGCCATACTGGATATTCCCAAAACCATGGAAGTGCTGGAAACCCGCGGTGTACCCGTGATCGCCTATCGGCAGGATGTATTGCCTGCCTTTTGGTCCCGCACCAGCGACCTGCCTGCGCCTTTGCGCGCCGACAGCGCCCAAGCTATCGCAGACAGCCACGCCATGCGCGCGCACCTTGGCCTACCCGGTGGCCAATTGGTGGCCAACCCGATACCGGCACAAGACGAGATACCGGCTGATCAGCTGCGGCCCCATATTTTGCAGGCGCTAAACGAGGCCGAAGAACAGGGGATTTCGGCCAAGGCTGTCACCCCGTTTTTGCTCAAACGCATATTCGAGCTGACCAAGGGCGCTTCGCTCACCGCCAATATTGCGCTGGTGCGCAACAATGCCCGCCTCGCAGCCGCCATCGCCCTCGCGCTAATCTCGCGTTAGCGCTTGCAACAGCGGGGTATAGCCCCTAATTCTTTGAGCAAAGAGCCAACAAGGGAGCGCGTTGAGGGAAAATATGGCCAAAAAACCAAAAATAAAGCACAAGAAACCGACTTTTCTTCACCGCTTTCGCACCAATTTCTTTACCGGCGTGGTGATTGTCGCGCCGGTTATGCTAACTTTCTACCTTATCTGGTGGGCGATCAACCTTGTGGACAAGATGATCGTGCCGTGGGTGCCCGCACTTTATAACCCCTCGACCTATCTCGGGGTCGATATTCCCGGCTTCGGGGTTATTGTTTTTTTGCTCTTCACGGCAACAATCGGCGCACTGACAAAAGGGCTTTTTGGCCGACAATTGCTGAAATTCAGCGAAAGTATCGTAGAGCGGATGCCCGTGGTGCGCAGCATTTATAATGCGCTCAAGCAGATCGCCGAAACCGTCCTTAGCCAGAGCAGCAACTCATTTCAAAATGCCTGCCTCATTCAGTACCCGCGCAAAGGTGTCTGGGCGGTTGCCTTTGTTTCGACCGGAACAAAAGGCGAGGTGCTCAATAAAATCGATCACGGCGAGATGCTCTCTATCTTTTTGCCAACCACGCCTAACCCGACATCCGGGTTTTTGCTTTTTGTGCCGCGCGAAGATGTTATATTGCTGGATATGAGTGTGGAAGAAGCCGCAAAGCTGATTATCTCTGCCGGCCTGGTCACCCCGCCGACAGCCGCCGAAATTGCCGCCGGGAAAAAACCCGGCCCACCTAAGTGACCCCCGCCCTCATCACAGGTTTCCTTACCTCTTTTGCCCTGATCCTTGCCATTGGCGCCCAGAATGCCTTTGTGCTGAGGCAGGGAATTTCAGGGCATCATGTCTTTGCGGTGTCGCTGACATGCGCGCTTTCGGACGCAATCCTGATCACCCTTGGCGTGATAGGCTTTGGCAGCCTGATGGCGATATTCCCCGCGCTACCCGTGATTATGCGCTACGCTGGTGCCGCCTTTTTGCTGGCTTATGGCGCGCTGCGCTTTTGGGAAGCCTGGCGCGGCAACAGTCATCTGCACACCATGAAGCCGCAAAGCAGCCTGCGGGTAACTGTGCTGACCGCCCTGATGCTGACCTGGCTCAACCCCCATGTCTATCTGGATACGCTCGGACTGTTGGGGGCGGTTTCAACCCAGTTCGAGAACATTTCAGACAAGATTGCCTTCACAGTTGGCGCCGTATCTGCTTCATTTATATTTTTCTTTTCCTTGGGTTACGGGGCGAAGTTCATGCAGCCGGTTATGAGCTCTCCCAAGGCGTGGCGCGTGCTGGACACGGGAATCGGGGTGCTGATGTGGGGCTTGGCGGCAGGTTTGATGCTCGGATAGAGCCAAAAGGAATCACCTACCCAACAATTATGCACCTCTGGGCGGTCATTTCTGTGTTATAAATGACACACTCCTAAGGTGGATTCGAGGTTTTAAGCCTAAGATCACCAATTATAACGGTTTTCCGAAATAATTCCCTTGGTTCAATGGCCTCTTCCGATTATAAAGGACTCACTGCTCGATAGGTTTCTTGCCTGTATGAAACCTGCCTCAAGACTTAGCGCCCTCCTTGTGAGGGCGTTTTTTTGTCTGCGCCCCAGCCTCCGCCTCGCTGTCACAATACTGTCATTTATCCGTGCTAGGCTTGCCTTCCAGCTTTGGAGATGCCCATGAATATTCTCGTCCTCTGCACAGGAAATTCAGCTCGATCCATCATGCTCGAAAGCGCTCTCAACCACCTTGGCCGGGGGCGGCTCACGGCCTTTTCCGCAGGATCAGCCCCTGTAGGAAAAATCCACCCTGCTGCGGTGTCGCTACTGTCAGAGCACGGCTACCCGACCCACGGTTTGCGCTCAAAAAGCTGGGATGAGTTCTCCGGCCCGAATGCCCCGATAATGGATATGGTGATCACGGTTTGCGGCAAGGCCCGCGACGAGATCTGCCCGCTATGGCCCGGAGCCCCCCTCAAAGGGCATTGGGGAATAGCCGACCCTGCGGCTATCACCAGTTCGCACAAGGCTACTGCCGCTGCATTCAGCGTCGCCTTTGCGGTTTTGGAAGCGCGCGCAAAATCCTGGCTGTCTACTGATTTCGAGCATAGCTCAGCAGCCGAGCGCCAGCGTGATATTTCGCAAGTTGGCGAATTCAGTCTTGTGATGTGACCCACAAAACACGGGCATCGGCCTTGCTGGTCGAGATCATGTTATGGCCCATTGTCGCATCATAATAAGCGCTATCACCGACGCCAAGCCGCACCGGCTCGTAAAACTCGCTATAAAACTCGACCTCGCCCGACAATACATAAAGCAGCTCTTCGCCATCATGGCGTACCCAGCCGTCAAATTCTTCGATATGGCGCGCACGCACCACCGCGCGGTAGGGCAGCATGCGCTTGTGGCTGATATCGGCGGCAATGATCTCGTGCTCGTAGGTGGCAGTGATATGGCCGCGCCCTTCGCCACCACGGGTAATAGAGCGCCGCGCCAGCATTTTTCCTGATTTCGGGGGCGTAAACAGCTGCGGCACCGATATCCCCAGCCCCGAGGCCAGCTTGCGCACAGCTTCAAAGGTCGGAGACATCTGGCCGTTTTCGATTTTTGACAGGGTGGAGCGCGCCAGCCCTACGGCGTGGGCTGCTTGCTCAAGGGTCCAGCCGCGCTCTTTGCGCAAGGAGCGCAGGCGCGCGCCAAGATCAAGCTGGACCGGGGTTTCGCGCTCGCGTTTATCGCGCTCGATAGACAGGATTGTGGCATTGGGCAATTCGGGCATCGTATCCTCTTTTTATCTTTTTGCCCTAAAAGCCCGATCTAAACAAGAGGCGCCCCCATTGCACACCGCCCCAGATTGGGTCTAGATGGCTGAAAAAGGGAGAGCCGCGCATGACAACCGTTGAAATCATTTCAGACCCGATCTGTCCATGGTGCTATATCGGAAAAACCCGTTTTGAAGCCGCCCTCGCCCTGCGCCCCGATCACCCGTTCAAGATTAGCTGGAAGCCGTTTCAGCTCAACCCAGACATGCCAAAATCAGGTATGGACCGCGCTGAATATCTCGAGCAAAAATTTGGTGGCCGTGATGGCGCAGCACAGGTGTATGGCGGCATTGTCAAGGCGGCTGAATTAGATGGTTTATTCATTGATATCAATAAAATAAAGCGAACTCCTAATACAATAAATGCGCATCGCCTTATTCACTGGGCCGGGCTGGAGGGGCTGCAAAACGAGGTGGTCGCAGAGCTTTTTCTGGCATATTTCACCAGAGGCGAGGATATTTCAGAGGCAAAAACCCTCATAAATATAGCCGGAAAGGCAGGCATGCAGCCTGCGCTGGCCGAGCGCCTTTTAGCGAGTGATGCCGACAGCGATGAAATCCGCGCAGAGGATGAAAAAGCCCGCGAAATGGGGGTGAGCGGCGTGCCCACATTTTTGATAGACGGGCAATATGTGGTCAACGGCGCGCGCGACACCGGTTTTTGGGTCGACTTGATTGACGAAATAACCGCCATTAAAGCCAAAACGGAATGACCGCTCGTTTCATTGTTCTGGTCGCCCTGCTCACCAGCCTGCTCGCCTTTGGCACTGATGCCATGCTGCCCGCCCTGCCCGAAATCGGCAAGGCGCTGGGGGTAATAGAGGCCAACCGCGTGCAGCTGGTTATCACCAGTTTTATGCTTGGCACCGGCCTTGGCCAGCTGTTTTTCGGGCCATTTTCGGATTATATCGGCCGCAAACCCGCTATTTTGCTCGGGCTGGCCATTTTTATGGCGGGGGCAGCGGTATCCTACACCGCACAGAGCTTTGAGATGATGCTGGCGGGGCGGATGCTGCAAGGCCTTGGCGTGGCGGGACCGCGCACGGCCAGCATCGCTATGGTGCGCGACCTTTATAAGGGGCGTGAAATGGCCCGGATTATGTCTTTTGTAATGACAGTGTTTATCCTTGTGCCCGCGCTCGCGCCGCTGCTTGGGCAAGAAGTGATGCTGTTTTGGGGCTGGCGCTCTATTTTTGTGTCGTTCATTTTGTTTGCCATGGTCGCCTTTCTCTGGATGGCCTTTGGCCAAGCCGAAACCAACACGCAGCGGCGGCGGTTTTCGCTGGCTGATCTTTGGCAATCGGCCACCATCGTTTTCACCAATCGCCAAACCATGGGGTTTGCCCTTGTGGCGGGGCTGAATTTTGCCGGTTTTGTGGTCTATCTCAGTTCCGCCGAACAGATTTTTCGCGAGATTTTCCATGTCGGCAGGCTTTTCCCGCTATATTTCGCTATCATGGCGCTGGCCATTGGTGCTGCGTCTATTCTCAATGCAAGGCTGGTTATGCGGCTGGGAATGCACATACTCGTCACCCGCGCGCTTACGGCGCTGGTCGGGTTTTCTCTGCTTTATTCCATCATCATTTTCGCCCTTCCCGAGGCCGAGAACCTATGGTTTTTCCTCACATGGGGGGTGTTTTCGTTTTTTAGTGTCGGGCTGGTATTTGGCAATGTAAATGCGCTGGCGATGGAGCCGATGGGGGCCAATGCGGGAATTGCGGCGGCCATTATCGGCGCGGTTTCCACCGTGCTGGCCGTGGCCATCGGGGTGCCGCTGGGGCTGCTTTATAACGGAACAACCTTGCCATTGGTAGCGGCATTTCCGGTGCTGGGGTTAGGGTGCTTGACTATCATCCGGCTCACGCCGCGCTCGACCTAGCCTTTTGCCAATTTTGCCAAATCTTGCGCGATCGAAAAAGCGCCTTTTATTTTGGCAGCGTTATTAGGCCAGTCGCGGCGCACCACGATCTTGTTATCGCGCACCTTGGCGTTACCATTCTGGGCGTGGATGAAATCTATCAAGCCTGCCGGATTGGCGAATTTGTCTTTGTGGAACTGTATTGTTGCCCCCTTCGGCCCGCCGTCAAGCTTGGCAATGCCCGCCTTGCGACAGGCGGTCTTGATGCGCACAATGTTCATCAGCGTGGTCACCTCGCGCGGGAGCTTGCCAAAGCGGTCGATCAGCTCGGCAGCAAAGCCCTCCAGCTCCACCTTGGAGCTGAGCGCCGAGAGGCGGCGGTAAAGGCCGAGGCGCACATCAAGATCAGCCACATAGTCATCCGGTATCAGCACCGGCACCCCGAGGTTAATCTGCGGTGCCCATTGATCATCATCAGACAGGCCCTCCAGCTCGCCCGCCTTCATTTTGCCAATCGCCTCTTCCAGCATTTCCTGATAAAGTTCGTAGCCGACCTCGCGCACCTGCCCTGATTGCTCGTCACCCAGAATATTGCCCGCGCCGCGAATATCGAGGTCTTGCGAGGCGATGGTGAAGCCCGCGCCCAAGCTATCAAGCGAGCCAAGCACCTTGAGGCGTTTTTCGGCCTGCGGGGTGAGCGGCTTGCGCGGTTTGGTGGTGAAATAGGCATAGGCGCGAATTTTACTGCGGCCAACGCGGCCACGAATTTGGTATAGTTGCGACAGGCCAAACATATCGGCGCGGTGCACAATCAGGGTGTTGGCGGCGGGAATATCAAGGCCGGATTCCACAATCGTGGTCGCCAGTAGCACGTCATATTGGCCGTCATAAAAGGCGTTCATCTTGTCATCCAGCTCGCCCGCCGCCATTTGGCCGTGGGCTACAGTGAACTTCACCTCCGGCACTTGTTCGCGCAAAAAGTCCTCGATATCGGCGATGTCCTTCACCCGTGGCACCACATAAAAGCTCTGCCCGCCGCGATAATGCTCCCTAAGGAGCGCCTCGCGGATGGTGACTTGGTCAAGCTCCGACACATAGGTGCGGATAGCGAGGCGATCGACCGGCGGGGTGCCGATCAGACTTAGCTCGCGCACGCCCGAAAGCGCCATTTGCAGGGTGCGGGGGATGGGGGTGGCGCTAAGCGTCAGCACATGCACCTCGGATTTGAGGGCTTTCAGGCGCTCCTTATGGGTTACGCCAAATTTTTGCTCCTCGTCAATCACCACCATGCCAAGGTTGGAAAAGCGGATATTTTTAGCCAAGAGCGCATGGGTGCCGATCACGATATCCACCTCGCCGCACGCCAGCCCCTCGCGGGTTTTGGCCATCTCCTTGGTGCCGACGAACCGAGACATTTGTCGCACCTGCACAGGCAGGCCCCTAAAGCGCGCGGCAAAGCTTTGGGCGTGTTGGCGGGCCAAAAGCGTGGTCGGAGCAATTATCGCTACCTGCACGCCAGACATAACGGCGACAAAAGCCGCGCGCATTGCAACCTCGGTTTTGCCAAAGCCGACATCACCGCAGATAAGCCGGTCCATCGGCTGGCCACTGGCGAGATCTGTGATCACATCGTCAATGGCATTAAGCTGATCGTCGGTTTCACTGTAAGGGAAGCGCGCGCAAAACTCGGCCCACAGACCCTCGGGGGGCGTCAAAACCTTGCCTTTGCGCAGCGCCCGCTCGGCGGCCACGCGAATGAGCTTGTCGGCCATCTCGCGGATGCGCTCTTTCAGCTTGGCCTTTTTGGCCTGCCATGCGCCGCCGCCAAGGCGATCGAGCACGCCCTCGTCATGGCCATAGCGCGAGAGCAGCTCGATGTTTTCGACCGGCAGATAGAGCTTTGATTTACCCGCATATTCCAGCACGATACATTCATGCGGCGCGCCGGCGGCGGCGATGGTTTCCAGACCATGATAGCGGGCCACCCCGTGATCGATATGCACTACCAGATCACCCGGGGTGAGGGATTGCGCCTCGGTCAGATAATTCTCGGCCTTGCGGCGCTTGCGGGTGGGGCGGATCAAGCGGTCGCCCAAAATATCCTGCTCGGAAATAACGGTGAGCGCGCCTGACTCAAGCGTAGCCTCAAAACCGGATTCAAGCCCCCATACAGCAAGGCTAAGCGCGCCCTTGCTTTGAGCCTGAAAGCTCGGGATATCCTTAAAGCCTTCAATGCCCGCATCGGCCAGCAAGCTACCAAAACGCTCTCGCGACCCCTCGGAATAGCTGGTCAGCACCACCTGCCCCAGCTTACGCTTTGCTTTAATATGGTCAGCTAATGCCCCGAAAAGGCTAACCTCTTCCTGCTGGCGCTCAGGCGAAAAATTGCGACCAACGCGCCCGCCCATATCCACCACCCCCGGGCCGCTGGGCTGCGGGCCGCTGGCCAATTGCCGTACGGGGCGGCCCGCCAGTGCCAGATCAAATGCCTCCAGCGAAAGGTATAGCCGCTCGGGTGGCACCGGCTTATAGACCGTAGCCATATGGGATTTATTCCCGAGGGCAGCCTTGCGGGTGTTGTATTGCTCCTGCACGCTATCCCAGCGCGCGCCCGCTTGTGCCATTACTTGCTCGACCAGCACCACGGGGGCCTCGTCTAGGTAGTCAAACAGCGTATCCAGATGCTCGTAAAAATAGGGTAGCCAATGCTCCACCCCTTGGTGCTTGCGCCCCTCCGATATCGCCTCGTAAAGCGGATCATCGCGCCCTGCCGCGCCAAATTCATGGCGGTAATTGGAGCGAAAGCGCTGGATGCTTTCGCTATCCAGAATAACCTCGGATACCGGTGCCAGCTCGATGCGCCTGATCTTTTCAATCGTGCGCTGGCTGGCAGCATCAAACCGGCGGGCGGCGTCCAGCACATCACCAAACAGATCAAGCCGGATGGGGCCGGTATCGCCGGGTGGGTATATGTCGATTAACCCGCCGCGCACGGCGTAATCACCGGGTTCCATGACCGTGGGCGCGCGGGAAAAGCCGGCGCGCTCAAGGTAGGCAAACAGCTTTTCGGTGCTGATTTGCTTGCCA
This sequence comes from Paracoccaceae bacterium, assembly GCA_021647745.1. Taxonomy (GTDB): domain Bacteria; phylum Pseudomonadota; class Alphaproteobacteria; order Rhodobacterales; family Rhodobacteraceae; genus UBA3077. Next base: position 69,808 of record JAKIUB010000010.1, on the reverse strand, counting down.
ACCTCGGCGGTAAAGGCTGACGCCGCCACCACCTCCCGGCTCGGCACCCTTTGCAGAGCGGCATTTACGGTGGTGAGCACAGCGCAGGCGCCGCTCCTCCCGTTGTGAAAAGACGCAAGGAAGGCCATGCGGCGCGCCGATACATCAGGGTTGGGCGAAATGCGATCATACGCAAGGCAATCCCATGCCGGAAACTCGAAAACCGGCAGGTCTGGTGCAAAGAACCGCAAAGCCTCGCGCATGGCGGCAAGCTGGCGGTCATCACGCAATATACACAGCACAGGCTCATTTGCCCGCGCCACGGTATCAGCGAGGATATGGGCGTCATAGCCCTCCGGCGCACCACCGACCCTGACCTGTTGAACGGGAAAGGCGGCGCTCATGGGTAATAGGGAGAAAATACGCTATCGGGCATAAAATAGTTATTTTGCACGATAAAGTGAAAGACGGCAGCCGCTGCCATAAGAGTGATGGCAAACATACCGATGGTCTGGTTCCATATCCGGCGGCGCCGCAATGCCTGCCTCAAGGCCTCGCCGGCTAGCGCCTCTGCCTGTATTCGGTAGGCCAGCCGAACCGAGAAAACCGATGTCAGCACAAGAGGGGTCGCCAGTAAAAATACCGCCTGCGCCAGTTCGTAGCCCTGATAAAACCCCCAACCACCAATCAGAGCCAGCATAAATCCGACAAAGGCTATGAAGTAAGGGCCGCCACGGTCAAAATAATAGATCAGCCGGCGGGCGTTTATATGGGCCAACAGGTCGCAATGCTCGGCAAAATCCCCGCCTTTACGGTCCGCTTGGCGGAGGGCATCATAGGGCACACCCATGGTCCAGTGCGCAGTCATAGACCAAGCCACCACAGTGATGATCCAATACCAGATGTTGAAAAAGCTGGTGGTTTCTATCAGGTCGAACCAGAACATGCAGACTCCGTTTGCGAGAGCGCTAACCTACGAGATAATTTGCGGAATGCAACCGCTTGTTGGTCTGATTTTGCTTGAGGCGGCCACGCGCTTTGTGGCAAGGCTAGAGTAGCAGCCCAATCGAGGATATATCATGCGCCATCCGCTTGCCCCTTTCCCGCTCAACCGCTCCCGCCGTTTGCGCCGCACGGAGTGGCTGCGCGATATGGTTGCCGAAAGCACGCTGATGGTGGACGACCTGATTTGGCCGATCTTTGTGCGCGAGGGCGTTGGTGTGATAGAGCCGGTAGCCGCTATGCCCGGGGTAAACCGGTTGTCGGTGGACGAGGCGGTGAAGGCGGCAACCGAGGCCGCCGCGCTCGGCATCCCTTGTATTGCGCTTTTTCCCTATACTGAAGCCAAAGATAAAAACCCCGAGTGTAGCGAGGCCTTTAACCCCGATAATCTGGTCAATCGTGCCACCCGCGCCATAAAGGCGGCGGTGCCCAATATCGGTATCATGCTTGATGTCGCGCTTGACCCCTATAACTCCGACGGCCATGACGGCTTTGTGCGCGATGGAGTAATTGTCAATGACGAAACCCTGATGGCGCTGGAAAAGCAGGCGCTGGTGCAGGCTGAAAGCGGTGCGGATATCCTTGGGCCGTCAGATATGATGGACGGGCGCATCGGGATCATCCGCCAAGCACTGGAGGCGCACGATTTTACCGATGTCACAATCATGGCTTACTCCGCCAAATTCGCCAGCGCTTTTTATGGCCCGTTTCGCGATGCGGTTGGCGCCACCGGCGCGCTGAAGGGCGACAAGAAAACCTACCAGATAGATGCGCGCAACAGCAACGAAGCCCTGCGCGAGGTGGCGCGTGATATCGCCGAGGGCGCCGATATGGTGATGGTCAAGCCCGGCATGCCCTATCTGGATATCTGCCAGCGGGTAAAGGCCGAGCTTTGCGTGCCGACCTTCGCCTATCAGGTGTCGGGCGAATACGCGATGATCATGGCGGCAGGGGCCAATGGCTGGATCGACGAGGAAAAGGCGATGCTTGAATCGCTTCTGGCCTTCAAGCGGGCAGGCTGTGACGGCGTGCTGAGCTATTTTGCCCCGCGCGTGGCGGCATTGTTGGCGGAGTAGCGCCTATATTTTGCCGCCCCCTAGCACATATTGTGGTTGCGTGTTATAAATACGCCAACCGGCGATAGACCGGAAACTGGCAGTATATCGCAGGAGAACCCCATGAAAAACCTGACAAGACGTGGCTTTATGGCGACGGGCACGCTGGCATTGGCCGGCTGCGCCGCCGGTAGCGGCAAGATCACCGGCACCGCCAGCCAGATAGATATCCATGTGCGCGATGCGCTGGAGGAAATGTATCAAACCTTCCCCGGCTCGCGTGAATTTGCACAGCGGGCTACCGGCATGCTGGTGATCCCCAATGTCACCAAAGCCGGGCTTTTTCTGGGCGGCTCCTACGGCGAGGGCGCGCTACTGATCGGCGATGCCACAGTGGATTATTATTCCTTTGCCTCGGCCTCTTTTGGCCTGTTGATCGGCGCGCAGCAATCACGGCAGGTGTTGTTTTTCATGACGCCCGAGGTCTTGCGTGATTTTCGTGTCAGTGACGGCTTCGAGCTGGGTGTTGACGCAGAGTTTGCAGTGCAGGAAGAAGGCGCCCGCATTGGCATGACCTCGACCACCTCCAATAAGCCAATCCTCGGCATCGTCTTCGGGCAGCGCGGGTTTTTGGCCGGCGCCAGCCTTGAAGGCGCCAAGTATTCCCGGCTTATCCGATAGAATCGACTGTGTTTGCACAGACACTGCCGAGACACTGCCGACAGGGGAACTTTAGGCTCACAGAAGAGGCGCGGGCGATGCGGGTTCTAGAATAGTGCTGCCGGTGCGCCTCCAGCCATGAATAAATGAAGCTCGGGCGTGTTGCCATTGTTCCATGGTCAAGTGTCGGCATTGAAATCGCAGGACCACCGCACCAAACACCTTCAATCATGCGCCTGACCGGAGTGAAGCCACGCGAGGCTAATACTGGCCGCTTGGCCATCACCCTCCTCAACCGTGCAGGTAAGGCCGATCTTTGGGCAGGCTTTCAGGGCCGGGTCCAGAGCTGCCACATTTAACCCTTCGGCCTCCAGTCTCAGCAAATCGGGATGCAGCGGTTTTCGGAAGCCGCCACTTAGCCCCTGTCCAACGCCCTCAGGCGCTTGATCAAGCTGCTGGTATCCCAGCGCGCACCGCCCATGTTTTGCACATCCTTGTAATATTGGTCAATCATCGCCGTGCCGGGAAGGCTGGCGCCGTTATTATCAGCCTCGGCCAGCACAATCCCGAGATCCTTGCGCATCCAGTCCACCGCGAAGCCAAAATCGAACTCGTCAGCCAGCATGGTTTTGTAGCGGTTATCCATCTGCCAGCTACCCGCTGCCCCCTTTGAGATCACATCAACCACCGCCTCGCCGTCCAAGCCGGCTTTCTGGGCAAAATGCAACCCCTCGGAAAGCCCCTGCATCAGGCCCGCAATACATATCTGGTTAACCATCTTGGTTAGCTGGCCCGCACCACTTGCCCCCATAAGGCGGCACGAGCGGGCAAAAGCCGCAATAAAAGGCTCGGCAGTGTTATATGGCGCCTCATCGCCACCACACATCACGGTCAGCACACCGTTTTCGGCCCCCGCCTGCCCCCCCGAAACCGGACCATCAATAAAACCGACCCCCTTGGCCGCCGCCAGTGCAAACAGCTCACGGGTTACATCGGCTGAAGCTGTGGTGTGGTCTACGAATATCGTGCCCGGATCCATGCCCGCGAGCGCACCATCCACCCCGAGCACCACCGCGCGCAGATCATCATCATTACCAACACAGGCAAAGACGGTTTCTGCCCCCAGAGCAGCCTCGCGCGGGGTCGGAGCCATGCTGCCACCGTGCTCGGCCACCCAAGCCTCCGCCTTGGCCAATGTGCGGTTATAGACACAAACCTCGTGTCCGGCCGCCGCCAGATGCCCCGCCATCGGATAGCCCATCACACCAAGGCCCAAAAATGCCAGTTTTGCCATTCGCTCTCTCCTGTCATGTTGCCCCTAATCAAATGGCCTGCTATCAGCGCAAGGTCAAGTATGGATCGGATTCTCGTAATATGACCAAGCTGTTTCGCTGGATATTCGGTGGCTTTGTCGGGCTGCTGGCCGTGGCCGCTATTGGCACGGGGCTGGTCTATTATCTGGCGTCGCGCTCGCTGCCCGATTATAACCGCAGCTTTGAAGGGCTTGCCGTTAGCGCCCCTGTCGAGATCCTGCGCGATAGCTACGCCGTGCCGCATATTTTCGGCCAAAGCAATGCCGATGTGCTTTTCGGCCTCGGTTTTGCCCACGCCCAGGACAGGCTGTGGCAGATGGAGCTGATGCGCCGCACCGCCCAAGGCCGGTTATCTGAGCTGTTTGGCCCCGAAACCCTCGAAACCGACACCCTGATGCGCGCGCTTGATCTCTACGCCATTTCCCAGCGCGCTGTTGCCTACCAGACCCCCGAAACCCTTGCACTGCTCAATGCCTACGCCGCCGGGGTCAATGCGTGGGTATCGACCGTGCGCCAGGAGGCCCTGGGTCGCGGGGCGCCCGAGTTTTTCCTTTATGACAATGCCATCGCGCCGTGGAGCGCAGCCGACAGTATCGCCCTGATCAAACTGACCGCCCTGCAAACCAGCGACAAAGCCAGCCTCGAAACCCTGCGCGCCAAGCTTTCCTTTCGCCTGCCCGCCGAGCGCATAGCCGATATCCTGCCCGACGCCCCCAAAACACCGGCAACCAAAGTGCCTTCTTTTTCGACCCTGTTTCCCGATAGCCGCCTGCAAATGGCCACTGATCTCCCGCTGCCGGCCTTTTACCCCCTGCCCCCTATCGGGCTGGCGGGGGCCTCCAATGCGTTTGCCGCCAGCGGCGCCCGTTCGGCCAGCGGGGGCACCCTGATGGCCAATGACCCCCATATGGGCCTCAGCGCCCCCGGTGTCTGGATGCTGGCGCGCCTCGAGCTGGAAAGCGGCGGTGTGATCGGTGCTACTATCCCCGGCATTCCCGCTATTCTGATCGGGCGCAATAATGACCTGAGCTGGGGGCTGACCGCCAGCTATCTCGATGATCAGGATCTGTATCTGGAGCGTCTCAACCCGCAAAACAGCGATGAATACCTGACAGAAGACGGCGCTATCCCCTTTAAGCGCCGGCCAACGGTGATACAGGTAGAAGGGCAGGCACCGGTATCGCGTGAGCTGAGATGGGCCAGTGGCCGCCCCGTGCTGCCCGATAACAGCTTCGGCATTGCCCGTATCCGCCCCGAGGGCCATGAATTTTCGCTGGCGTGGACAGGGCTGATAGAGGAAGATCGCAGCGTGCAAGCCTTGATCGGGCTGATGAGCGCTACCTCCACCACAACCGGCCGCGCCGTGCTGGCCGATATGGTTGCCCCCGCCAATAATATCACCCTAGCCGACAGGGAAAACATCGCCATTGTCACCGCAGGGCGTGTGCCGATGAGAGATCGGGACAATGCCACAAAAGGGCGTATTCCGGCGCAGGGCTGGCTCGAGATCAATGCATGGCAGGGGTATTATCCTTTTGAGCAGAACCCCTTTGTCGAAAACCCGGATAGCGGTGTTGTCGTCAATACCAACAACGCGCTGGAGACCGGCGCCTTTCCTGCCAATTTCAGCTTTGACTGGGGCGACACCCAGCGGATCATCCGCGCCACGGACCTGCTCAATGCCCGCCAGTTTCATACCCAGAGCAGCTTTGTCTCTATCCAGACCGATACCGTCTCCATTTCGGCGCGCATTTTGCTGCCCCTGATCGGGCAAGGCCTGTGGTTTGCCGATCAGGATGCCGCCACAGGCACCCCGCGCGCACGCCGCCGCGAGGCGCTGGGGCTGCTCGCCCAGTGGAATGGAGAAATGGGCCAGCACGACCCCGAGCCGCTGATCTATGCCGCATGGGTGCGCGCGCTTCAGGGCCGCCTGATCAGAGATGATCTCGGGCAGCTTTCAAGTGAGGTCACCCGGGTCAACCCATTGTTTATAGAGCGGGTTTTTCGCGATATTAACGGGGCCTCAAACTGGTGCAACATCGGCCCGAGCATCGAGGTCGAAACCTGCCGGCAAATCGCCTCGATCGCGCTTGATGATGCCTTGCAGGAGCTTGTCCGCAAATATGGCAGTGATATAAACCGCTGGCGCTGGGGCAGTGCCCACCTCGCCTTTCAGGAAAATAAAACCCTTGGCCGACTGCCTGTGGTCGCGTGGTTTGCCAATATCTGGCAAGAGACCCCGGGCGGCGACAACACCCTGCTGCGCGGCCTGACCCGTAGCACCGGCAGCGCACCCTATACCAATATCCATGCCGCCGGTTTTCGTATGGTGGTGGATTTCGACAACCCCGACAATTCCGTCTATATCGCGGCCACCGGCCAGAGCGGCCACTTTCTTTCGCGGTTTTATGATGATCTTTCGGTGATATGGCGGCGGGCCGAATACATACCGATGACCCTTGACCCCGATATCGCGCGCGGAGCAGCGGCCGGTATCACCCGTCTTAATCCACCAAACTAGCCACCATTCGCCTTGGAACTTGAGATATCATCCCTGACCGGTTACCAAGCCCCCATCATTCCCATGCAAAGGCTGCGCCATGATTCCCCGATATTCCCGCCCCGAAATGGTCTCCATCTGGTCCGCCGAGACCAAATTCCGCATCTGGTTTGAAATAGAGGCCCACGCCTCGGACGCACAGGCCCGCCTCGGGGTTATCCCGCAGGCCAATGCAGATGCTCTCTGGAAGGCCCGTGATGTCGAGTTCGATGTGAGCCGGATTGACGAAATCGAGGCAGTCACCAAACATGATGTCATTGCCTTTTTAACCCATCTCGCCGAGATCGTCGGCCATGAAGAAGCGCGGTTTGTGCATCAAGGCATGACCAGCTCGGATGTGCTGGACACCTGTTTCAATGTGCAGCTCGTGCGCGCCACCGACCTGCTGCTGGCCGATATGGATGCCTTGCTCAAAGCCCTGAAAACCCGCGCGCTGGAGCATAAAGACACCATCCGCATTGGCCGCAGCCACGGGATCCATGCCGAGCCGACAACCATGGGGCTGACCTTCGCACGCTTTTACGCCGAGATGGACCGTAACAAAACCCGCCTGATCACCGCACGCTCAGAGATTGCAACCGGTGCCATTTCCGGCGCGGTCGGCACATTTGCCAATATCAACCCTGAGGTCGAAGCCCATGTTTGCGAAAAGCTCGGCCTTGTGCCGGAGCCGATCAGCACACAGGTGATCCCGCGCGACCGCCATGCCGCGTTTTTTGCCACGCTCGGGGTGATCGGTGCTTCGATCGAAAACATCGCCACCGAGATCCGCCACATGCAGCGTACCGAAGTGCTGGAAGCCGAAGAGTTTTTCTCCAAGGGGCAAAAAGGCTCTTCCGCCATGCCCCACAAGCGCAATCCTATCCTTTCGGAAAACCTGACAGGGCTGGCGCGGCTGGTGCGCATGGCTGTGGTGCCGGCGCTGGAAAATGTAACCCTGTGGCACGAGCGCGATATTTCGCACTCCAGCGTCGAGCGCAATATCGGCCCCGATACCACCATCACCCTTGATTTTGCCCTCGGACGGCTGACGGGGCTGGTTGAAAAGCTGGTGATATATCCGGATAACATGCTGGCAAACATGAATAAATTTCAAGGCCTGGTGCATTCTCAGCGGGTATTGCTCGCCCTGACCCAAAAAGGCGTGTCGCGCGAAGACAGCTATCGGCTGGTGCAGCGCAATGCCATGAAGGTCTGGGAACAGGGTGCAGATTTTTTGACCGAGCTGAAAACCGACCCCGAGGTTATGGCTGTGATGAGCGAAGCCGAGATCGAAGACGAGTTCGACCTCGGGTACCATACCAAATATGTGGATACGATCTTTAAGCGGGTATTTGGCAGCATGTGAGTGCTTGGCGGGGCCGCCGCCCCGCCAGAACCGGTAAATCAGTATATAAACCTGCAGTGCCTTTCATGCCCTGATAGCGGGCGTGCATTTAAGTCATCAATGCTTCGGGAGATGTAAAAATGCCGCAGCCGGAATACCGGACGCGGCATAAAACATCGAAAGACAGGAAAAAGTATGGGGCGCTAACCCAGTTCCTTGATCGCCTTGGCTACATACCACGAAACAGGCAAGGCGAGCAAAAAGCCGGCTATGACCGCTATCACAACATACTCTTTGGTATCATATCCCGCCGAGAGGGTAATAATCATCAGCATACCCGCTATAGTGACCCCGGCTATGGTGTAGATGATTGAAGCAAGCTTAAACATTATATCCTCCAGAAGATTTCTCGCCGTAGCCTATATCGGCACGGCGAAAGAAACCTTGATCAAGGTCAACATTATCCTTGTGCAATCTCTTTGGCGGCCTGCTCGGCGCATTCAGCGATCTTGGTGCGGACAGTCGCCTCGTCGGCCTTGCCTGCCAGATCAGCGGCAACCTTGCGGATAACATCCTCGTTGCCGGCTTCCTCGAAATCGGATTTGATGACCTCGAGCGCGTAGGCAGCCACTTCGTCGCCGGATTTACCCAGCAGGCCCGCAGCCCAGTGCCCCAGCAGCTTGTTGGTGCGCGCATCTATTTTAAATTGCGTTTCGGCATCATGGGCAAATTTGTTCTCGAAGGCGTTTTCACGGTCATTAAAGGTCGACATATTATTCAGGCTCCTGAAGCATTGCGGTTATCTTACAGATAGCAGTCCCTCCCCCCCTGTTTCAAGAGCACAACCGCGAATCCTTGCTTAAATTACGGCTTGGGCCTATAGAGCGCCTATCCCCCCCTCCAACACGCGGAGCACGACCATGGCGCGGCGCAAATTGATCTATGAAGGCAAGGCCAAAATCATCTATGAAGGGCCAGAGCCCGGCACAGTTGTGCAGTATTTCAAGGATGACGCCACCGCCTTTAACGCTGAAAAACATGCAGTGGTGGAAGGTAAAGGCGTGCTGAACAACCGCCTTTCCGAGCATTTTATGACCGGATTAAACGCCATCGGCGTGCCAACCCACTTCATCCGCCGCCTGAACATGCGCGAGCAGCTGGTGCGGCAGGTTGAAATCATCCCTTTGGAGGTTGTGGTGCGCAATATCGCCGCTGGCTCCATGTCCAAGCGGCTCGGCATCGAGGAAGGCACCCCCCTGCCCCGGCCGATTGTCGAGTTTTACTACAAAGACGACAGCCTGGGCGACCCGATGGTCACCGAAGAGCACGCCATTGCTTTTGGCTGGGCACAGCAGCATGACCTCGACGAAATGGTCAGCCTTGCCCTGCGGGTCAATGACTTTCTGTCCGGCATTATGTTTGGCATCGGCATTAAACTGGTGGATTTCAAAATCGAGATCGGCCGTGTGTATGACGGTGATTTCCAGCGCCTGATCGTCGCCGACGAAATCTCCCCCGATAGCTGCCGCTTGTGGGACATTGAAACCGGCGCCAAGCTGGATAAAGACGTGTTCCGGCAAGACCTTGGCAACCTCGCGGATGCTTACACCGAGTTGGCCACCCGCCTTGGGGTTATGCCCAAAAAATCAGGTAATGGTACTGGCCCGAAACTGGTTCACTAATGGATTTAGGGCAATCAATAAAAATATACCAACGGAAAGCACGTTCGAGCGCCCGCGAGAGGCAGTATTTTCCGTTTCAATTTTTGGCCGAAATACAATAAGGAGAGCGCTATGAAAGCCCGCGTTGATATTACCCTTAAAAACGGTGTTTTAGACCCTCAAGGCAAGGCGATCCAACACGCGCTTGGCTCGCTTGGTTTTGATGGCGTTGAAGGCGTGCGCCAAGGCAAGGTGATCGAGCTGGACTTGGCGGAAACCGACCCCGCCAAGGCTGAAGCTACGCTCAAAGACATGTGTGAAAAACTGCTGGCAAATACGGTGATCGAGGATTACCGCATCGAGGTGCTGGGATGAAACAGGAAAGCGGTTTTTTCTTTTACAAAACCGCCGGGGGCACCACGGCTCCCACCTGGCGCGCCAAAATGCTCATATGGACCATGCCTATAGTGTTTCTCGGTGCGGGTCTGGTATGGCTTTTTACCAGTTACCTTTGGGTCGCCAATGCCACAGAAACCATAGGCACCGTGACCAAGATAAATCCGCAAATAACCGAAACCGCTGACGGGCCACAAACCCTGTTTAACCCCGAATTTTCCTTTACCTGGACCGATGGCACCCAAACCAATGCTCCCCTTGGCCTCGCCTCGCCTGAATTTGACTTTGAAATCGGCACCGAGCTTACCATCCTGTTCGACCCGTCGCAAAAAGACAATGTCCGCTTTACCGGCTTTGTTTTCAACTATTTCGGCGCGATCATCATTCTAACAATCGGCGCCATGTTTGCCCTTATCTCGCTGGTGTTGTGGTTTTGGATCAAAGCCATCGCCCACAAACGCGACCTGAAAAAGGATTAAACCATGAAATCCGCCGTCATCGTTTTCCCCGGTTCCAACTGTGATCGAGATCTTGCTGTCGGCCTTGAGCGCGCCTCTGGCATACCCGCCCAAATGGTCTGGCACAAAGAGGCCAGCCTGCCCGAGGGCCTGGATGTGGTCGCCATTCCCGGCGGGTTTTCCTTTGGGGATTACCTGCGCTGCGGCGCCATTGCCGCGCGGATGCCGATCATGCAAGCCGTGGTCGATTTCGCCAATAAAGGCGGGCATGTGATCGGGGTATGCAACGGTTTTCAGGTGCTTATCGAATCCGGCCTGCTTCCCGGTGCGCTGATGCGCAACGCGGGGCTGAAATTTGTCTGCAAAGATGTGGAGCTGGTTACCGCAACTGCCAACAGCCCCTTCACCAACACCCTTGAAAAGGGCCAGCGCCTCACGGTGCCTGTGGCCCACCATGATGGCAACTACATCGCCGATGGCGACCTCCTTTTCAAACTGCAAAGCGAGGACCGCATTGCCTTTCGCTATGCCGGCAACCCCAACGGCTCGATTGACGATATCGCCGGCATCCTGTCAGAAAACCGGCGCGTGCTCGGCATGATGCCCCACCCCGAGCGGCTGAATGATCCGGCTCTGGGCGGTAATGATGGCAGCAGGGTTTTTGAGAGCCTTGTGCATAGCCTGATGGTGGCCGGATAAATTTCTCCGGTATTCATGCGTCACAACCGGCGTTAAAACCAAGTAGAACGGTCGCCCTCCATTCCTGCATACATACCGGCCACCTGCGCGCCGTAACCATTATACAACTGTGTTGGCACCCGATCATCCTGCCCCAGCGGTTTTTCCGTGGCTTGCGTCCAGCGCGGGTGGTCCACTTCAGGGTTCACATTGGCCCAAAAGCCGTATTCCCGCCCGTTGAGGGTTTCCCAAAACCCCTTTGGCTTGCGCGATGTAAAGGTGATTTTTGAGATCGACTTGATGGATTTAAAACCGTATTTCCACGGCAGGTGCAGCCGCAGCGGTGCACCAAACTGCTTGTGCAGCACCTTGCCGTAAGCCCCGACAACAATCATCGCCAGATCATTGGTCGCTTCACTTATCGTGATCCCCTCGCTATAGGGCCAGGGATACCAGCTCGCCTTTTGCTCGGGGGCGGTATCGGTATCAAAGAAGGTCTCGAAACGCACATAGCGCGCTTTGGAAAGCGGCGCCGCCAGCGCCACCAGATCTTTTAGCGGAAAGCCGATCCATGGCACCACCATAGACCATGCCTCGACACAGCGATGGCGGTAGACCCGCTCCTGCATCGGCATCCGGTTCATCAGCGCGTCGATATCCAGTGTTAGCGGTTGCTCGACATCACCGTCAATCGTCAGGGTCCACGGGTCCGAATTGAGCGCTTGGGCTTCGCGGCTGATGCTTTTGGAAGAGCCGAATTCGTAAAAATTATTATAGGTGCTGTTGATGCTCTCGGGGGTGACCGGTGTGGTCGCATGGGGAAAGCCGCCGGCGCGGCGCACCGCGGGCGAAAACCGCGCCTCGGCCGGCAGAGCCTGCGCCGCACCACCGATCAGCCCGGCACCGGCCAGCGCGCCCGCTCCGGCCATCAACTGCCGCCGGTTCATAAACAGGGATTCCTCTGTTGCCAAACTTTCCCTGATCGCCCAGCTTTTGCGCCGATGGTAATGCATTTCACTCTCCTCGAATGTGAATTCATTGGTTTATGATCTCTGGATAAGCGGAAAGCCGCTATTTGACCAATCAAACATACTTGAGCATTTTGTGATCGGCCCTTAGGTATTTATCATGAGTGCGGATACCCTCCAAATACCGGCCTTGCACCGTGGGCGTTTTTTACCGCTGGTTTTTGCGGCCTCTCTGGTGGTGGCCGTATTGCTCCTCTGGGCATCATATAGTTTTTTCACCCAGCGCTTCACCGAAAGCCTGCGCACCACATCCCAGACCCGTGCCGCGCTCTATGCCGGTAATATCAAAAGTATCCTGCAAAAACACTCGGTTGTGCCGTTTTTGCTAGCACAAGATGTCACCCTGACCTCGACCCTGCAAACCAACGACTATTCCGCCACCTCGCAGCGCCTGATCGAGATTTCGGAGGAAATCGGCGCTGCTTCCGTGCTCTTGCTCGATATCACAGGTCGGGTTGTCGCCAGCTCGAACCGCCGCCAAATCGGCAAGTTCTTTCGTCAAAAACCCTATTTTCTTGATGCGCTACGCAATCCGGGCACTGTATTTTCGGCCAGTGCAGCAGACCAGATCGCCTATCAGTTCTTCTTTTCCCAAAAGATCACAATCGGTCCCAAGTCCATCGGGGTGATTGTGGTCGAGGTTGATCTAGGCACTCAGGAAACCCTGTGGCGGCGGCTTGGGTTGCTTGTTGCACTCGTCAATTCTCTGGGAGATGTTCAGCTTTCTTCCGAGTTGCAATGGCGTGGGGAATCATTGCAAAACCTGCTGAAAGAAGGCGAATACTCCACCTCGCGCCGGGTCTTGGACGCACTCCAGCAATCCACGCTCAATGATTTTGTGTTTATTGACGGCGAGCGCCTGTTTGCGGCCGAATCGCCGGTCGTCTTTCGTGGCTGGAAGATCCACTATTTTGCCTCCACCCGAAATATTTCTGCGCGGGTAAATGCTATTCTGGCGCTCGAAATTATGGGAATCGCAATTTTGGCCGCGCTGGCGTTTTTCTATTCTTCACGGCGCCGCGCCAAAGAGGCGGTGCGCCTGAGCGCCGAGGGCGACGAACTGCGCGCCCTCAACACCCGGCTGTCAGCCGAAGTGGCCCAGCGCCAGCGCGCCGAGCGCAACCTGCAATCGGCAGAGCAAAACCTGGAGCAGGCCTCCAAGTTGGCCTCACTTGGGCAAATGTCGGCGGCTGTCAGCCACGAGCTGAACCAGCCACTGGCCGCTATGCGGACCTACCTTGCCGGTGCGCGTCTGCTGGTCAGCCGCGATCGGCTGGAAGAAGCCAAAACCAGCTTTCAGCGCATTGACGACCTGATCGCCCGCATGGGCGTAATCACCAAACAGCTGAAATCCTACGCCCGAAAACCCGAAGATACTGCGGTGATGATCGACCTTTGCCAATGTGTCCATTCGGCAATGGCGATGATGGCCCCCCAACTCGGCAAGCAAACCGTGCGCATTGTGCTGACCCTGCCGGACACCCCCGTCTACACCATGGGCGATACGGTGCGCACCGAGCAGATCATCGTTAACCTGTTGCGCAACGCAATGGACGCCCTGAAAGACATCCCCGAGCCGCGCATCGAGGTGGCGGTTTCCCAAGACAGCTATGCCCGCCTGACCGTGCAGGATAACGGCCCCGGATTTGATGACCCTGAGGCACTTTTCGAGCCGTTCTACACCACTAAAGCGCCCGGCGAAGGGGTTGGTCTCGGCCTAGCCATCTCTGCCGGTATCGCCACCGAAATGGGTGGCCGGCTGATGGCCCGAAACACCTCCCCCCTAGGCGCAATTTTCACCCTTGAACTCCCCTTGGTGCAACCAGAAACAGAGGCAGAAAAATAATGTCAAACGAATATAAAATAGCGATTATCGACGACGAGGCCCATATGCGGGAATCAATCAGCCAATGGCTTGAGTTGAGCGGTTTCAAAACCCTGGCTTTTGAAAATGCCGAAGCGGCGCTGGCCGAGATCGGCAGCTTGTTCAAGGGGGTTGTGGTCTCCGATATCCGCATGCCCGGCATGGGGGGGATGGAGATGCTCAAGCGCCTGCACAGCTCGGACCAGAGCCTGCCTGTTATCCTGATTACCGGGCACGGCGATGTGCAGATGGCGGTCGAGGCCATGCAGATCGGCGCCTATGACTTTATGGAAAAACCCTTTGATCCCGAGCGGCTGGCCGACCTGTGTAAACGCGCCATCGCTGCCCGAAAACTGACGATAGAAAACCGCGCCCTGCGCCGGGAGCTGTCTGACAGTTCGGTGCTGCTGCGCAAGCTGATGGGCACCTCGCCAAGCATTGAAAAACTGCGCGAGGATATTCTGGACTTTGCCTTTGCCGACAGCCATGTACTAATTGCCGGCGAGACCGGCACCGGCAAAAGCCTGATCGCCCACGCCATCCATGCCTGCGGCCCGCGCCAGGGCAAGGCATTTATCACCCTCAATTGCACGGCTCTTGATGAGGAGGCCCTTACAAAACATCTGTTTGGCCCATCAGATTCCGCCGATATCCGCCCGATATCGGAAATGTCCGAGCCTTGCACCCTGTGTCTGGAAGATGCCGGCGGGCTGTCTCCCGAGCTACAGGCCAGATTGCTGGGGTTTATCGAAACTCAGGATCGCGAGCATGAAGATGGCGAGCCGGCACGGGTGCGGATCATTTCGGTTGCCAGCCTCGACGAGGGCAATACTCCGCTCAAGGACCAGCTTCGGCCCGAGCTATACTTTCGCCTTTCGGGCATGGAAATATCCGTGCCGACCCTGCGCGAGCGCGGTGAGGATACCCTTGTACTGTTTTCGCGCTTCACCCAGCTTTTTGCCGAGGAATACGGCATAGAAACCCCTGAAATCTCGGCCTCGGACGCCGCCAATCTGCTCAAGGCACAGTGGCCGGGCAATATCCGGCAGCTGCAAAACCTCGCCGAGCGGGTGGTGATGCAAAGCCAGCACGGGCCGGAAGAGGTGAGCAAGCTGCTGGCCACAGCCGCCGACGAACCGGCAGGCGAAACCCCCGAGGAAAAACCCCTGAAAGAACATGTGGAAGCCTTTGAGCGCATGCTGATCGACAATGCCCTGCGCCGCCATTCCGGCTCTGTTGCCAAGGTGATGGACGAGCTGGTACTGCCGCGCCGCACGCTGAACGAAAAAATGGCAAAATACGGGCTAAGCCGCTCGGATTACCTATAAAAAAACCGCGCCCGAACCCGGGCCTCGGATTATCTATAAAAAAAACCGCGCCCGAACCGGGCGCGGTCAAAATATAATCGGATATGGGCAGAGCCTAGTTATAGCTCCAGTTTGATTCCACACATACGTTTCTGTTGGTGGTAATCAATTGGTCGCCATCGGCAAATACTGCCTTGAAATCATAGAGGCACGCGCCAGTACCATCCTCAAAATTAATCAGACGGCCCGATCCCGAATACATTACCGTAGCGCCCAGCTGGTCCGGACCCCAATAACGCTGCCCACTATTCGAGGCATAAAACTGGGTCATGGTTACGCCAGTATTATTGTTGATTGTCATGACGTGGTTCAAGCCGATACCGCCACCACCCACATCCAGATCACTGACATCACATGCAGCTACAAACAGAAGTGCGGCTGCGGCATATGCGACTTTTTTCATTATTTTCCCCTAAGTAGTAGTTGTAATTGCCAGAAAATTTTACACATACCCTCAAGGTTGTCAAACTATTTATATACCTGTGAGGAAACATCTGCCAATGCCGCAACCAAATCCCCATACCCTGTAAAGCGGCGCTCGAAATCCAGCCCAAGCCGCGCGGCAGCCGCCTCTGCCGCCCGCGTCAGCCCCTCGTCTTCGGTTTGGGCGAGGTAAACCAGTTTTTCATAATTGCCAAAATATATGTCGCGCAGCTCGGGGTGCTTATCCAGCCCCATGGGTTTGATCACAAAGGCCTCGAATTGCCGGGCCAGAAAATCCGTCAGGTAAAAGCTGGTGACTTCGCCGCGTGCAGCAAAAGCTTCGTTGCCTTCAAAAAATGAATAACAATGCGGCCCCTTAATCATTTCCACCTCAAGTGCTGCGCAGCGCGCCGCCAGCAAGCCGCCAGTACCGCAATCGGCGTAGGCCACAAATATCCGGCTATATTTGTCGCACGCATCCAGCACCGCCGCCTCCACCGCATCGGGGATTTTATCGGGGCGCAGGTGCAAATCAGCCGGCAGGCATATCAGCTCCATATGCTGCCAGTTATTCAGCTCGATCAGCGCCAGCACCTCGCGGGCCAGCGCACCACAAGCAATGACCAGCGTTTTATCCGGCACGGTTATGCTTGCGCGCCATGAATTCCTTGGCGGTTTCCACGGCCACGGCGGCATCGCGGCAATAGGCGTCAGAGCCGATGGCCTTGCCAAATTCCTCGTTCAGCGGCGCACCACCCACAAGCACGATATAATCATCGCGGATCCCCTGCTCGACCATGGTATCGATCACGGTTTTCATATAGGGCATGGTGGTGGTCAGCAGCGCCGACATACCGAGGATATCGGCGTTCTCGCGTTTCAAAGCTTCAATATAATCTTCCACCGGGTTGTTGATCCCAAGGTCAACGACCTCAAACCCCGCCCCTTCCATCATCATCGCCACCAGATTTTTGCCGATATCATGGATATCGCCTTTCACCGTGCCGATCACCATTTTGCCAAGCTGCGGCGCGCCGGTTTCTATTAGGAGCGGCTTAAGAATATGCATGCCCTTTTTCATCGCGCCTGCGGCGAGCAGCACTTCGGGCACAAACAAGATACCATCGCGAAAATCAATACCGACAATGCGCATGCCCTCAACCAATGCCTTGGTCAGGACATCATAAGGCGTCCACTTCCGCTTGAGCAGAATATGCACGGCTTCGGCGATCTCGTCAGCCATACCGTCATAAAGATCGTCGTGCATTTGCAGCACAAGTTCCCCATCGTCCAGCTCATCAAGGATGAGATCGTCTTCTTCGTCTGACATTGGGCTATCCCTCAGTTATGGTTGTCAAATTCTGCCTATAATTTCGGCGCTCACATGGCAGTAACCGACCTGCGCGCGCCGCTCAACGACTATTTACGCCTGCGCCGTACGCGTTTTGGAAGAGGCGCATCGCCGGTGCCGTCTGAAGCGGAAGAAAACCCGCCAAGCACCGCTTCGATTTCAGCATTCGTTGGCGGTGGTCCCATCGGGGTTTCCTCCAGCGCCTTGCGCATGGCTACAAGGTGTTCTGGCATGGTGCCACAACAGCCGCCAATGATCTTGGCGCCGGAATTGCGCACCATCACCGCATATTGCCCCATTAGTTCAGGCGTGCCGTCATAATGGATATGCCCATGCACGAATTTAGGAATGCCGGCATTGCCCTTGGCCACAATCGGCACCTCGGGGTTGGCCGCTTTAAATCCCTGAATGGTGCGGAGCAAATCAGACGCCCCAACGCCGCAATTGGCCCCAAAGCCGATGGGGCGATTATCTATTCCCTGCACCATATCCACCATGTCAGAAGACGTAAGCCCCATCATGGTGCGGCCAGCGGTGTCAAAGCTCATAGTACCCACCCAAGGTGCGCCGATATTGGCAAAAGCCTCGGCGGCCGCCTTATATTCTTCCGGCGCTGAAATGGTTTCCAGCCAAAGCACATCGGCCCCGCCTTCCATCAAGGCCGCGCCTTGCTCTTGAAACATTTCAACGGCTTCCGCATGGCTAAGCGGGCCAAGCGGCTCGAATATCTCGCCGGTAGGGCCAACGGAACCCGCCACCACCACCGGGCGGCCAGCCTTGTCGGCCACCTCGCGGCCCAGCTCGGCGGCGGCTTTGTTCAGCTCGCGCACGCGGTGCTGGGCGTTGTGCAATTTCAGCCGCGCGGCGGTGCCGCCAAAGGAATTGGTCAGGAAAATATCCGAGCCGCTATCAACCGCATCGCGGTAAAGTGCCTTGATTTTCGAAGGCTGGTCCACATTCCAAAGCTCGGGCGCTTCGCCCGCTTCCAGCCCGCGGTTAAACAGGTTGGTGCCCGTGGCCCCGTCAGCCATCAGCCAGTCGCGCTCATCCAGAAGCCTGCTCAGCAAATTCATGTTATCCAACCTGTTTTTCTGCGATCTTGCGCAAACGCTCGATCATGGCCCGAAGGCCGTTGCTGCGTTGTGCCGAAAGATGCTGGTCCAGCCCGAGCCGCCCCATCTCCTTCAGCGCGTTCACCTCTAGCGCATCTTTATAGGGCAATCCATCATAAAGCGCATGCAGGGTGGCAATAAGCCCGCGCACAATCATGGCATCGCTATCGCCGGTAAAGCGGATCACATCGGCTGAAAGGTCCGGCATGATCCAGACCTGCGATGCACAGCCATGCACCTTGGTTTCCGGGATCTTGTGCGCTTCATCCATCTCGGCCATTTTCTTGCCCAGATCGATCACATAACGATAGCGGTCTTCCCATTCGTCGATAAATCCGAAATCTTCGACAATCTCTTCAAATTTTTCCGTGGCCATAGTCTCTGACTCCTTTTGTCGAGTATTTAGGCCTTATGGCTTCAATCGTCCAGCCCCATGTGGCGCTTTGCCCATGCCAAAGCCTCGTCCACGGTTTCTACCATCTCCATATCGGGTAGTTTCGGGCGGGAGATCAACAAAACAGGTATCCCGAGTTTTCGCGCAGCGCCGAGCTTGGGCCAGCCGCCAGGGCCACCGGCATTATGGGCAACAATCATATCTATGCCCTGATCGCGCAGCTCCTCGATTTCTCCGGCAATATCAAATGGTCCGCGCATTGTCCGTATCCGGCCTCGCGGCGGGGCGGGCGGATGCGGGGCATTGCGCGAGCGCACACAAAGCTCGATATCCGGCAGCCGGTAAAACGGAGCCAGCCGGCTATTTCCCACAGCAAGCAGAGCGCGCTTAACGCCCTGTTTTGCCAACAAGGCGGCGGCCTCTTCGGCACTTGCCGCGCTCTGCCACTCATCTTCGGCAGTTGCCCGCCATGCTGGCCGCAAAAGCCCGATATGCGGCTTGCCTGCCATCGAAAGCGCAGCGCACTCCCATATATCCGTATCAAAAGGATGGGCTGCGACCACAGCGATAGCGCCTGACGGGTCTATTTTGATGCCGACCGCAAAAAGCTCTTTTTCCAGCAAATTTGCTTCCCGCGAGCCTCCCGATAGTGCCAGCTTCATAGTTCGATGATCTTTACACCGTCCGGTCCGGCCGAAAGCGCAATCTCGCCGGCCTTCAGCCGCAGGGCATAGGCGCCAAAGACCTGCCGCCGCCAGCCCTTCAGGGCATGAACATCGGGGGCGTCCTCCGCCGCGATCCGCTCAAGATCCGCTGCTGTTGCAATCAGCTTGCTGGCCACACCTTCAGCCGATGATCTGGCCTTGAGCAGCACCCGCAAAAGATCACCCAGCGCTTCACTGCCCTGGGCTTTTTCGCGAGACTTGGGTGGCTGGGGCAGATCTTTTTCCGGCAGGGTCATTCCGGCTTTCACCGCTTTCAATATCCCCTCGGCGATTGGCCCTTTGCGGCCTTCACGCAGCAGCCTCGAACGGGCCAGGTCGCTGTGGTCCTTTGGTTTGTTGGCCGCCAGTTCAAGCAGGGCGTCATCCTTGAATACCCGTGGGCGTGGAATGTTGCGGTCCTGCGCGTAGCTCTCCCGAAACTGGGCCAAAGCGAAAGCTACGGCCAGAAACCGTGGTGAGTTTGTGCGTGTTTTCAGGCGCTTGCCGGCGTCTTCCGGGCGGATGATATAGGTGTCAGGGTCCATCAATACCGCCAGTTCCTCCTGCACCCAGCCTTCGCGGTCCTTGGTCTTCAGCTCTGCAGCCAGATATTCATAGACCACCCGCAAGTGGGTTACATCTCCGAGGGCATATACTTTTTGTTTGTCTGTCAGCGGGCGGCGCGACCAGTCGGTGAAACGACTTGTTTTATCCACCTGTTCACGGGCAATCTTCCGCACCAGCGTTTCATAGCCGACCTGCTCGCCAAAGCCGCAGACCATCGCCGCAACCTGTGTATCAAAAAACGGTTTTGGAATAACCCCGCCCTCGACCGCAAAAATCTCGATATCCTGCCGCGCAGCATGAAAGACCTTTACCACGCTTTCATCCTTGAACAGCGCATAAAGCGGGGCAAGGTCCATACCCTCGGCCAGCGGGTCTATCAGCGCCGCGCCAATAGTGTCCTCACCGGGCATTGCCACCTGCACAAGGCAGAGCTTGGAATAATAGGTTCGCTCGCGCAAAAACTCTGTATCTACAGTTACATAGGGGTGGGTGGCGCATTCTGTGCAGAATTCTGCCAACGCCTCGGTGGTTGTTATTGTTTTCATAACCCTGCTATATCTCTGAACACTACCTATTGCCACCATTTTTGAGGCCCCCATGCGCGCCAAGCTCGAATTTGACCTCGCAACCCCCGAAGCGCCGCCCGCCACCTCGGTGCAAGCGGCCCTGAAGCTGCTTAAATCCGGCTTTTTATTTCGCTATGCGGAAATGGGGTCAGAGGGTAATGAAGCCGCGTTGCTGGAGCAGGAATTCGCAACACTTCTGGCGCGCAAATACTGCATCGCGGTCAATTCCGGTGGCTCCGCAATATTTCTAGCGCTGAAAGCCGCCGGGGTGCAACCCGGAGATAAAGTGCTGCTCAATGCCTTTACGCTGGCACCGGTTCCCGGCGCCATCGAGCATCTGAATGCCGAAGCGGTGCTGGTGGAGATCAACCAGCGGCTGGTGATTGATATTGATGACCTGCGCAAAAAAGCCGAATCCAGCGGTGCCAAATACCTGCTGATGTCGCATATGCGCGGTCATGTAGCCGATATGGAGGCCGTATCGGCACTTTGCGAAAATATAGGCATAAAAATGATCGAGGATTGTGCCCACACCATGGGCGCCACATGGAACGGGGTGCAAACCGGAAATTTCGGCATCGCGGGGGCATTTTCCAGCCAATCCTACAAGCAATTCAACACCGGCGAGGGCGGGTTGATCGTGACCGATGACGAAGATCTCGCTGCCCGCGCTATTTTGATGTCGGGCAGTTATATGCTTTATGCCCAGCACAGCGCCGCGCCGCCCGAGGCGGTCTTTGCCCGCTGGAAAGGCACCTGCGCCAATCACTCTATGCGCATGTCGGCGCTTGTGGCCGCCATTTTGCGCCCGCAACTACCTCTGCTGCCCACCCGAAATGCCCGCTGGCGCTGGCTGCATGACCGGATCGCAGCCCGGCTCAAAACCCACCAGCTGGTCCGCCTGCCCGAGCGTCCGCCAGAGGAGGACTACACCCCCACCTCGCTACAATTTTTTATGGAAGGGCTGAGCCAATCACAGATCGAGGCGGTGATTGCCGACAGCACGCGCCACGGCGTGCCTATCAAGTTTTTCGGGGGGGATGTGCCAACGGGCTTTACATCGCGCGCACCCCATTGGGCATATATAGCGCCGCAACCCCTGCCCCGCTCGGAAACCGTTTTGGCCACACTGTGTGATATCCGCCTGCCCCTCGGCCTGAGCGAGACAGACGCCGACACCCTTGCGCAAGTGGTGATAGAAAGCCTGAACGAGGCCCTGCCATGAGCCGCCTGACCCTGCGCAATATCGAGATTTTTATCGCGGCAATAGAGGAAGGCTCGGTCGCGGCGGCAGCCAAGCGGCTTTCTACCAGCCCGTCTTCCATCTCCCAACATCTGAGCAACCTTGAAAAAGACCTCGGCACCACCCTGATAGATCGCAGCACCAGACCACTAGCGCTCACCCCTGCCGGTGTGCTTTTTCGCCGTCGGGCGAGCAATATCCTCACGGAGGCCGTGCGCGCCCGCGCCGAACTGGCGGTATTCGATTATGCCAATTTCACCCGACTATCGCTGGCGGTCATTGATGATTTTGAGCCGGATGTCACGCCCGCGTTGATGGCCAGTCTTTCAACGGAAATGCCGGAATGCCATATTATCCTGCAAACCGGCGCCAGCCACGAAAACCTCGCGGCGCTGGAAGCCCGCACCGTCGATATGTGTATTGCCGCCGAGCCGCAATCACCAGAAGACTGGATGGAAATATATCCGCTTCTCAACGAACCATTTGTGCTGCTTGCGCCGAAAGGGGTGGTAGAGCCGAGCCGTCCGGCCCTGCCACAGCTGATGGCAAAACCCTTTATCCGGTTTCCGCGCAATCAGGTGGTCGGGCGCATGATCGAGGCGCGGCTAAAGGCCGAAAGGCTGGCTCTGCCGCAAAATTTCGAGATTGATAGCTATCAGTCAATTATGGCGATGGTCGCGCAGGGCACCGGCTGGGCGATCGCACCGCCAATGTGCTATTTGCGCGCCCAACGCTTTCAGGCGGAGGTGGATATCCTGCCTCTGCCCTTCACTGGTCTCGCCCGCCGCATCTCTCTATTTGCTCGCAAGGACACACTCGACCGCATGCCAAAAGACATTGCCACGCGCCTTGCCGCGCTGATTGACGATATGCTGATTCAACCAACAATATCAAGCCACCCGTGGCTTTCCGAAGAGTTTACCCGCCTAAGCTAGGGGCCGGATCTATTGGTTTTAGGGCTTGCGCTTTAGCCGCGCAGGTTTTTGGCGGATTGCGTCAGATCGGTATATTGCCCTTGCTGGCGAAAACGATACAGATAGCTGTCAAGCACCGCCTCCATCGAAGTCGGGTCCACACCCAGCTCGGCCAGCCCCCTGCCACCATCAGGCACAACATTGTCAACTTTCAGAAGCTTGACCTGATCCCTTGTCAACAGAAGCGGCACGACCCCGAGGGTTATCTTGTGCCACATTTCGATAAAAAATGCCTGGATACGAGCAACCCCGAAAGGAACATTAACAAGAAACCGCTCCCTGCGAACCACTTTCAGCATCCGCTCCATCAGTGCACGCATGGTTTCCACATCCGGCCCCCCGAGCGAAAAGATGCCCCCCGCCCCCTTCAGGATCGCGGCTTCGGCTGCGGCGGCGACATCATCGACATATACCGGCTGAAACTGCGTCTCCGCCCCGACAACGGGAACAACCATCGAATAGCGCGCAATCGTACCAAACAAGTTGAAAAAGCGGTCTTCCGTACCAAAAACGATTGATGGGCGCAAAATGGTGGCAGCAGGAAAATGCTCCAGCACGGCGGCTTCACCGGCAGCCTTGCTGCGGGCATAGGCGCTCTCGGACTCCACATCCGCGCTCAGCGCTGAAAGATGCACGAGGTTTTTCACCCCTTCAGCAGCAGAAAATCTGGCAATCCGCGCGGCGGCCTCACTATGAACCGCATCGAATTTTTGCCGGCTGTCCTCGCTAAGGATACCCACGCAATTCACCACGGCATCTGCCCCGGCTAGGGCCGCCCGAGTGGAAGCATCATCCCGCACATTGGCCTGCACCAGCACCACTTGGCCAACCTCGCCGTAAAGCAGCACATGCATAGCCTCATTTGGCCGCCGCACCGCCACCCGAACCCGCCAGCCTGCCCGCGCCATACGCCGGGCAATATAGCGGCCGACAAAGCCCGACCCGCCAAAAATGGTTACAAGAGGAAGTGTGTTGGTCATGGAACGCTCCATTTCAAATTCCCCTCCTGCATACCGCCCTTGGGCAAGCTGGACAAGCCAGAATAAACCGTGCGACAGAGTATATAGATTTTTTCATGATCTCGTCATTTTTTCGCCCTCAATCCGTTGACACCCCTGCATCACAGGTATAGTCACACCCCACACCAACACACCTGCCCAGGTGGCGGAATTGGTAGACGCGCTAGCTTCAGGTGCTAGTGTCCTTATGGACGTGGAAGTTCGAGTCTTCTCCTGGGCACCATTTCTCCTTCTCATAGCTGCTCAAAATCGCTCAAAATGCTTGTATTTTAAGGGTTTTTGTGTCTTAAGTGTTCACATAGCTGAACACTCGATACCCCCATTTCACATCTGATTGGGGGTATCGATGGGGGTACATCCCCATAACACGAAAGACGATACCCCCAAATGCCTCTGTCCGAGTTCAAAATCAGCAAGGCGAAACCAAAGGGCAAGCCATATAAGCTTTCCGATGGCGGTGGCCTTTTGCTCCGGCTCACACATTGCTTTGCGAACAAGGGGATGGGACAGAAATCCACCCAGCTTGTTGGCGATTGGCGCGACGCCATCAACGGCACCTTTGTAGTTCATATTCGGAAACTCCATCGTCCAAAACTCTCTGACGTGAGGATCGGTGATTGTTGAAACCACGCGCTGTCGAAAGTGCTTGTCCAGAAACATCGGCATAATGTCTTGGATGCTGGCTTTGGGTTGTTCTAACAGCGCCAATAATGAAAATCTCAACAGGTGCTCCATACGCACGCCCCAAGCATCTGCCCATTGCTTTTTCAGGGCGTCAATCAAGCCCGACGCAATAAGCGGCCTGTATTCGGCGGAAACGTGCGTAAGAGGGTTATATCCGTATGGGCATTTGGGATCTGCAACATTCCAGTAGATTTGATTCGACCCAGCTATAGCCGAAACTTGCTCGGCGAGATCGCCATGTGGATCAATCAAGCAAAACCCTCGGCTCCGTTCGGCATCCTGCTTAATCATGTTCATTAGCAACGTTAATTTTCCGGTGCCTGTTTGACCCACGATATACATGTGCATCAGGCGATCAGGCTGTCTTATGCCGAACTCTCGGGGCCGATATCTGCCGGTTGTCGTGCCGATGGTTGTGATGCTAAAATCTGATTTCATTTGGCAATTCTGCCAGTTTCAATATTGAACAATACGCACCGCGACCTGACCTAAGAATACCTGACCTCGTGGCATCTATGCCTGCGCCTCCAAAAGCATAGAATTGACTCAGAGCCGTTCCTTCATCCGCTCTTCGCCTTTCGTCGGGTACGCCTGAAATTGCTTCGGACGGCCACCCAGCGAAGGGAGAAAGCGATGGGACATCAATAAATCAAGGTCGACGAAATGGTTGGCGCGTATCCAGTCTGTGCGTCATGCAGCTCGAAAAATGTCGTGCGCGATGCTTGGGCCAAGTGGAGCCGTTTGAGCAGCGAGTGGGTGCTGAAGTCGATGTTCGACGAATTTGCCTGCGATACCAAAGCCATCATTCGAACGATTGAGGACGTGGCGAAAAACACCTCAGCAGGGATTTACGTTGTGGACCGCAAGCAAATGTTTAAAAACAATATCGACGAAGCCCGACAATTCGCAGAACAATACCCCGAACTGAAAGCTTGGCTACCGAGCAGGCCAAAACTTTGGGAATCAGAACCACGAAATATCATTTATTTCGAGGCGCTTGCATTGGCCAAACAAGCTTTGGGCAATAGTAACGACTAATTGCTCCAATAATTGAAGTAAACCTTGAAATGTACGGACAAATGCCGTACATAGATACCTGAAAGATTGAGGTATCCAAATGCTCCACTATACCGATGTTACCGCCGATGTGGCGGAAAAGAAAACTGTTCGAAAAGAACAGCGTGTGAAGCCAAGTGTCAGCGCGGCGATTGCACGGGCGGCGTCGGCGGTTGGTATGGACGAAAGTGCATTCATCGTTTCTGCGGCTTACGAGAAGGCCGTTGCGATAGAAGCATCGCAGTTTTCGACTTCACTTGCCCCGGAATATTTCGACGCTTTTGCCAAGGCTGTGAACGCACCAGGCAAGAGAATCGAAGGGTTGGCCAAGGCAAAAACTGATACACAAGGCATTCTGCGTAATGGCTGACCAGCCATTATTTATCGCCAAGTTTGAAAAGGCGCTCCATGATCGGAGCGCCTTTTCTTGCGGCTTTGCCCCGATTGACGGTTTTTTCAAATCCTCGATCTCGCAACAAATTAAAGACAACCTCGTGACAGTTTGGGTGGCTTCTGAGGATATTGCAAACAAATCGCCAGCAAAGGGTTTCTACGTACTTAATGTTCATTCTGTAACAGCTGCTGAGGCACCGCAGCTCGCAGGTAGAAGCAACCGTCCAACGGTTCCAGCGGTATATCTGAACGCAGTCGCAGTTGATCAGAGCTGTCAGGGAAATGGTATTGGTACGGCGCTAATGATTCACGCTATTCAAAACGCAATTGATATCTCCGAGTTGGCGGGATGTGCGGCCATTATCCTTGATGTTCTCAATGACGGTGATCAAAATGCCCTTAACCGACGTGTCGCGTTTTATAAAAAGCTTGGCTTCGATTTTATCGGGAATGCTGAACAGGAGCATCGCATGTTTCTGAGCATTAATGACGCAAAAGCAAGCTTGAGATAGTCAATTGGGAAATCCAAAAGATAAAGATAAACCGGCAAATTCAACAACTATGCATTTGATATGAAACTCAACTCTTGAGTGAAACGAAATTCGTGGCATAGTGTTTCAATCAATTTGAAAACATGCCTTGTCGTAAAGCTTGAAGAAATACCCACTATGCGTTCATACGAAGCCGCCAGATCACTTTTTAGCTTTCTTGCATTCATGGCGTGGTCCGTAATTGTCATTGGGGTACTTGTAGCCATCGTCAGTGCGGCTGGTGTTTCGCAATATGCTGGCGGTGGAGCTGGGCTGTTGGCAATGATTCCTGGGATTGGCATTGGACTTGCTGGGTTTATTCTTGTCGCGTTTGTGCAGATGGGACGGGCGAATGTTGATACCGCCGAATACACGCAGCAAATGCTGAAGGTTTCGCGCGATCAATTGGACGTATCCAAACAATCGCTCAAGCAGGGCGATGCTTTTCAAAAGAGCTATTCTGCGCTCAACAAAGAAACCAAAGACACAGCCCAAAACCCTGGGTACGCGGCAAAAACCGCTAAACCGGAAAATGCCGCACCAAGCCGCGAAACACCTGTTTCGAATTATGGCAAGAAAACTTCCTATAACGGCCATGCAATTTCCGAGGCCAATGGAATATTCCATGTGGAAAATGCGGAGTTTCGTCAGATTGATCATGCCAAAGAGCATATCGATATGTTGTTTAAGAAAGACGAATTGATGGCCAAAATTGCAGAGCTAAGTGCAGTCACAATACCCAAGCATGAGCCGATTTCAGCCCAGCCTGATCCTGCGCCTGAACCGATGCAATTGAAAACCTCACAGCCTATTGAAAACGCTCCTGAGCCAGACACCAACTTGGTCGAATACAATGGCAAGGTAATAGAACCGTCAGGTGAAAAATTCATGTGCAACGGTATTCCATTCAACACGCTGAGTGCCGCTAAAAACTATGTTGATAATTTTGCATCCGTTCCTCCGAAAACGCTTCCAGGGGTAAAAAGGACATAAGAAAATACCCCCATGCGAACCCCCAACCTCTATGGGTATTTCGTATGTGTAAACATATCAGAACAGGTAGGAATATAGCTGAACATGAATAGCCGTTTTAAATCCATGACTTCACTCGCTATCGCGAATGATATGCTCGGCCTCCCTAAGGCCATCACTCTTCAACCTGTTTGATTTGTAATGCGTGTATCGATTTCTCATCACACGATTACAAAAGGATTTCTGTTTAAGAAAACCTATCACGAAGTTCATCTAACGGTAGCCTTTTCCCATGAAGAAAAACAAACCATTATCCAACGTGGTTTATTAAAAACCAAACTCTTGGATCGCCGACCTGCCGATGCAAAAAACGATGCTCGGGATGAAAAGTTCGAGATGCGCGTCGAGCATTTGATGAACGGCACAACGGATCAGTTTCTCTGCGCCACGCCATCCAAATCGAATATCTATGAGGAAGGGCTTTTGGACGCGTTGCAACAGATGAAACTTTGGCTCTCGGATAACGCAGACACCGCTAGTTCAAAAACGGTGGAATTCTAAATGCCCAATGACAACAATGAATTCGTCTGAGGCGCATTCATCCTGTCACTGATGATCACTCTGGTAGTGATCATCACCCCAATCATGCTGATCGGTATTCCAGCCTATATCTTCTATCGCCTCTGGAAGGAAACCCCAAACGCCTGGAGCGGTTGTCTCGTGAAGAGACGATGGTGCTATACGAACACGCCCTCGCTGGTAGCGCAAAACTGACCGAAAGCGAGGTTGAAACAGCCTTGGCGGCACATTGGCCTCAAGAAGTGCCACGGGCGCTCTATTTCCAATTACAGGAACTTGGGAAGGCGCTGTTTGAGGCCGAAGGCCTAGCACCGGAAATTCCGCCACTACCAGCACTTTGCAACACCATTGAGGGCGCACGATATCGCGATAGGCTGGCGCGGGTTGGCCAAGCCGCAATGATAGGGTGATGGTGCTTTCAGCACTTGAAACAATCTCCGAGAGCTTAGCAACAATTGCGGTTGTTGCTCCCCCGATTGATGGCGACGTGCTGGTTGAGATCACCCAATTCGCACATCCGCTAAACCATGCCGTGCAAAACATCATCGCGCCGTTCTTCCAGGATAACGACTACAACCATTTCAAAGAACTGAAAGCCCGCCTAGATGCGAACCTATGAGCGCCAGCTTAGTGACGAGAATGCCGAGATCGCGGAATGGTTGGTGAAGCTGACCATTGCCCGGCAGGGCATTGAAAATACCCGAGAGGGGGCAACCGTCGCACGTGGGGTTTTGGCCTGTGCTTTTTGTATTTACGCAACGTGAAGGGCTTTGGGTGGAATGTCAGCCGGCAGGGTATTGCGCAGCAATGCACGAGAGGGACACAAGCGGGTCTAGCTTTAAGGCAGGATGTGTTCGACTACATCGAGATGTTCTACAACCCAAGCCGCAAACACACGAACAACGGCATGCTGTCGCCAATTGACTATGAATCAGGACAGCGTAAATTGAACAAAGCAGGTGCCTAGGATACTAGGGGCACCTCAGTCCAAAAGAAACTGGACCGTATTAATGCGCAAGTGAAAGCGAGAATGACCTTCAAGGAGGTTGCTGACGAATACTATCAGGGCTTGATTGAGCGCGGCCACCTGCGTTGGATGCAACTGGCGCTTGACTGCTATCTCTTGAACCGTCTTGTCGCCACGCAGTGCTTCAAGCGCGACACTGGCCTTAAAATTGTCTGAAAAGTTCCGTCTCTTTGTCATTTTGGTATCCATTCGTTCGTCTTGGATACATCTTAGCACACTGTCCGAATTTGCAGGACCACTTCAGTAATCAGCCTCCGGCAAACAAGGGGCGGTTCAATGGTGCACTTCGACAGAGAAAGGTCGAGCGCACCGGCGAGCGAAGAGCGAGCCGCGCCCCATCGGATATCCGAGCGAAGCGGATTACCGCGAGATAGGAAAGTGGTGCTGCCGGAGAGAATCGAACTCTCGACCTCTCCCTTACCAAGGGAGTGCTCTACCTCTGAGCTACGGCAGCATTGCGCGTCTTCTAGAAAAATCCCATCATGGACACAAGCGGTTTCTTGCGTGACCACTGGTGTTTCTCCATTTTATTCCCCCTTGTATGCGCAGACAATCTGGACCCGCCCCCCTGCCTTGCTGTAAAGAGGCCCCCATGAGCAAGAAGCCCGATGCGAAACCCACCCAAAAAGAAGCCCGCGAACAGCGGCTGCGGGCGCAGTTGCGGGCAAATCTTCAGCGGCGCAAAGGGCAAGCGCGGGTGCGGGCTACCACACAAAGCGAAAAGCCCATACCGGACAAAGGATAACAGGCATGGATAAAATAATCGTCACCGGCGGCAAGCCACTCAGCGGCAGCATCGAGATCGCCGGCGCCAAAAACGCCTGCCTGACCCTGATGCCCGCCGCCCTGCTCTGCGAAGAACCCCTAACCCTGACCAATGCACCACGGCTTTCGGATATCGCCACCATGACCGAGCTGCTTGAGTCTCTGGGCTGCGAGGTCGCCTCATTGCAAGAGGGTCGCGTGCTGGTACTGGGCACCCAAAAGATCACCAACCACACCGCACACTATGATATTGTGCGCAAAATGCGCGCCTCCATTCTTGTGCTTGGCCCGATGCTGGCGCGCGATGGCGAGGCGGTGGTTTCTCTGCCTGGCGGCTGTGCGATCGGGGCGCGACCGGTGGATATCCACCTGACGGGGCTGGAAGCCCTCGGCGCCGAGCTGGAACTGCGCGACGGTTATGTCCATGCCAAGGCTCCGAACGGGCTGATCGGGGCGGAATACACCTTGCCCTTCGCCTCCGTCGGCGCCACCGAAAACCTGCTGATGGCTGCCACCCTAGCCAAAGGCACCACGGTGCTGAAGAACGTGGCGCGCGAGCCGGAGATCGTCGATCTGGCGGCCTGTCTGCGGGCGATGGGTGCGCGCATCAAGGGTGAGGGCAGCGATACATTGACCATCCACGGGGTGGAGCGGCTGTTTGGAGCCACCCACAAGGTAGTGAGTGACCGGATCGAACTTGGCACCTATATGCTGGCACCAGTGATCGCGGGGGGCGAGGTCGAGCTGATCGGAGGCCGCCGTGATTTGCTGGAAACCTTTTGCGACAAGCTCGAAGCTGCGGGCGCAACCATTACCGAAACCACACGCGGGCTATCTGTGCGCCGGGACGGGCCAATTAAGCCTGTTGATATTGTTACCGAGGTTCACCCCGGCTTTCCGACCGACCTTCAGGCCCAGATGATGGCTCTGCTGTCTTTTGCCGAAGGAACATCGGTGCTGGAAGAGCGCATATTCGAAAACCGCTTTATGCATGCCCCCGAGCTGATCCGCATGGGGGCCAATATAGAGGTGCATGGCGGCACCGCCACTGTGCGCGGGGTCAAGGCCTTGCGCGGTGCGCCTGTCATGGCAACAGATCTGCGCGCTTCGGTTTCGCTTATTCTGGCCGGCTTGGCCGCCGAGGGCGAAACCGTTGTCAGCCGTGTTTATCATCTGGATCGCGGTTATGAACAACTGGTGCGCAAGCTGGCCGCCTGTGGAGCCGATATCAGGCGGGAGAAAGAATAATGACGGATGCAAGCTTTACCGATGGAGCCGAAAAGCCGGTGCGCCTACGGGCAGAATGCCCTGAAGATCTGGCTGTGATTTCGGCACTTGTTCAGGATGCTATCGGGCAGAATGCCGAAACCAGCTGGCAACCAAAAAAACACCGCTTTTCCTTGCTTATCAATCGCTTTCGCTGGGAAGATAAGGATATGGCTAAAGCGCAGGGCCGCCCCTTTGAGCGGGTGCAATCCACCTTGGTATTCGAGAGCGCCCTGAAGGTCGGTGGCGAGGGGCTGAACCCGGCGGATAAAGAACAAATATTTGCCCTGCTGGGGCTGGAATTTATCCCCTCGGAAGAAGGCGCAGGCACCCTGAGCCTGATCCTGCAAGGCGACGGGGCGATCCGGCTGGAGGTCGAGTGTATCGACGTGGCACTAACCGATGTTTCACGGCCCTATGTGGCGAGAGCAAAGCATATGCCAAAGCACCCGGTGGCCGACGAATAAAATAGCCAAACCACCGGTTTCCCATCACGCTCTGTTCACAAGCCTGTGAGGCTACCTACCGGTTTTGATCCATGTCAAAGCCCCGCCCGATATGCCAGCTACATAGGCGCAAAGGAGTTAAATATGCGCATCGCAACCCGAGTATACGCAAAAAGAACCACCGGCGGTTTTTTCCGTGTGCTTTTTGCTGTCGGTTTGTTACTGGCGCTAACTCTCAACCCGATAGCTATGCGCAACCATATGGCCAATGCCAGCCCTGTGCAAAGCGAGATATCTTTCGGCAGTGGCGAGGTCGCCGCTCCCGGGCTGCACGCCCTGCACATCACCAAACAGGCAGACAGCACCGCCAACGGCAAAATATGCCCGCAAATGGCGCCCTGCACCGCAATTCTCGCCTCTTATGGCGGCCCGTTGCTGGCCGAATTCCCTATGGACAAACAGGTACTTCCATCTGTGCCATTGGCCGACGGGCGGGCGCTTGCCCCTCCTTTCCACCCTCCTATTACCTGAGTTCATTTATTACAGCTTCGGCTGATTTATGACCTCAACAGTATAGGAGAACACAATGAAACTGTTCAATAAATACTTACCCGCGCTTGCCGTTTTGGCACTACCTGCTCAAGCTCTTGCCGATATAACCGGTGGATACGGCTCCATGGGGAACGGCATGGGATATGGCGGCTGGTTTTTTGGCCCGCTGATGATGATCCTGTTTTTCGGATTAATCATTGCCGCCGTGGTCGGCGCATTGCGTCTGTTTGGCATGGGTGGCGAAGCCCGCAGCAACCGCGCTCTCGACATTCTGAGTGAGCGCTATGCCAGCGGTGAAATCGACGAAGCCGAGTTCACAACCCGCCGCAAAGCGCTCAAGAGCTGATTCCGCACAATCCAGCAGGCACGCCCTGCCCGGCCCATAACGGGCCGGAACCCCAATCAATGGAGAATTCACATGTTCAATACTCTCAAAATCAGTACCGTTCTGGCCACTTTGCTTGCCAGCACCGGTTATGCCGCCCCGTTTGTTTATATTCCGGTTGGAAACGCCGGAAAGATCGAGGTAGTTGACGCCCAGACCGGCGAGATCGTCAAGGAATATACCGGCTTATCCGCCGTGCACGGCCTCGCCAGTAGCGCAGATGGCAAATACCTGATTGCCGGCTCCTTTGACGAGCGCGAACCGGGCACAATGGCACCGGCCAAGCCGGACTCTGTCAGTGCCGAAGACCACGCCATCCACCACGCAGCCAGCCCCGAAAAAGACGGTGATGCGCCCGAGATGGTCAGCACGGTTTCTATCCTTGATGCAGAAACCGGCGAGATTATCCGCGTCGTTGATGTGCCCGGTGCCGTGCACCATGTTACCACCAGCCCCGACGGCCGCTTTGCCGTTGTCTCCCAGCCTGCCTATGATAAAGTGAGCGTGATTGACCTGCAAAGCTATGAGGTGGTGGCGACGGTAGAAACCGGCTCGCTGCCCAACTACATGACCTTTAGCGCCGATAGCAACACGCTCTATGTCAGCAATGCGGGGGATGACAACATCGCGGTGATTTCCACTACCCACTGGATGATCCAGAGCAGGATCAACACCGGCACCACCCCCGAGCACATGGTGATCTCGGCTGACGGCAACATGCTTTACGTCAATAACAATGACGACGGCACGGTCAGCTCGATCGCGCTGGCAACCGGTGTTGTGGTTGATACCTTTACAATCGGAGAACGCCTGCACGGGCTGGATATCACCTCGGATGGCAGCGCGCTTCTGGTCGCGGAGCGCGATGGTGACAATATCGCGCGGGTAGATCTAGCCAGCGGTTTGGTCACCAAACAGGCAATGGGGCCTTCGCCCTATCATATGACCACCATTGCGGGCACCGATCTGGCATATGTCAGCAGTTCCGATGAGCCGGTGATGAGGATTATCAACCAGAGTGATCTATCGCTGGTCGGGCAGATCAGCATCAGCGACGTTGGCCACCAGATGGTTGTATCGAAATAACCTTTGGCGCCTCGCACAAAGCGGGGCGCCATGCTCTCCCCCGGGCCAAGCGCGAGCCGGGTGCAACGTTTTGCGTTTAATTCTGGTCAATACATCATAAACGCGAACACATTATTTTTCCTGCGAAACACCGGCCTGATCAAAGGTGGCCATGCCCGAATGGCAAGCAAGCGCGGCTTTAACGATATTGATCGCAAGCGCTCCGCCGGAGCCTTCTCCCAGCCGTAAACCCAGATCCAGAAGTGGGCTTTTGCCAAGTTTTTCCAACATGCGCCCATGGGCGGACTCATCGGAAACATGACCCGCAAGACAATGATCCAGCGCCCCGAGCGAGGCTTTGTGCAGGCAGGCCGCCGCCGCAGTGCAGATGAAGCCGTCAAGCACCACCGGAATACGGGCCAAGCGGGCCCGCGCAATCGCCCCGGCCATCGCCGCAATTTCGCGCCCGCCAAGGCAGCGCAGCACCTCCAGCCCCGAGGCCACCGCCTGTCGCTTCACCCCTTTGTTGATCACATCAACCTTGCGCGCCAGCCCTTCGTCATCCACCCCCGTGCCACGGCCAGCCCAATCCCCGGCCTCTCCGCCAAACAGGGCCAGCGCAATTGCAGCCGCGCTGGTGGTATTGCCTATGCCCATCTCGCCCACCACCAGAAGGTCAGCTGCTAGATCCACCGCCTCCCAGCCCGCAAGTAGCGCCGAGACAAGTTCGGCCTCGCTCATAGCTGGCGCTTGGGTGAAATCTGCGGTCGGGGTTTCAAGATCAAGCGCAATGACATTCAGCCTCGCCCCCGCCACGGCACAAAGCTGGTTAATCGCCGCACCGCCAGCGGCAAAGTTACCAACCATCTGGGCGGTGACCTCGGCGGGAAAGGCGGAGACCCCCTGCGCCACCACCCCGTGATTGCCGGCAAAAACCAACACTTGCGGCGCGCTGATTTGCGGCGCAGCTTCCCCGCGCCACCCGGCATACCAGATGGCGATATCTTCCAGCCGCCCCAAGGCACCCGGCGGCTTGGTCAGCACCGCATTGCGAGCGCTTGCAGCCTCTTTTGCGGTACTGTCCGGGGCAGGAAGCTGCGCCAGAAGCGCGGAAAATTCGTCTAGGGTCGAAAAGGTCTGGGGCATCACGGGGCTTTCACTATTTGCTATCACCCCCTAATACGGGGTATCGCAGCAAATGTTGAGCCAAAAACGAAACCGGAGCCAGCAAACAGCCATGAAGGTAAAATTTCACGATATATTAGCGGCTTTTACCCTGCTTTCGCGCCTGCCGGTGCCAGTAGACCATGAGCGTGCCGGAAAACGCGGCGCGGCCGCAGCATGGGCCTATCCGCTGGTGGGGGCCGCGCTCGGTGCTATTGCCGGTCTTTTAGGCTGGGGGCTGGTGGCAGCGGGAATGACCGCCGGCATGGCCGCATTTTTTGTCATCATGCTCCAGATAGCCCTGAGCGGCGCGCTCCACGAAGACGGGCTGGCAGATATGGCTGACGGTATGGGCGGCTTCACCCCCGCGCGCCGGCTGGAGATCATGAAAGACAGCCGGATCGGGGTTTATGGCACTCTTGCGCTTATCCTCGTCATACTCGGGCGCCACACCGGCATCTCGGTGCAAATCGGCCCGGAGCTTCCCTTGATCCTCGCCGCGCTTGGCGCTGGCTCCCGCGCGATGATGGTCTCTGTGATGGCGGGGCTTAAAAACGCGCGACCAGACGGTATGTCTGCGGCAGCGGGCAGACCCTCTTTGGCAGCAGCCCTGCTGGCCCAGGTGCTGGCATTGCTCATAAGCCTGATAGCCTTTGGCTGGTATGGCATCTTGGTATTGCTGGTCATGGGGCTGGCCGCATTTATTATAGCTTTCATCGCAAAAACAACGCTTGGAGGGCAAACCGGCGATGTTTTGGGAGCCAGTCAGCAAAGCAGCGAGATCATCGGGCTTGCGGTGATATAAAAGTGCCTTGCCGGGCAAAGCGAGGCCACCGCCCGATCATTTTAGGGCCTTGTTGCGCCAGCAACCAGACACAAAACGGAGGGTAGCCTGCTTGAAGCTCAAAGAGCGTGCCGCTTCACCTGCTTATATCAGACAACCGGTGTTTCAGGCGTTGTCGGAACTGGCGCCACGCGGGCATCAAGGATTTCGCTGATCTTGCGCTGCGCTGCATCTTCACCTTGTGCATCCACAGCCGTAACCTCGCGAGTCAATCGCTCCAGCGCGGCTTCATAAAGCTGACGTTCTGAATAGGATTGCTCCCGCTGGTCATCATTACGGTGCAAATCGCGCACCACTTCGGCAATGGCCACCAGATCACCCGAGTTGATCTTTTGCTCGTACTCCTGAGCGCGGCGCGACCACATCGCCCGCTTTACCCGCGCCCGACCGGCGAGGGTTTTCATACATTTTGCCACAAGCTCAGGGCTAGAGAGCGCCCGCATACCGACCAAAATCGCCTTTTGGGTTGGCACCCGCAGGGTCATTTTCTCTTTTTCAAAATATACCACAAACATTTCGAGGACTTCCTCACCAACCGTTTGTGTTTCCACTTCGGTAATCGTCCCGACACCGTGGGAAGGGTAAACGACAAATTGCCCCTTGGTAAAATCCAGTTGATTATTTGATTTATTCATATTCCGGTGACTTTCCATTTTCTGCAACTTCAACCGAAAAATCGCGCGCACCGCCAAAAGGCAAGCTGC
Source organism: Paracoccaceae bacterium (assembly GCA_021647745.1). Lineage (GTDB taxonomy): Bacteria > Pseudomonadota > Alphaproteobacteria > Rhodobacterales > Rhodobacteraceae > UBA3077. The sequence goes on along the minus strand of JAKIUB010000010.1, from coordinate 33,675 downwards.
AAAATTCTTCGGTTATGAAAGCTGGTTTGCGGTTTCTATGCACAAAGCACAGAACACTCCTTATGACGGCCCAAATTATTATGCATATATAATAGCACAGACCGCGCATAATAAGAAGGGCGCGCCTCAAGATTTTCTTGCCGGTGAAAAAACGGGGCTTAGCTGCCCTCTCCGGGCTTTTCGGAAAAATACTTCTCCAGCTTACCGTCCTCGCCATCCCGTGCCTCGGCATCAGGCAGCGGCTTGCGTTGCTCAATGATCACCGGCCATAGCTCGGAGTATTTACGATTGAACTCCACCCATTTTTCGGCATCGGGTTCGGTATCGGGGCGAATGGCATCTGCGGGGCATTCCGGCTCACAGACGCCGCAGTCAATACATTCGTCAGGGTGAATGACCAACATGTTTTCGCCCTCGTAAAAGCAATCCACCGGACAGACTTCTACACAGTCGGTATATTTACATGCGATACAGGAATCGTTGACGATATAGGTCATCAGGTTGCCTCGTTGCGCGGGCCGGTGCCCGAATTGCCAAAAATGTACTTACGGGGTTATTAGGCTGCGATCTGGCAGGTTTCAAGTGCCTGCGTTCAAGAAGACGTGTGCCGGATAAAATCGATAGCACGACGGTCCTTTTTGGTGGGCCGAATCCCGACCCGCCCGGCCGCTACGGCAGGGATATCTGGCACAGGGGTGAGATCATGATAAAGCATGGCGGCCTCGGATGCTGGCCCGCGCCGCTGGCCCAGCGCCGAAATGCGCACGATGCGCAACTCTCGGCCCTGCATAAAGCTTAGCCCGTCGCCAGGCCGGACCAACGTGGCAGGTTTTTTGACCCGCGCACTATTTATCCGCACATGGCCCGCCGAAACCACCTTGGCCGCCAGCGTGCGGGTTTTGAAGAACCGCGCATGCCAGAGCCACTTGTCTATTCGCTGGCTGTCGCTCAATCTTTGGCCTTTAGCGCGGCGAGGGCGGCAAACGGGTTGTCCGGATCAAGGGGTTTTTCTTTGCGCGGCGGGCGGGCGGATTGCTGGCGCTGCTCGGGCTTGCCGCGCTTGCCCTTGGGTTTTTTGCCACGGTTTTGTGGGCGGTCTTCGTTGCGGCCCTTGTTTTGCCCCTCGTTCTGGCCTTCTGAACGATTGCGCCGTGGTCCCTGCCCGCGCGGCTTGGCGGCCCAGCGGAAGGTGTAAAAGACCTCGACCTCGTCTGGCTTGCTTTCGCCTTCTGGCGCGGGGGCTTCTTTGGCAGATGCTTCGGCTGGTTCTGACGTTTCAGCTTTTTCTGTTGGCTCTGTAGTTTCTACAGTCTCTGTGGGTTTTGCCGTTTCTGTGTTTTCTGTGGTTTCTGTGGTTTCTGTGGTTTTGCCCGCCTCAACCGTCTCTTCTGCCTTTTCAGCCAATTGCGGCGCGGACACCTCGGAGGCAACTTTAACCTTTGGTCGCTCAAGGCGTTCAAATGCATAACCAAGACCGGCCATCAGATTGGCGAATTGCTCCAATGTCAGACCGGTGATCGACAACATATCGGCGTTGGCCTCAAAACCACTACGGCTATCCTGACCGCGCAACATATCGGCGAGGCGCTCCAGCATATCTATGCGAATCGAGCGTTCTCCGGCCAGCCGGTAGCCGGCACGGGCATAATAGCCCTCGGGCGCATCGGGCACCGCCGGCACTGTCACCAGCCCCGGCGGTGGTGCCTCGGGAAACTCATCCAGCCCCGCTTGCAGTGACCATAGCACCAACCGCAGGCGGGTAGGTGCAGGCTTCAGCATCAGGTGCTGAAAGATGGTAAACTGGCCAAAACGCAGCCCGTGTTTGCGCAGGGTTGCGCGGGCATCCTGATCCAGCTCTTTGATATCTTTGGCGATTTCACTGCGCGGGATCACCCCCAGCGCTTCAACCAGCTGAAAGCCAACGCCGCGTGCCAGCCCTTGCAGGCTTTCGTCATTTTTGATCGCCAGCAGCGGCTCGAACAGGGCAGCTATTTTGCGTTCCATCCAGTGCCCGAGGCGCCGACGCACTTTTTCAGACACCTCCGGCCCCGCCTCTTCATCGACAAACACCTCGATCTGCGGGCTCAGCGCATCCGCCCCGGCCACCAGTTTACCGACAGCGCTTTCACCCCACATCAGACCGCCCTGTTCGGTAAAGTCAAACTCGGTATCAGGCGCGTTATACATTTTGTCAGAGCGCAGGTTAAACACCGGCTGCAAGGCCGCCAGCGCGGTTGCGCGCAATGTTTTAGCCTCTTGGTCACTGGCTTTCGGGTCCAAAATAAACCGGAAACCATCCAGCTTGCCGATAAACTGGTCTTCAACGGTCACATCGCCGTTTTCACTTACTTGGGCCAAGAGCCTCTCCTTTTGCTTCAACCGCCGCATCAAAAAACTAGTGCGGCGATCAACGAATCGCTGGGTCAGCCGCGCGTGCAGCGCATCCGACAGCCTATCTTCTACCCTGCGGGTAGCTTCACGCCAATATAAAACATCGCCCAGCCAGTCTTTGCGCTGGGAAACGTATGTCCATGTGCGGATATACGCCAACCTTTTGGAAAGCTGGTCAATGCCGCCATCAATACGGTCAATCGATTTTACCTGCTGCGCCAGCCAGTCCTCAGAGATTTGCCCGCAAGAAAGCTGGGCATGAACCTTGGCCAACAGCGCCAGATGCTCGCCGCCGCTGAGCTTGCGAAAATCCGGTATCTGGCAGACCTCCCACAACCGGCGCACCTCGGGGGCAAAACGCACCTGATCCACCACATCAGGCATCGCCGCCAACCCCTTGAGACTACGCAGATCATCGGCCTCTCGGGCGCGCAAAAGCTCGCGGTCGTCAGGCGCGCGCTCCAGCGAGGCAATCAGCGCCTTTGAACTCCCAAAATCCAGCTTCGGGTTTCGCCATTCCAGCTTTTGAATGGATGAAAAACGGTGGTTTTCAATCGCCTCCACCCAGTCGGGTTCAAGATCATGAGCCTCGCCCGTCACGCCAAATGTGCCGTTTTCCATATAACGCCCCGCCCTGCCCGCAATTTGCGCCAGCTCGTTTGGCATCAAATAGCGCATCCGGCGGCCGTCAAATTTTGAAAGGCCTGCAAAAGCCACATGGGAGATATCGAGGTTCAGCCCCATGCCAATCGCATCTGTCGCCACAAGGTAGTCCACCTCGCCGTTTTGATACATCTCGACCTGTGCATTGCGCGTGCGCGGGCTAAGCGCGCCCATCACCACCGCCGCGCCACCCTTTTGGCGCCGCACCAGCTCGGCAATAGCATATACCTGCTCAACCGAAAACGCCACGATCGCCGCCCGCGCCGGCATCCGGCTGATCTTTTTCGGCCCGCTATACGAAAGCTCGGACAGCCGCTCACGATAAAGAAACCGCGCGTCTGGTATCAAGCTCTCGATCCGCGCCCGCATTGAGCTTGCGCCCATAAACAAGGTCTCGGCGCGGCCCCGGCTGTGCAGCAGGCGCTGGGTGAAAATATGGCCGCGATCCGGGTCGGCGCAAAGCTGGATTTCATCAACAGCCACAAAATCCGCTGCCATGCCCGTCGGCATTGCCTCGACCGTGCACACATAATACCGCGCCTTGGGCGGCATGATCCGCTCTTCGCCGGTCAGCAACGCCACAGCGCCAAGCCCGCGTAGCGCTACCACCTTGTCATAAACCTCGCGTGCCAGCAGCCGCAACGGCAGGCCGATAATGCCGCTTTGGTGCCCGAGCATCCGCTCGATTGCATAATGGGTTTTGCCGGTGTTGGTCGGGCCAAGCACAGCCGTGATTTCACGCATAATCCGCCCTGAAAATGAACCGCCCTAATGGACGATGAAAATTTGCTCTTCAACCCGCTTCACCGAATCCGCGATCTCGGTTGAATGTGGATTCAGCGCCAGTGCCAGCTTGTAAGCCTTGAGCGCGTTTTCCAGATTGTCGATATCCTCCTCAATAGCCCCCAGCCCGACCAGCGCCCCGAAATTGCGCGGATTGAGCGCCAATGCCTGCTCGATATCAGCCAGCGCCTCGCCATAACGCCCCATCACAAAATAAGCGGTTGCTCGTGCATTATAGCCTTCGGCAAATGCCGGGGCATGGTCTATCAGCGCCGAGAAATGCCATATGGCCAACTTGGAATCTCTTGCCTCCAATGCCGCATATCCACGCGCCAACAACAAATCCATGGCTTCCGAGCCGGATTGCCGGAATATCCGCAACACCTCGTGCTCGGCACGCCCCGCGTCCTCGCCCTCCACGCCCTGCATCTGGGCAAACAGCTCGTCAAGGCGGGCGTTCTCGCCAAATGCCAGCGAGTGCTGCTGCGCACCCACTCCTCCTGCAACCCCGAAGGCCAGAAAAATGGCCAGTATGTATCTCTTCATTTCCATAGGTCGAAAATAGGCGCATTGATGCCAAAACCCAAGCCAAAAGGGCGTATTTGCCTCAATTTCCCGTGTAAGTCGAAAAATGACGCAAGGGAACGCAAAAAAAATGTTTCCGAAAACCCGTTTTTCTCCTAGATTGCTCCCAAACCAACCAATCAGGAGACCACCATGAGCGAAATTCTAGACGCAGCCGTAAAAGCCCTTTCCGACAAGCTCGGAGGTGACGGCATCGAAGGTTCGATCAAATTCGAGATCGAAGGCACCGGTGCCATCCGAATCGACGAAAACGGCGCCAGCCTTGATGATGGCGACGCCGACTGCACCATCACCGCCGATGCGGATGTCTTTCAGGAGCTGCTATCAGGCGAGCTAAATCCGACCAGCGCTTTCATGTCCGGCAAAATCTCGATTGATGGAGATATGGGTATGGCCATGAAGCTCGGCGCGCTGCTGACCTGATGGAAGCTGCGCCGCTCCATATCGATGTGGCCGAGGCCCCCGAAGATGGGCAAGCGTTTTTTGTGCAAACCAGTGATGGCACCCGCATTCGCTTTGCCCTCTGGGCAGGCGGGGCGCGGGGGCTGGCGCTGGTGCTTCCCGGCCGGACCGAGTGCATAGAAAAATACGGGCGCATGGCTGGCAAGCTGGTGGAGCGCGGCTTTAGTGTTGCGATCATTGACTGGCGCGGACAAGGGCTTTCTGATCGGCCGGGTAACAGCACGGCGGTTGGGCATGTTGATAATTTCAAAGATTACCAACTGGATATCGACGCGGTGCTTGCCCACCCGGAGGTGATGGCCTGCTCTGGCCCACGGGTGATGTTTGCCCATTCCATGGGCGGCTGTATCGGGCTGCGGGCGCTGCTGGCCCGTGATGGTTTTGCTGCGGCGGTTTTCTCCGCGCCGATGTGGGGCTTGCACCTGCCGGGGGCAAACAGGTTTTTTGCACCGCTTATTGCCAGTATCGGTGTTGGGCTTGGCTTGGGCAAAAAACCCGCTATCGCCCAGCCCAAAGGCTTTTATCTGACCCGCGAACCATTTGAGGACAACAATCTCACCCATGATAAAAACCATTGGGACTATATGCGCGAACAGATCCGGCAATACCCGGCGCTGGGGCTTGGCCCGCCCTCCTTTCGCTGGCTGCAAGCCGCGCTTGGCGAATTCAGGTTTTTTGATGCCAGTCCGATGCCCAGCCTACCTGCCCTTGCCTTTGTCGGCAGCGAAGAAGCCGTTGTCAGCCCGGCGGCTATCCGGCGGCAAATACCCCGTTTTGCAGCCGGAAAGCTGGTGAAAATCTCGGGCGCGCGCCATGAAATATGGATGGAAACCCCAGAGCGGCAAGCCGAGTGCTGGGAGAAGACCGATGCTTTCCTGAGCGCTAGCCTGCCCGGTTAAGGCCGTATTAGCGGTTTAATATCTCCAACGCTGCCGCATGCGCCTGCGCATCCCCCGCCGCGATGATCTGCCCGCCATTATGGGCCGGATTTCCCTGCCAGTCGGTTACCACCCCGCCGGCCCCCTCAACCACCCCGATCGGCCCTTGCACATCGTAGGCATTCAGCCCCGCTTCAATCACCAGATCAATCTGGCCGAGCGCTAACAGCGCATAGGCATAACAATCAAGGCCAAAGCGGGTCAGTTTGCAGCGGGCCGAAACCGCGTTGAAGGACATCTCCTCCTCTCCGGTACCCACCTCGGGAAAGGTTGTCATCAAAATGGCATCTTCCAGCCTGCGGCAAGGGCGGGTATTCAGCGGGGCTTTCTCGGTGCCGCGTCGCCAGTCAGCCTGCCCAAACCCGCCAAAAAAACGCTCGCCGGTAAAGGGCTGGTCGATCAGGCCCAGCACAGGCCCCTGCCCTGCCTCCAGCCCGATCAGCACGCCCCAACTTGGCGCACCGCTGATAAAAGCACGGGTGCCGTCGATCGGGTCGAGTACCCACGTTAGGCCCGAGCTGCCGGTGCTGTGGCCAAACTCCTCGCCAAAAATCGCATCTTCAGGGCGGCGGCGGGCAAGCACGGCCCGCATTGCCTGCTCGGCCTCCCTATCCGCGACCGTTACGGGGTCAAATCCTTCGCGCTCTTTATTTTCAATCGCCAGATCACGGGTTCGAAAATAGCGCAGGGTGACCTTGCGGGCTGTATCGGCCATCTCTTCGGCCACCGCACGCAACTCCTGCTGCATTGCCTTGTTGATTTCCATAAAAAAACCTCCGCCTGTTATCAGACGGAGGTTTCATAATTATGCTCTCGGGTCAATGCGGCTTAGGCAACATCTGTAAGCGCGCGCGCCAGATCAAACAACCGGCGCCGCTGGTTTTCAGGGATAGCGTAATAAGAGCGCACCAGATCCAGCGCTTCTTTGTCTGCCAGCAAATCCCCTTGGATTTTGGGTGTGCTTTTCACGGTAACGGCCCCATCTCCAGCCTCGATCATACCTTCGTCGATCCCGTCAAAGAAGAATCGCACATCGACATCCAGCGCCTTGGATATATCCCAAAGACGCGAAGCGCTGACACGGTTCATACCGGTTTCATATTTCTGGATTTGCTGGAATTTGATGCCGACGGCCTCGCCGAGCTGCTGCTGGGTCATTCCGACCATCCAGCGCCGGTGGCGCACGCGTTTTCCAACATGTACATCTACAGGGTGTTTCATAAAGCTAAATACTCCTAAACTTTGGTTACTCTTTAAGAGTGCAAAAATCGGGCCGAACCCAATGGAATGCACGTAGCTGAAAATTCACTATATTACAACATCTTTATGCACTGTAATAATTAAAACCTAACTCAACCAGTGGTTTTTTGCAATCCGCAACCATCGGAGCATTGCAATCTCGGCGTGTTTTGCAAATTGCGAATATCAGCCCTCCAGGGTTTTTGCCGCCCTTTTACGCTCAACGGGATCAAGATGGCGCTTGCGCATACGAATGCTGTTAGGCGTCACCTCCACCAGCTCGTCATTGTCAATATAGGCGATCGCCTCCTCGAGGCTCATGCGCACGGGGGTTGTCAGCGTCACGGCATCATCCTTGCCGCTCGCCCGCACGTTGCTCAGCTTTTTACCCTTTAGCGGGTTTACCTCAAGGTCATTGGGGCGGTTGTGCTCGCCAATAATCATGCCCTGATAAACCTGCTCCTGTGCGCCAATGAAAAACTTGCCACGATCTTCAAGGTTGAAAATAGCGTATGGCACCGACTGGCCATCCTCCATCGAGATCAGCACCCCGGCGCGGCGGCCTTCAATTTTGCCCTTGAACGGCGCCCAATCATGAAACACCCGGTTGATAACGCCCGTGCCGCGCGTATCAGTCAGGAACTGCCCGTGATAGCCGATCAACCCACGCGAGGGCACATGGGCAACAATGCGGGTTTTGCCAGCGCCACCGGGGCGCATTTCCACCACTTCGCCTTTGCGCTGGGTCAGCTTTTCGATCACCGTGCCGGTATATTCGTCATCCACGTCAATGGTCGCTTCCTCGATCGGCTCCATCTTTTGGCCATCAATCTCCCGAAACAGCACCCGTGGGCGCGAGATCGAAAGCTCGAAACCCTCGCGGCGCATGTTTTCAATAAGCACCCCCATTTGCAGCTCGCCGCGCCCGGCCACTTCAAAAGCCTCGCCGCCCGGGCTGTCTGTGACCTTGATCGCCACGTTGGATTCGGCCTCTTTCATCAAGCGGTCGCGGATAACCCGGCTTTGCACCTTGTCGCCATCACGCCCCGCCAGTGGCGAGGTGTTAATGCCAAAGCTCACGGTAATGGTTGGCGGGTCAATCGGCTGGGCCGGTATCGCCTCGGTAACCGATTTATCGCTCAAGGTATCCGCCACAGTCGCCTTGGCCATGCCAGCGACGGAAACAATATCCCCCGCCTCGGCCACATCAATCGCCACCTGCTCCAGCCCGCGATACGCCAAAACCTTGGTAATGCGGAAATTCTCGATCAGGCTGCCATCACGGCTCATCGCCTTGATCTGGTCACCGGCTTTGGCGGTGCCGGATTCAACGCGGCCCGTTAAAATACGGCCCAAAAACGCATCGCCACCAAGGGTGGTGGCCAGCATGCGGAAAGGCTCGTCGCGGTGTTCAATCTGTGCAGGCGCAGGCACATGCTCGATGATCATGTCAAACAGATCATTGAGGTTTTCGCGGGGGCCATCCAGCTCTTTATCCGCCCAGCCAGCTCGGCCAGAGGCAAACAGCACCGGAAAATCGAGCTGGTCATCATTGGCGTCCAAGTTACCAAAAAGATCAAAAACCTTGTCATGGGCGGCATCCGGCTCACCATCGGGCTTATCAACCTTGTTGATCACCACAATCGGGTTCAACCCCAACGCCAGCGCTTTTGAAAGCACAAATTTGGTTTGCGGCATCGGGCCTTCGGCGGCATCCACCAGCAGCACCACACCGTCAACCATCGAAAGAATGCGCTCAACCTCGCCGCCAAAATCGGCGTGGCCGGGGGTGTCTACGATATTGATGCGGGTGCCGTTCCAGACGACACTTGTAGCCTTGGCCAAAATGGTAATGCCGCGCTCGCGCTCCAGGTCATTGCTATCCATGGCGCGCTCGGTGGTCGCCTCGTTTTCGCGGTAGATCCCCGACTGTTTGAGCATTTCATCCACCAGGGTGGTTTTCCCGTGGTCAACGTGGGCAATAATCGCGACGTTACGCAAATCCATCATTCCGGCCTTTTCAAAAAAAATGCGGGGCGAGCCTGTAGCTCTCCCCGTTCTCCGCTCCCATACAAAATATAGCGGCCCTTGGCAAGTATTGGCTTGCCTTTTATTACTGCGCCGCGTCAATTCGAGGCAAAGATAGGAGAGCATACCATGAAAGCCATGCAAATACTCACACTGGGCCAACCAATGGAACTGGTTGAAACCACCCGCCCAACCCCCGCCAAGGGCGAGGTTTTAGTGCGAGTGCATGCCTGCGGTATAAACTTTGGCGATACGCTGATTGTAGAGGGCACATATCAGGAAAAATTCGAGCCGCCCTTCACTCCGGGTATGGAAATATGCGCCACCGTAGAGGCGCTTGGCGAAGGGGTGAGTGCGCCGGCCATAGGCACCCGCATCGGCGCCTATGGCGGCAGCGGCGGATTGGCCGAATACACCTGCATCGCAGCAGATCGCTGTGTGGAGGTGCCAAACAGCCTGAGCAATGAAGAGGTCGCGGCCTTTCTGGTGGCTTATGGCACCAGCCATCTGGCGCTTGAGCGCGCCGCGCTGAAGGCGGGCGAAACCCTGCTGGTGCTGGGCGCATCGGGCGGGATTGGCCTGACTGCGGTAGAGCTTGGCAAGCTAATGGGGGCAAAGGTGATCGCGGTGGCGCGCTCGGCCGAAAAGCTGGCAATCTGCAAAAACGCAGGTGCGGACCACCTGATCAACTCCGAAACCGACGATATCCGCACGGCCGTGAAATCCCTTGGCGGCGCGGATGTGGTTTATGATCCGGTGGGCGGCGCACAGTTTAAAGCCGCCCTGCGGGCCTGTAATCCCCTGGCAAGGATTTTACCTCTCGGGTTTGCCTCTGGTGACATTCCGCAAATTCCGGCCAACATTCTGTTGGTCAAAAACATCACCGTTATCGGATATTATTGGGGCGGCTACACGGTTTTTGCCCCGCAAAAACTTACCGACAGCTTCAAGGCATTGTTTGAAATCCACGCCACCGGTAGCCTCAAACCCCATATCAGCCATATATTACCACTGAAACAGGCCAACGAAGCCCTCGCCTTGCTTAAAAAGCGCCAATCCACCGGAAAGGTTGTCGTGTCAATCTAGCACTGGCCACAAACGCCACCATTTCAGTGCAGCGCGCGGCTATCGCTAATCCACCTCCGAAAGCATAACGTTGCTCTCGACTTCACCGGCACCGGGTAGTGTCATGATCCGCCGTCGTAATATCCGCTCGAAATCAGACAGATCCCGCGCCACCACCTTGAGCCGATAATCATATATCCCAAGCACATGCTGCACCAGTTGCACCTCGGGAATGGCACACACCGCACGTTCAAAATCCTCAAGGCTGACCCGGCCCTTGGCAGCCAGCTTGACCCCGAGATAAACCACCACACCAAAGCCAAGCGCCACCCGGTTGAGCCGCACCCGGCGGCCCAAAATCACTCCGCCATCTTCCAGCCGCTTGATCCGCCGCCACGCGGCTGGTTGCGTGAGGCCCACCATTTTGCCAACCTCGCCGGCGTTTAGCCCGCCATCATCCTTAAGCGCCTGCAATATCGCGCGGTCTTTTTCATCAAGCTCGATCATAGCGGCAATGCCTCGGTGTTTTTCACCTCTGAAATCAGCATCAACGCCTCGACATCGGCAATATGCGGCAGCGCCAGAATACGCTCCTTGTATATCTCCTGATAATGCGCCAGATCCCGCGCCCGCACATCCATGCGGATATCCACCCGCCCGAGCAAGGTCTGAATGCCGCCGACCTCGGGTATCTTGCGTGCAGCACTGGTAAATTCGTCAAAGGCATTGCCTTGGGTTTTATCAAGCGTGATGCGCAAAAACACTTCCACCGCATAACCCATGGCGCGGTAGTCCAGCACCACTTCACGCCCGATGATCACACCGGATGTCTCCAGCTTTTCCACCCGCCGCCAACAGGCCCCGCTGCTCAGCCCGGCCTTTACCGCCAGCTCTCCCATGGTTTGGCTGCCATCCTCTTGCAGATGGCGCAATATCCGGCGATCAATATCGTCTACTTGCATAAATATTCCATTATTTTAGTATCTTGCGCATATATTACTCGTAATATCAGCATAAATACCAATTATCAAAAGGTATTTTTGCAAAACTCCACTATGCTGCTCTCAATTCAAACCAACGAGGGAAAAACCATGCGCGTATATTATGACCGTGATTGCGACATCAACCTGATCAAAGACATGAAAGTAGCCATTCTTGGCTATGGCTCCCAAGGCCACGCCCATGCGCTGAACCTGCGCGATAGCGGCGCCAAAAACGTTGTTGTCGCCTTGCGCGATGGCTCGCCTTCCAAAGCCAAGGCCGAAGGCGAAGGCCTGAAAACCATGGGCATTGCCGAGGCCGCCGCCTGGTGTGATCTGATCATGTTTACCATGCCCGACGAGCTGCAAGCCGAGACCTATAACAAATACGTCAAGGACAACATCCGCGAGGGCGCGGCCATGGCTTTTGCCCATGGCCTGAACATCCACTTTGATCTAATCACGCCTAAAGCCGGTGTCGACATCATCATGATGGCCCCCAAAGGCCCCGGCCACACCGTGCGCGGCGAGTTCACCAAAGGCGGCGGTGTGCCGTGCTTGGTTGCTGTTGACACCGACGCCTCGGGCAAAGCCATGGAAATTGGACTTTCCTATTGCTCCGCCATCGGTGGCGGTCGCTCGGGCATTATTGAGACCAACTTCCGCCAAGAGTGCGAAACCGACCTGTTCGGCGAGCAAGCCGTATTGTGCGGCGGGCTTGTAGAGCTGATCCGCATGGGTTTTGAAACCCTTGTCGAGGCGGGCTATGAGCCGGAAATGGCCTATTTCGAGTGCCTGCACGAAGTGAAGCTTATTGTTGACCTGATCTATGAAGGCGGCATTGCGAATATGAACTACTCGATCTCCAACACAGCGGAATATGGCGAATATGTCTCCGGCCCGCGCATCCTGCCTTACGAGGAAACCAAAAAGCGCATGAAAGACGTGCTGACGGACATCCAGAACGGCAACTTCGTGCGCGACTTCATGCTGGAAAACGCCGTTGGCCAGCCCAGCTTCAAAGCCACCCGCCGCATCAACGACGAGCACCAGATCGAGAAAGTCGGCAAAACCCTGCGCGCCATGATGCCATGGATTTCGGCTGGTAAAATGGTAGATAAAGAAAAAAATTAGCTTCTTTTTTGCCTAAATACTCCAGGGGTGAATTGGCATAGCCAAGAGGGGGTGAACCCCCCGCCCCCTTTCAACGCATCCCGCCCTGCCGGGGTGCGTTTTTCATTTTCTCAAGCGCATTGCTCCGCACCAGACAAAGCCACCCGAAAGTGTGTGTAAATTGGCAAAAACAGCAGCTCTATTTACCCAGGCTTTCGCCAAGACCGGCAAACTTCCGCTTCCACTTGATATTTTGCTCAAAAACCCCGATTTATAGTATTCAACCAAAACGAGGGCCAAAATGCTGAAACAAATGCTGATCCGCTGGGCCGCTGCCCTCATTCTGGTTTTCATCACTTACAACCCGACCAGCCTCAACTATGTGCGCTGGGCTATAGACAATACCGCCAGCAATCTCTCGGTGGTTATCCTGCTTGGGCTAATCCTGTTTGTCGCCTACGCGATATTTATCCGCGCCACGCTAAAATCCATCGGTAAAATCGGCATCGCCATGATCCTCTCTGTTATCGGGGTGCTGCTCTGGGTGCTTTATGACAAAGGCCTGCTCGACCCCGCGAGCGCCACCGCCATGACATGGATCGGCCTGATCGCTCTCTCCCTCGTGCTTGGCATTGGCCTGAGCTGGAGTATTATCCGGCGGCGGATATCCGGCCAGTTTGACACACGCGACGGCGATGATGATCTCGATATCTCTTCCTAGGCTTGATTAGGAATCGACAACCCCCATTTTAAGCGTTAGACAGCCACGATCTCTTAAAGTTCGAAAGACCGAAATATGGAAAATATCGTTCTCACCATCCACCTGCTTCTGGCTCTGGGCCTGATCGGGGTTGTGTTACTCCAGCGCTCGGAAGGCGGCGGGCTTGGTATGGGCGGTGGCGGTGGCGGTGGTGCCATGAGCGGGCGTTCGGTCGCAACCGCGCTTTCCAAGGTCACCTGGGTCCTTGCCATCGGCTTTATTATTACCTCTCTCAGCCTTACTATTATCGCGGCCAACAACGCCGCAGGTGACTCCGTGTTGAACCTTGGCGCCGGCGAGATAGCAGCACCGTTCGAAAGCGCGCCGCAAATCGACCCTAATACCATCTTGATTCCTGATTTGGGCAATGCCGTCACACCAAGCACCGATGCGCCAGCCACACCGGAGGCAACCAATAATGCGCCGGCAACCCCGCCCGCATCCAACTAGTCCCGCGCGCGCCACCAAGGCGCCCTTGCTATTTTCATATTAGCGGTGCCTCTTGAGGCGCCGCTTTTTTCTACCCAAAAATACCAAACAACCCCCCATTGCATTTTTCTGCCAATTCCTTTTGGATGGCCAAAACAAAATGGAGCCTCCATGACCACCGACCAGATCATCCTGTTCTCGCTATTTGGCGGGGTGTTTGTATTTCTTCTCTGGGGAAAATTCAGATACGATCTTGTAGCCTTTACTGCGCTCCTGCTCGGGGTGGTGGCCGGGGTCATTCCGACCAAGGCGGCCTTTTCGGGCTTTGGCCACCCTGCCACGATCGTGGTGGCGCTGGTTCTTGTGGTTTCGGCAGGGTTGGTGCGCTCGGGGGCAGTATTTCTTATCACCCGCACGCTGGTTGATGCTTCGCGCTCTCTCGGAGCGCATATTGCGCTGATGGGAGCCATCGGTGGCCTGCTTTCGGGCTTTATGAACAACGTCGCGGCGCTGGCGCTGCTGATGCCAGTCGATATCCAGACCGCGCGCAAAGCCAAGCGCGCGCCGGGCCTTTCATTGATGCCCCTGTCCTTTGCCACCATTCTTGGTGGCATGGTCACGCTGATCGGCACGCCCCCCAATATTATCATCGCCACCATCCGCGAAGACAGCCTAGGCGCGCCTTTCGCAATGTTTGATTTTGCACCAGTCGGGATAGTTGTCGCCCTTGCCGGCCTTGCATTTGTCGCGCTGGTCGGCTGGCGGCTCATCCCGCAAAACAAGTCCGCGCAAGCTAGCCGTGATCCGCTGGAAGACATCGCAAACTATATCGCGGAGCTGACCATTCCCGCCGATTCCAAACACATCGGCAAAAGGCTTTCGGAGTTTTATGAAACCGCTGATAAAAGTGATGTCGCCATCCTCGGGCTGGTGCGCGACGGCAAGCGCCGATACGGCACAGCGCGCAGCACCGAACTGGCCGCCAATGACGCTCTTCTGCTTGAGGCCACCCCCGATGCACTGGATGAATTTCGCGCCGCGCTTTCGCTCGATTTTGCTGAAACAAAACGGCAGGAGGCCCTGCGCGCCGATGGCCATGGCTTGAGCATGATCGAGGTCGTGGTGACCGAAGAATCGCGTATTGCCGGCAAGACCGCCGTGGCGATCGGGCTGGGCTGGCGACAAAATACCGTACTGATGGGCATCTCCCGTCAGGGCCAGAAAATCAAGAGCCACATTCGAAAGACCGAGTTGCGCGCTGGCGATATCCTGCTTTTACTGGTGCCAAGCGAGCAAAGCGGCCAGGTAACCGAATGGCTGGGCGCCCTGCCGCTGGCCGAACGCGGGCTATCCGTAACCGAGGAAAAGAAGGTCTGGCTCGGGATAGGCATGTTTGCAGCTGCTGTGGTGGCGGCCAGCCTCGGGCTGGTTTACCTGCCGGTAGCGCTCGGGCTGGTTGTGGTCGGCTTTGTACTAACCAAAATCCTGCCAATCTCGGATATTTACAATCATATCAGCTGGCCGGTTGTGGTCTTGCTTGGCTCGATGATCCCGCTTGGCGCGGCGCTTGAAACCTCGGGCGGCACCGAGTTGATATCCGGCTGGCTGCTCACTATGACCGAGGGCATGGCGCCATGGGCGATTTTGACCATATTGATGATCGTCACCATGACCCTGTCCGATGTGCTCAACAACACCGCCACCACCATCGTAGCCGCCCCGATCGCCATCCAGATGGCCACCACGCTTGGCGTAAACCCTGATCCGTTCCTCATGGTGGTCGCCGTTGCCGCTTCTTGTGCGTTTTTGACCCCGATTGGCCACAAAAACAACACGCTTATCCTTGGTCCTGGCGGCTATAGATTTGGCGATTATTGGCGGATGGGCCTGCCGCTGGAGATTATTGTCGTGGTGGTCAGCATACCGGCGATTCTGTTTTTCTGGCCATTATAAAAAGGTATTTTCCCATGCAAATGATCAAAAAAACCCTGCTTGTAGTGCTTGTGCTATCCTTGGTAGGGCTTGTCGGGTTTTTGATCTTTGCACCCGGCTATGTCGAACGCCAGCGCAATGCTATTATCCCGCACCCGCCCTATGCCATCACCCCGGAAACCATGGCGCTGCACAACTCCCTCACCATTGCCGACTGGCACGCAGACAGCCTGCTGTGGAACCGGGATCTGAGCAAGCGCGGCAGCTACGGGCAAGTGGATATCCCGCGCCTGATCGAGGGTAATGTTGCGGTGCAGGTGTTTACCGCAGTCACCAAGTCTCCGGCGGGGCTGAACTACCAGCAAAACGACGCCGACACTTTTGACAATATCACCTTGCTTGCCACCGCCCAGCTCTGGCCGATACGCACATGGGGCAGCCTCGTGGAGCGGGCACTCTATCAAGCCGAAAAGTTGGCCGAAGTCCAGCTTGTCATGCCGCAAGACCTCAGGGTCATCCGCACCGCACGCGATCTCGAGGAGGTGCTGGCGCGGCGCGAGGCGGGTGAGAAAGTGGTGGGCGCGGTGCTGGGCATAGAGGGTGCGCATCCGCTGGAAGGGGAAATGACCAATCTTTTGCGGCTCGAATCCGCCGGTTACCGTATCATCGGGCTGCAACATTTTTTTGACAACGAGCTGGGCGGCTCCCTACACGGTACCTCGAATGCAGGGTTGACCGATTTTGGCCGCGAGGTGGTGGCGCAGGTCGAGGCGCGCGGGCTGGTGCTTGATATTGCCCATTCTTCATTGCAGGTAGTGCAGGATGTGCTTGAAATGGTCGATATGCCCATCGTGCTCAGCCATACTGGTATCCGCAGCCAATGCGATACCAAGCGAAACCTGCCCGATGCGCTGATGCAGCAGATCGCCGCCACCGGCGGAGTGATCGGTATCGGCTACTGGGAAGAGGTCACCTGTGACAACACCCCTGCCGGCATCGCAAGCTCCATTGTAGCCGCGATCCGGGTAGTGGGGGAAGATGCCGTCTCGCTCGGGTCGGATTTTGACGGCTCCGTCACCACCAGCCTCGATACCTCCGAGCTGGCGGCCATCACCCAGGCGCTGGTAAATGCGGGGATGCCGGTTCCCACAATCCGCAAAGTCATGGGCGACAACATGCTCCGGGTGCTACGCCAGCGCCTCGAAACCCGGCCATAAACCTACTCGACCGGCGCGTTCATCCCCATTTTTCCGGCCAGCATTTTCATCTTGTCTTGCAGCTTTTCAAAAGCCCGAACCTCGATCTGCCGGATGCGCTCACGGCTGACCTTATACACTTTGGAAAGCTGCTCCAGCGTCATCGGGTCTTCTGAGAGACGGCGCTTGGTCAATATATCCTGTTCGCGCTCGTTGAGGTCCTGCATGGCTTCGGCCAGCAGTGACATGCGGATATCAAACTCGTCTTTTTCGGCATAGTCGGAGGCCTGATCGGCGTTTTCATCCTCCAGCCAGTCCTGCCATTGGGCCGCACCATCACCGTCGCTTTTGATCTGGGCATTGAGCGAGGCATCGCCGCCCGACATCCGCCGGTTCATCGAGGTCACTTCGGCCTCGGTCACATTCAATTCGGTGGCAATGCGTTTGACATTTTCGGGGCGCAAATCGCCCTCTTCCAGCGCGCCGATCTTGTTTTTGGCTTTGCGCAGGTTGAAAAACAGTTTTTTCTGTGCCGATGTCGTGCCCATTTTCACCAAAGACCACGAGCGCAGAATATATTCCTGAATACTGGCACGGATCCACCACATCGCATAGGTGGCGAGGCGAAAGCCCTTTTCGGGGTCAAAGCGCTTTACCGCCTGCATCAGGCCGACATTGGCCTCCGATACTACCTCGGCAGTGGGCAGCCCATAGCCGCGATAGCCCATGGCAATCTTCGCCGCCAGCCGCAGATGGCTGGTGACCATTTTATGGGCGGATTCAGTGTCTTCATGGTCCACCCATGCCTTGGCCAGCATATATTCCTCTTCCGGCTCCAGCATCGGAAATTTGCGGATCTCCTGCATGTAGCGCGACAATCCCTGTTCCGGTGAAGGCGCCGGTAATCTTGTATAGCTCATCTGTCTCTCCTCGCTGGCCTTGTTCGTTATGCATATAAATGCCCTAAATCAGTCTGGCTTTCAACCACATCACGGGAACTTCACTGCAATGTGTCTTGCGTTTGGGCGGAATTCAGCGCGAGGCAGATGCCGGGGATCATCCGTGGCTTATCGGTGTGCAGTTCCACCCCGAGCTGAAATCCCGCCCGTTTGAACCACACCCGCTTTTTGCCAGCTTCGTTGCGGCCGCGCTGAAGCAAAGCCGGCTGGTGTAGGCCGGAATTCTCCCTGACAGTCAGCCACGCACCGCAAGCACCACACTGCCACCCAGCAAGAATCCACCGCCCGCCATGCCCACGCGCTGCTTGGCGCGCTGGCTTTGCAGAGTCTTTCTGGCTTGGGCGGCCAATAGGGCATAGCCACCCAAAACAACCCCGACCACAACTGCCGCCGTTGGAAGCAGGATGGTAAATTGCTTTAAAAGCGATTGCGCGGGGTCCAGAAACTGTGCCAGAAATGCCACATAAAAAACGACAGCCTTCGGGTTTAACACCCCTGTCAGAAAGCCCGTCCGAAAACTGGCTGATATGCGTGGCGCTGTTATACGCCCCGCATTTTTGATCTGCATAATGCCAAGATAAGCCATATAGATGACCCCGAGCCATTTCATAATAGCAAAGGCCAAGGCAGACACCGCCAGCACCGCACCCACACCAACCAGCGCCAATGCAATCAGCACAGCCCCGCCCAGTAAATCCCCTAAAATACAGATAAAAGCAGCTTTTCGCCCAAAAGAAAGCGCTTGCCCGACAACCACCATTACACTCGGGCCGGGAATGATCGAGATAATCGTGTAAGCCAGCACAAAGGCCAGCCAGTTATCAATATTCATTATATGTGTCTTTCAATGATTGCGCAAAACCAGTCTTCCGTGCACTGTGGGGGCGAGGCTGCACAGTTGCAAGGACGTTAAATGCTTGAATTCCACACTCTCGATGTATTCACCTCCACCCCCTATTGCGGCAATCCTCTGGCCGTGGTGCTGGGCGCAGACGGGCTGAGCGAGCGCCAAATGCAGGCCATCACTCGCGAGTTCAATCTCTCCGAAACCATCTTTGTGCAAAAACCAAACGACCCCGCTCACACCGCCAAAGTGCGTATATTCTGCCCTGCGGTAGAGCTGCCCTTTGCCGGCCACCCCACCGTGGGCTGCGCTATTTTGCTGGCAGAGCTGGCCAATAAAGGCGATTTCGCGGTGGAAATCACGCTGGAGGAAAAAGCGGGGCTGGTGCCGGTTCAGGTGGCGCGCAAAGATGGCATCACCACCGCCGAATTTATCGCGCCGGTATTGCCGCAGATCGCAGGCGGCACCCCGCCAAATGCCACAGAGGCGGCCACGGCGCTGGGGCTTGAGGTAAAGGATATCGGCTTTGGCGCACACCGTTCCGGCCATTGGCAAGGCGGGCCGGATTTTCTGTTTATTCCCGTGGCCAGCCGTGCCGCCCTCAGGCAGGCCACGCCAAGCGGCAGTTGGCTGGATATGACCGCCAAAGCCAAAACCCAATCTGTCTATCTTTATTGCGCCGATGGCGCGGGCTATGCCGCCCGCATGTTCGCCCCCGAACACGGCATGCCCGAGGACCCCGCCACCGGCTCGGCCAGCGCCATTCTGGCAGCCCAGCTCCATGCCAGCGCTCCGCTGCCCGAAGGCTCCAGCGTGCTGGCACTCAAACAGGGCGAAGATATGGGGCGGTCAAGCGAAATTACCCTCACCGCGGTTGTCACCAAGGGGAAAATCCGCGAAATTCGCATCAAAGGAGCGGCCACCCGCTTCAATCACGGCCAAATTACCGCCCTGCCCTTGTAAGCCATCAAAAACCGGTTAGGTTCCTCCCATGTTTGATTCCCTCTTCATGCGCCTTCGCGCCGAACCCGCCCCCGACCCGCTAGAAGCCGATGACGCGCGCCTCGCCCTCGCCGCTCTGCTGGTGCGCCTTGCCCGCGCTGATCAGGATTATGCCGAAACCGAAAAAGCCAAAATCGATACCATTCTGGCCCAGCGATACACCCTGTCCAAGCCCGCCGCTGCCACCCTGCGCGAAGGGGCCGAAACAGTCGAGGAAACCGCAGGCGACACCGTGCATCTGACGCGCCTGATCAAGGCCGCCATTCCCTATATTGACCGCTATGATCTGGTGGTAGACCTATGGCGGCTCGTGCTGGCCGACGGCACCCGCGACCACGCCGAAAACCAGTTTTTACGGCTCGTGGCCAAGCTGGTCGGTGTAAACGATGTCAATAGCGGCATGGCCCGACAAGAAGCCGCAAAATAACCTCCGGCTATAGCGCCCGCTTCAACAAAACCGACCCGACCGAATACCCAGCCCCGAACGAGCAGATCAGCCCAAGCTCTCCATCCCCGATATCCTCGGAATACTGCGAAAAAGCAATGATAGAGCCGGCTGAAGATGTATTGGCATAGTCTTGCAAAATATTAGGCTGCTCTCCGGCTTCCGGCACCCGCCCCAGCACCTTTTTGCCAATAAAATCGTTCATCGCCTTGTTGGCCTGATGAAGCCACAGCCGCTTGAGCTGGTCCGCCGAATACCCTGCCTCCGCCAGATGGCTTAAAATGTGGTTCGAGACAATCGGCAACACTTCCTTGAAAACCTTGCGCCCATTTTGCATAAACTGCATATCGCGCCGGTCTTTAACACCATCAGGCCGCGAGCGTCGCAAAAAACCGTTGTTATTGCGTATATTATTGGAGAATTTCGTCAGGCATTTGGTCGAAACCACCTCGAAATGCCCGCCGGATGTATCTTGCTTGCGCTCAACCAGTGTCGCCGTACAAACATCGCCAAAAATAAAGTGGCAATCCCGGTCACGCCATTCCAGATGCCCCGAACATATCTCCGGGTTCACCACCAGTATTGCGCGCGCCGACCCCGAACGCACCATATCGCTTGCAGCCTGTATCCCGAATGTCGCCGAAGAGCAGGCAACATTCATATCAAAGCCAAAACCGGAAATGCCGAGCAACTCCTGAACCTCGATCGCCACCGCCGGATAGGCCCGCTCAAGGTTCGAGGCAGCCACAATCACCGCGTCTATATCCGCAGCGGTTTTCCCTGCCTGCACCAGAGCCTTGTTACAAGCATCCACGGCCATTTCGGCCATCACTCCCGGCTCCTCGTCTTGGCGCTGTCGCAGCGTTGGGTACATGATGTCCGGGTCAAGTATACCTGACTTATCAATCACATAGCGCTGGTGTATACCGCTGGCGGCCACAATAAACTCACTCGAAGAATATGCCATTTCGGCCATCTCTCCAGCGGTAATGGCGGCTGCATGCTCGATATTGAACTTGTCCGCATAGGCGTTAAACGCCACGACCAGCTCGTCGTTGGTAATGACTTCTGACGGGGTAAAAACACCGGTGCCGGAGATGACTGGCTGATGCATGAATGGCTCCTGAATGATTTCTGTCAGTTGAAACCATTTCACCCCGCGCGGTCAAGCGCCTATGCGACCAAAATGCCACATAGGCAAGCCGGGTTATACCTCGGAATGCGCCGGTCCGGCCCCCGCTTTAGGGTAAAGCACCACGCGTGTGCCCATCGGCACCAGCGCAAACAGCTCTTCGACCTGCGGATTGATCAGCCTCGCACAGCCATTGGATACCGCGACCCCGATGGTGCGCGGATTATTGGTGCCATGGATGCGCAGATAGGTATCGCGCCGGGTGCGGACATTATATAAGTAGAGCGCCCGCGCACCGAGCGGATTGTTGATGCCACCGGGCTGCGGGCCGTTTTCATATATCCCACCTTCCATAAAATTCGCATAGGAATCCGGGCTGCGCTTTATCATATCCGGTGTCGGTCGCCAGTCTGGCCACTCGACCTTCCGGCCCACATAAAATTCGCCATCGTGGTAAAGATTGCCACGGCCAATGCCAACGGTATAGCGCATGGCTTTTTGGCCGGGCATGGTCCAGAACAGGGCGTACTGGTTTGGATCTACCAATACGACTCCCGGCTCGAAATCATCCCTGATACGCACTTCGCGCGGCATAAACTCCTCCGGAAGCACATATTCTTCGCCCAGTTTATGAGCGCGGGCCGGAGACATCCCCAGCGCGCCCAGCGCCAGACCGGAGGCCAATAATTTGCGGCGGTTAATCATCAGGGTAATCCTTTGGTTCAAATTCGCATTGCCTGATAGCAACGCAGGTTAAAATTGACTGGTTGAAAATACCTTAACTTTTGCAGCTTGCGCAATAACATTTGCGTTATTCATCCTGTTTTCCTTCATAAAACCCGAATCTGTGGCACTTGCGCAGCAAGTTATTGCTGCACGTGGTAATTGTAACCCCGATGTAACGCGAAAAATGCTGTCAATCCGCCTGTTTCCTGCCTAAAAGAGCGCGAATCCAAAGCGCAGGAGACCTCCATGCCCACCGAGACGCTCAAAGAGCCGGCTATCACCACCGAAATTATCCGTAAACACGGGCTGAATCAGGCCGAATACCAGCTGATCCGCGAGCTGATCAACCGTGAGCCAACATGGACCGAGCTGGGTATTTTTAGCGCTATGTGGAACGAGCATTGCTCTTATAAATCCTCCAAACTCTGGCTTAAAACCCTGCCCACCGAGGGGCCGCAGGTGATCTGTGGTCCGGGGGAAAATGCCGGCATTGTCGATATTGGTGATGGTCAATGCCTTGTTTTCAAGATGGAAAGCCACAATCACCCGAGCTATATCGAGCCATATCAAGGCGCGGCCACCGGCATTGGCGGCATCCTGCGTGATGTGTTCACCATGGGCGCGCGCCCGATTGCGGCAATGAACGCGCTAAGTTTCGGGGAGCCAAGCCACCCCAAAACGCGGCAGCTGGTGCATGGTGTGGTCGAGGGGATCGGCGGCTATGGCAACTGTTTTGGCGTGCCGAATGTGGGAGGAGAAACCCGTTTTCACAAAAGCTATAACGCTAATTGCCTTGTAAACGCTTTTGCCGCAGGGCTGGCGGATACCGACAAGATTTTCTATTCTGCGGCCAGCGGTGTGGGCATGCCGATCGTGTATCTGGGTGCCAAAACCGGGCGCGACGGCGTGGGCGGGGCCACCATGGCCAGCGCCGAATTTGATGATACCATCGAGGAAAAACGCCCCACGGTGCAGGTGGGTGATCCGTTCACCGAAAAACGCCTGATGGAGGCCACGCTGGAGCTTATGGCCACAGGGGCGGTGATTTCGATTCAGGATATGGGGGCGGCGGGCCTTACCTGCTCGGCGGTGGAAATGGGCGATAAGGGCGGGCTTGGCGTGGTGCTGGACCTTGAAAAAGTGCCGTGTCGAGAAGAAGGAATGACCGCCTACGAGATGATGCTGAGCGAGTCTCAGGAGCGGATGCTGATGGTGCTGCGGCCAGAAAAAGAGGCGGTGGCCAAAGCGGTGTTTGATAAATGGGATCTTGATTTTGCCATCGTTGGCGAGACCATCGCCGAGGATCGCTTTCTCATCCGCCATCACGGCGAAATAAAGGCCGACCTGCCGCTAAAAGCGCTGTCGGGCGAGGCGCCGGAATATGACCGCCCATGGGTCAAAACTCCCACGCCCGAACCTTATACCGAGGTGCCGGATATCTCGCCCCCCGAGGCGCTGCTCAGGCTGGTCAGTTCGCCCAATCATGCGTCCAAAGCATGGATCTGGCAGCAATATGACCATATGGTGCTGGCCGATACCGTGGTGCGCCCCGGCTCTGATGCCGGTGTGGTGCGGGTGCATGGCACCGAAAAAGCGCTGGCTTTCACCAGTGATGTGAACCCGCGCTATTGCTTTGCCAACCCCGTGGAGGGCGGCAAGCAGGCAGTGGCCGAGGCCTATCGCAACCTATGTGCCACAGGGGCCAAGCCCTTGGCTGCAACCGATAATCTCAATTTCGGCAACCCTGAAAAACCCGAGATCATGGGCCAGCTGGTGGGCTGCATCAAGGGCATTGGCGAGGCTTGCCTCGCGCTGGATATGCCGATCGTATCGGGCAATGTATCGCTTTATAATGAAACCGACGGCACCGGCATTCATCCCACCCCCACCATCGGCGCGGTCGGGCTGCTGGATAACCCGGCGCAGATCATCCGCATGGTGCCAAAAGCCGGTGATATTCTGGTGCTGCTTGGAAATACCGCTGGCCATCTGGGCCAATCCGCCCTGCTGGCCGATGTGCTGGCGCTTGAAATCGGCGATGCGCCGCAAGTGGATCTGGCTGCCGAGCGCAAAGCGGGAGAGCTGGTGCGCGCACTGCACGCAAGCGGCCTGATTACCGCCGCACATGATGTATCTGACGGCGGCATCGCGCTGGCCGCTACCGAGATGTGTTTGGCCGGCGCATGCGGGGCCGAGGTGATCAATGACAGCCCACTGCCCGCCCTCCAGTGGCTGTTTGGCGAGGATCAGGCGCGCTATTTGCTCAGCGTACCCAAGAGCAGCATAAAAGCCCTGCTGGGAAAAGCAAAATCCGCGGGGGTCAGCACCCATGAAATCGGCCAGTTTGGCGGCGATTTCTTTGCCATTGACGATACATTCATCCCGCTCGCCACCCTGAAGGATGCCTTTGAAACCGGTCTTGCTGACATCATATCCTGACCTGCGCCAATCTCGCCCCTTGCAAGGGCGCGCTGGCTTGTTTAAATAACCTACCAAATTAGTAGGGAGAATAACCGCATGGCGATTGAAGCCGCAAAAATCGAAGCCCTCATCCGCGAGGCCTTTCCCACTGCCGAAATTCGCATTGACGATCTGGCAGGCGATGGCAAGCATTATGCCGCGACCGTCATCGCCGAGGAATTCAAGGGCATGAACCGCGTCAAGCAGCATCAGGCCGTTTACCGTGCCCTGAAGGGAAAAATGGATGGCCCGGCAGGCGAGCTGCATGCGCTGGCCCTGACAACCAAAGCCGCCGAGTAATGGGCTTTGAGCTTGCCATTGCCGGAGTTGCCGCGGCCATCTTTGTGGCCATTCTTGCCGAGTGGTGGCTAAAGCGTGGCAAAGCCGTGCGCCCGCTGGCCAAGAGAATGCATGACGGCATGCCAAAAACAGCCGAGACAAAAAAACCCCTGGGCATGGAGGCAACCGACCTTGAAAGTGTTGAGCGCAGCCAGAAGATGAGCGAAACCGTCACGCTTAAAAACCACAATACAAATTTCAAATAGCACGAAAACGGAGATATAAATGACCAACGCAGCAGAGCAGATCAAATCGGACATCACAGACAACGCGGTTGTCCTTTACATGAAGGGCAACGCCGAGGCCCCGCAATGCGGTTTTTCCAGCCGGATCGCCGGTGTGCTTAATTTTATGGGCGTTGAGTATAAAGACGTGAATGTACTGGCCGACGAAGGTATCCGCCAAGGCATCAAGGATTTTTCGGATTGGCCAACCATCCCGCAGCTCTATGTGAAAGGCGAATTTGTCGGAGGCTGTGATATTATCACCGAAATGATGCTTTCGGGCGAGCTGGATACATTATTTGAGGAAAACAGCATCTCTTTCAGCAAAGAAGCCGCTGACAAGGTGCGCGAAGCCAACGCTTAAGCGCCTGAACAGAAGAATAAGGCCGCGCTATGGTAGCGCGGCCTTTTGCATTTATACGCTGGCAAACAAGCGCGGCGTAAACAGCCCGCGGTCTTTATAGCGGTGCAGGGTTTTGGCGGCGGCCAGAATGGCAAGGTCGACCAGTGGCTCCAGCAGGACCACCAGCATATAGGCTGCGCCAAACGAAGCGACAGAGGCAAGGCTTTCGGCACCGAACCCTTGGCCAAAAAACGCCCAAAAGGCTACCCAGCCAACAATGCCCGCCTGAAAGGTGGTCGAGAGCTTGAGCGCCTGCAGGTAGGAAATATCTTTATAGGCCATGCCTTTGGGGATAATCCGCGCCGCCAGCAGGCTCATAACATAGAGCGGCACCAGAAGCGTGGTGAGATTCATGCCATATTGCGGCAGGTCGGTGGGAGCAAAAAGAAGCCCTTGCAGCAGCAGGCCCACCGTAAGGCCTATCATGGCGGGCGCGCGGCCAAATAGCAGGAAAATAGTGGAGCCAAGGATCATGTGAACCTCGGAAATACCCACCGGATGGTGCGGCAACACCTGAAAGAAACCAAACACGACGACTGTGCTGATCAGGCTGCGGGTAGCCAGCGAAGCAAGGCCATTTTCCTTGATGGTATCCATCGCCAGCTTTGCTGTAAGGCCCAATGTTCCGGCAGCTGTTGCCCCCCCAAGGACCATTTTAGCGCCCTCCACGACGCCCGGTTCAATATGCATGATGTATCCTTTCTTTGGCACACGACCCCGTGTGCAATTAAGATATGCATGCGGGAACGGATGGCCAAAGCCATAGGAACCGCCCGCCGCAGTGCCGTTTACCATCTGGCCGGTCTCCGGGCTTATGCGCTGGCTTTCGCCTTGGCTGGCCGCCTTCCCGTGCTTGCCGCACAGTGACATATGGCCAGCTATTACACATCTACCGTTGCGGGGGCAGCGTCGGAATTGCCCTGAGGGCGCACCGATCTTCCCGTTTCACCTGTAAGGGTATCCCGAACAGGCACCAAGTGAATAGCGAAGGGTTACGGCAGGGGGAAGGTTCTGTCAATGCCTGGCAAAGCAGGTAATTTCTGTCAGATGGGCTGCCCCGTAACCACCCGCGATCAATAGCTTCAAGTATTGTGGAACAATCAGGATATACATGTCAGGCCGCAACTTAACCTGAAGTGTCGATCATCTCTTCCAGTTTGGCAACACTCTTTTCAATACTGACGGTAATGCCGTCATGTCCGGCAAAAAGATCTTTGGCCACGGGTTCGGGGCGATTGTTCATCTCAACCGTCATAGCCGCCAGCTTGGCTTCGCTTTCCAGCAAGCGGTCTTCCAGCGTTTTCAGCCGTGTGTCACTCAGCTGGCAGGCTGTTTCCATCTCTTTGGTACGGTCCGCCAGCATCAGCCCTGCCATCAGCAACATCCGTGATTCAGGCACCCGCCCGATCGCTTGTTCCAGGCGCGCCGCCTCGCTGGCCAGCATTGCCGCCGCGGATTTCAGGCTGGCTTCTTCGCCGGGATCACAAGCAAGCGTAAAATTCCTGCCTCCGATTTCAAGAATGGTCTCAGGCATTTTCCTCGGCCTCCATCAACGGTTTCAAGTGGGCCAGAAGCGTATCCAGCTCGGCCAGATCAGCCTTGCGCTTTTTCTTGAGCGCAGCCAGTTCGTTGCGCAGGTCCAGTATTTCGCGTGCGTCAGCCCGGCTCTGGTTGTCCAGCGCCTCGACCGCAGCAGCCAAACGCTTGGCCAGCAATTCCAAATCTTCCATAGACCTCTCCTCAAGCCGAATCGCCCAGTGGGGGCATAATAGCGTGATTTTCGCGGATTGCCGCCCCTTATCGGTAATTTGCCCCGCGCAAGCGCTTGACGCCCCCCAACGGCCTGATAACAAGGCAAGGCACACTAGCCAAACCGGAGACACCCCGTGGAAATAGCCGACCTCAAAGCCCGCCACCCAAACCATTTCGCCAAGGCAAC
The DNA here is from genome assembly GCA_021647745.1 of Paracoccaceae bacterium. Taxonomy (GTDB): domain Bacteria; phylum Pseudomonadota; class Alphaproteobacteria; order Rhodobacterales; family Rhodobacteraceae; genus UBA3077. The sequence continues at coordinate 6,638 of JAKIUB010000010.1, read as the reverse complement.
CGCACTGCGGATGCTGGCGGTAGACGCCGTGCAAGCCGCCAATTCCGGCCATCCCGGTATGCCCATGGGCATGGCCGATGTCGCCACGGTGCTGTTTTCCAACCACCTGAAATTTGATGCAAGCGCACCAAACTGGCCGGATCGTGACCGCTTTGTGCTTTCCGCGGGCCATGGCTCGATGCTGATCTACGGATTGCTGCACCTCACGGGCTACAAGCAAATGACCATCGAAGAGATCAAAAACTTCCGCCAAAAGGGCGCGCGCACGGCGGGGCATCCGGAATATGGCCATGCCGAAGGTATCGAAACAACCACCGGCCCGCTTGGCGCCGGACTGGCCACCGCTGTCGGCATGGCGATGGGCGAGGCCTCCATGGCCGCCCGCTACGGCAAAAAGATCGTTGACCACCACACCTATGTCATCGCCGGTGACGGCTGCCTGATGGAGGGTATTTCCCAAGAGGCGATCGCACTCGCAGGCAAGCAGCGCCTCGGCAAGCTGATCGTGCTGTGGGATGATAACAATATCACCATTGATGGCGCAGTTTCGCTTTCGGACATCACCGACCAGATGAGCCGCTTTGAAGCCTCTGGCTGGAGCGTATTTTCCTGTGACGGCCATGATCCGGCGGCGATTGACCGCGCCATTGCGCAAGCCAAGCAATCCCCCCTGCCCTCGCTGATTGATTGCAAAACCCATATCGGCTTTGGCTCCCCGAGCAAGCAAGATACCGCCAAAGCCCACGGCGCCCCCATGGGCGAGGAAGAAATCAAAAAAATCCGCGCCGCGTTTGACTGGCCCTATAAGGCCTTTGAAATCCCCGCCAACGTGTTGTCAGACTGGCGAAAGACCGGCGCGCGCGGCCAGTCCGAGGTTGCAGCATGGGATGAGCGCAAGGCCGCGCTATCGGCAGCCAGACAAACAGAGTTTGACCGAATTATTGCCGGCGATATTCCCAAGCGCCTCTCCGCCGCCATCAAAGCCTTCAAAAAACAAATCTCGGCGGAAGCCCCGAAAATGGCCACCCGCAAATCATCCGAAGCGGTGCTGGAGATTATTAACAAGGTATTCCCCGAAACTATCGGCGGCTCGGCCGACCTGACCGGCTCCAACAACACCTACACCGAAGGTTTAGGCTTCTTTGACGAGACCAACCGCAAAGGCCGCTACATTAATTACGGTATCCGCGAGCACGGCATGGCCGCCGCCATGAACGGCCTCGCGCTCCACGGCGGCTGCGCACCCTACGGCGGCACCTTCATGGTGTTTTCGGATTATATGCGCGGCGCGATGCGGCTTTCCTCGCTGATGGGCCTGCGCGTCACCTATGTGCTGACCCATGATAGCATCGGGCTGGGCGAAGATGGCCCGACCCACCAACCGGTCGAGCATCTGGCAATGATGCGCGCCACGCCAAACCTCAATGTTTTCCGTCCGGCAGATACCGTGGAAACCGCCGAAGCGTGGGAGCTGGCCATGACCAGCAAAACCACCCCCTCAGCCTTGGCGCTCACCCGTCAGGGCCTGCCGACCGTGCGCACCGAGCATAAAACCAAAAACCTGACAGCCCAAGGCGCTTATGTGCTGGCGGATGCCGATGGCAAGCGTCGCGTTATCCTGCTGGCCTCCGGCTCCGAGGTCGAAATCGCCCTTGCTGCACGCGATATTCTGCAAGCCAAGGGTATCGGCACCCGCGTGGTCTCCATGCCGTGCTGGGAGCTGTTTGAAGCCCAGCCCGAAGCTTACCGCAAGCGCGTGCTACCCGCCGGCCCCGTGCGTGTCGGGGTCGAGGCTGCCGGCCGCCTTGGCTGGGACCGCTGGCTTTCTGGCGAGCGTGGCAAACACAATAAGGCGGCGTTTGTCGGCATGGAGGGTTTTGGAGCCTCCGCGCCTATTGGCGACCTTTACGAAATGTTCGGCATCACCGCCAAAAATGTGGCGGCACAGGCCGAGAGCTTATTATAGTTTATCGCTAAACCACCAGCCCCGTGCCTTGCAGCGCGCGGGGTTTTGCGCCACACTCACACCACGCCGCTAAAAGGGGGTGCGACATGAACACACGCTGGGCACTCGGCATAGCTCTTTTAATTATAGGTATTTTTTTGCTAGACCGGTTCTATCTGGAATGGAACCTGCCTGTAATACTGGGAACCCAGCTTGTACGTGTCCTTGGTTGGATGGCCGTCTGGCGATAACCCCTGCAGGCGCAACGGGAGAGTAAAATGAGCTGGAAAACCCTTGATGATATGTCGCTCGGCGGCAAAACCGTATTAACCCGCGTTGATATCAACGTGCCGGTCGAAAACGGCGCTGTCACCGATGCCACTCGCATCGAGCGCATTAAGCCCACAATAGATCATATCCTGGGCGCTGGCGGCAAGCCGGTGCTGATGGCCCATTTTGGCCGCCCCGGCGGCAAACCGGTGCCCGAATTCAGCCTTGGCCAGCTGCGCGAAGCGGTAGAGGCGACCCTTGGCCACCCAGTTGTGTTTTGTGATGAAACGGTGGGAGAAAAGGCCAAAGCCGCAATTGCCGCCCTGCCCGCCGGTAGCGTGTTATTGCTGGAAAACACCCGCTTTAATGCGGGTGAAACCGAAAATGACCCCGTTTTTGCCACCGCGCTGGCTGCTTTGGGCGATATCTATTGCAATGATGCCTTTTCAGCCGCGCACCGCGCCCATGCCTCAACCGAGGGCATTGCCCACCTTCTCCCCGCCTGCGCGGGCCGGTTGATGCAGGCCGAGCTGAGCGCGCTGGAGGCGGCACTTGCCAAGCCCGAACATCCCGTGGTCGCTGTTGTCGGTGGAGCAAAGGTATCTACAAAGCTCGAGCTGCTCGGCAACCTCATTCCCAAGGTTGACCAGATCGTGATTGGCGGCGGCATGGCCAATACTTTCCTTGCAGCACAGGGAATTGATGTCGGAAAATCGCTCTGCGAGCATGATCTCGCCGATACTGCCCGCGAGATCATGGCCCGCGCCGAGGCCGCAAATTGCCAACTTATTTTGCCGGTGGATGTGGTGGTAGCTTGGGAGTTTGCCGCCAATACCAGAAGTGAAGTTGTGGCCGCAGATGCCTGTCCGCCGGATGCGATGATCCTTGATGCTGGTCCGCAATCGGTTGAGGAAGTGGGCAAGGTTTTTACCGCTGCCAAAACGCTGGTATGGAATGGCCCGCTAGGGGCTTTCGAGATAGAACCTTTTAATATGGCGACCGATGCCGCCGCACTCAAAGCCGCCGCACTGACCCGCGCGGGCAGCTTGCGCTCGGTTGCCGGTGGCGGTGACACCGTTGCCGCGCTCAACAATTCAGGCGCCGCAAAGGATTTTACCTATATTTCCACCGCAGGTGGTGCATTTCTCGAATGGCTGGAAGGAAAAACCCTGCCCGGCGTTGCGGCTCTGGAGGGTTAAAGCGGGTGCTGGCCATATACCAACAGCACTCGTTAAATATTTTCCTTCACGGGGGTTACGCAGCGTAAATCGGCAAAAAATATCCGTTTTCCCTGCGATTGGTACGATTGGGGATTCACAAACCGAATCACTTGTGGCATGATTCTCTCTATTCGGCGCCAAACCGGCGTATTTATGGGCAGAGCCATGGAAAATCTTCGTAAATCAAGAGGTGTTACCGGCTATATGGCATCTGTCATTGTCGTGGCCCTTGTCGGTTATTTTTCCTATTCGGCGATTCAAGGCCCTTATGGTCTGCTCAATCTGTTTAAAATAGAGGCCCGCGAGGCGCGGCTGCAACTACAGTTAACCAAAGTCACCACAGTCAGGCAGGCAGCGCAAAATCGCGCCTATCGCTTGTCAGACGAGTATCTGGACCTCGACCTGCTGGATGAACAAGCCCGAAAAGTGCTTGGCCTGATCCGTGGTGACGAAATTATAATTCAATAGCGCATCACATTCTGCATCAATCTTGTTTTGCACGGGGTCGGGCAAAAAAGGTGTGTTACATCCTGTATACCTGCTGTATACTATAGTTTAACGCTAAACTACCAGCAGGAGACCGCCCATGGCTGCCGCCAAAAAACCCAAAAAAGCCAACCTGGATAAAGACGAGTTGCTGGATTTCTACCGCGAAATGCTGCTGATCCGGCGGTTCGAGGAAAAGGCTGGCCAGCTTTACGGCATGGGGCTTATCGGCGGATTTTGCCATCTATATATCGGGCAGGAGGCGATTGTGGTCGGGCTAGAGGCCAGCGCCATTGAGGGCGACCAGCGCGTTACCTCTTATCGTGACCACGGCCATATGCTGGCTTGCGGCATGGACCCGAAAGGCGTAATGGCCGAGCTGACAGGCCGCGAAGGTGGCTACTCGCGCGGCAAGGGCGGAAGCATGCATATGTTCTCGCGCGAGAAAAACTTTTACGGTGGTCACGGCATTGTCGGGGCACAGGTCCCGATTGGTGCCGGCCTCGCCTTTGCCAACTGGTATCGCGGCAATGACAATGTGAGCTTTGCCTATTTTGGCGATGGTGCCGCCAATCAGGGGCAGGTTTACGAAACCTTCAACATGGCCAGCCTGTGGAAGCTGCCCTGCGTTTTTGTGATCGAGAATAACAAATACGCCATGGGCACCAGCCTGCAACGCGGCTCCTCTACCCCCGAGCTTTATACACGCGGCGCGGCTTTCGGCATCCCTGGAGAGGCGGTCGATGGCATGGATGTGCTGGCGGTAAAAGCCGCTGGTGCCAAGGCTGTCGCCCATTGCCGCTCCGGCAAGGGGCCGTATATTCTGGAGATGAACACCTATCGTTATCGCGGGCATTCCATGTCTGACCCTGCCAAATACCGTACCCGCGAAGAGGTGCAAAAGGTAAAAGACGAGCGCGACCCGATCGACCATGTGCGCGAGCTTCTGGTCGGAGGCAAACACGCCACTGAAGCCGACCTGAAGGCCATAGACAAAGAGATCAAGAAAGTGGTGATCGAGGCGGCCGACTTTGCCACCCAAAGCCCCGAGCCGGAACTCTCCGAGCTTTACACAGACATTCTTGCGGAGGCAAACTAATGGCCATCAATATTCTCATGCCCGCGCTTTCGCCGACCATGGAAGAAGGCAATCTGGCCAAATGGCTGGTTAAAGAGGGTGACAGCGTCGAGAGCGGCGACATCCTGTGCGAGATCGAAACCGACAAGGCAACAATGGAATTCGAAGCGGTTGATGAAGGGGTGATTGGCAAGATTTTGGTGGCCGATGGTTCCGAAGGCGTCAAGGTCAATACCCCGATTGCGGTGCTGCTTGAGGAAGGCGAAAGTGCCGATGCCACGCCATCCACCGCACCCGCGACCACGGAAGAAACCACGGGAAAAACCACAGAAGAAATCACGGAAGAAACCCTGACTGAAGCTGAGGCCCCCGCCGCTACCGCCCCGGTTGCCAGCACTCCGGTTGAGCAAGACTTGCCGGCAGGTACCACCTTCAAATCCCAAACCGTTCGCGAAGCCATTCGCGATGCGATGAGCGAGGAAATGCGGCGCTCTGAAGATGTGTTTTTGATGGGCGAAGAAGTGGCGCAATATGAGGGGGCCTACAAGGTCTCCCAAGGCATGCTCGATGAATTCGGCCCCAAACGCGTGATCGACACCCCGATCACCGAGCACGGCTTTACCGGCATCGCGGTGGGGGCGGCTTTTGCCGGCCTCAACCCGATTGTCGAATTCATGACCTTCAATTTCGCTATGCAGGCGCTTGACCAGATCGTCAACTCCGCCGCCAAAACCCGCTATATGTCGGGCGGGCAAATGACCTGCCCGATCGTGTTTCGCGGGGCCAATGGTGCCGCCTCTCGCGTGGGCGCCCAGCATAGCCACGATTACGCTTCGATGTATGCGCAAATTCCGGGGCTGAAGGTGGTGATGCCCTATTCGGCGGATGACTATAAGGGCTTGCTGAAATCGGCGATCCGCGACCCGAATCCGGTGATTTTTCTTGAAAACGAAATCCTCTATGGTCGCTCGTTTGATGTGCCGGAAATCGAGGATTACACGGTGCCTATTGGCAAGGCCCGCATCTGGCGCGAGGGTGATGACGTGACGATTGTCAGCTTTGGTATTGGCATGCAATATGCGCTGGAGGCGGCGGATAAGCTGGCCGAGGAGGGTATCTCTGCCGAGGTGATTGATTTGCGCACCCTGCGCCCGATGGATACCGAAACCGTGATCAAATCGGTGATGAAAACCAACCGTTGTGTGACCGTGGAAGAGGGCTTTCCGGTGGTTTCCATCGGCGGGCATATCTCGGCGACCATCATGCAGGAAGCGTTTGATTATCTGGATGCGCCGGTGATAAATTGCACGGGTAAAGATGTGCCGATGCCTTACGCCGCCAACCTCGAAAAGCTGGCGCTGGTGACCACGGATGAAGTGATTGCTGCCGTTAAATCAGTAACTTACCGTTAGGAGCGGATCATGCCAATAAATATCCTTATGCCCGCATTATCCCCCACCATGGAAGAGGGGAACCTCGCAAAATGGCTGGTCAAAGAGGGCGATACGGTTCAATCAGGCGATGTGCTTTGCGAGATCGAAACCGACAAGGCGACGATGGAGTTTGAAGCGGTGGATGAGGGGGTGATCGGCAAGATCATCGTGGCCGAGGGCACCGAGGGCGTCAAGGTAAACGCGCC
>JAKIUB010000033.1 GCA_021647745.1 Paracoccaceae bacterium | reverse complement strand
TGAAGAGGGGGGAATCAACGTGCGGCAAGGCAAAACCGGCAAGGATCTGTGGATCCCGTTTACGCCGCAGCTCTCGGCCGTGCTGGAGCGCACGCCGCGCGACGGGTTGTTCATTCTTTCGCAGCCCGACAGCCAGCCGGTCAGTTACCGCGCCGCCGCCTTTGCCGTGATGAAAGTGCGCAAGGAGATCGGGGCCGAGGAATACGACATCCACGCCTTGCGCCACACCACCGCGTCGGAACTGGCCGCTTTGGGGTTGTCGGACGATTTGATTATGTCGGTCACCGGCCACACGAGTCGCGCTTCGGTGGTCAGATATGCCGGTGCAGCGCGTCAAAAAGCCCGTGCGCAGGCCGCTCAGGATGCGCGGCGCATAGGGGGAACAAAGCGGGAAACGTGAAACCGGATGTGAAACCGCTTTTGCAAAATTTCCAAAGCGCCTGCTAACCCTTTGAAAACATTGGAGGCGAGTACCGGAATCGAACCGGTGTACACGGATTTGCAATCCGCTGCGTCACCACTCCGCCAACTCGCCTTTGCAAGCACTCGAAAGTGCCGGTGGTGGTGTGCCTTGACCAGAGCCTTGACACCGGCAATCGTATACCTGCTGTTTTGCGGGGCTTCAAGCGCTGTTTTCGATGCTGGAAGAACCAAGAGCCTAAGCTAAAACCGGGTTTATTTTGGGGCTCACGCTCTTTTTCAAGCATCATTATATTGGCGCTCCCTTCTGTTTTTTTACGCGGAGGGGCTGATTTGAGGCGCTTGTAATCCATGCGTAATGGGGCTAATTTTGATGAAAATAAAACAGGGCCAAAAGGGCGGGTGCGGGTATTAAAGTTTTTATCAAGCGATATTTCCAGTCTTTCTCTATTGTCGGGCTGGTGTGCGCCGCTATCTTTTTTGCGGGGTCTTTATCGCCATCTTTATTGCCTCGACCGCTTGTTATTCAGGGCGTATTGTCTGGCTTGGTGGCCACTACCGGATATGTCGTCGGCTGGTCGATCGCGTGGTTGTGGACATTTTTGCAGCTGCCCAAACCCGCAGGGCTTGCCGGGTTTTTTGTAAAGATTATCTCTATTCTCGCTGCTGCGGCCATAACTATACATTTTTTGAGCCGCTCCCGTGTTTGGCAAAATTCTGTGCGCGAGTTGATGGAGATGCCACCGCTTGAAAATGCCCATGTGTGGATTGTCATGCTGGTTGCGCTGGTTATCGCGGCGGTGCTGGTAGGATTATTCAGGGTGTTTAGCTTGGCGAACCGTAGTTTTACGCGCGCTCTCGCGTCCAGAATGACGGAGCGTATAGCTCGTATTACCAGCACGGTTATCTTACTGGTAGTGTTGAATATCGTTGTCAACGCGACCTTTACCAAAACCAGTCTGGGTTTTGCGGATATGATGTATGCCAAGCTTGACCGGATCGTCGAGTCGGATATCACCCCTCCGACAAATACCCTCGGCACCGGTAGCCAGGAGTCGCTGATCAACTGGAACACTCTTGGCAGGCACGGCAAGTTTTTTGTATCTTATGCCCCGAACGAGTTTGATATCAGCGCGTTTAACCAGAGGCCCGCGCTAAGGCCGATCCGGGTTTATGCCGGGTTGAATTCCCGACCAGATGCAGAGCAGCGGGCGGCGATTGTTTTACAAGAGCTGATCAGGGTGAAGGCTTTTGAGCGCAAAATACTTGTCGTGGTAAATCCGACCGGTCAGGGCTGGATAGACCCGGCCGGCATTGCCGCACTCGAGTATCTGCAAAACGGCAATACCGCGACTGTATCCATGCAATATTCATATCTTCCAAGCTGGCTTACCCTGCTGGTAGACCCCGAAAAATCGAAGATCTCGGCGCGCACCCTCTTTCGGCACATCTATCAATACTGGACCCGCCTGCCCAAGGAGGGTCGGCCACGCTTGTATCTTTCGGGTATCAGTCTCGGGGCCTACGGCTCTCAGGATTCAGCCGAGCTATTCCAGATATTCGAAGATCCGATCGCTGGCGCGGTCTGGAGCGGGCCGCCTTTTGCCAGTGATCTTTGGCAATCGGTCATCCAAAACCGCAACGAAGGCTCGCCTATCTGGCTGCCTGTCTTTAGAAGCAGCTCGCTCTTTCGCTTTACAGGCCGGGAAAATGCGCTGGATATTCCAGGGGCCAGGTGGGGCCAAATGCGGCTGGTCTATATTCAACATGCCAGTGACCCGATGTCGTTTTTCTCGCCGGATCTTATTTTTTCCCGCCCGGACTGGCTGGGCGATGAGCGGCCACCGGATGTGTCGCCCTACCTTACATGGTTTCCGATCGTGACCTTCCTGCAAATCGCATTTGATATCCCTTCGGCAGAGGCGGTGCCGGCAGGATACGGGCATAATTTTGCACCGGCCAGCTATGTTGATGCGTGGAGAAGCGTGACAGAACCGGAAGGGTGGGGCGAGGCGGATATTCGCCGCCTGAAGCAACATCTCGTGGCAACAATTCGCAAGGAATAAGGCGGGCCAATATGGTCTGGCCAGCTCGAAAAGCGTATCGGGAATAGGGCGGTCTGGTATATTACCACGGCTGCATTCGGCGGCCATGTTGTGCAATTTGCCACAGGTATCTGACCACGACCTAGGGGTTGAAACTGGCAGCGCAAACCCTAGAAAATAACATGTCGAAATTATCCTGCTGTGCAGGGCAGGGTGGAGGTATTGCCCTACCATCCGGTATCCGGCAGGGTAAAGCTCCACCCTGCGGCAAGAGCCATTGCCCTTGCTTTGCAACTATGGCAAAAGAAGAAAAATATCAGAAAAAGGCCAAGCTCAATGACAGACTTTGTAACCTTGCGGACCGCGATGGTGGATGGTCAGGTCCGCCCCTCGGATGTGACCCTTTATCCCGTGATCGAGGCCATGTTGCATGTGCCGCGCGAGGATTATGTGCCCGAAGCGCTGCGCGAGGTTGCCTATATCGGCGATCATCTTCCGCTCGGCGGCGGGCGGGTGGTGCTGGATGCCCGGGTGATGGCCAAAATGCTGGAGTCGTTGGCGATCCAGCCTGACGAACTGGTACTGGATGTCGGCGCGGGGCTTGGCCTCTCTAGCGCGCTGGTAGCACATCTTGCGGAGGCGGTGATTGCGCTCGAAGAAGGCGAGACCATGGCTAAAGAGGCCGAGGCGCTGCTGGCAGCCCATGATGTTGATAATGCTATCGTGGAGGTTGGCGCGCTGGCGGCGGGCGCGCCCAGGCACGGACCGTATGATGTGATCCTTATCGAGGGCGGGGTTGGCGAGGTGCCGGCGGCGCTGGTCGAGCAGCTCAAGCTTGGTGGCCGGATGGGGGCTATCATGATGGATGGCGCACTCGGGCGCTGCATGATCGGCATAAAAACCGCAAGCGGTATGGACTGGCGCTGGTCTTTTGATGCAACGGCTCCGGTGGTGCCGGGGTTCGAAAAACAGACGATCTTTGCGTTTTAAGCGATCTGCTCTTGCGCTTAAGTGGTAACTGACTAACTAGTTGGGACACATAAAACGGAGAATCGACATGATGCGGAACTGGCGAGGGATTATCGGGGTAGCAACAATGCTGGCTATGGCTTTGCCCGCAGGGGCTGATAGCCTGACCGATGCGATGCGTTTGGCCTACGAGACCAACCCCACGCTTATCCTCAATCGCGCGGCGCTGCGGGCGACAGACGAGTCCGTGGCAATGGCCCGCGCAGGGCGGCGGCCGCAGCTGATATTGCAAGGCACGGCATCTGCCGGTAATAGCCCGGCCTTTTCCGGCACCAGCATCTACGCTTCTTCCATCAGCCTCAATGCCTCGCTGACCCTGTTTGACGGCGGGCGCTCGATAATGGCAGTCGAAGCCGCAAAAACTGCGGTTTTGGCGGCGCGGGCCAGCCTGAAAAATATCGAGCAATCCGTGATGCTGAGCGCTGCGCAGTCGTTTATGACCGTGCGCAGAGATGAGCAGATCGTGGGGTTGGCGCGCAACAATGTGGAGGTACTCCAGCAGCAGGTAAAAGCCGCCGAAGACCGCTTTGCGGTCGGGGCTGTGACCCGCACGGATGTATCTCAAACCAAGGCGCGCCTTGCGGCGGCGCAGGCGGTGCTGGCGGCCAATCGCGGCGCGCTGGCGATTAGCTCGGAGGGGTATCTGGCAGTGGTCGGTGTGGCACCGGTCAATCTGTCGCCGCCGCCGCACCTGCCTTCATTGCCACGCTCGCAGGCCGAGGCCGAGGAGGTTGCGTTGCGGCTTCATCCGCTGATGCAGGCGTCCCACCTCTCGGAAAAGGTCGCGCTGATAGATCTGCGGCGGGCTGAAAACGCACGTTTGCCAAAAATCGGAGCGACGGCTTCTGTTATGTTACGCGATGACGGGATATTCCCTGCGCAGGAAAGCTCCAGCGTCGGGATTAATATCAGCCAGCCTATCTATACCGGTGGTGCGCTTTCGTCAGCCGTGCGGCAGGCCGGCACGATACTGGAGCGGCGCATGGCCGAAACCTCGAACACCCGCGTGCAGGTGCGCCAGCAAACTGCCGCCGCATGGTTTCAACTGCGGATTGCGCGGGCATCTATTGTCGCCACCCGCTTGCAGATCGAGGCGGCTCAATTTGCTTTTGAGGGCATTACCGAAGAAGCCAAGCTGGGCGCACGCACGGTGCTTGATACGCTTAATGCCAAGCAAGAGGTGCTGACCGCGCAAAACAGCCTGATCTCTGCCCTGCATGATGAACGGATTGCCGCTTACGGGTTATTGGCGGCGATGGGCCTTTTGACTCCCGAAAACCTTGATCTCGGAATCGAGCTTTACGACCCGTCCGAGAATTTCAACCGTGTACAAAATGCGCCAATCAGCACATTCGAGGCTGGCAAAGTGCTGGATAACATAGCAGATCGTTGGCGATAGCAGGGTAACGCGGCGTCATATCCAAGAATGCATTGAGTTTTTTCTGATAAGTAGTAGCCTTGGGGTATCCATTTTGCGGGCCGTTAGGCTCTGCATGGATTAGTGGTTTCTGTATGAATTTAACAGAGGAAAAAACAATGAAAAAATTTACAACAACATTGGCAGCCGGTTTGCTCGGCGCAACATTTTTGACCAGTGCGGCATTTTCGGCAACGGTTCAGGCGGGTGATACACTCGCGGTCGACCAGACATTTACCTATCGTATACTTGACGAATTCAGCTCGGTTGACCCCCAGATTGTGGAAGATGTAGACGGTGCGGATGTGGTGCGTGACCTGTTTGAAGGCTTGATGAATCAGGATGCGGATGGCAACCTTATTCCGGGTGTGGCGACAGGCTTCACCACCAATGACGAAAAAAACGTCTATATCTTTACCTTGCGCAAAGATGCAAAATGGTCCAATGGCGAGCCGGTAACGGCGAATGATTTTGTCTATGCATGGCGCCGGCTGGTAGATCCCGCTACCGCATCTCCCTATTCATGGTTTGGCGAACTTATGTCTATCGAGGGGGCTGGCCCGATTTTGGCTGGTGAAGCCGCCATTGATACACTTGGTCTAACCGCGGTGGATGATTATACGCTGGAAGTGCGTCTCACCGCCTCATTGCCGTATTTTCCGCTGATGACCACCCACTCTTCCACCTTTCCCGCCCCGCAAGCGGTGATCGAGGAATTTGGGGACCAGTGGACCAAGCCGGAAAATATAGTCTCCAATGGCGCATATGTGCTGACCGAGCATATCCCCTCCGAGCGCTCGGTGCGCGAGCGCAACCCGATGTATTGGAACAATGATGAAACCATCATCGAAAAAGTGGTGACGCTTGTTATCAACGATGACAATACAGCCCTGACCCGCTATCTCGCCGGTGAGCTGGACCGCACCGAGATCCCCTCCGGGCAGTATCCGCGCCTTGCAGAGGAGTATCCGGAGCAAGCACTGAGCTTCCCCAAGCTTTGCAGCTATTATTATAGCTTCAACCTGTCGGAAAACGGCCCCGAATCTTTTAAGGATGTGCGGGTTCGCCAGGCGCTTTCTTACGCGCTTGATCGCTCGATCATTACCGACAAGGTGCTACAGGGCGGCCAGTTTCAAGCCTATACCTTTACACCGGGCGCAACGGCCGGTTTCGAGGTGCCAAGTGTGCCTTATGCCGAAATGACTCAGGAAGAGCGCGACGCGGCGGCGGTTCAGCTTTTGAATGATGCCGGCTATGGCGCGGATAACCCGTTGAGCTTCAACATGCTCTACAACACCTCCGATGGCCACAAAAAGATTGCGATCGCGATGTCGCAAATGTGGAAGCAAAAGCTCGGGGTCGAGATTGAACTGGCCAATCAGGAGTGGAAAACCTTCCTTGAAACCCGTGGCAACCAGGACTTTGAGCTGGCGCGTGGCGCATGGTGTGGCGACTATAACGAAGCCTCTACCTTCCTTGATCTTCTGACCTCGCAATCAGGCTACAATGACGGCAAGTTTGCCAATGAAGAGATCGACGCGCTGATGCAGGAAGCCAAAACCCTGACAGATGCAACCGCCAACTATACCCGTGTGGAGGAGATACTCGCCGAGGAGATGCCGATTATCCCTATTTATCACTACACGGCTGTGTATATGCTTAATGACAAGGTGAAAAACTGGCCGATCCAGAATGTCGAGCAAAACTGGTATTCGCGAGATCTTTATATCGCTGAATAAGCTGTTGTAAGCACCGCGCCTTTATCGGGTGCGGTGCTTTTCCTTTGCCGGGGAAGGCGAAATTTTAGGTCAAATCCATGTTGAAATATACGTTCAGGCGGGTGCTGGTGGCGATACCTACCTTGCTCATTCTGATTATCATCTCGTTTTTGCTGATGCATGCTGCGCCCGGTGGTCCTTTTACCTCCGAGCGGCCGCTACCGCCACAGGTGCTGGCCAATATCGAGGCGAAATACGGGCTGGACAACCCGCTTTATGTGCAATTGTGGGAGTATATGCGCGGGATCGTGATCGAGTTTGACTTTGGCCCGTCCTTTCAGCGCAAAGACCGGACGGTCAACGAAATTATGGCGCAAGGCTTTCCGATCACCTTCACCTATGGCGGGCTTTCGTTTGTTGCCGCCACGCTTATTGGCGGCACGCTGGGCATTGTGGCGGCCATCCGGCAAAACACCATCATTGATTATTTTGCCGTCGGTGTTTCCATCGGTGCGCAAGTGCTGCCAAATTTTGTGATGGCCCCGCTTTTGGTGTGGCTGTTTACGCTGACCCTTGGCTGGCTGCCCGGTGGCGGCTGGAACGGGGGCGCGTGGCAAAATCTGATCATGCCGGTGATCGCGCTTTCTACCAGTTATATGGCGTCGATCTCGCGCATTACCCGCTCAAGCATGCTCGAAGTGCTGAATTCAAACTACATCCGCACCGCGCGGGCCAAGGGCCTGCCCGAGCGCACGGTGATTTTGCGCCATGCGCTCAAGCCCTCGCTGGTGCCACTGATCTCTTACCTTGGCGTGGCCTTTGTAGGCATGATCACCGGATCGGTGGTGATTGATATTTACTTTTCCACCGGCGGTATGGGGCAGGCTTTTGTGAACTCCGCGCTGAACCGCGACTATTCGGTGATGATGGGGATCACGATCCTTGTTGGAGCGCTGACCATTGTTTTTGCCCTGCTGGCAGACCTGCTCTACGCGTGGGTTGATCCGAAAATCAGGTATTGAGGGGGCGGCAATGAATACTCAAACAGAAATCAAGGGGCGCTCGCTTTGGTTTGATGCCCGCCGCCGGTTCTTTCAAAACAAGGCGGCCGTGGGCGGGCTGGTCGCGCTGACCATCATTGTGTTGATCTCCTTTATCGGCCCCTATTTTGCGGTATGGAGCAATGAGGAGATCGACTGGGATGTGATGGGCAGCGCGGCTACGCTGGGCATGCCCTCCTTTGCCAATGGCCACTTTTTCGGCACCGATGATCTTGGCCGCGATCTATATTCGCGGGTGTTGCAAGGCACGCGGGTGTCGCTTCTGGTCGGGGTGATCGGCGCGGGTATTTCGGTGTTGGTTGGCACGGTTTACGGCACTGTGGCGGGCTATGTGGGCGGGAGGACAGACCAGATCATGATGCGGATTGTCGATATTCTGATGTCGATCCCGTTTATGTTTGTGATCATCTTGCTGCTGGTGGTTTTCGGGCGTTCGCTTACCATGCTGTTTGTCGGCATCGGGATGCTGTCTTGGCTGGATATGAGCCGGATTGTGCGCGGGCAAACCCTGACTCTGAAAAACAAGGAATTTGTCGAGGCCGCGCGAGCCACGGGCGTAAGCACCCCCACCATTATTCGCCGCCATATTGTGCCCAATCTGCTGGGGATCGTGGCGATCTATGCCACGCTTCTGGTGCCCGCCATGATCCTGACCGAGAGCTTTATTTCCTTTCTCGGGCTGGGCGTGCAGGAGCCGCTGACCAGTTGGGGGGCGCTGATCTCCGAGGGGGCGGGCACGATCCGCTATGATACCGAATGGCAGCTGCTATTTCCGCTGGCGTTTTTTGTTGTGACTCTTTTCAGCTTTTTCTTTATCGGCGACGGGCTGCGCGATGCGCTTGACCCGAAAGACAGGTGATACATGGATATTCTTGATGTAAAAAACCTGAGCGTGACCTTTGACACCCCTGACGGCGATGTTCATGCTGTGAGAGATGTAAGCTTTAGGCTTGGCGCGGGCAAAACCCTTGCGATTGTTGGCGAGAGCGGCTCGGGCAAAAGCCAGACGGCCTTTGGCATACTGGGCCTGTTGCCCAAAAACGGCCATGCCAGTGGCTCGGTGCGCTATATGGGCGAGGAAATACTTAACCTGCCCGAAGCGGAGATGAACAAATACCGCGCCAACAAGATCGCGATGATCTTTCAGGATCCGATGACCTCGCTCAACCCCTATATGCGCATCTCGAAGCAACTGACCGAAGTGCTGGTCTATCATAAGGGTATGGGCAAGCGGGAGGCGCTGCGTGAAAGTATCCGCATGCTCGAAGCGGTGCGGATCCCGGATGCGGCAAGTCGGGTGCATATGTATCCGCACGAGTTTTCCGGCGGAATGCGCCAGCGAGTGATGATCGCGATGTCACTGCTTTGTGGCCCCAAATTGCTAATCGCGGACGAGCCGACGACAGCGCTTGATGTGACCGTGCAGGCCGAGATCATAGATGTGCTGATAGATTTGCAGGAGGATTTAGGCATGGCCATTATCCTGATCACCCATGATATGGCGATCGTCGCGGGCACTTGCGAGGATACATTGGTGATGTTTGGTGGCAATGTGATGGAATACCGCCCGACGATCGACCTGTTTGAAACCCCCCAACACCCCTACACCAAAGGCTTGTTGGAGGCGGTGCCACGGCTTGATCGAGATGTGAAAACCCTTTCCACGGTTTCGTACGGCTTTCTAGAAGGGGATGAAAAATGAACGATACAATCCTCTCCGTGCGCAACATGAAAGTGTATTTTGATGTGCGTGATGATGCTGCTGGCGGCATTTTCCCCAAGACCAAAAAACTCAAGGCGGTGGACGGGGTTTCTTTTGATCTCAAGGCCGGAGAGACCCTCGGGATCGTCGGCGAGAGTGGTTGCGGGAAGTCTACCCTCGCGCGGGCGATTATCCGGCTGGTCACGGCCACTGCGGGCGAGGCGATCTGGATGGGGAGAGACCTGCTGAAATTGTCAAATGCGGATATGCTGGCGGTGCGAAAGGATATCCAGATGATCTTTCAGGACCCGCTGGCCTCTCTTAACCCGCGCATGACCTGTGGAGAAATTATCGCCGAGCCGCTAAAAACCCATTTCAAAGGTATGAAAAAGGCAGAGCGCCGCGAAAAGGTCTGCGCCATGCTGGAAAAGGTCGGGATGGATCCGGCGGTGATAAACCGCTATCCGCACGAGTTTTCCGGCGGACAATGCCAGCGCATCGGTATTGCACGTGCCCTGATCACCAACCCCAAGTTGATTATATGTGACGAGCCGGTTTCGGCGCTGGATGTCTCGGTGCAGGCACAGGTGGTTAACCTGCTGATGCAATTACAGGCGGATCTCGGGATATCGCTTTTGTTCATCGCTCATGATCTTAGCGTGGTCAAACATATCAGCCAGCGGATCATGGTGCTTTATTTTGGTAATGTTGTCGAGATCGGTAGCGCGGATCAGGTGATAAACCACCCCGCGCATACCTATACTAAAAAGCTGATATCTTCGGTGCCGATCCCTGACCCGGCAATAGAAATAGAGCGGCGCAAAATCAGGCGGCAAAAACGGGCAGCGGCTTTAGGCTGAAGGCGTTACTCCTGCTGCCGTTTTGCCAAATAGATCGCGCCGTCCAATGCATCTCCCAGTGGCGGTGTGGCTGCATCGCGGTAGCGGCGCGGCAACCGTGCGAGATAGGCAGGGCCAAGCCCGCCCAGTATGCAAAATGCCTTTTCAGGGTCAAAGCCGACCGCATCGATACATTTTCGGACAATATCGGTATGTCGGGCCATAATATCCTCGGCGTTTTGGTCACCCGCTGTGGCAGCGGCTACAACGCGGGGCGCAAACCGGCCAAAATCCCCCGGCGAGAAGGTTCGTGCCTGTTCGGCTATTTGCTTCGGCGCGCCTGCAAACTCATCCATAATTTGCTCGGTCAGGGGGGAGTGGGGTATGATTTTTTCATGGGCGAGCAGGGTGCGGCGCAATATATCCTGCCCGAGCAGCGCACCCGCGCCATCATCGCCAAGCAAAAAACCCCAGCCACCAAGCTGGGTAAACCCCGCCTCGCCTCGCCGCCCGAAAACCGAGCCGGTGCCAATCGCGGCAATGCAGCCGTGGCCTGCGCCAATGGCCCCGGTCAGCGTGGTTTCGCAATCAGATATAATGTCGGCGTGCTTGTAGGGCAGGGCGGCGTGCAACTGCGCGCGAAAATCTCCGAGATTTGCTCCTGCCAGCCCGAGAACAGCGCGTGCGCTGCGGATCGCCTCCGGGGGGAGGGCGGCACTTTCTAGCGCGGCATAGGTGGTGGCGAGAATATTTTTGCGGGCGGTTGCAAGGTCGCTGGCGATATTGGCTGCTCCGCCTGTGGCGCGTGCCAATATCCGGCCCTGCTGGTCTGCTACCGCAACCCGACAGCCCGTGCCTCCGCCATCTACCCCGATCAAATAGCTCATTGTTGTCTCCATTTATTGCCCGATTGATAGCGCTGCATATGCTCCTTGTCTATATGGCTGTGCGGGGGCCGGGCGGAAGATGACCTCTAAGGTTTGGGCAGAGCTTTAAGGTAGCGTGCAATGGCGAGCCGGTCTTCAGCACTGGCCTGCGAGAGGTTTTTGACAACCTCGACCATGGTGCCGCCGGCGGTGTCATATTCGGGGGTAAAGCCGGATTCGAGATAATAGGCGATATCCTCGACACTCCAGTCTGCCAGATTTCCACCCGGGGTCAGGTCGGGGATGGTGCCTTTGCCTTCGGGGTTGGGCGCACCGGCCAGCCAGCGCGAGGTGTCCAGCGCGCCGAGGGCATTGCGCGGCGTGTGGCACTGGGCGCAATGGGCCAACCCCTCAACCAGATACTGCCCGCGTGGCTCGGAGCTGTCTACCACCGGCCCGCTGCGCAAAAACATCAGCTTCCAGAAGCCGACCGAGCGGCGGATATTAAAAGGAAAGGGCAGATCATGGGGCTTGTTGGCCTGTGTTACCACTGGAAGGGTATCAAGATAAGCCTTCAGGTCTGTGATGTCCTCCGTACCCATGCGGGCATAGGAGGAATAGGGAAAGGAGGGATAATAATGTGCACCTTCCGGGCTGACCCCTTCCAGCAGCGCATTGGCAAGATCAAAGCGGCTCCAGCTGCCGATGCCGTCTTTGCCGGGCGATATATTGGGGGCATAAAATGTACCAAACGGGGTAGAAAACACCTGCCCGCCACCAAGCAACAGGCGGGCTTCGCCCTTGGCGCCCTTGGCCATATGGCAAGAAGCACAGCCGCCCAAGGCAAACACCGTAGCGCCGCGCTGCGCGTCTCCGGCTTGTTCAGGCCAGCTTGCCTGCTCCAGTCCGCGCGGGGCCGAGGTGAACCAAAGGGCTAGCCCAAAAAGGCCAACGGCCCAAAACGCCTTAGTCTTTAGGCGCACGATAATCTTCGTGGCAGGATTTGCAGCTGCTGGCAATCCGGGCAAACAAAGGCTTGAAGTTGTCGAGATCCGCCGGATCGGCAGCTATCGCTACATCCAGCGTGGCGATAAAGGCCTCCATCTCGGTGTCAAAATCCGACCCCTCGGCCCATATCGCGGCTTTTGCGCGGGTTTCTTCGCCTGTGTCGGTGCTTTCGGCAAAGAGCGGG
This sequence comes from Paracoccaceae bacterium, assembly GCA_021647745.1. GTDB lineage: Bacteria > Pseudomonadota > Alphaproteobacteria > Rhodobacterales > Rhodobacteraceae > UBA3077. The sequence continues at coordinate 11,516 of JAKIUB010000033.1, read as the reverse complement.
CGGGAGACCAGCGCCGCATCCCGCATGATTTCCAGCGCTGAAAACGCAGCAAAATCATCGTATTCGACCTTGCCCTGAGCCATGCCGCCAAGGGTCCGCATTTGCTCTCCCACAGATTTCATCGCGGCTTGGCGCTGGGAAACGGGTGAATGGGAGGCGGCAAAGGCGCTGGCCGCAATGGAGACGCTGATAAAGGCGGCAATGGTTGAGTGGCTGAATTTCATGGATATTCCCCTATTATGATTGGCAAATTCAGGCTTCTTTAGTGAGCCTTGCCAACAACTATAGCGCCATCCACAAAAATTGCGAAACAGTTTTTGAAGCCGGTACAGGTAGGGTGGAGGAAATTAGCCGCCGGTATGGTTCATGTGACGGGTCATTTCACCGGCGATTTTCTGGCGGGAATAATCAAAATCATGGCCCTTTGGCTTGCGGGCGATGGCCGCGCGGATCGCATCATTCAGCGCCTCGTTGCCCTCGTGGTCGCGCAAGGCGGCGCGCAGGTCGGCCTCGTCTTCCTGGCCCAGGCACAGGAATAGCTGGCCGGTGCAAGTGAGGCGCACGCGGTTACAGCTTTCGCAGAAATTATGGGTCAAGGGCGTGATAAAGCCCACGCGCCCGCCGGTTTCCTTGATGCTGACATATTTCGCTGGCCCGCCGGTGTTCAGGCCGATATCCGCTACACTCCAGCGGCTTTCGAGCTGTTTACGCACATCGCTTAGCGGCCAATATTGGTCCAGCCGGTCGGCATCGCCCATATCGCCCATCGGCATCACCTCGATCCACGTCAGATCAAAGCCGCGCGTCCCGCACCATTCCACCATATCGTGTAGCTCGTCGTCATTGGTGCCCTTCAGTGCCACCGCGTTGATCTTGATCTTGATGCCGGCTTTATCGGCGGCGTCCACCCCGTCCATCACCTGCTTGAATTTCCCCCAGCGGGTGATTTGCTTGAATTTTGCCTCGTTCAGCGTATCGAGCGAGACATTGATCCGCCGCACCCCCGCATCATATAAAGGCTGGGCAAAGCGGCCAAGCTGGGAGCCGTTGGTGGTCAGCGTCAGCTCTTTTAGCGCGCCGCTGGCCAGATGGCGGGACATGCTGTCAAAAAACGTCATGATGCCCTTGCGCACCAGTGGTTCACCGCCCGTGATCCGCAGCTTGGAAACCCCCATATCGACAAAAGCACTGCACATCCGGTCCAGCTCCTCCAGCGTCAGTAGCTCTTTTTTGGGCAGAAAGGTCATGTCTTCGGACATGCAATAATAGCAACGGAAATCGCAGCGGTCGGTGACGGATACGCGAAGGTAGGAAACAGCGCGCTGGAAGGGGTCAATTAGCTGGGGGGCGGTCATTTGGGGGCCTTTCATTTCGAGCATCCTATGCCCGTTACATTGCGGTTGCAAGGGGTAGCCAAGCGCCGCTAGAGTGGAGCGAATACGATCATCGGGGGCAGGGGAATGCAAGCAGAACAGCTAGTGCGAAATACCGGAGACTGGGCGGCGATGCGGACCGAATTCAGCTGGCCAACGCCCGTGCGCTATAACATTGCCGAGCAGATATGCGAGCGCTGGGCGCGGGCCGAGCCGGAGCGCGTGGCGCTGATCTATATCCGCCCTGATGGCGAGCGCCGCGATTACACTTATATCCAGCTTTCAAGGGCTTCGTCGCGGCTGGCCAACGCGCTGGCGGCGCATGGGCTGGGGCGCGGGGATCGCTGCGCGGTGCTGCTGCCGCAAACCCCCGAAACCATCCTCACCCATCTGGCCTGCTATAAGCTCGGCGCGGTCGCGGTGCCGCTTTTTACGCTTTTTGGCGCGGATGGCTTGCGCTATCGTTTGCAGAATTCTGGCGCAAAAGCCGTGGTGACAGACGGGGCCAACCTGCACAAAATGTTGAACATCCGTGAAGACCTGCCAGCGCTTGAGGCGATCTATTCGATTGATCAGCGCGAAAGCGGGGTGCGGGGGTTTTGGCAAGAATTAGGCAAGGCCAAAGACGCTTGCGAAATGGCCGATACCACCCTGAATGATCCCGCCTTCATCAGCTATACCAGCGGCACCACCGGCCCGCCAAAGGGGGCGCTACACGGGCATAAGGTGCTGCTCGGGCATTTGCCGGGGGTGGAAACGCACCATAATTTTCTGCCCCAAAAGGGCGACAAGCTCTGGACACCGGCGGATTGGGCCTGGATGGGCGGGCTGACCAATGTGATGATGCCGGCGCTGAATTACGGCGTGCCGCTGGTGGCGCACCGGATGGCAAAATTTGACCCAGACGAGGCATTTACGCTGATCGCGCGCGAGGGAATTCGCAATGCATTCCTGCCGCCAACAGCGCTGAAGCTGATGCGGCAAAGCACGGCGGAGGCGGTGGAAATGCGCTCGGTAGGCTCGGGTGGAGAGGCTTTGGGGGCGGAGCTGCTGGACTGGGGCCGCGCGCGGCTTGGCACCACGATCAACGAATTTTATGGCCAGACAGAGTGCAACCTTGTGCTGGGGAATTCGGTGGATGCATTTGCGCCTCGCGCCGGCTCCACCGGCAAGGCGAGCATCGGGGCCGAGGTGGCGATACTTGGCGAGGATGGGCAGCCGCTACCGATAGGGGAAAGCGGCGAAATCGCGGTGAAACGCGGCATTCCGCAGATGTTCCTTGAATATTGGCAGCAGCCTGAAAAAACCGCCGAGAAATTTGTGGGGGAGTGGATGCTGACGGGCGATATCGGGCATCGCGACGAAGACGGATATTTCCATTTTTCGGCGCGCTCGGATGATGTGATTACCTCCTCGGGCTATCGCATTGGTCCCTCCGAGATCGAGGATTGCCTGGTCGGGCATCCGGGCGTTGCGATGGCCGCGGTGATCGGGGTGCCAGACGAGCTGCGCACCGAGATCGTGAAGGCTTTTGTGGTGCTGAAAGGACAGGGGGGCGAGGCGCTGAAGCGCGAGCTGATCCTGCGGGTGCGCGAGCGGATATCGCCCCATGTCGCCCCCCGCGAGATTGAATTTATTGATGCCTTGCCGATGACGGCCACGGGAAAGATTATGCGGCGCGAGTTGAAAAAATGAAGCGCGTGATGATATTCGGCGGCTCGGGCTCGGGCAAATCCACTTTGGCGCGCAGGGTAGGCGAGATCACGGGATTACCCGTGATCCATATTGATCCGATGTATTATCGGGCGGGTTGGGCGCCACGCAGCAAAGACGAAACGCGGGCGCTGGTGCTGGCGGCTACGGCGAAGGAGGCATGGGTGTTTGATGGCAATCACCACAGCACCTTCGAGGCGCGCATTGCACGGGCGGATCATGCGATCTTTCTCGACCTACCAACATGGCTGCGGGTGTGGCGGGTAATGGCGCGGTGGTGGCGCTATCGGGGGCAAACCCGCCCTGATATGGCCGCGAACTGCCCCGAGCGGCTAAGTCTGTATTTCGTTATTTATTGGGTGGGCGGCTATTATTGGCGAACGCGGCCAAAGGATGCGGGGTTGATGCAGGCGTTACCACCCCATATAGCGGCGGCTCATCTGAAATCACGCGGGGCTGTCGCGGCATTTTTGAACGAGCTACAGCCAAAAGCCGAGACCGCGCGGGATTGACCCCCGCGGCCTCGGCCTTGGGAGTTGCCGTGATGTCGGGCTAACCGCGCGGCATCTTTGATAGGCGCGGCAGCATGGCGGAGAAATCCTTGCCTGCGCCATCTTCATGCTCGACAAACTTCGCATATTCCTGCGTGGCATGTTCGCCCAAGGGCGTGGCCGCCCCCACGGCCTCGGCGGCTTGCTGGGAAAGGCGCAGGTCTTTCAGCATCAGCTCGGCAGCAAAGCCGGGTTTGTAATCATTGTCAGCGGGGGATTGCGGGCCAATGCCGGGGGCAGGGCAATAGGCGTTCATGCTCCAGGAATAGCCGGAAGAAGTGCTGGCCACATCAAACATTTTTTGGCGGTCCAGCCCGAGCTTGTCAGCCAAGGCAAAGGCCTCGCAGGTGACGATCATGGTGGCACCGAGGATCATGTTATTGCAGATTTTTGCCGCTTGCCCTGCACCGCTATCGCCGCAATGCACCGCCTTTTGCCCCATGATCCCAAACAGCGGCTCGGCGATTTTGAACGCCGCCACCGGCCCACCCGCCATGAAAGTCAGCGTGCCGGCATCCGCCCCGCCAATGCCGCCCGAGACCGGCGCATCAACGCTTAACGGCCAATCAGCCGCAACGGCGCGGGCGCTATCCACATCGACCGTCGAGCAATCAATGAAGCAGGCATCGGGCTGCATGGCGGGGATGACTTCGGCGGCGACGGCTCGCAAAATCTCGCCATTTGGCAGCATGGTGATGATGACATCCGCGCTGCTGGCCGCCTCGGCGCTGCTGGCCGCCCGCGCCACCCCCTCGACCATGACCCCCGCCACGTCAAACCCTGTAACCGTATGGCCAGCGGTGGCCAGATTGCGGGCCATATGGCCACCCATATTCCCGAGCCCGATAAATCCGATTTTCATGGCGTTTCCTTTATAGTTTTAGTGCCTCATCCCCGAGGGGCATCAGCATTTTGCTAACTTGAAGCGGGGTTACCGCCTCCAGCGTGGCAGGGTTCCATTGCGGGTTGCGGTCTTTATCGATGATCGCGGCCCGAATACCCTCGACAAAATCACCCTTCGAGGCCGAGCGGTGGGTGAAGCGGTATTCCATGCCCAAGGCCCCTTCGATTGTATCCAGCCCGCGCACGCGCCGCACCATTGCAAGCGTGCATTCAACCGAAAGCGGGCAATTGCGACGCAGGGCTTTTTCGGTGGCTTTCTCCCAATCAGAGCCTTTGAAGCCACGGATGATATCGGCTACGGTCTTGCCATTGAAATTCCGGTCAATTTCAGGCTGCTCGGCCTTGAGAGCGGCATTCGGCGCGGGTAGGGCCGCGCGGTCTATGCTGCCTACATCAGCACTGGCTTCCAGCACTTCAATCAGGGCGGGCCATGCGGCGCGGGGGAGGTAATAATCAGCAAAGCCCGCATAAACCGCGTTGCCCGCATCCATGCGTGTGCCGGTGCAGCCGAGGTATTCGCCAAGGCTGCCGGGCGCGCGGGCGAGCAAGAGGGAGCCGCCGACATCGGGCACAAGGCCAATGCCGCATTCCGGCATGGCGATTTGGGAGTTTTCACACACGATCCGGTGTGAGCCATGGCACGAAATGCCAACCCCGCCGCCCATGGTGAAGCCCTGCATGAAAGCAACATAAGGTTTGGGGAAGTTGAAGAGCTTGGCGTTCATTCGGTATTCGTCACGCCAGAACTGGCGGCCATACTCAAAATCGCCTGATTTGGCGGTGTCATACATTTGCTGGATATCACCTCCAGCGCAAAAGGCTTTTTCCCCGGCGGCGTCTATGATTACCAGCTTTACAGCGGAGTTGGTGGCCCAATCATCGAGTGTGGCTTCGATGGCTCGCACCATATTATAGGTCAGGGCGTTGAGTGCCTGCGGGCGGTTTAGTGTTATGCGACCGGCCTTACCGGTGATGCGGATGTCTATATCAGCCATGATCACGCTCCTTTAGCAATGCACGCGCGGTAATCAACCGCATGATTTCGTTGGTGCCCTCGAGTATCTGGTGCACCCGCAAATCCCGCACGATTTTCTCGATACCATAATCAGCCAAATACCCATAACCGCCCAGCATTTGCAGGCTGCCATTTGCAACCTCGAAAGCAGTATCGGTGACAAAACGCTTGGCCATGGCGCAGAATTTGCTGGCATCCGGCGCGCCTGTATCAAGCTTCCACGCTGCTTGGCGCAGGAATGTGCGCGCAGCTTGCAGCTCTGTTTCCATATCCGCCACGCGAAATTGCAGCGCCTGAAACTGGTCAAGGGTTTTGCCAAAAGCCTGGCGCTCGCCCATGTAATCCAGTGCGATATTCAGCGCTTGTTGTGCGCCCCCCAGAGCGCTGGCCGAGATATTCAGCCGCCCGCCATCCAACCCTGCCATCGCATAGTTAAAGCCTTTGCCTTCCTCGCCGATCAGGTTTTCTGCCGGAATGTTGCAATCGTCAAATTGCACCTGTGTGGTAGGCTGCGCTTTCCAGCCCATCTTTTTCTCGAGGGCGCCAAATGAGAGCCCCTCGCTGCCGGCTTCAACGACCATGCTGGAGATGCCCTTGGGACCATTTTTGCCAGTGCGGGCCATCACGAGGTAAGCGTCTGAATAGCCACCGCCGGAGATGAACGCTTTGGTGCCGGAGAGGCTGTAGCCGGTAGCGGTTTTTGAAGCTTTTGTGCGTAGGGCTGAAGCGTCTGATCCGCTGCCCGGTTCGGTCAAGGCATATGAAAACACGGTCTCCATTGTGCACATCTTGGGTAGCCATTTGGCCTTGGTATCGGCGCTGCCGAATTTGTCTATCATGCCGCCACACATATTGTGGATAGAAAGAAAAGAGCCAACGGCGGGGCAGGCCATGGCGAGGGCCTCGAAAACCAAGGTAGCATCAAGGCGCGACAGGCCGGAGCCGCCGTATTCCTCGCTCACATAAAGCCCGCCAAAACCTAGCGCAGCGATCTTGGGCCATAGGCTTTTGGGGATGGTGCCCTCCTCCTCCCAAGCCTGCGCATGGGGGGCGATTTCGGATTGGCCAAAACCATGGGCCATATCAAAAATCATCTGCTGTTCGTCTGATAGAGCGAAATCCATAAGGCCCTCGTGAAATGAATGGGTGTTCAGTTTAGCTTAGAAAACTCTGGCCGCCAAGTGAAGTAAAAAAACCGCTTGCGGGAAATGGCGGGGAAATGGCTTTGTGCGTTGGCGGGGTTAGTATAGCTTTAGCCTGGGGGAAGGGGTAAAAATTTGGACGATAATGTAGCAAAAGCCTTCAGCAAATACCCGGACGGGGCAAGAGAAGGGTTGCTGACCCTCAGGGGGCGGATATTTGCGGTAGCCAAGACCGAGGGAATAGTGCTGGAGGAGGCACTACGCCGGGGGCAGCCTGCCTATCTTGCGCCCAAAGGCTCGACCATCCGGCTCGGGGTGCCCAAGACAGGTGGTTTTGCGCTTTATACCCATTGCCAGACCGCGCTGATGTCTGACTTCAAGGTATTATGCCCCGGGCTTTGCTATGAGGGTAATCGTGCCGTGCGTTTTTCTACGCATGAGAGCCCTCCAGAGGCGATTGATCTTCTGATCCGCGCCGCGCTCACCTATCATATGGCTTGACCTTCTGCCGCAGGCGGGCGATAGCACGCCAATGGCACCTGCACCGATCCTGACCCTATCCGACATCATGCTCACCTTTGGCGGCCACCCGCTGTTTGACGGGGTGGAGCTAACCGTGCATTCCGGCGAGCGTATCTGCCTTGTGGGCCGCAATGGCTCGGGCAAATCTACGCTTTTGAAGGTGATGGCGGGGATCATGGAGCCAGACGCCGGAGGCCGCTTCGTGCAGCCCGGCATGGCCGTGGCCTATATGGCGCAAGACCCTGATTTTAGCGGCTTTGAAACCCTGTTTGACTATGCCACCGATGGCCTCGACCCCGCTGACTTCTACCGCGTTGAAATTGCGATGGAGGGCATCAAGCTTTCGCCTGATATCCGCTGTGAAGATGCCTCGGGCGGAGAGCGGAGGCGGGCGGCGATTGCGCAGATATTGGCCAGCGAGGCCGACCTGTTACTGCTCGACGAGCCAACAAACCACCTCGACATCGAGGCGATTGCATGGCTTGAGGGCCACCTCGCGCAAATCCGCAAGGCCTTTGTGCTTATCAGCCATGACCGCGCCTTCCTGCGCGCGCTCACCCGCACCACCCTCTGGGTAGACCGTGGCATTGTGCGTCGCCAAAACACCGGGTTTGTGGGCTTTGAGGAGTGGCGCGACAAGGTGTTTGAAGACGAAGACATGCAGCGCCATAAGCTTAAGCGCCTGATAAAGGCCGAGGCCCGTTGGGCGGTTGAGGGCATTTCTGGCCGCCGCAAACGCAATATGGGGCGGGTGCGGCGCTTGCAAGATATGCGGGCGCAGAAATCAGCCGAGATCAGGCAAATCGGTTCTGCTGCGATGGCCTTTGAGGGTGGCCCCAAATCTGGCCGTCTCGTGGTGGAAGCCCGCGAGATTTACATGGCCTATGAGCGCCCCATCGTGCAGGATTTCAGCCTGCGGGTAATGCGCGGAGACCGCATTGCGCTGGTTGGCCCCAACGGCACCGGCAAAACCACGCTGCTCAAAATCCTGACCGGAGAGCTGGCCCCCGATAGCGGCGAGATCAAGCTCGGCACCAATCTTTCCTTGGCGGTGTTTGACCAGAACCGTGAAGCGCTCGACCCGAACCAATCCCTCTGGGATGCCCTGACCGGAGATCCGGCGCTTGGCGTTTCGGGCAATAATGACCAAGTCATGGTGCGGGGCGTGCCGCGCCATGTTGTTGGTTATTTGAAGGATTTCCTGTTTTCCGAGGCCCAAGCCCGTGCCCCTATCCGCAGCCTTTCCGGTGGCGAAAAGGCGCGGCTTTTGCTGGCGCGAATTATGGCGCAGGAAAGCAATGTGCTTATTCTCGACGAGCCAACGAATGACCTCGACGTGGAAACCCTCGACCTGCTGCAAGAGCTGATCGACGATTACGATGGCACGGTTATTCTGGTCTCCCACGACCGCGATTTTCTTGACCGTGTGGCCGATACCACCATCGCCATGGAAGGCGACGGCAACGCGATTGTATACGCGGGCGGCTGGACAGATTACCAAAGCCAGCGCGGGGCCGTGGCGGCGGAAGCCGCGGCAAAGCCCAAGAAAAAGGGTGAGGCACAGGTGAAAACGGCTGCGGCAAAGTCTGGCCTCAGCTTCAAGCAAGAGCACCGCCTAAAAGCGCTGCCCGATGTGATTTCCAAACTCGAAGCCGAGATTGCCAAGCTGGAAGCCCTGATGGCCGACCCCGAGCTTTTCACCGCCGACCCCGACAAGTTCCAAAAAGCCAGCGATGCGCTGGTGGCCCGGCATGACATGCTCTCGGATGCCGAGGCGGAGTGGATGGAGTTGGAGGAGTTGGGGGGAGCTTGAATTATAAGTGCTTTTCAAAGCTTAAGTAAGGATCGAACTATTTCAAATAGGATGTTAATTTGAGCAATCAGCCATTTGAGTTCGACGGTAGCCTTTTTTGTCATTACCACTGGGCTGTCATCTGCGGGTGAATTTGCAGCCAAGTCCTTGTAGGCGTTCTTTCAAATTGGCTCGGTTTACGCTCCATTATTGAAAGGCTATATACGCCCCAAAAATAGCAATGACAGGGGTTAATAGAGCGGTAAGTATTTGTATCCAATACATGTTTTAATTCCCTTAAACATCCAACCCCTCCACAAACTGCGCGTTTTCCTGAATATACTGAAACCGCAGCTCCGGTTTTTTGCCCATCAGGCGCTCCACCAAATCCCCCGTTTCGCCGGGTTCGTCCTCCTCGATGGTCACCTTGATCAGGGTGCGGGATTTCGGGTCCATCGTGGTTTCTTTCAGCTGGCTCGGGTTCATTTCCCCCAGCCCCTTAAAGCGGGAAACCTCGATTTTGCCCCGCGCGCCCAGCCCCTTTTCCAGCCATTCATCCCGCTCGGCAGCGTCCGCCGCATACACCGATTTTGCCCCCTGCGTCAGCCTAAATAGCGGCGGGGCGGCCAAGTAAAGGTGTCCGTTATCAATCAAGGGCCGCATTTGAGTGAAAAACAGGGTCATGAGGAGGGCCGAGATATGGGCACCGTCCACATCCGCGTCGGTCATGATGATAATCCGGTCATAGCGCAGGTCTGCCACGTTAAACTTGCTGCCCATCTGCACGCCCATAGCTTGACAAAGGTCGCTAATCTCTTGATTTTGCATCATTTTGTTGCTAGCTGCACCGAGCACATTCAGAATTTTGCCCTTGAGCGGCAAAATCGCCTGCGTCTTCCGGTTCCGCCCCTGCTTGGCCGAACCGCCCGCCGAGTCGCCCTCCACAATAAACAGCTCCGAGCCTTCTTTATTTGCCCCCGAGCAATCCGCCAGCTTGCCCGGTAGCCGCAGCCGTTTGGTTGCGGATTTGCGCTGGGTTTCCTTTTCGGCCCGCCTTTTCAGCCGTTCTTCAGCGCGCAGCACGAGGTAATCAAGAATGGCCCCAGCTGATTTGGTATCCGAGGCCAGCCAGTTGTCAAAATGGTCGCGCACCGCATTTTCAACCATCTTTTGCGCGGTTTCATTGGATAGTCGGTCCTTGGTTTGGCCAACAAAGCTCGGGTCGCGGATGAAAATAGACAGCAGCGCGCAGCCGCCTGTTGTCAGATCGTCGCGCACAATGCTGGCGGATTTTTTATTGCCCACCAACTCGCCGTAAGCGCGGATACCCTTCAGGATAGCTGACCAAAAGCCGCTTTCATGGGTGCCGCCATCGCGGGTGGGCACGGTGTTGCAATAGCTGTCGAGAAAGCCGTCGCGCATCGGGGTCCAGTTGATCGCCCATTCCACCGAGCCGGGCTGGTTGAACTTTTCCTGAAAGTCCACCTTGCCCGCGAAGGGCGTATCGGCATAGGCCATCACTTTGCCCAGCACCTCGGACAAGTATTCCGCCAGCCCGCCGGGATAGTGGAACTTGGCCTCCATCGGCATTTCGCCGTCCTCAATCGCCGACTTCCAGCGAATTTCTACGCCGGAAAACAGGAAGGCTTTGGAGCGCACAAGCTCGTAAAGCTTTGCTGGCTTGAACTTGAGCTTGCCAAAAATATCAGGGTCGGGGTGAAAGGTGACGGTGGTGCCGCGCCTATTTGGTGCCGCCCCGATTTTCTCCAACGGCCCCAGCGGCTTCCCGCGTGAATAGCTCTGGCTGTAAAGCTCGCGATTCCGCGCGACTTCCACCACCAAGCTGTCACTCAGCGCGTTCACCACCGAGGAGCCAACGCCGTTTAGCCCGCCGGATGTTTGATAGGCCCCCTCGGTGAATTTACCGCCCGCGTGCAGCGTGGTCAAAATCACCTCAAGCGCTGATTTATCGGGGAATTTCGGGTGTGGATCAATCGGAATGCCACGGCCATTGTCGCGGATCATCACCGAATAATCCGCCAACAGCTCAACCTCGATCCGGTTGGCATGGCCCGCGGTGGCCTCGTCCATCGAGTTATCCAAAACCTCGGCCACAAGGTGGTGCATCGCGCGGCTATCCGTGCCGCCAATATACATGCCGGGCCGCTTGCGCACCGGCTCCAGCCCTTCCAGCACCTCGATGGAAGAGGCGTCATAATCATTAGAGGCGGCATCTTCGTTGAAGAGGTCGTTGGCCATAGCTCGATTCCTTTTTGCCTACATTATGGCAGAAAGGGCAGGGGGGCGACAACATATAGTATGGGCTAAGCCGCCTCAGGCTTCACAAAACGCGATCCGCGAGAGAAAATATTGCTGATGCGGGTGATTTTCATGTTGCCTTGTTGCAGCTGGTAGCCCCGCGCCTCCATCACTTGCCGCACCATATGGCCGACCATTTGCTTGATCCGGCCGCGTTCCATGGCCCCTCCCAAGCGGGCCAACAGG
>JAKIUB010000032.1 GCA_021647745.1 Paracoccaceae bacterium | reverse complement strand
CTGCTGATAGGCGTTCCGGTTTTCCTGTTCGATGCCGTCCAGCAAGGCGAGGGTTTGGTCTGGCAAGCAGGGCCGGGGCGGTGGCAAAAGCCCGTGGCGCACCACCGCCGACACCAGCGCGCAAAACGCCGCTCCGCCCGCTTGTGCCTGCTCCATTTGGCCGTCGACAATGGCCTCAAGCAGGTTTTTCCCTACAGTTTTTTTGTGTTCGTCATGTTCGTCATCTGGGCGATCCGCGGTTGGTTTGATGATCCGAATGACCGAGGGCTTCAGGCCGGCTGCTTTGGCAGCCCCTGCAAGCTCGCGGTGGATCCCCCGCCACGCCGTCGGGTCAACGGTTTTACAGCGCTGGTAAAGCGCACAGATAGCATCGTCATTCTCCGAGTTGGTGGCCCAGATCGTATCATTTAGGTAATCGGCGCGGTTGCCCGCATGCCCCTGCACAAAAATGACCTTGTTATCCAGCTTTAACTGCGCCAGCCCCTGCCCGTCAAACAGCATATCCGGACGCAGGCGCAGCACTTTATCGTAGCGCTGCCCGCGCGCTTGCTCCGCCGCACGCTTCATTGCATTTGCCCGCCAGATCCGGTGCAGCATCCGCAGGCTGTTGCTATCCCCCGCCGCAAAATCAAAAGCCGGGCTATCGGCTTCCACCTCGATCTTGGCATTGGAAAATATCTCTGCCAGATGCTGAGGGCTAACAGGGGGAAATGTCGGAAAAAACCTGTTGAAATCCGGAAAAACCGCCTTCATTCGCCCCAGCCAGTTCTCGGGCAGTTGCCGCGCCACTTCCGGTTCGACAATGCGCCTGATATTTTTGGGCCCGACAGCACCTTCAAATGTCTTTTGGCCAACCTGGCTCCAGACACTGATAAACACATCCGCGCCGCTGCGCGCCGCTTCCAGCGCTATTTGCTCCAGCACCGAAACCGGAGATCTCACTTGCCCCGATATGCAAATGGCTATGTTGGCAGGTTCCATAAAATCCCCCGAAAGCCGTCAGATCAAAACCGAAATAGGATAAGGCTCTGGTCATGACCATTCAATTAAACTACATTTACGCCCACTGGGAAAATCCTCGTGGTCCCGCATATAAAAACAATCGCCGCTTCGGCGCAAGCCCGCTTTTGCGCGCGGCACAGGCCTGAAGCCTCGCTGAGCCACTAAATATTGAAGGTAAATATGCAGAAAATCCATCAACACCCGAAAGCCAAATACAGCTGGAACTTCCCCCGACTAGATCTCACCTATTTTGAAATTCCCAAAACCGGCTCTTCCAGTGTTAAAACCGTGTTGTTCCGAACCAATTATCGCCTCGATCCAGAAGATACGCTCAACATCGGTGGTGGCAAGCTCGCCCTCCGCTTTCCTGAATCCCGCCTCACAGGTTTTGCGCCCGAAGACTGCCTCGGCCGTATTCTGGTCATCTATCGAGATCCGGTCGCCCGGGCCAAATCTGCCTATCGAAGTATCTTCCTCGGTCGTCAGCAAATGGATGCGCCGCTTTCGGTTTACTTTGAAAAATACCTGCCGGCCTATCTGGAAAGCCCCGAAAGCGACGGCCTGCTCAACCACCACAAACCCATGAGTTGGTTCTTCCCGCAAGACCTGTTGAATGACCCTCGGGTCACGTTTGTCGAGACATCTGATCTAAATACTTTGCCTGAAATTTTAGATTTGGAAGTCGTGCCCCTAAAAAAAGATGATACCTCCATGCCGCATTTGTTGAATGTAAACAAATCCCTTGGTGATATTGATATGACCAATGCTGAGATACGGGCCGCCATGGGCGCTGACTTTGACGATGATTTTAAACTGTTTGAAGCGTTGTCATAAAAAGAGCGGTGCCAAACTATGCCCCAATATATTGACAATAAAGGAAGAAAACCACTGTTGGTCAATTTGAATAGCCCCTTATGTATCTGAATATTGCTATCCTGCTCCCGATCCAGCGTTTTGCAAACCGCCGGATCGGGAAGGTGCTCGCCGTTAGCCCCTTGTGGTTGGACCGCGTTGCCTAGGGAAAATCTGAACAACGGGGTATTTTCGGCGGGCTGATTATCGACTACTGCACGAATGCATGTCACCCGCCGGTTTCGGACCGCTTTCGCGTCCGCTTCCCCGCCATTTCCCTGATTTCAGGCAGTCTCCACCTGAATAGCCCCTGGATTTGTAGACACCTTGTTTGGTAATTTTGGAAGCAAGGAGGACGCTATGTCTAGAAACAGATTTACAGAAGAATTTAGGAAACTAGGGGCTATTCACATAGTTGTTCTCCTTTTGCGCATAATACGCGGTTAAAGGAGCGGCACAATTCCGCGACAGGTCCAGATCCGAAAATCAGGCAGCACCCGCTTCGCAGCTGATGCAAAAAACCTCGCCGGTTCGTTGATGCATCCGCACGGGGCTTCCTTCCAGGATTTCTTTGGAACAACCATCACACATGCCATCCATCCCCAGAATTTCGTCAGTGTAGCCGCTTTTATCTTGCTCCACTCCGTTGTGAACCTGCCCGCGCTCAGCACTTTTAACCATGGTTCGGCGGAAAATCTCGTGCAGGCTTGCCCAGCGTGCAATCAGATGTTCGGGCAGGTCATAGGCGCGCACACACTCGAAAAACAGATTTTCACGGTAGTCAAACAGCTCGTCGGAGATAACCATCCAGTGATGGGCATTAAACGGCGGCTCAATAAACGAGCTGCGAACGCCAGTTAGCAAGCCCACCAAAAACGCATACTGCTTACCCGAAACCCGCGATTTTGTGACCTTTTGGAAGAATGGAGACAGCCGGGGGTCCAGATAGACCTGGGTGTAAAAATCATCCAGAATTTGCGAGAGCAACTCCCCTTCGTTCAGGGCAGCCCATAGCTCCGGGTCCGGCTTGATAGCATTAATTTTTGCTTCATCATCCGGCATGTAAGGTGCAGTTGTTTCAAATGGGTCCGCATGGATTGATGCCAGCTTAATCCCGCAAGCAACCGCCTTGATCCGTGCTATTTCAAGGCTATCAGGGGAGCCGGCCAGAAAAAGCGTATGTTTGCGCAGGTCAGGGTGCTCAGAGAAGGCGGTATCAACGACACGCTGTTTGGCCCCGTCCCGAGATGCCGCGCAGTGGGCTGTAAAATTGGGGTATTGCCCCTCAAGCGCTTTGAGCGTCTCTGTTAAATACAGGTTTTTCTCTAGAGCGGCCCCGTGATAAAGTGCGATCGGTGCCGAGTGGCCACGGCGCAAAGCATCCCGGGCAACGCCGAGCATAGGGGCTACACCTGTGCCGACCCCTATCAGCAGCAACGGCTGACCGGCCATTGCAGAATCGTAATAACAGGTGCCAACCGGTCCCTGAATTTCAACCTCGTCACCGGGCATCAGGGTTTCGGCGACCCAGTTGCTGACCTTTCCATCCGGATAGCGCCGGATATGCAGCTCGGCGAAGTAGTCTTCTTCACGGATGCTGGCAAGCGAATAGCTGCGGGTTTCGCCATCAGGGCTGGTCAGGTTAATAAATTGCCCGGCGCGCCAATCCATCTCGGTTAGTGGCTCAAGCAAGAGCTGCCATACATCGTCCGACAACTGGTTTTTTTCGGCAACCAAGGCTTTGATGTTCCACTGCGAAAGGTCCGGCAAACGTGCCTCCACTTTTGTGGCTGTGCGGGTAACGCAGGGTAAAAACAGATTGCGTTCGCGCATTTCACCAGACAGCCGTGACTGCGCCTCTTCGCCAAGCTCGCCTGAAACAGCCTCTAGCATACAAGACCGGCACGATCCTTTACGGCAGGAAAAATGGAGGTTTGCTCCGCCGCGCAGCATTGCATCCAGCGCAGTTTCACCCTCTTTGATCCGATACTTTTTACCGTCAAAGTTGATCCAGTTATCTGTATGTTCCATCAGCTTCGTTCTCCACATTACTAAGTCAGCATAGTTAAATTCTTAAATTCCCAATCAAGCTGTTTGATAGCAGTACAGCTTTCCTGAATGTTTTGGTCTGTGATTTTTTGAAGCGAAATAATTTTAATGAAATCATGCGCCTCCTCAAGGCGGGCTATAATTATCTTTGCTTCGGCGGCTTCTGTTTTTGAGTTCCCATCCAAAAACGCCAATGCCCCCTCGATCAGCTTCAAATGCGCCCGCAAAATCATGGTATTATCTGCGTCCAGTAATCTTGATTGGGTCGTGGTAAACTCAAGGGCCCAGTAGGATAGAAATGATGCGGCGCCGGTCTTGAGGTTCTCAATCACCGGAATGATTTTATTTTCTAAATCATATATTGCATTTTGAAAAACATCTGTCCGAACTTCAATGGAAATGGCTGCCATTGCTTCGAGGCAATCAGCGCCCCCGCTGGCTTCCCATGCTGCTTGGTCGGTCACTTTCCCGGTTTTATCTCTGGCGGAAGATGCGGCAAGTAGCTCCATCGGAATGATCTTTTTAAACAATGGCGCTGCGTCTTTTTTTATCCGCTTCATTAATCGGTTAAGTGAAGGCTTTATGCTCGGCAGGTCCACATGGGTAACGATGAGCAGGCTTCTTTGCTTTAGCTCAAAGGGCAGGTTTTCCCACATGCGCCTTTCGCTTTCTCGCCAGGCTTGCGTTGCATTCGTGCACCAGATAACAAAATCAACCTGATTTACTACGGTTAAAAGCTGGTCAACGCTACGCGATGGGTCCGAGGTGCCAGGAGTGTCGAATATCTCGAACTGCTTCAGAAAGGGCACGTCGGCCGTAACCTCCAAACACTCAAGTTCGTGTAAATCTTCTTCGCGTAGCGTATTTATGTCCGCAATACTCTGGCTGTGCTTTGTTCCTATTGTCCGATAGGTGGTTTTTGCGCCGTGGAGAAAATGCACCGTCGGCATGGCACTGGCCGAGGCCTGCATATCTACTACATGCTGGCCCAGTAACATGTTTACAAATGTTGACTTACCGGAACTGAATTCACCGCCGATGGCTACTTTTATCGGGCGGGTGAGCAAGGTGTGTAGATCAAGCGCAGCATCATAGGCTTTAGCTACAGTTTTATCACCACGATCAGCTTGATACAGCCTTGAAAGTGCATCTGAAGCCTTGCGCTCAAGTTCGGCTTGTATCTCGGATGGTTGATCTTGCATTATTTCAGACACTATGCGGCCAGCGCTTTTTTGAGGACAGTCTTCACCTCTTTGCAGACGTTTGCCCGCGCGTTAAGCTCCTCGATACGGCTTGTGATCTCTTCATCTGTGGTTAACACCGGCTGCTTGGCCTCGGATGTGATGATTTCGACCAAACTATCCAGTGTATTTTTATACGAGGTAATGGCCTCATTTGACGAGGCGACGAGTTGCTCACTCATGCTATCCACCAATTCATTCTGGATCGGAAGGAACTGCGACCTGATCATTTTACCGACGTTTTCGCGAATTTTTGAGGACCGCCTGAACTTAGACATCCAGCCCTGCCACCAAGAGGGGTCCATGTCGATTGCCACTATTTTTGAAAGCGCCGAAGAGCTTGCGCTTTGAGCCACGAGTTCGGCGGTATTAATGCGTAAACCTTTTGCGGATGTAAGGCCGGCATCTATCATTGTTTTGGATATTTTCTCCACACCGTATTCTATATTTTTCAATACAGTAGCTTGAATCCGCGGGAATTCTTGCCCGAGAAAAATGTTCAAGTTGCGGCGTAGCGGCGTTGTATCACACGACCATTGCATTTGTTTTTTATTCTTTTTGGCTCGCAAAAGATGCGCCGAAAACTCCCGGTCATGCTCCACTATGAACTCTTCAGTGATATCCTGTAAACCTGTCCTTATATCGGCCCAGGCCGCATTCATGTTTCGATCCAGCACAAGTCTGAGCGCGTCGAATAGCCGCTCACTTTCTGACTCAAATTCCGTGGCGTCGAATTTAGGTTGTGAAGTTTTATTCCCCAAGCGGCGCTTTTTATTGTTTAGCTTGTCTTGTTTTTGTTTTAATTTTTCTAGTGCTGTCTCGGTATTGGCCAGTATGAGTCTTGCTGCGTTATCAAGGTCGATCCGTGCGCTGGCTAACCAAGCCTGCCCTGGCCCCTCAAACATCATCGTGGAAATTTGCTGTTCCAACGCGGGCACGCCAGAGTTATCCCAAGCTTCCTGTTGTAGCTGGCTGCTGAATTTTGTGTTGCTGCTGATTTTCGGCAAACTTGCGCCACTTTTCATCAGTGAAGCAACGTGCGCCGGATTAACAAAATCCTCCCCGCTTATCGCATTGTTCGCGCATGAAGCGCTCCCAAATACAATCGGAATCTCGATGTCCGGGTTTTCCCTGGTCATGAATTTGGTAATGTGTTTGCGGATCGCTTGAATGTCGGTTTTTGGGTTGGTCAGTTCGTCAGTCCGGTTTACAAATATTACCAAGCGGTCCAGACGTAGCGCATTCAGGATACGGACCAGATAAAGATCAGCGCTGGAGAAGGCTTGGTGTGCCGATAAAACAAGCACAAAAACCTGTGAATGTTCAAGGCTTTGCAGCGTGATTTCTTCGCGGATCATTAACGGGTCGTTTATTCCCGGCGTGTCTACGAGCGCAACCGGAAAGGCAAATTTTTCCTTCTCGAAAAATACAGCAGCTTCACGGGTAATATCTGCATACCGTCCTGGCATATGTTGCTTTACCAGTGCCTCAGGGTCATCTCCTGCACAGATATAGCGCGCCAATACATCCATCGTGGCATTGTCGAACTGGTGTGTTTTTCCCAAAAGACTCTGGAAACTGTTGCCAAGCTGCAGTTTGGCTCTTTCTCGCATTTGTGCAACTTCGCGCTTGACGTCACTAAGCTTTTCCTCGCTTTCTGGAATCTCTGACGCTAGCTCGCCAAGCCGACCACCGCGGTTGGAAAACTTGTCCCATTGCTGATCATCAAAAAATGAAAAACGCGCGCCCTTATATGGTCCCCCCGGTTTGTTGAAAAAAATCTTGGTTACAACGGCTGTCCAGGGATTTACATCGGATGGCAAAAAATTCGGCTTTGCAATCAATGCATTAACCAAGCTGGTTTTGCCTGCTTTAACCTGCCCGATAAACGAAATTGATGTGATGGCATTTGCCAGTGTATCTTCAGCGGGCTTAAACAGGTGGTTGTATTGCTCACCGTCTGTAGCATCGCGCAGCCGCTCCAGCAGCGCGATAATGCTATCGCTCTCTGCTGCTAGATTGGCGCCAAGAGCCAAAGGAGATGATGAATCTGTTTCAAAAGTCATGATTAGAACCCTTAGAATCAACTAGTTTAGCCGCGTTATCTTTCTTTGTGTTTCTCTGCGTATCTTCTAGAGGGCTGCCAGTATTTACTTGGTCAATATCCGCACACAGATCAAGAACCAACTCCAGATCCCATAAAAACTGCTCGTCATGTGTATGAATGCCCACGTCAGCCGCCTTAACATTTAGCAAATCAACAGCATCTTTAGCCGTTATGCCTGTGTGTATCAACTGAACAGCAGCCAAAACTTCAACACGTTCGGTTTTGGTCTGCAAAACCGCAACCCGAAGGCCCTGCGAAATAGCACTGCCAATTTGGTTCGCAAGCGCAAGGCTTGAACGGATTTCCCGAGGGGCGCCTACATCGGGGGAGTTATAAAAAATTATGGAAATGCCAGCGGCACGCATAGCTTCAGCAATTTCCGGCGGCATTTTGTCAGAAATAGCGACAACACTAATCGACCGGTCTTGCAGGGCCATGACGAGATCATTTAGGCTGGATTTTCCCACCCCCTCGGCCTGTACAATAGCAAATGAACGACGGATAATCCAGTTCAGGATACCATCTGCGGAGCCGACAGTTTGCGTGTTTATTCCCTCAAGAAGGCCGCGATGCTCTGGCGCCAATTGGCGGGGGTGAGCATCCAGCCTTGGCAGCGACAGACTGCCGGTTTTGATAAAATGCTTGGTTGCCGGATTGTCGGAGTTGTTAAAAAACGCTTCGGCCGTGCCTTGCTCGACAATGCCTCCCCCCCCCAGCAGCACAACCCAATCCGCAAAAAAACGGGCCTGCTTGCTGTTATGGGTGACCATAACGATGGCGCGCCTGCGGGATTGCTCCTTGAGCCAGTGAAGCATGGACATGGCTTCACTATGCGCAACACCTGCGGTTGGTTCATCAAGGCAAAGCATTGCAGGGTCGCGGCTTAGCGATTCCTGGATATTCGCTTTGATCGTTCCGCCATTGATGGTGCGCTGTGTCTGCTCACTACGGCTGGCTTGCTTTATTACAATCGGGTGGTTGCTTGGGTCAAGCGGCGCGCCGGCGTAGCTGAAAACATCATGGGAGATGTTCAAACCATTGCTGTTTCCACGCCCGCCCAACACGGCTAAGAGTGTTGATTTGCCCACACCAACAGGGCCCATGATCGCATAAAACCCGGTTGTTCCAATATTTAGGTCAAGCCCGGCAAGTAATCTTCTGTCACCTGCCTTGATGGCCAAATTTGATAGAGTGCATAAATTATGTGACATTTTCTATTTCGCCCGTGACGCTTTGATCCACAAACCGGCCACGACACCAAAGTTTTTTGTTTCAATTTCTGCCAGTAAATATTGGCGGCCATCTGCCGCAAAGCACAATGATGACCCGCTACCGGATGGCGACCGCATTGTTATAAGTTGAGGCCCGCTACCGAGTGCATCCGAAACGGCTTTACGCCACTTCAAAATAGAGGGTTTAAGAGCCTCCGCAACATCAGTGTCGATCACACCGGAAGCACCGGAGATTTGAACCTGCCCAGAAGGGTCATCAACCAGATACACAAACTTCACCTTATTTTGTATGCCGGTAAAAAAATCTGCCAAAATCGGAGATTCAGCACCGCTGTCCTTTGATATATCCTGCTTCCCATCGCTAACGGAAACAACCTCAGGTGGCTCGGCGGCGCTTGTAGTATCAACAGTCGCATCCTGTTTTTTAAGATCGGCACGCTCTCGATCACTGACCATGGAAAGGGATATTTCCCCGCCCTCCAGTGCATTGCCAGCTGAAATCTCCAGAGCCTCAAGCGCACGTTGCCCTGATTTTGAAAGGGGGTATTGCACCGATGTGTGGGATTTTGCCCCCAATTTCCGAAACCTTGCGACCACACCTTTGGCCGCAAGGATTTCGAAATCATCCTTGGAGCTTTGTATCAAAATTTTCCGTGGCAATATTGATCGCTTAATAATTTTGCGAACAAATCTGGCATATAGATCAGCCGATGCAACAGAGGCATCCAGCTTCATTTCTCTAAGTAAACCATCACGGTTAAGAATTACCGCCATCTTAACACCCAACCAATTAAACACAAAAGAAATAAAATAAAATGTGCCGACAGCGGAAAAATCCCCGCTGCCGGGCTTAAATTAAAGTGCGTCGGTAATCGGAGCAACAGCCATACGGGATTTGGCCAATACCATGCCAATATTTGCATTTTTGCGCGTAATAAACGCAATAACGTGCTCAGGATAAGCCTTGGTGCGCAAGAATACATGGATCAGGTTTTCGCTGAACACGATGATTTCCTGGAAGAAATGCACATCGTCTTGCTTTTGGCCGCGCGCGCTTTTGAAGTGTTCTTCAATCGTAACCACAGTTGGCCCCTGAAACAGGTCAGCCGTCGCGGCAGACACCATGTCCAGAATTTCCTGCGGGTGGGAATCTACAGTTTTAACACCCAGCAACATGCCGGTGGACATATCCACATAGCCGGCAGCCAAGCATTCAGGTATTTTCGAGACTGCATCAGCCAGAACTTTATCTAATGACATTTCTTATCCCCTCCAGGAATTATTTGTTTATCTTTACTATGCCTACATACATTAAAAGGTGTAGGTATTAATCGTTAGTATGTAGATAACGTCTCCAATTAATACCCCACCTTAATCTAGGTGCATTTATAGGCAGCTCTGACTATTATCACTACAAGTTGAGTAAGTAAATAGCAGCGACGCGAGGTCAGGGCGTTATGGTTGTCGATAGGCGGTTAATTGTTAAAACCCGAATTATATGCTTTTCCCATCCAGATATTTGTCAAATTCATACAAGAACTCCATCTGTACGTCGGTTTCAATCCATCTCGGGTTCTTTTCTCGCGCAGCACGAATCGCCTGATCTGCCGAAAGACCATAGTACATTAACTGTGCGGTAAGCATGGTGCCGGTGCGGCCCACACCGGCGCGGCAGTGGTAAACACAGACCTTATCTTTCGCAAGGTAGCTGTCAACATGTCGGCAGGTGGCCAATGCTTGCTCAAAAGTAGGCGCCTGTAGGTCGGTAATTTTATGCACATATGAATCTAGTCCAAGCGCCGCCATTTCCTCGACGGGCGGCGACCAGACCTCGTTCAAGGTTATCAGCAGAGATACATTTACGCGCCTCAGCGCCTCCAGATCATATTTCGTTTTGGTGAGCACTCCGGGCCGGCGCACACCTCCGAGCAAGCCATTTACCAACCAATGAAATCCGGATGGTCCCCGGTAGGGCGATACAAAATCACGCTCTTTGTTTAAAATCCCGGGGCCGGATAAGTTTCGTAGAGTTGAGGTATTGGCGTTCACAATGGAGACTCGCTTAGGTTATCGTTAAATCACTATTTCAGTATATGTTCAGTATATGCTATTTATGGCGAAATTATGAGTGGAATCTGCGCCGCAAGAAAGACGGCCCTACTTTTCCAATCAGTTGGCAGCATTAAAGTAAGATAAATCTGTTTCCTGCTTTGATTTTCTAGAACGGTTGGTTTGTTTTCTTGCGATAGACCGTGCACGGTGCCAATATTCCGCGGGCCGACCGACTTGCCCGCTGAAATATGCGCGCCTAAACATTTTTGCCAAGTCTTGAAAAAGTATTGGTGACCCCGACAGGATTCGAACCTGTGGCCTGCTGATTAGAAGTCAGCTGCTCTATCCAGCTGAGCTACGGGGCCAAAACCGGTTAGTGGGTCCAGACCACACGGCGATCGGTGGCGAAGTTTTCGCCATACCCTCCTTGGCGTATGAGCTGTTTTCGCTTGTGAGGCTCAACGACAGAAAACTCCAGACCGGCCGTTTCTGCGTAAGCGATAGCGGCGTCTTTTGTGTCAAAGTTTATGCGCACTTGAGCCTGCATGTCGCTGGAACTGGTCCACCCCATCAGGGGATCTATACGGCGTGGAGAACCGGGCGAGAATTCAAGAATCCAACTCTTTGTTTTAGCCTGACCGGATTGCATTGCATTGCGGGCTGGCTGGTAGATTCGTGCTGTCATCAGAATGTCTCCAGAAAAATCTGGCTTCTTATCGCTAATTGGCGCGCCAAGTGCAAGGGGATTTGAGAGCAAGGGAAGCTACCGGACCAACGCGAGGGAGCGAGGGGTGGGTGGGTTATCGCGCCGGTCCGGCAGCTTGCCACTTGCAAGGGTAATTAACCAAGTTTTTCCGGACAAGACAAGAACAAAATAACGTAAAAGTTGCTGTAAATGCATAAAAAGCAACTTAAACGATTAACCTTTTATTAACCATTCTCTTAACCAGATGTAATATATCTATAATTTTCTGTGGGCATTTACCCCTTGCAAGAGAACAAAAAGAGGTCAATCTATAAGGGCAATCACTGTTGATCCGGCCAAAAGGAGACCCCATGACAGACCAAGCCCTGCGCCCAAAGCTGGAAGGTGGTAAAAAAATCGTATTACAGACCAGCTTCGAGCCGGCGGGCGACCAGCCGACCGCGATCAAAGAGTTGGTGAGTGGGCTGAACAGTGGCGAGCAGAATCAGGTGCTGCTGGGCGCGACCGGCACCGGGAAAACCTTTACCATGGCTAAAATCATCGAGGCGACCCAGCGCCCCGCCATTATTCTGGCCCCGAACAAAACCCTCGCGGCGCAGCTTTATGGAGAGATGAAGGGGTTTTTTCCGGAAAACGCTGTCGAATACTTTGTCAGCTTTTATGATTACTACCAGCCCGAGGCTTATGTGCCGCGCTCGGATACCTTTATTGAAAAGGAATCCCAGATCAACGAGCAGATTGACCGCATGCGCCACTCGGCCACCCGTGCGCTCTTGGAGCGCGACGATGTGATCATTGTTGCCTCGGTCAGTTGTATTTACGGCATCGGCTCTGTCGAAACCTACGGCGCCATGACGCAAGACCTGATCGTGGGCGAGGCCTATGACCAGCGCCAAATCATGCAGGAGTTGATCGCCCAGCAATATAAGCGCAACGATCAGGCCTTCCAGCGCGGCAGCTTTCGGGTGCGCGGTGACAGCCTCGAGCTATGGCCCGCCCACCTAGATGATCGCGGCTGGCGGTTCTCGTTCTTTGGTGACGAGTTGGAGAAGATTACCGAATTTGACACCTTGACGGCCGAGAAAACCGGCGCGCTGGAAAAGGTGCGCATCTATGCCAACTCGCACTACGTCACCCCGCGCCCTACCTTGAAGCAGGCAATCATCAAGATCAAAGCCGAGCTGCGCCTGACGCTTGATAAATTCGTTGGCGAGGGCAAGCTCCTAGAAGCCCAGCGCCTTGAGCAGCGCACCAATTTTGACCTTGAAATGATAGAGGCCTCGGGCTTTTGCAACGGCATCGAGAACTATTCGCGCTATCTGACCGGCCGCGCGCCGGGCGAGCCGCCGCCCACGCTGTTTGAATATATCCCTGACAATGCGATTGTGTTTGCCGATGAAAGCCATGTGTCAGTGCCGCAAATCGGCGGCATGTATAAGGGTGATTTCAAGCGCAAATCCACCCTTGCCGAGCATGGCTTCCGCCTGCCAAGCTGCATGGATAACCGCCCGCTTAAATTCGAGGAATGGGATGCAATGCGCCCGCAAACGGTGTTTGTTTCTGCCACCCCGCAAAAGTGGGAGCTGGCGCAAGCAGGCGGTGTATTTGCCGAACAGGTTATCCGCCCCACCGGCCTTTTGGACCCCGAGATCGAGATCAGACCAGTGGAAACGCAGGTGGATGATCTGCTGAGCGAAATCCACATTGTTGCCGCCAAGGGCCAGCGCGTGTTGGTCACCACCCTGACCAAACGCATGGCCGAAGACCTGACGGAGTATTTGCACGAACAGGGCGTGCGGGTGCGCTATATGCATTCGGATATCGACACCATCGAGCGCATAGAAATATTGCGCGATCTGCGGCTTGGCGCGTTTGATGTGCTGATCGGCATCAACCTTTTGCGCGAGGGCTTGGACATTCCCGAATGCGGGCTGGTGGCGATACTCGATGCCGATAAGGAAGGTTTTTTGCGCAGTGAAACCTCGCTGGTGCAAACCACGGGGCGGGCAGCGCGTAACGAGGATGGCCGGGTGATCATGTATGCCGACCGCATCACCGGCAGCATGGAGCGCGCGATAGGAGAAACCAACCGCCGCCGCGAAAAGCAGCATGCCTATAATCTGAAACACGGGATCACCCCGCAAACTATCCGCAAAAACGTAGAGGACGTGCTGGACGGTCTGTTTAACGCCGACACAGACCAAAGCCGGGTGACCGCGAAGGTCGATAAAAAGACCTATGGCGCCAACCTGAAAGTGCATCTGGAGGCGATGCGCACCGATATGCGCAAAGCCGCCGAGAACCTTGAGTTCGAGGAGGCCGCAAGACTGCGCGACGAGGTGCAACGGCTGGAAGCGGTGGAGCTGGCGGTGGCCGACGACCCGCTGGCAAGGCAAAGCGCCATTGCGGCGGCGAGCGAGGGTGGGCGGTCTACGGCTGGGCGGGCTGGCACCACGGTGTTTAAGGGCAAGAGTAAAAGGCGGCGGTGAGCCAAATCATGCGGCGCGGGCTTTTCGGAAATACCCTTACTTGTGTAAAACCTGTTTGCTGATAAAGTGTTGCCAATACTACGGGGGGTAGCATGAAATCATCGGTTTTTGGCATTGCGTTGGCATTTACCGCCGCCTGTACCCCTTTGCCGCAACCCCCATTTCCACAGCCGCAATCCGCCGCCGAGATCACCTTTATCAAAACCCAACTCAACGCGATTCAACGCCGCTCCATTGTTGAGAACCGCGAGTATTGCGGCTATCTCGGTCTTACCCCCGCCGGCGCTTTCGCCATCTCGCCGCCCGAGCGGGGCAGTCTGGACAGCTGCACACCAGATAATCCGCCTGCCAGCCTTACACTGCTGGCCTCTTACCACACCCACGCCGCCTATGCGCCTGATTATGACAGCGAGGCTCCCTCGATTGATGATTTGCGCGGTGATATCGCCGAGGGGGTTAACGGCTATATCGCCACTCCCGGCGGGCGGCTTTGGTATAATGATGCGAAGGCACGGCAGGCGGTTTTGCTCTGCGATATAGGCTGTCTGACAGCTGATCCCGCCTTCCGGCCAGATCCTGAATATCCGGTCGCTGCCCGCTATACTCTAGCCATGCTCAGAGCGCGCTGACACCGTCATAAAACTGTAACGTAGCATCGGTATTTCGCTCGTCAGATGATTCATGACGAGAGAAAAACGCAATGATACGATCCAGCTTTTTCCGCTTTGGCCTGGCCGGCCTTTTTCTTTTGGCAATTTTTGCGCTGGTATCGCTTCGTGCCGATGCCGGTGGCGCGGGTAGTATTCTGGTTATTGCCGCGATGATCGGTGGTTATATGGCGATCAATATCGGGGCGAATGATGTGGCTAATAATGTCGGGCCAGCTGTTGGCTCCGGCGCGCTGACCCTGACGGGGGCGATCCTGATTGCGGCGGTTTTCGAGGCCAGTGGTGCCCTGATTGCCGGCGGGGATGTTGTCAGCACCATCAAAAAAGGCATCATTGACCCAGCGATGATCAGTGATAGCGATGTTTTTATCTGGCTGATGATGGCAGCGCTTCTGGCGGCGGCGATCTGGCTCAATATCGCCACGATGCTCGGCGCGCCGGTTTCGACCACGCATTCTATCGTTGGCGGGGTGCTGGGCGCGGGGATCGCGGCGGCTGGCTGGGAGATCGCCAATTGGGAAACCATGGGAAAAATTGTAGCCAGCTGGGTGATATCACCGGTGCTGGGCGGGCTGATTGCGGCAGGTTTTTTGCTTTTGATCAAGCGTACTATTATTTTGAGGTCCGACAAAATAGCCGCCGCCCAGCGCATGGTGCCGGTCATGGTCGCGATTATGACTTGGGCGTTTTCTGTATATCTGATTTTGAAGGGGCTTAAAAAGCTCTGGCGGGTCGATATACTGGAAGCTACCGCTATCGGGCTGGCTATTGCTGCCGCGGTATATTTCATTGTCAAGCCGGTGGTTCGGCGGGCCTCGGGAAAACTGAGCAATAACCGGACCAGCGTGGCGACGCTTTTCACCATCCCCCTGATCTTTTCTGCGGCATTGCTCAGCTTTGCCCACGGGGCCAATGATGTGGCCAATGCGGTAGGGCCACTTGCCGCCATTAATGATGCGTTGAGTAGCCACGGCGTATCTGGCAAGGCGGCGATTCCGCTCTGGGTGATGATGATCGGGGCTTTGGGGCTGGTTGTAGGGCTAGCGCTTTTTGGCCCGAAACTGATCCGGACCATCGGTAGCGAGATCACCGAGCTGGACAAAATAAGAGCATTTTGCGTGGCGCTGGCGGCGTCGATCACGGTTATTCTGGCGTCGCAATTGGGCCTGCCGGTCAGCTCGACCCATATCGCGGTTGGCGGCATCTTCGGGGTCGGTTTTTTGCGCGAGTATCTGGAAAGCAACCATGACCGTCTGATCGCCGAGATCCGTGACCACTATGTTGACGAGCCACCCGAAGTGGTTGAGGCGTTTCTGCACAGTTACGAGACTGCCGATATCAAGGATCGCGGGTTTTTGCTGAAGCAAATGAAAAAGAGCCGCGGGCTGATCAAGGCGGATCACAAACGCCTACGCAAGGCTTATAAAAAGGAGCTGGTCAAGCGCTCGATGGCTTTGAAAATCGGAGCGGCGTGGGTGATCACCGTGCCGGCCGCTGGTGGGCTGGCTGCACTGCTCTTTTTTATCATCCGCTGGGTGATGATGCCTTGAGGCCGGTACTAGCGCAGGCGAAGACCGGAGATGCGGGCGTCAATATAGGCATCCGTATCATCGCTGTCTGCCGATACACCCACGGCGATCAAGGCGCCGGGGGGTTGGCCAAAGGCGCGGCTAAAATCGGCAGCCAGGTCAACGGTTTCTGAAAAGCTGCCGGTCGTTGCTGGGCGTGCGGCCACAATCATTAGCTTGCCGGGTTGAAACGGACTGGCAAGCACTTGCCCCTGCGGGTAATCCCCTCCCCAGACATAAACCAGCGTGCGGGTGCTTTCTTCATTGAAAACCCGCCGTGCCGAGCTGCCGGAAAGCGCCTTGGCGCGGGTCGGGTCGACAAAGACGAAATATAACGCGAGGTTGCGGTCATCCACCCCCTTTGTGGTCAGATCTGTGGCCACCACCGACTGCGTGACGGACCACTGCCACTCTGCTCCGAGCAAAGACCAGTCTGCCTCCGGCACAGCGCGAAAGATCATGGAAACAGACCCGTCCGAAACCACGCCCATAGACCCGCCTTCCAACGTATAATCATTTGATGAAAAAAGAGAGAAGCCCTGCTCTTTCCAGCCGTTGTCAAACGGGATAACACCGGCCTCGGCCACGCCCGACAATCCTGCCGCCAAAGTAAGGCCTCTGATAAATAACTTCATGTTGCGCCCTCCTTTGGTAGATAATACTTGCAGAAAACCCCCGACATTGAAATTCATGCAGGGTCACATATATTCACAATTAATTGATGTGATTAACTGCGGCACTCCGCCACCTCGTATAGGACCGGCGCAAAGCTTTTACATATCTCGTTGATCCGGCGGTTGCGCTCGCGCATGGCTTCGCTTCGCAGCATGGCCAGAAAATCTTCGCGGGTCTGCCATTGGGAATAGTTGGCGATACGGGTGCGGGCGTCATTGATGTGCAGGGCGGAAGCGATATATCCCCGCTGCCTTGAGATCACCTCCCGGCAGGCAGTGCTCAGCTCGTTCAACAGCTCCTGACAGGTTGCTGGGGTTACCTCGAAAGTGGTGATAACGGTTTGGATATCGGTCTGCTCTGAAATTGTCAGCATGGAGTGGCTCCTTTGGCATAGTTTAGCAAACCCGTGGGTAAAGCCAAGAAAAATGGCGCCTCCGCTAAATGCAGGCGCCAAAATGCCGAGTTTATCAGAGATCAGGCAGCAAGATCGCAGCGCAATTCCAGGTGGATCATGCCTTTGCGGGCGCCACTCCAGTTGACCTCGATCGCATCGCCAGCCGCCCCGAGGCCAGTGCTGAAATACGGACAGTCATAAGTAATGGTATTGCTGCCATTCCTTATCGGCCCATTGGCAGACCAGCTGCTGACCGAGCGGACCTCGCCTCCAAAAGGAACCTTGTCTGCGTGGGAATAGCTCCATGCCGTATTGGCCGCACTTTGGGTTAGCTTTATACAGGCGGGGTTTTCGGTGCGTTTGCTCACTCCGACAAAATTATTACCCTTGAATGCAACATTTTTGGTGACCGAATGGTTAAAGCTGCCATTGGAAGTATCCACGCTATCAACCTTCTCGATCGTATCGGAACCAAGGGTTTTGAACGTGTTTCCGATTACCGCTATCCCGTCAATATTGTGGCCGTTGCCATAAGGTGCCAAACGCAAATAGCTGAACCATGCGGCGACATTACTAACCACGAAGATGTTGCCGGTGATAGATAGCGCCCCGAAAGCCAGAGCAGCAGCGCCAACGTTTTTCCAGTTTGTGTGCTCGTTGGCGATTTCGAGAAAACAATTATCGATATAATTTCCGGTGATCACGGAGTTGCAATTGCGCGAGGTAAAAACGATGCCCGCAGTGCGGCTTCCGACCGCGGCGCTATCTCCCTGCCAGATGTGGTTGGTTGTTATAATGTGGTTGGCGCTGGCCATAACCCCGAAATGCGCAAACCGCACCGCCACATTACCGCGAACCTTGATATCATTGGCATTGCTGTTAAAGGCGACCGTTGTGCGATCTTGTGCCAACGTGTTGTATTCGTTGGAATACCACTCGTTGTTATATACCGACATCCCGTAGCAGCCTTGGCTAAAGGAGGTCAGCCCGCGATCCTTGGGGCGCAAAAACCAGCTATTGCGAATATGCCATGCATAACCTGTGCGAGGCAGCATCACCCCGGAGCAGCGCCCGAGGCAGGCAAATTCCACATTGCTGATCTGGAAGCGGGATACGCCGTCAAACCCCGAGAAATCCAGCAAATACTGGAAGCGCTCAAACGTATAGCTTTGTGAGCCTGCCGGATTGACCAGTGCTTGCGAAAGCGTGATCGTGCCTGCGCCATCATCCTTGGCCGCCACATAAACCTCGCGGCCAACCCCGTTACCACTGACCAGAGAGCCAATGGCGATATTGGTGATATTGGTCACATTCGAGAGTGTTTTAGAACTGCTGGTCGAATAGGAAGCGGTCGAATTCACGGTGACCGTATCCCAGTTGGATGACGCCGTGGCTTCAAGCTGGCCGTTGAGCAAAACCCTGCGATTGCCAAAATTGTTCTTGTTGCCAACGGCGGCATGCACATCAATCGGCGCATCAAGCTGTATCCGCCGCCCGCCCAGATCAAGCGATTCGTGATCTGTATAATTGAACAACGCCGACAATGCCCGTGTCAGCGCCTCACGCTCGTTACCAAAGGCGGCTTCATAGGTTTTGTATTCAAAATTGGAGGTGACAAGCAGCCGGGCCCAAGCAGGCATGGTCAGCTGTCCCTCAAAGCGGATCGGTGAATTGATAGTCATCGACGAACCAATAAAATACTGCCCCTCAGAGACAACCACCTCGCGCCCCTGCGCATCCGCATCGGCAGCCAGAAAAGCCAACCGGTCGTTTGTTATCCCGTCTCCGACAGCGCCATAATCCCGCACATCAACCCAGCCCATCAGTTTACGATGGAATATCGAGGTTTTGTCTTCAATCCGGACAGACTCAATGCGCACCACCGCGCCGTCATCGCCGGTCATATCAAGGCCGAAATGGCCAAAGACCGGCTCAGTCCCCCACACCATATCAACACCCGTGCGCTCACCCGTGCCAATAATTGCGGATACCGAATATATCCGCCCATAGGTATCGGGCAGCAATTCCGGTCCGGTTTCATCCAGTCCGGTTACCTGCGCGCCACCCGGCCCACCGGCCCAGCCAGCCACGCGAAAAGAGGGGAAAAGCCCGCTCAACACTTTGAAGCGGATGGTGACTTGAAGATAACAACCGGGCAAAACGGGTGTGTCGCCCATATAGCGCAATTTTTGCAGGGCCGTGGTTTTTTGCACTTCCAGACAGGGGCCAAAATCCGGATCGCTCGCTACCAGTGCTGCATTGGCCGCCACGTCATAGCTTGCCGAGCCGGGTGTGCCATCCTCGCTTGACCAATCAGCAAGACCATCAATAAACGGCGGCGGCATAAAAATAAGACCATCGGTAATTGCCTTGTTCATCCATAAACCCTTTCCGGTTTTTCGGCCACAAATGCACCCCCTCGGCGCATATCCGGCCAACAAAATTGAAAAATCGCGAGAGGCGCGACTGCGTAAAAATTAACTCAAAATTACAGAAAAAGCGTAAACGCGGCGCACGCAGAAAAAAGCCGGAGCGCAACACCCCGGCTTTTATATAGAAATATCAATGAGTCAGGCGTTACAGGAACCGGCCATCCAGCGCTTTTTCTATCAGCGCTACGGTTTCCGGCACACCATAAAGCGCAATAAACCCGCCAAAGCGCGGCCCTTGGGATGCTCCGAGCAATACTTCGTAAATCGCTTTGAACCAATCGCGCAGCGGGTCAAACCCGTGCTCTTTACCCACAGAAAATACAAGGCTTTGCAAAGCGTCTCCGTCAGCCGCCCCCTCCCGGCCCCTTAACCGCATGGCAAGATCCTCTAGCGCGGCGCGCTCTTGATCACTGGCCGCCCGATACACTTTTTCAGGCTTCACAAAATCATGGAAATAATTCACTGCCTGCTCTGCGGCGGCATCAAGCCCCGGATGGGTGTCAGGCGAGGCATCAGGCGCATATTTGTTAATAAACCCCCACATCTGCGCTTTGTTTTCTGCACTGCTGGCCGAAGCCAGATTGAGCAGCATCGAAAACGGCACCACCATATCGCTCACCGGCGGCTGCCCGCGGTGGATATGCCAGACCGGATTGTTCAATTGTGCCTTCAAATCCTGCGTTGAAAAGGCCCGCAGCTGCTGGTGATACTCGTCCACCGCTTTCGGGATCACATCAAAATGCAGCCGTTTGGCGGATTTCGGTTTTTGATACATAAAATAGGAGAGGCTCTCGGCGCTGGCATATTTCAGCCAGTCATCAATCGAAATCCCGTTGCCCGCCGATTTCGATATTTTCTGCCCGTCTTTATCCAGAAACATTTCATAAACAAAATGCGCCGGTGCCGGTGTGCCCAGTATCCGGCAGATTTTGTCATATATATGGGTATTGGTTGAATGGTCCTTGCCATACATTTCAAAGTCCACTCCGAGTGCGGCCCAGCGTGCGCCAAAATCCGGCTTCCATTGCAGCTTCACCTGCCCGCCGGTCACCTTCATGGTGATCTCCTCGCCGTCCTCCTCAAAGGTAATGGTGCCCTCGGCGGCATTAACCGATTTCATCGGCACATAAAGCACCCGTCCGGTTTTGGCGGAAATCGGCAGGAAAATCGAATAGGTCGCCCGGCGCTCCTCCCGTAGGCTGGCCAACATTACCTCCATGATCGCGTCATATTTTTCAACACAGCGCAGCAGTATTTCGTCAAACTGGCCCGAGCGGTAAAATTCGGCAGAGGAAATAAACTCGTATTCAAAGCCGAACGTATCCAGAAATCGCCGCAGCATAGCGTTATTATGGCCGGCAAAGCTTTCATATTCGCCAAAAGGATCGGGCACATCCGAGAGCGGTTTTTGCAAATGCGCCTCCAGCGCCTCGGGGTTGGGCACATTGCCCGGCACTTTACGCATCCCGTCAAGGTCGTCCGAAAAACAGATCAAGCGGGTGGGAATATCGCTGACCGCTTCAAAGGCACGGCGGATCATCGTTGTGCGCGCCACTTCGCCAAAGGTGCCAATATGTGGCAAGCCAGACGGGCCATAACCGGTTTCAAAAAGCACATGACCACTTGCGGGCGGCTTCTTCTCGAACCGCTTCACCAGCTTTTTAGCCTCTTCAAAAGGCCAGGCTTTGGAGGTCATGGCAAGATCACGCAGGTCAGACATATTGGTCCCTTTCAGTACCTGCCATTCATCGGCAAGCAAAATATTCTTCGCTTCCTATTGTGCAGCGGCGCAATGGTCAATATTCTAGAGAGTAACAGCGCTAATATAAAGGTTGCCCCGATGCCTAACTCTCTCCCTCCATCATTCTCGCCCCAAGACGCCCTGGTCGCCGTGATGATCGCCGAATCCGCCTCGGATGAGGACATCACCAATTCCGAGCTGCTCAGCATCACCAGAATTGTAGACCATATGCCGATTTTTGCCGACTATGACAGCTCGCGCATCAAACAAGTCGCCCAGACCGTTTTTGACCTTTTCGAAATAGAAGACGGGCTAGATGCTCTTTTCGGCATCGTCCGCGAGGCTTTGCCCGAAACCCTCTATGAAACCGCGTATGCCATGGCTTGCGATATCGCAGCGGCCGATGGCCGGCTGAAGCAGAGCGAGCTGGAATTCATGGCCGAAATCCGCTACGAGCTGAATATCGACCGCCTGCACGGCGCGGCAATCGAGCGCGGCGCGCGTGCGCGCCATATGCAGATACCCAAACCGGCCTGAAAACCGGCCAACGGGTGGCTTAAAGCAGGCTCGCCCACCGATACACCAGTGCCTTTTCCTGGGTTTTGGCGACCCCGCGCCATTTCCTTGCCCCTGCAGGGCGCTCTTCTCCGGCTGGAATGCGGCTTCTTGCCGGCATATCGGCGGCAAAAATCGCAAAAGCATAGCGGTTCTGGCCGTCTTTTTCGATATATCCTGCCAGCCCACGGGTAAAATTCAGCGTGCCGCTTTTGGCAAACACCCTGATCCCCGGTAGTTTGGCCTCGTCTCCGCGTGTATTGACCAGCGTCACTTCCCGTAATATCTCCGACAGGCTGCGCTGGGCTGTGTTATCGGCCAGAAATGAAACCATCTCGCGAGGGCTAATTTTTGACTGGTCCGTCAAGCCGGAATGGTTAAAGAAATCGCTGTTGCCCCGGCGGCTACTTCCGCCCATCCAGCGGCCCATCGCCTGAGCCGAAACCCGGAGATTACCAACCCGCCCACCCGCCGCGCGGGTAGCGCTCAGTCCCAGCACCTCAGCCGTCAAATTGGTCGAATAGCGAAGCATATTCCGTTGAATACTCAGAAGGCTACCGCTTTTTACCGAAGCCAATACCGCCATATTCGGCAGGCGATCGCGTTTTTGCCCTGTCGGCAGTGCTATCCCTTGGGCCTGAGCCAATACCTGAAATACTTCAGCGGCATAGCGGGCAGGGTCGCGCACCGGCAGCCAGCGCCCGCCGCCTTTTCCCAGCGCCGCCCGAGATACGCTCCAGCGCTCAAACCCGTCTGTCATTTCATATCCATAAACCGGGCTGGCGCGCTGCATCACCCGCATTTGCACACCGGCAATCCTTGGCCGTACCCGCCCCGAACGGGCATCCATAGTTACCTGATAAGCGCCGTTTTGGCGTTTCCACTCAAAGTAAACCCTGTTAAAGTTGAGGTTAAGCCCGGAAACAGACGGGTTGTATCTGGCCTGAACAGGCTGTCCCTCACTTATCTGCCGGATCAAGGGTAGAGAATTGCTGACCACAAAAAACCTCCCTGATACCCGCCGCAAGCCTGCGGCTCTGGCTTCCATCACGAGGGTGTTCAGGTCATCCGTATCCAGCTGCGGGTCGCCTCCGCCTACGAGATATAGATCCCCCTCCAGCACGCCGTTCCGGATTGGCCCGGAGCCCATCAGGCGGGTTTCAAATCGAAAGCCGCTTCCCAGCTGCGCCCCGGCATAAAGTGCGGTGATGATTTTTGTGACCGAGGCCGGTGGTCGGGAAAGTGCAGAGTTGTGGCCTTCCCGAACTTGGCCACTGGCCAGATCCATCAGCACAAAAGAGCTATCCTGCCCCAACCCGCTAGTGCCCAGTATTTGCGATATATCCAGCGGCGGGATTATTCGGCCTTGCCGCGCAGGCGGGCGCTCGACCTGCTGGCCATAGGCAGTTAATGGCAGAGATGCCATCGCTCCTGCCAACATCTCCCGTCTGGTTATGCGCACATATACCTCCTAACTCCAGCCGCCATTCCGGCGTATTTCTGTAGAAGAGATATCCTGCATTGGCCCGCCAATCAATGACCAAGCCGGTGCCTTGCTGTGAGCAAGAGCTGCAGGGGCTACGCGGTAGCGTGCGAATTGCTGCGCCATGGGCGAAAGCCCGGCCCTTATCTGCTCGCCGGGCCGCGCCATTACCCCGATCGGCACATTCTGCGCAATCCACTTCCATTCTTGCCATTTATGAAAGCTGGCAAGATTATCCGCGCCCATCAGCCAGATGAAATTCACCCGTGGATAGCGCTGCTGCAGGGCCTTGAGGGTATCGGCGGTATAGCGGGTGTTCAGGCGGGTCTCGATATCGCTGATCTCCACGCGCGGATGCTGCATAATTTCGCGACTGGCTATCATCCGCCGCGCCATGCTGGCGGGCGCATCCGGCTTTAGCGGATTGCCGGGGCTAACGAGCCACCAAACCCGATCCAGCCCGAACCGCTTGAGCGCCTGCTTGGTGATATGCACATGACCAAGGTGGGGCGGATCAAACGAGCCGCCGAGCAGGCCAATGGTTTGGTGGGTGGAGGAATTCGGGTTGCGCCTAGACATAATTTAAATACATGAATTCACCGACATAATATTTGTCCAGACGGCCCTTGCGGGAAAATCCTGAACCAGCGGCTCTGCCTCAGGATCGGTAAAAGCACGCATACCGTGCTGCACCATATAAGCAGGAAAGTAATCCGGCATTCCAACCGAAGTAATCGCGGAGCAAAATGCTGAATGGGCTGCCGTGAGCGGCTCAAGTATCTGGTCCAATCCCACACCGAGCTTACGGTATTCCTCTTCTGAAACCTTATTTTTCACGCCACCCAGTAATACTAAAATTGCTTGATCTGCAGTTTCGTCAGCCACTCTGTCTTGGTCAAACATC
The DNA here is from genome assembly GCA_021647745.1 of Paracoccaceae bacterium. Classification (GTDB taxonomy): domain Bacteria; phylum Pseudomonadota; class Alphaproteobacteria; order Rhodobacterales; family Rhodobacteraceae; genus UBA3077. Next base: position 597 of record JAKIUB010000032.1, on the reverse strand, counting down.
CCGTATACCATGGCTGCACCAAACAAGCCGGCCGCATCGTCAAACCGCTCTTGCTCGACACAAATCAACAGGGCGCGAGTGAAATCGGCGGGTGTGTAAACCGGCTTTGCCTCAGCAAGATTTATGCAACCGAATTTATTGGTTGCAACTAGATTTCCTTCCGACATCAAGTTGGTGATTTGCGCCGTAGCAGGCCCATGCACAGCAAATATAACCGCAATAAAAACCACAAAAGCCCGCATTAAATAAGCACCCCGCCAATCATCCTTTGCAGCTTCCTAAAAATAGCAGCGTTTCGCAAGGTAATATTTAATCGCTACTCATTGCGCCAACTGCACCAATTGGTTAAAACCCCTCAACTCGAGTTTCCCCCATCAGGAGCACCCTTCAAAATGGCATCATATCAATACGTTTATCACATGGAAGGCGTTTCCAAGGCTTTCCCCGGCGGCAAAAAACTGTTTGAAAATATCCACCTGTCCTTTCTCCCCGGCGTAAAAATCGGTGTGGTTGGCTCCAACGGGGCCGGTAAATCGACCCTGATGAAGATCATGGCGGGCATGGATAAGGATTTTCAGGGCGAGGCATGGCTCGCTG
>JAKIUB010000050.1 GCA_021647745.1 Paracoccaceae bacterium | reverse complement strand
CGTCGGCAATGCTGCCGTTGGTAACCACGTCAAAGCTAAAGCGTAGCGCCTCGATCTCCACACCCGCCAGCGGGCCGATTTCCAGCCGCACCATATTTACCTTTTTAAACGACTGCGCCACGGCCTGCTGCTCGATCACCCCCACAATGCTTTCGCAGATTGACAGCTCGTGCATCAGCTTGCCCTCGCCTGAAAACCCGCGCACAGGGCCAATGGCAGAATGCCAACTTCTAGGGATGTTGTTTTTTCTCTTGTGATCAAAACACCCTCCCAAGTGTTTTTTGCTACTTTCTATCCATTTGAATCATCGGGCAAAAGCATTCAACCATTTGTAATTACGTAATTTAACTACCACCCAACCTCAATTGGGAAGCTAGCCTGCCAAAAATATCCAAAACCGGATAGAAATATTACTTTTTCGAAAAGAGCATATTTGCGCGACACATGCAAGCGCCGGCAATCTTCCTTAAATATACGCTGCAAACATAAATACTTGAGGGTGCCGAAAAGACTCCTTCCAACAGAACAGGGCAACTGCAAGAAGGCCTTCCGCCCATCTTTGGGCTGCCTACCACATCTGGACAGCTAGAGCGCCACTAAAAAGGCAATATACCGGCGACTTTATAGAGCAATATTCACCTTAAAAACAGCGCCTTACATGGCCATCCACATCAAGGGCCACTTAATCCGCCCGCCCCCGGAAGCGCGGCTTTGCCCTATGTAACTATAGAGTGCTGGTATATATTTTATGACCGAATATGCTGACGCAAGCGTTCTTTCAGATTTGGTTTTTCTGGAAAAGAACAGGGAGACCGGCAATAGCCGCCAGCAAGGCGCGAGGCCGAAAATTTAGATACGAGGGAACGATGGACCAGAAATTCAACGGTATTCTACTCCAGCACAACTCTGATAAAACACGCCTTATCAACATATTATGGGATATACAGCGGCAATACGGCTATATCTCGCAAGAGGCTGTAGCTCAGTTATCCGAGGCATTGAACATGTCGCCGATGGACATTTCCGAGACCATTTCATTTTATCATTTCTACCGCACCAAGCCGTTTGGCGAGCATGCGATTTACCTTTGTGATTCGGCGATTGGCCGGATGAACGGGTATCAGGCTGTGCGCGACGCGCTCGAACAGGAAGCCGCCACGAGCTTTGGCAGCGTAAGCGCCGATGCGCGCTTCGGCTTGGCGGATACCAACTGTATTGGCCTGAGCGATCAGGAACCGGCCATGATGGTCGGGGATGTGGTGTTTACCAAGCTGACACCGGGCAAGGTTTCCACGATCATGGCCGAGCTGAAGGCAGGCAAAGCGCCGGAAGATATTGCCAACCCGCAAGGGCATGACAGCTCCACGCTGGCATATGTTGAAACCATCGTTGAAACCGGCATCCGCAACGAGGGTTCGGTTCTGTTCAAGGCGGGGCGCGATTATAAGGCCTTGCTGCAATCCGGCCTTGGCCAGCACCCCGACGAAATCATTGATGAAGTGACGGTTTCCAACGTTCGGGGCCGTGGCGGCGCGGGCTTTCCCGCCGGGCTGAAATGGCGGCTGGGGCGCGAGGCCGAAGGGGCGGAGAAATACATCATCTGCAACGCCGACGAGGGTGAACCGGGCACGTTCAAGGATCGGGTTTTGCTGACCCGCTCGCCAAAGGATGTGTTGCTGGGCATGATCTATGGCGGTTATGCGATTGAATCGCGCTTTGGCATTATCTATCTGCGCGCCGAATACTGGTATCTCAAGGATTATCTGGAGCGCCAGATACAGGATTTCCGCGACGAGGGCCTGCTTGGCGCCGATATTCTGGGCAGCGGGTTTGACTTTGACATCCGCATCCAGATGGGCGCCGGCGCCTATATTTGCGGCGATGAAACCTCGCTGATCGAAAGCTGCGAGGGCAAGCGCGGCACCCCGCGGATCAAGCCGCCATACCCGATTCAAGCCGGCTATTTGGGCATGCCGACCATTGTTAACAACGTCGAAACCTATGCCTGCATCAGCCGGATTATCGAGGAAGGCGGGCGCTGGTTTGCCAATATAGGCACCGAAGATTCAACCGGCACCCGTTTGCTCAGCGTTTCGGGCGATTGCGAGCACCCCGGCATTTATGAAATCGAATGGGGCATAACCCTGAACGAGGTGCTGGAACTGGTCGGGGCGAAAAAGCCCATGGCGGTGCAGATCAGCGGCCCGTCGGGGGAGTGTGTTTCGGTGGCCAAGGATGGTGACCGCGAGATTTGCTATAGTGATCTGTCATGCAACGGTTCCTTTATGATCTTTGATGAAAGCCGCGATTTACTGGATATCGTCAAGCAGTTCATGCATTTTTTCGTTGAGGAATCTTGCGGTATCTGCACCCCTTGCCGGGCTGGCGGGGTGGATATGCTGACCAAGATCGAGCGGGTGATTGAGGGCCGCGCCTGTCAGCAGGATCTGGATGAATGTGTGGAGTGGGGGGCTTTGATGCGCGCCACCAGCCGCTGCGGCCTTGGCACCACGGCAGCCAAGCCGATTTTGACCACGCTGGATAAATTCCCCGAACTTTACGAGGAAAAACTGAGCGAGGCGAAACATTCCCTATTGGCATCTTTTGATCTGGAGCAAGCCATCGGCGAATATGATTTGTCGTTCAAGACTTTGGTAGAGGAGGCCAGAAAATGAGCATTTCCATTACAATAGACGGCAAGGAAATCCAAGCCGAAGAGGGTAAAACCCTGATTGATGTGGCGGCTGATAACGGCGTCTACATCCCGTCGCTTTGCTATATGCGCGGCAAACCCTGCCTTGGCACCTGCCGGGTCTGTTCGGTCAAGGTTAATGGCAATGTCATGGCCTCCTGCACCGTGCCGGTGGCAGATGGCATGGAGGTTGAGGTCGCCGACCCCGAAGTGGCCGATATGCGCAAGGCGCTGGTCGAGATCAACTTTTCCGAAGGCAATCACAATTGCCCGAGCTGCGAAAAAAGCGGGCGTTGCGAATTACAGGCGGTTGGCTACGAGGTCGAAATGATGGTCTCGCGCTTCCCGTATCGTTTTCCTGTCCGCACCCGCGACCATGCCTCGGAACACATTTTTCTGGAGCGGGATCGCTGCATTTTTTGCCAGCGCTGTGTCGAGTTTATCCGCGACAAGGAAACCGGCCAGAAAATATTTACCATCAGCGAGCGCGGCACCGGCGCGCAAATAGATATTGACGAGGAACTGGCCAACAAGATGACGCCGGAACAGGTCACCGAGGCGGCCGAGATGTGCCCCGTTGGCTGCATTATCGAAAAAGGCCTTGGCTATAACGATGCCATGGGCAAGCGAAAATTCGATGTCAAATCGTTGCGCCAACGCAGCTTGGAGGGGGAAGAAGTATGAATAAACCTATAAAAGAAGAGGAGACACTGGCGCATCATTTGCCAACAACGCCGATGGACCCCGAAGTGATGGCGGCGCGCAATGCCAAAATTCAGGTGGCCATGATCGGGCTGTGCGGCTGCTGGGGCTGCAACCTGTCCTTTCTGGATATGGACGAAAACCTGCTGAAACTGCTGGAAAAGGTCAATATCAACCGCTCGTCTTTCACTGATATCAAGGAAATTCCGGTGCGCAGCGCCATCGGCTTTATCGAGGGCGGCATTGCCAACGAGGAAAACATCGAAACGCTGGAGCATTTTCGCGAAAATTGCGATATCCTGATCTCGGTCGGGGCTTGCGCTGTGTGGGGGGGCGTGCCGGCGATGCGTAATGTTGAAACGCTGGAGGATTGCCTGCGCGAGGCCTATATCGACAGCCCGACCCGCCCGCTTCAACAACCGCCAACCATTCCCTACCATCCCGATATTCCAAGGATCACCCAAAAGGTCTATCCGCTGCACGAGGTGGTGAAGATCGATTATTTCATTCCCGGATGCCCGCCGGACGGGCAGGTTATTTTCAAGGTGCTGGATGATCTGGTCCATGGCCGCCCCTTCAGCATTCCCGCTGAAATCAACCGTTACGACTAGGAGAATACCATGA
>JAKIUB010000031.1 GCA_021647745.1 Paracoccaceae bacterium | reverse complement strand
TCCTTGCTTAAGGCGAACATATGACGCGCTATGCAGTCGCTGCTGATGGCACAATAACAGATGTGTCCGGTGCTTTGATCACGCAGGCGGAAATCCCCGATATAAACTTGCATGTGCCGCATCTGGCACCGCATATTATAACCCTGACCCTTCCAAAGGGTGATCGAATTAACATCCTTGCTGTTTATTCTTCCCACTGCTGGACCCGAACCTTCGACCCAGCAACACATGCAGGGCAAACGCGGATCATGGACGCCACCCGCCCACGCGCATTCTGCCCTGACCGTTATGCGGCCTCTGGAGCTTTAGGCGAGTTGCTGGATAACCTGCCCAATAACAGACTATACCTGACGCGCTCTGATAGAAACTACGGGACTTACAATGCGACGACGATATTGGATGATGGCACGGCTTATACCGCATTTTTCACCCTGAAACCAAAGAAGGGCCGTTTCGACGGCATCCGTCACAAGTTACGCCTATATGTCGAAAGCGCACATCATAGACCACAGCCCGAAGACGGCCAAAAAGTAAAAGTTGCAGCAATCGTTAGTAAAGCACTGAAGGGTGAAACTGTAAAATATTTCAGGCGCTAGAAAAGCCGAAGGGGCTACCTTTGCAGGCAACCCCTTGGTTATCTCGACAATCTCTTAAGCCGAAGCTGTATCCACTATTCCAGTTGGACAATTCACATTGCGGAAGGAACCTTGCAGTCGATCTGGTGTCCTTGAGGTCTATATAGGCATATAGCCGTTAATAGTCAATTAATTCTCTACGGGTGCATGCTGTTTGATCCGCAGCCGTTGGGAACCACCCACCCGCCACTAAACACGATCATATACTCTCTTATGTGGTGAGATTGTCATAGGAAAAAACTGAGGACTAGACGCAAAAGACAATATCGCTTGATGTATAAACACCACTTACACATTTCTACAATAATGAAAGAACACGTCAGGGTAAAATGTGTTGCTGCGGTCGCACCCCATTCTCGACCATGGTCGAGAGCAACAAAATCTGAAAGGAAAAGCTCGCGTACTGAATTTACTGACAGACGCAACCTGAAGAACGGTAACTGTCAGATATGTTGTCGAAACCGCCACGCTTTATATCATTTTTTCTTAATCTTTGGTGTAGACGAATACTTCCAGGCCTACCTCTCGCGCCATTTCAATCGATACTTCGAAACTACGATGAAAATGGGGATCTTTTTCTGGCGGTAAATACGTGTGCAATTTTATAATCCCGCTCTGAATGATGGCGCGCAAGCAATCAGAGCACGGAAACACCGTGCAATACATCTCACAATTCTTAGTGGCAATTCCAGCTCTTGCTGCATTGTAAATTGCGTTTCGTTCGGCATGTTCAAACCAATAGTATTTTTCACCGTTTTTTGATGAATGCCTTTTTTCAATATCTGAAAAAATGCCGCGTGGAAGGCCATTGAAGCCAATTGACCTGACTTCCTTATCTGGTCCAATTATGACTGCACCAACTTGGCGACTCTTGTCTTCGCTCCAGGACGCGATAAGGTGGCACATAGAAAAAAACCGCTGGTCCCATTTTGATGGGTCGGGAATTTCATTAAAATATTTGGAGGGCATTTGAATGTCAGACCTTATTGTTGGCGATAGAATCCTTAAAGACAGCTTAATTAAAAATGGCAAGCCTGAGAACTTAAAAAATAGTTCCTATAATCTAACGATTGGAAAAATTGTTCCGATTGGGAAAGAAGCCTATAAAAAACAACGAAAATCTGGGCTGCCAGAAAAATATTTTATTGAACCACGTGAAGTCGTTCTTGTCTTGTCCGAAGAAAGCTTTCAATTACCGGAATATGTTACAGGTTTGGTCACCCTGCGAACTGCTCTCACTAAAGTCGGCTTACAGGCATTGGACGTTGGGATTGTTGATCCTCATTACAGTGGGCCTATAAGTACCACTCTGATTAATTTTTCCGACCGCCCATTTGAAATCCGAGTTGGCGATCCGTTTTTCAGAGTGCTTTTTCTATTGCATGATGACGTTAGCGAGTGGCGGCCTAAAATCGATGAGTCAATTGATTCAGAGCTATATATCAAAAACCTTGAGAGAACCGCCTACAACAAATTCCCGAAAACCTATCTAAATTTGCCATCGAATGATGATGAATTCTTTTTTAGAAACTTCTGGCGGATGATCCGGAGTGCTCTAACCTATGGATGGATAGGGAAAATCACGGGGATAATTTTAATTATTTTGATTTGGTTTATCTTGGAGGAAAGCACCTTTGTACCACTTTTTAGTGGAAAAATATGAATGGATTAGAGGCCTCTGGCCATAAAACTTTGGGATGTCGAATTATACAGAGATAATCCGCTCTTGGAAAGCTACTCAGTCATTGGCTTCTATCTAAAGCCTTGAATATCCTTATAGGTGCTTTCGTCGAGAGCATAAATTGATGTAGCTTTGCTTACAACAAATCAACATCCGTCGAAGTTTTGCTTTTAGGACGCATTCCCAAATATCTAAAACCCAGAAACCCGCATGAATTAGTTCGCGCCGAACTCGGGCATCCCGTTCCTTGTTGCCATATATCTTTGCCTACCAAAATTCAGCCTGAATTCTACTAAAATGCCCCGTTAAAAATGGGAGGATTACCTATCCACCGATTTAGAATTCCCTGACCTAGCATCCAGAAGGTCGGCAATAATCCCCGCAATCTGGCTTGCCAGAAATGGAGGCACAGCATTTCCTACCTGTTTATATTGTTCCGTTCTGGGCCCCTCGAAAAAATAATTATCCGGGAAAGTTTGTAAACGTGCGGCCTCTCGCACAGTCAACGATCTACACTGTGACGGGTCGGGATGAATAAAGCTGTGACCGTCTTTTGAGATATGGGCTACAATGGTTGTTGCGGGCAATCCGTTAACCTGTACTCTGAAACGATCATTGAACTTGTTGGTTCTCCAGCTTTTATGGTTTGGAGCTAGTTCTGGAGGAAACTCTGTGTCGCGTGGTGTGCGACTTCCAAGTTTTGCAAATGCAGAAGCAAAATAATACCGCTCGAGGTCTGAAAGCATGTGCCCTCGAGTTTCGTGGTTGGGTGTCGTTAATAACCGCGGATCATGCAACCATTCCTGCAATGCCGTTCGCCCTGCGGCTATCTTTTGCGGGGGCGTCGCTGATTGTTGCTTGAGTCTTTTCCTAATCGGCACATGTGCCATTCCCTGCAAACCAGCATTCCGGCGGGCAATCTCTGAAACTTTTTCATACCAGAGAGAATCTGTATTTTCTCCCTTGGATAGCCCACTGCGTAGTGGCGGCAAACCCGATAAAACTTCGCCAACTGTGCAATCATTTTCGGCTTCGTCCAGTAAAGCGGGCGCTTTTTCTATACGCTCTACAACCCCCACAATTATTACTCGATGACGCCTTTGCGGGATTCCAAACTTCTCAGCGCGAATTAGATAGTCAAGAGGTTCAAGACGCGCCTCCTGCTTATCTTCGCCTTCCTGGACAAGCGAATAAAGCCGGTATCGTTCACCACATATATTCGGCTTTTGCAGATCAGCGATAATAAGGTCGAAATATTTTGATGATAACAACCCTCTCACATTTTCCATAACGAAAATTGTGGGGCAGAACTTGTGAATAATCCGAAGATACTGCTTATAAAGATGGGACTTTTCATCCCCATCTAGATCATGACCGCTTCCATCGTCAAGGCACCACATCGGCTTCAAACTGAGACTATGCCATTTTGCTTGTGCTTTCGCAGTGCAGGTAGCATGTTTGTGCCAAGCGGGGATGCAAATATGGTGAAGCATAGAAACTGGACAGACGATGAAATCCAAAAAGCGATTGCGTTATACTTGCAAACCCCATTTGGCCGTATTCACTCTGGAAACCCACAAATCATTGAACTCGCATCGCAAATTGCTCGGACGCCTGGTGCAATCGCATTAAAGTTAAGTAATTTGGCATCTCTTGACGACAGCCTTGATCGAAAAGGCATGTCAAATGTCAGTAAGGCCGACAAGAGGCTGTGGGCTGAGTTTATTTCTAACCCTCTCAACATCATTCAAGCAGATAGCATGCTGCCGTGGAACTCAAAGAGTTCGTCAGAAGTGACGTTGGAAGACACTTCCAGTTGTGCAGAAGGTTATGATCGGGCTGTCATTTCAACCCAGCGCCAAGGCCAATCTTTGTTTAGAAAAACAATTCTGACTTCATACAGTCAGCGCTGCGCTCTTACAGATATTGAGGATCCAAGACTATTGGTTGCCAGTCATATCATAGGATGGGCCGAAAAACATGAAACAAGGCTCAATCCACAAAATGGCATATGTTTGAACGCATTACATGATCGAGCTTTTGATAGGCATCTGATTACTTTTGACCATAATTACCGTTTGATCACGTCGAATAGGCTGCCGGAAGCTTCAAGGGCAGCATTAGAAAATATAAAAAACAAACAAATGCGCATGCCCGAAAGGTTTTTACCATCACAAGATTTCCTTGAAGTCCATCGTGCAAAGTTTTTCGATGTGCAAGCAAATTAAAACGGATTTGAAACACCCTTGACTTGAACTCCTTTCCAGACCGAAAATGATCCGAGAAGAGATTGCCAAAGTCCGCATAATATCCCCTTCGGTGACCGATGAAGAAGCCGAGACCCTCGCCCTAGAATTCGAAGCCGTTCACGGGGTTACAATGAGTATCGGTGCCACGCTTGAAGATAAGGGCTTCGAAAAATGGCTTGATGGTGCCAAGCCTGATATCAATTTCTATTTCTGGAATCGCTACAGGCGTCTTTTAGGGAAAAGCGGATTTTCCGGACAGGTTCTCGCAACACTCGACCGCGTTACGGACAGGACATTAGGTCTTTTGGGAAACCCAGCCAAAGAAGGCGCCTGGGATCGGCGAGGTATGGTGGTCGGACATGTCCAATCCGGAAAGAACTACGCCAAATGGAAGCAGCCAATGCGACGCCGAAACAATTCGGTCTGAAGGTGCGTAGGCACCCAGACACCCTAATCGTGACTGCACGAAATAAGATGGGGTCGGGTGAACGGCTGGTCGTTTCGGTCGGCCTTGCCAACCATTTCATGGAAACTGCCATCCTCAAGCGCAACCCCGAAAGCCTGAGCATTAACCGGAATGCCGCAGTGGCTTTGGCGGGACAAATGCGAGCTTTGGGGCAAGCGCCTGAAAACGTCCCATCCGTCGGCGGAGGGAAACTGGTGTCAGGTGTAGATGCCGCTCTAGTTCTGGATTTTCTGTCCGCATTCAATAACCACACTGGTTCATTTTTGACCGAGACAGATCCGGTGCGCAAATACATCGAAGACCGGTTGCATGTTGAACTGAAGGAGTGGGATATCTATTTCCCAGGGCTGCAAAAACCTACCGAACGCACATTAATCGACAAAAGCCTTGGATTTGAAGTCGCGTGCCAGAGACGCCAGGCCGGTAACCGAGGCGATAGGGAAACGCTTTATGTTGGTGATAACCAACGCGTTTCTTCGCGGGGGATAGAACGTATTGGTTTGACTGGCCCGCAAACCGAGCAAGCCAAAGAGGCATTTAAAAACGAAACTGACCCTCCAAGGAAACTTGAAAAGCTGAATTACCCAGACCGGATTTATAGGGCTGCTCGAGAGCGGCCACTCCTTGTGGTGCATTTGCTAGCAATCGGCACAGAAGACGACGATCTGAGCGGCGATAAACCGGTAGTGGCCTGGAGCATCAGCTTTCCTAAGACCCAGCTCGAAGAAAAGAAAGTCGAGTATGTTGTTAATACAACCTGGTTCCGTGAACGCTACAGAGAAGAAGAGGACGAGGATGAAGCGGGTGGTGATGATGACGGATGAAGCAAAGCAAAAAATGGATATGGACCCATGGAAACCGATTACACCTCCTGACCAGACGAGCAATGTCAGCGGTCGGCGGGTGGACCCGAATCTACCATGGGGAATGTTCTGGGCCGTAGATACGGACCGGAATTGCCTTCTTATCCTGCAACACGATCCGGCCAACAAGCCCGAAAGCAAACTTCCCAAGCTCCGCGGCCTCGAAGTGGAAATGCGCATTCCTGAAACGGGTTCGGTTTCATTGCTGGTTATCAAACTGATCGATGATGAGCAGCGCGAAATCTTTCATCGCCTATGCCTCGATATTATTTCTGCTACACGCCAGGTCAATACAGAGAAAGAAGCTGTAGAGCGCTTTCTTGCGCGCACTTGGCGCTGGCACCGGCTTTTGCGCGGTGGACAAGACGGGCGGCTTTCCAGCGAAGAGCAGAAGGGGCTTATTGGAGAGCTTGGCGTATTGAAGCAAGTTTTGATTCCCAACATAGGTGTGCGGACATCCGTTAAAAGCTGGAGAGGTCCGCTTGGGGCTCCGAAAGATTTTGAGATAGGGCGGGTCTGCATTGAAGCAAAAGCGCGCCGCGGCGCGGCAACGCCGTTTGTAACTATTTCAAACGAGCATCAGCTGGACACCAGTGGCGTCGATGCTTTGATCTTGCATGTCTCCGAAGTAACCGCAGCCGGTGAGGATGACAAAGATGCCGTAACCGTCACCGATATGGCACGCATGGCCCTTCAGGAAATTGAAACACTGGACGCGTCTATTAGCGAGCTATTCGAAGAACGGTTAGCCGCAACAGGTTTCGACTGGACAGATGACTATTCGGATAGAAAATGGCTGCGGGGGCCGGATCACACCTTTGAAGTTACAGGAGATTTCCCACGCGTAACCCCAGATATGTATCCAACCGGAGTAGGCAGTTTACGATACGCAATCTCCCTACCTGATTGCGAACCTCACCGCATTGACGCCGAATATGTAAACAAACTGATTACGGAGGGTGCACATGGCGATCGGAATTGACGAATTCAACAAGAATTTCTTTCAAGACATACTGTCTGGAGCTGATGCAGATGGCCAGTTATTAGAAGATATTTTCTTCGAAAAATTTGGCGAATACTTGGCTGATGCTGGGGAGGTGGATGTCGTTGACAGGGCAGACTATAGACATCCGAACACAGGCATCCGAGTAGATGGATACGGTGGCGACCCAGCCCTGAATGGCGGCACACTCAATCTGCTTATTGTCGATTTCAACCAATCAACTGAGGTTGGCACCCTTACAAAAACCGAGATGGACGCCATTTTTCAACGTTTGTTGAAGTTTCTGAAAAAATCTCTTGATGCAAGGTGGCGCAATCAACTCGAGGAAACCACACCAGCTTTTGGTCTTGCCGATCTGATTGCCCAACGTTGGGCACGCACATCCAAGGTCAAGATGTTTCTCATCAGCAATCGCGAACTCAGTTCACGTGTTGATGGCCGCGAAGCTGGCGAGCTGGACGGCTGCCCAATCACATACAGTGTCTGGGATCTGAAGCGTCTTCACCGCTTTGCAACTGTTGGTCATGGCCGTGAGGAAATCGAGGTTGACCTCCAAAATGACTTTGGAGGCGGAGTTCCCTTGCTACCTGCACACCTTTCTTCAGATGATTATGAATCCTATCTCGCGGTAGTACCTGGTGAAATGCTGGCGAAAATATATGACCATTGGGGTGCCCGCCTTTTAGAACAAAACGTACGGGTGTTTTTACAAGCACGCGGAAATGTAAACAAAGGTATCCGGAACACACTGGCGAACGATCCGACCATGTTTTTTGCCTATAATAACGGGATAACTGCAACAGCCGAAGCCATAGAAACAACAGACATTAATGGTCAGTTGCTTCTGACAAACATACAAAACTTGCAAATTGTGAATGGCGGCCAGACAACGGCATCTATTCATGTTGCCTTTAGAAGCAAGATCGACCTGTCGCGCGTTTTCGTTCAAATGAAACTATCAATCGTCTCTCCGGAGCGCAGCGAGGAAGTCGTTCCGAAAATTTCGGAATATGCAAACAGTCAAAATAGGGTCAATGCAGCTGATTTTTTCGCCAACCATCCTTTCCATGTGCGCATGGAAGATTTCTCCAGAAGGCTATTCGCGCCTTCTCCAGATGGCTCATTCAGAGAAACCAAGTGGTTCTATGAAAGGGCCCGCGGCCAGTATGCCGATGCACGATCTCTCTTGACACCGGCACAACGTAAGCAATTTGACTTGGAAAACCCGAGACCACAGCTACTGTCAAAAACTGACTTGGCAAAATACATTAATGTCTAGTCTGGATATCCAGACTGGGTTTGTAAAGGTTCTCAAAAGAACTTTGCCCATTTTGCTCACCGGATAGGTCAAAGCTGGAAAAAGGACACAGATAACTTTGGCGAAACATATTTTCGCGACGGTATAGCCAAATCGATCGTGTTTAAAACGGCGGAAAAGACAGTTTCGGCGCAAGACTGGTATCCCGGCTCAATTCGAGCGCAGATCGTCGCCTACACCATTGCAAAAATTAGTCACAATGTTGCAGAAAGAAAAATGGCTGTAGATTTCGGAACTATTTGGCAACGCCAATCTGTCGGAGATGGGCTGGCGCAGGCACTGGTCCAGGTAAGCAAACAGGTATTTGACCAGTTGGAAGCGCGACCGGAAAACAGTGGAAGCCTCTCAGAATGGGCCAAAAAGCAAGCCTGTTGGGCGCACATACAGAAAATGGAAGATTCATTGCCGGAAAGCTTTCTCGGTGAACTCGTTACAGAAGAGGACCAAAAATCTACAAAAAAATCAGCCCGAAAAGACCAGAAAGTCCTGAATGGCATAGAGGCCCAAACATTTGCTGTAAATGCAGGCGGCGAATTTTGGGAAAAGGTTCTCCTTTGGGGGAAACACAAGAAAGCCCTCACACCTAAAGAGACTGGGGTTCTGGGAATTGCTAGTCAAATACCTACAAAAATACCGTCTGAACGTCAGGCGCTTGTTTTAATGGATGCCTATTTGCATCTCAAAAGCGAAGGATGCAGCTATGAGCCAGATTAGGTGAGCTCCGCTCTCTTTTTGGTAGTCGGTAAGTGTGGTTTTTGTTACGATCACCTAATTTCAACGCAGAGAATTCTGTTTCAAGACGTGCAATCCTGCCATTGGGTATAAGCAGATTTGAATTGATTGAAAATGCAGCATATTCTGTCCTGTAGCCAATTTTGCCGCTGCGTCCATATAGTCCATATAAATTTTCGGCGTAGACGCCATGTCCTTTTCCGAAATACGATTGAAGCTTCTGCCATTGTTTTCCCTTTCAAGGTTTGAATAATTGATTGTGCAGCCTTCACCGCTCCCGCTCATACCCGCGCTCAAGCTCCCTTTGAACGCCCTTGCCGAACTCCTTCAGCTCCAACCGCCACTCAATCGACTGGCTTTCTCGATCAGCGCTTTGGTTGAGGCGTTCTGCTGTTCCAAGGCTGCGCTCACTTGCTGCAAATGCGTTTCTAGCCTGTTCTGACGGTTGGTCAGCGCGGTTACTGTGGCCGAATAGTGAGCGGATAGTGTTGATTGCTGCTGCGCCAAATCCGCGAATGTTGCGGCCAAGCTCTCGAATTCTTTCAACAGCGCCTTTTCGATCTGGGTTAGATTGTTCATCACTTACTCCTTCAGTTTCACGCAGGGATTGCCGCCGCAGGTCCAGCCCGTCTGCGCCGTCGGGGGCAGGATCAGAAACGTCCCGTTCTCGGCGGTCTGCACCGTCACGTTGCCCAGCTGCCACATCATCCAGAGGCTCGGGCCGGACCAGAAGATCGCGGTGATCGTTGCCGCTATCGCCACGCTGCTCAGGATCAGCCGTCTCGGGCTTTTGCGTATCTCCGCCAATTCCTCGTTCATCAGCATCCGGCGGGTGGTCCTGTAGGTGCGCTCTGCCTTTGAATCGGCTGCAAGCCGATTGAGGGGTTCGAAGGGGAGGCGCAGCCACCCATCGCCAGCCTTTTGGCAGCCAAAGCATCGCGTGGCCACAAAAGTATGCTGGCCACTCACACTAAGCGAGCCTGACTTCCTATTGTTCTGGATAAACCTCATCGCTCAATCCCCGCAGCAATCAGCATTGATGGGATGACGTCGCCATTGGCAATCAGCGCTTCAATCTGGGCTTTGCTGATGTGCGCGCACATCGAGCTACGGTTTGAAATCCAGCTTTTGCAACGCTCCAGTGAATCCTGCAAAACAAGCGCATTGGATTTTTCTGCCTCGGTCCGTGCCGTCACATGGTCTACCCAAGAGCCGCTGCGAAACCAATTATCCGAGAATTTGACTTTGCCGCGCGTGTAACCCGCCGTGGTTTGAGCGTAAGCTTGAACTGCTGCAAGAATATCCTCTGGCGCTACGCCTTGCGATATTGCTTCGTCAAATATCTGCTGACAGGTTTCCTTGTTCCGCCTCCGGTCTTCAGGAAATGCGCCCCAGACAGTTTCAAATTCTTTCGAAGAGCTATCTGCCTCCGCCCCTGTGCGCTTGCGCGTAGGTGGTTTAAGGATGGTTAAGGGATGGTTTGGGGTTCATGCTGAACGGGGTTCACTGTGACCCCCGTCGTTTCCGGCAGCTCTTTGGTCAGAGGAAGCTGCGCTACCTGATCAAGATTGATGCGATATTCAACCGTATATCCGCGACTGTTAGACCGCTTGCCGGTTTCCAAAATGATGCCCTCATTCAGAAACTGGGTGATGGTTCTCTTAACGGTGCTTTTACTTAATTCCGTACTCTGAGCAATTGTTCCTTTAGAGCACCAAATGCCAGACCCATCATCGCTGGCCTTATCAGCCAGAAAGGTAATAACCTGCTTGCGAGTGGCAGATCCGAATTTATGGTTTGTGCAAATTGACGTGACATGAAAGCTCATGGCTTCACCTCATCCAATGTAGAATTTTGAAGGAACAAAACCTTCACGAAACGCGCGAAAACAGACGTAGTGCGTACATACTGTGTACACGAGACCAATGGGCGGAATCGCCCAAATTCGTAAGTTGCTGTATTTAAGGAGAAAAACTGGTGCACCCGTCGCGATTCGAACGCGAGACCTCTGCCTTCGGAGGGCAGCGCTCTATCCAGCTGAGCTACGGGTGCCTGTGGGGTATATAGCGCTGCAGAATGAAGGTTGCAATCGGGAATTGGCGGGGGCTTGGTGAAATATGGAGGGTGTTCAAAACCCCGTATCATGGGGCTATGGTTGGTGGCCGCGATAGCGAGTATGCGGTGAAGATTACCGACGATCTGAGTGGCTGCTTTCCAATCGGACTTAGCTGACCACAGGCGGCCATAAAGCCTATCTGAAAGCCGTCAGATCGAGGGTAGGATAGCATTGCTCAGATACATAAAGCTAGACGCCAAGTTGCGCCATCACCTCGTCCGAAATTTCAAAATTGGTGGTCACACTCTGCACATCATCATCATCTTCGAGGGTTTCGATCAGGCGCAGCAGCTTTTCGGCAGCAACAAAATCCAGCTCGGTGGTGGTCTGGGGCTTCCAGATCAGTTTTGTTGATTCCGACTCCCCGAGCGCCACTTCCAGCGCGGTCGATACATCGTTTAGGTCGCTGGGCGCACAATAGATAATATGCCCTTCTTCAGAGCTTTCCACATCCTCGCCACCGGCCTCGATAGCGGCATCCATCATCGCATCGGCATCACCCGCCGCAGCGGGATAAACCACCTCCCCGACCCGATCAAACATGAAGGAAACCGCGCCGGTTTCAGCCAGATTTCCGCCGGATTTGGTAAAGATAGAGCGCACGGAAGAGGCGGTGCGGTTGCGGTTGTCGGTCATGGCTTCCACGATCACCGCCACCCCTGCGGGGCCGTAACCCTCATAGCGGATCTCGTCATAGTTATCGCCGTCAGTCGTTGTCGATTTCTTGATCGCGCGCTCGATTACATCCTTTGGCACTGAAACCTTTTTGGCTTCTTTTACCGCAAGGCGCAGACGGGGGTTTTTATCCGGGTCCGGGTCACCCATCTTGGCGGCCACGGTTATTTCTTTGGCGAGTTTAGAGAAAAGCTTGGAGCGCAGCTTATCCTGCCGCCCCTTGCGATGCTGGATATTTGCCCATTTTGAATGGCCCGCCATTGCCGCCTCCACGCTGCTGGTTTTATCTGCCCGTTCTATACGCAAACCCGCCCCGCCCCGCAAGCCGAACCTGCCAGAAGCACCGCAGGCCAAACACAAGAGCCGGCCATTATTTTTGTGTTATCCACAATATACCGGCCTCAGCCCCTTGCCTGCCCGCGCAATCATCTGTTAGTCTTGAACCCCGTGATAGAGCGAAAAGCCACAGAGGCGCGTTCTCATGAAAAACGATTCTCACGGGGGCCAAACAGGCATGGCACGATATATTTTCATCACCGGCGGTGTGGTTTCATCCCTTGGCAAGGGGCTGGCCTCGGCCGCACTTGGCGCACTGCTTCAGGCACGGGGCTACACCGTGCGACTGCGCAAGCTTGACCCTTATCTGAATGTCGACCCCGGCACCATGTCACCCTTTGAGCATGGCGAGGTGTTTGTCACCGATGATGGCGCCGAGACCGATCTCGACCTTGGCCATTATGAGCGCTTCACCGGGGTTTCGGCGCGCCAGACTGATAGTGTTTCCTCCGGGCGCATCTATTCCACCGTGCTGGAAAAGGAGCGCCGTGGCGATTACCTTGGCAAAACCATTCAGGTCATTCCGCATGTCACCAACGAGATCAAGGATTTCATCGAGATCGGCGATGACGAGGTTGATTTCATGCTCTGCGAAATCGGCGGCACGGTGGGCGATATCGAAGCCCTGCCGTTTTTCGAAGCGATAAGGCAATTCAGCCAAGACCGGCGCGGCGAGTGTATTTTTATGCACCTCACGCTGGTGCCCTATATTGCTGCGGCTGGCGAGCTGAAAACCAAGCCCACCCAGCATTCGGTGAAAGAGCTGCGCTCCATCGGCATTGCGCCTGATATCCTGATGTGCCGCGCCGAGCGTCCTATTCCTGAAAAAGAGCGCGCCAAGCTGGCACTGTTTTGCAATGTCCGCCCCGAGGCGGTGATCCCGGCGCTGGATCTGGAATCGATTTATGATGCCCCGCTCGCCTATCACCGCGAGGGCATGGACCAAGCGGTGCTTGATGCTTTTGGCATCATCGATGCGCCCGAGCCGGACATGACCAAATGGAACGAGGTGATGGAGGCGATCAACGCTCCCGAGGGCGAGGTGAAAATCGCCATTGTCGGCAAATACACCCAGCTTGGCGATGCCTATAAAAGTATCGCCGAGGCGCTGACCCATGGCGGCATCAAAAACCGGGTGAAGGTGATTGCCAAATGGATTGATTCCGAGCTGTTCGAGGGTGAGGGTGATGTGACCCCGCACCTTGAGGGCTTTAACGCCATCCTCGTGCCCGGCGGTTTTGGCGAGCGCGGCACCGAGGGCATGATCAACGCTGCCCGCTATGCCCGTGAGCATAACGTGCCGTATTTCGGCATCTGTCTGGGCATGCAAATGGCGGTTACGGAGGCCGCGCGCAATCTGGCGGGCATTGCCGATGCCGGATCGGAAGAATTTGACCATGAAGCCGGCGAAAAGCGTTTTACCCCCATCGTTTATCACCTGAAAGAATGGGTCGAGGGCAACCGCACCATCCAGCGTGCAGCGGGCGACGACAAAGGCGGCACCATGCGGCTTGGCGCCTATAATGCCACGCTGAAGGCAGGCTCGCATATCGCCGAGATTTACGGCACCACCGAAATATCCGAGCGCCACCGCCACCGCTACGAGGTCGATATGCGCTACCGTGAGCAGCTAGAGGCTGGCGGGCTGATTTTTTCGGGCATCTCGCCGGATGGCAAGCTGCCCGAAACGGTCGAGATCAAAGATCACCCGTGGTTTATCGGTGTGCAATTTCACCCCGAGCTAAAATCCCGCCCCTTTGAGCCTCACCCGCTTTTCGCCAGCTTCGTTGAGGCCGCAGTGAAGCAAAGCCGCTTGGTGTAACCAACAAAAGGATGGATTTGGAATGAAATACCTATTCATCGGGGAAGCGCTTCTTGGCGCTGCATATTTTTTTAACCAATCAAAATAACAAACCGTTATCGGCCAGGGCGTCGGAATCTCGACGCTGGGAAAGACTCGCCTTCTGAGATCAGTTCTGCTCCCGGGTCAGTAACTGATGCCGAAATTATGGCCAAACAGATCGACGAAATGGCCCAAATATTAGACACCAACCTATGGATTCAAAACGGACCTTGGGCTGTTTTGGCAACGCAAACATCAACTATCGCTGACGCTATATATTGATGTGACGCGCAACCCAAAAACCGGTTTTCACTTTTTAGATTGCGCTCAACGGCGCAGGAAAGACAAGCTCAAACAGCGCGGACAAATCTATATCAGCCGCCGGTTTGGTAACGATTGCCTCAATACTGTCGGCGCGGGGTTTGCCCAGAATGCTATCGGTGAAAAGGTGGAACTTTGCGCTGATTTCGGCATCTGAGAGCGGGTTATCGGGGTCGCCGCGCGGGGTGTAGGGGTCGGATTTCAGCTCGCTGCCGTCGGTTAAATACAGGGTGACATCGGCCCAGCGTTTGCGGGTGCTTATTTTGGTATAATGTTCGGATTCCACAATGGATGTGGCGCGGCTGATGCGTTGGATTTCAGGGTCGGCCAGAATGGAGGGCTGCAATTCCTCGATGCCGATTTTGCCGCGCGCAGCCATGATGGCAAACGGGTAGGCCAGTGCATAGGTCAGCTCGTCAATCGATTGCGGCGCGTGCCCGGCAAGGCGGGTGGCGTAATGGAAGGTTGAAATTCGGGCGCGCTCGATCTGGTGGCTTTTAAGATTGTGCTCTTTCATCAAATCCGAAACCGCATCAATGGCCGGATGCGCCCAGCGGCACACCGGATAGGCTTTGTAATGGGTGTTGCTGACCTCCCAACGTTCCCCCAGATCATCCCAGAAAGGCGCGGCCTCGTTGCTATCCACCGTAATGGCGGGTGCGCCGGTAAAGCCTTCAGCCGCCAGATAGGCAGCGCTAACGCCTGTAGGCGCGCCCCAGCCAACCCCGTCACGCAGCATGGTCGGGTGGTCGATACAGCGCAGCATCTGGCTTCGTGGCCCATGGTATTCCGCGATGCCAACGGCGTGGTTTAGTTGGCTCTCGTCAAGGCCGAGCAATCTGGCCCCGGCAGCGGCAACGCCTACGGCGGTCCATGCGCCCGAGGTGTGGTAATCCGGCGTGGTGGCGTGCAGGGTCAGGCCCGCGCGGTAGGATACCTCGTAGCCAATCGTGAGCGCGACGATCAAATCTTGGCCCGAAACGGATTTTCCTTCGTTTAGCAACGCATCAATGATGGCCAATACCCCTGGTAATACAGCTGAGCCTGCATGGCCTTTCACGGCGGAATACCCGTCATGGGCATCAATGGAATCTATGCTGAACGCGCCCGCCATCGCCGCCCCCATCGGGCTGGTTTTCTGGCCGCCAAACAGCATATGTGCAGCAGGGGTGGCCACGCCGCAAGGCATGTGCATGGCGGTGAATTTTTTCACAATCGCCGATATTTCTGACTGGCTACCGATGGCGGCAACGCCAATTGTGTCCAGCAAGCTGCGATGCATGATGGCCAGAACTTCAGCGGGTATGTCATCATAAGAAATATTTAGTACAAATTCGCTAAAATCTTTTTTCATCATCCGCTGCCTTCACAAGATTGGGAAAAGTATTGTCGGTCATTGGAGTTTGCGCAACATCTGCAAAATTCACTTCGCCAATAATATATTTCACCTGCGCGCCGGATCCAAGGCCGAGGGGTGGGCGATAAGTCGGTACGGCACACTTGCATTTTTGCGAATAAAGCCGCAAATTGAAGCAACAAGTGGAGGAGTGGGCGAAAATTGCCGTCATCTTTTTTCATGACCGCATGAATATTGTTCGTTTGCCGATTGAGGAGTCTGGCACCTAGCGTAGCAGTCGCAATAAGCAAATACCCTTTGATCTATAAATTTGATCTATAAAAAGGCCTAAAACAAACCTGCACAGGTTATTTTTAGATAACGGCCAGACGCGGGTAATTTGGGATGCAGTAGCTCAGCTCAGGTACTTGGTGCCACTTGAAGTCCAGCGCCGCAACATGCTGTTGTGGAAATATAATAAATGAAACCTTAGGAGAAAAGTATGAAACCCTACACAAAATTGATAGCCGCCGCGATCATCGCCTCAGCGAGTTCGCTCACCCCTGCATTGGCGGGAGAAGTGCTCGATCAGATAATGTCCGAGGGTATGTTGACCGTTGCAACAGATGCCAACTGGGCACCGCAGTCTTTCTTGAACGATGATAACGAGATGGACGGGTTCGATGTTGATGTCGCAAAAGAAATCGCAAGCCGCATGAGCGTAGACATTGAGTTTGTGACCCCTGACTGGTCGATCATCACTGCTGGCAACTGGGCAGGCCGCTGGGATATATCCGTTGGCTCCATGACCCCGACGACAGCGCGCGCCGAAGTGCTTAGCTTTCCGGGTGTATATTACTTTACCCCCACAAGTTTTGCTGTGCATGAAGAGTCGCCTATACAGGACAAGCTGGAACTGAATGGCGCCAGAATTTGCGCAACAACCGCCAGCACCTATGAGCTGTATTTGCAGCAGGATCTGGAAATTGACGCGGTCGGAACCCCGCCATTCGAGTATGATGTGGTACCAGGTGAAATTTCCTCGATGAAAGACACCTCGACCTGCCTGAACGATGTTCGTCTTGGCGCGGGTGTGCGGGTGGATGGCGTAATCGGATCACTTCCGGCCCTGTTGGCTGCGAAAGATGCCGGTTTCCCGATTCGCATCGTTGGCACCCCTGCTTTCTATGAGCCACTTTCGGTTGCGATTGACAAAGGCGATGCCGAACTTGATGCGAAAATCGCCGAGATCGTAGCGGCCATGCATGCGGATGGCACCCTGACCGAAATGTCGATCAAATGGTATGGCATCGACTATAGCGCCGGTATGTAATAGCGCAAAACGACACTCAGCCAAACGTTAGGGGTAAAGATGTACGCAGATACCGTCATAGGCGATAAGTTAATTCGTAAACCAAGGTTTTTGTTAGGTTTGCTAGCCGTGGCTTTTATTGCATTCTTTACCTTTAACATGGCTGATACCATAATTGGTGAGTTCCTGAGGCCCGTCATTGGCGAACCAAAGGAGAGCGGCCTTTTTGGCCGCTCCGCCGCCGCGCTGGTGCTGGCAATATTGTTTGTCGGCAATCTGTTTGTTATCAGTCTATTCCCGATCAAAGTGCAAATCGGCATTGTCTGGCTGCAATTGCTGCTGCTGTTTATGGCCTTTTTCTATTCCTTTGACCTGAAGTTTTCGTTTATCCAGTCCAAAATTGGTTTTATGATCACCCAGGGCCTGTTTACCACGCTCTATATTTCTGCGGTCTCGATCATGATCGCCTCGGTTATTGCCATAGTAGGCGCGGTTGCCAAGCTGTCAAATAACGGCGTTGCCTTTGCCATTGCCAGTTTTTACACCTCGCTGTTTCGCGGCTTGCCGCTTTTGATGCAGGTATTCCTGATCTATATGGGCTTGCCGCAAATCGGCTATGTGATTGATGCTGTGCCTGCGGGCATTATCGCATTATCGCTCTGCTACGGGGCCTATATGACCGAGATTTTCAGGGCAGGCATTCAAAGCATTCCGCGCGGCCAATGGGAGGCTTCGCGCTCACAGGGCTTCAAATTCGGCCTAACCATGCGCCGGATTATTTTACCCCAAGCCGTGCCGCTGATCATCCCGCCCACCGGCAACCAGTTTATCGCCATGCTTAAAGACAGCTCGCTGGTGTCTGTTATTGGCGTGTGGGAGCTGATGTTTCTGGCCCGCACCTTGGGGCAAAAGGAATTCCGGCACATGGAAATGCTGATTACAGCCGCGCTGATTTACTGGTGCTTGACCATGGTGCTGGAGGTTATCCAATCCCGCATCGAGAAACACTATCGCCAAAAGGGTGCGCGCTAATGAGCCAGAATAATCAAAAACCCGCTTCCGATAATCTGGTGATCTCGATGGAGGGGGTCAGCAAGTGGTTTGGTGAGTTTCAGGTGCTGAAAGATATCAACCTGTCGGTAAGGCAAGGCGAACGCATCGTGATATGTGGCCCGTCTGGCTCGGGCAAATCCACCTTGATCCGGTGCCTGAACCGGCTGGAGGCCCACCAAGAAGGCACCATACGGGTTGATGGCATCGAGATGCATGAAAGAATGAAAAACATCGACGAGGTGCGGCAAGATATCGGAATGGTGTTTCAGCACTTTAACCTGTTTCCGCATATGACCGTGCTGGAAAACTGCATGGCCGGCCCCAATTGGGTGCGCGGTGTGCCCAAGGCCGAGGCAAAAGAGCGGGCCATGGCTATGCTTACCCGCGTAAAAATTCCCGAACAGGCTGACAAATACCCGTCGCAATTATCGGGCGGGCAGCAACAGCGGGTCGCCATTGCCAGAAGCCTGTGTATGGAGCCAAAGGTGATGCTGTTTGACGAGCCAACCTCGGCACTGGACCCCGAGATGGTGGCCGAGGTGCTGGATACGATGGTCGGGCTGGCCGAAAGCGGCATGACCATGATCTGTGTGACCCATGAAATGGGCTTTGCCCGCAAAGTTGGTGATCTGGTGGTCTTTATGGATGAGGGAAAAATTGTTGAACGCAACAACCCGACCGACTTCTTTGATAACCCGCAATCGGAGCGCACCAAGCTGTTTTTGAGCCAAATCCTGTCCCATTAACCAAGCCCTCATAATCATAAAGTTTCAGGAGGATTATATGCGGTTTTCCCCCCTTACCAAACGCTTGAGCGGTGATGGCGCAAACGCGTGGGCGATACATTCCGAGGCCCTTACGGCGCTGGCGCACGGCAAAGATGTGATTGTCATGAGCGTCGGGGATTCCGAATTTGACACCCCCGCCAGCATTGTTGACGCCTGCATTTCGGCGCTGCGCGCGGGGGATACCCACTATACTCCGGTGGTTGGCCGTGCGCGGTTGCGCAAGGCGATCGCCCGCAATCACCAGCAAAAAACCGGCAATCCAACCACGGCCGAGAATGTGATTTCCAGCTCCGGTTGCCAAAATGCGCTGTTCAACGCGGCGCAAATTGTTCTTTCACCGGGCGATGAGGTTATTATATTCGAGCCGATGTATGTGACCTATGAGGCCGCCTTTCAGGCTCCCGGCGCAACCATCATTCCGGTGCCATGCCCCGCCGAGCTTGGTTTTCGCCCCGATCTGGCAGCATTCCGCGCTGCAATAACCGACAAAACCGTGGCGGTGGTTTTTGCCAATCCGGTGAACCCGACGGGTGTGGTTTTCCCTCCCGAAGATCTTGAGGTGATTGCCGAAATCGCTCGCCAGAACGATCTATGGGTGATTGCTGACGAGGTGTATGCCGATCTGGTTTTTGAAGGGGTGCATATCTCGATTGCGGCGTTAGAGGGCATGGCCGCGCGCACCATTACCGTGAGCAGCCTCTCGAAGTCCCACGCGATGACCGGCTGGCGCTCGGGATGGGCTATTGCGCCCAAGGCCCTTGTGCTGGAGATGGAAAAACTGGCCCTGTGCTCCACCTATGGCTTGCCGGGGTTTATTCAGGAAGCGGCGGCCTTTGCGCTGGAAAACCGGCTTGAAGAAGTGGCTGAAATGCGAAATGCATTTATGCGGCGGCGCGATTTGGTTTTCAGCGCCTTGCAAGCGGCGCCGGGGCTGGATTGCTGGCCCGCGCAAGCCGGAATGTTTTTGATTGTCGATGTGCAAAAAACCGGCCTCACCAGCGAAGAATTTGTCAGCCGTCTTTACGGCGAAACCGGCGTTTCGGTGCTGAATGGTACCACTTTTGGCCCCAGCACAGCAGGCACGGTGCGCATAAGCTTTGCCTTGCCCGAGGACATTTTGCTAGAGGGGTGTGCGCGCATTCAGGCCTTTACCGCCCGCCTTGAAAAACCTGCGACCTGATTTAGGAGAGCACCCCCATGACCCTTGGTGAATACCTGATAAAGCTGCTTGAAGCCTATGATGTGGACACGGTGTTTGGCATTCCGGGTGTGCATACGGTAGAAATGTATCGCGGGCTGGCGGGATCATCCATCCAGCACATCACGCCCCGCCACGAGCAAGGTGCCGGCTTTATGGCCGATGGCTATGCCCGCACCAGCGGCAAGCCCGGTGTGGCGTTTGTGATCACCGGCCCGGGCCTGACCAACATTATAACAGCGATGGGGCAGGCTTACGGAGATTCCATCCCGATGCTGGTCATTTCTGCGGTCAATCACATCGGCCATATCGGCCATGGCGAAGGCGAGCTGCACGAAAGCCCCAATCAGGGGTTCATGGCGGCGCAAGTGGCAGCGAGCAGCTTTCGGGTGCTCACCCCGTCTGATCTGCCCAAAGCCATCGCGCGCGCTTTTGCGAGCTTTGAAGGCGCCCGCCCACGCCCTGTGCATATCGAAATTCCGGTGGATTTATTTGCCGCCAATGCCGATGGTCTTCAGCTCAAGCGCGCCGCCAAAATTCACCGGCCACGCCCCTCGGAGCAGGCGATCAAAAGCGCAGTCAAGCTATGCAACACTTCACAATGCCCGGTTATATTGCTGGGCGGCGGGGCGCGCGGGGCGGCAGAGGCCGCGCAGCAGCTTGCCGAGCGCTTGGATGCCCCCGTGGTCATGACCATAAACGGGCGCGGGCTGGTTGCGGCGGGACATCCGCTGGAGGTTCCGGCCAGCCCGTCATTGCATAGCGTTCGCGAGTTGATCAACAAAGCCGATCTGGTTTTGGCTTTTGGCACCGAATTGGGGCGCACCGATTACAATATGTTTGACCGAGAGCCGTTTTCAATCACCGCTCCGCTGATCCGCGCGGATATTGACCCGGTTCAAATCGCCCGCAACCAGCCCAGCGACATCGCACTGGTTGGCGATGCAGGGGCGGCGATGCGTGATCTGCTTGTCGCGCTTGGGCCGCCCAAAAAAGCCGATGGCGCGGCCCGTGCCAAGGCCACGCGCAAGGCGGCCATGGTGGAGCAAGACCAAAAATACACCATTCTGATTGGCATCCTTGAGAGCATATTTGCCGCTGTGCCAGATGCGGTGATTGTTGGGGATTCCACCCAGTTGACCTATGCGGGCAATCTTTACCTGCCGATTACAAGCTCGGCGCGCTGGTTCAACTCCGCCTGTGGTTTTGGCGCGCTGGGATATGGGTTGCCAGCAGCAATAGGGGCACGTGTGGCAGCACCGGAGCGCCCGGTGATTTGCATCGCGGGGGATGGCGGGTTGCAATTCAGCCTCGCAGAGTTGGGAGCCGCCATGGAGGTTGGCGGGCCATTGGTTATCCTGTGCTGGAATAACCATGGGTTTGGTGAAATTAAATCAAGCATGATCCGTCGGGGGGTCAGCCCGATCGGGGTGGATTTGCACACCCCTGATTTTGTGGGCCTTGCCACGGCCTATGGGTTGGAGGCCGTGGCCCCGACTTCCCCCGATGAACTCCCGGCGCTATTGCACAAAGCGGTTGAATCTGGAAAGCCCGTGTTGATCCAACTTAATGAGGCGTTGTTTCTGAAAGATATTGATTGATTACAGCGCTTCCAGTTCTTGTTGAAGCAAATTCATCGCAACTCGCGTTTGAGCGAAGCGAAAGGCAGTAAATTGCGATTCAATATGAACTGGAAACGCTTTAGGTGAAATTTATTTGACAGGGTATCTCCGTTAACAGACATTTCGATGGACCGTGTGCCCCTTCACCGGCACATCCGATTCGGTATTGGAGACCTCGATGGCCAGAAAGCTACCCCCGTTTGCCTCGGTGCGGGCGTTTGAAGCGGCGGCACGGCATTGCAGCTTCAAGCAAGCCGGTCAGGAGCTGACATTGACTCCGTCAGCCATCAGCCATCAGGTTAAATCGCTTGAGAATTTTTTCGGGCTCTTGCTGTTTTACCGCCATCGTAGCCGGCTGGAGCTTACGGATGCCGGCAAGCAGTATTTGCACGATTTGACAAAAATTCTGGACCAGCTGGAGATCGCCACCGACCGTGTGATATCCTCTCAGGAAACCTCGGCCCTGACCATCAACCTATTCCCCTCATTGGCGTCGACATGGCTGGTTTCACGCATCCCGTCGCTGCGCAAAGCGCACCCCGAGATAAATGTGCGCATGATCACCTCCACCGAGCCGCTTGATTTCAAAAGTTCGGAAATTGATTTTTCCATCCATTATTTGAAAAAAACCGAAGTGAAAAAAAGCATCAAACCGGGATACATGGTGGATTTACTGATTAACGAAACGGTTATTCCGGTTTGCAGCAGCGCATATATCAAGGCCCATGGGCCATTGGTTGAGGCCAGGGATATATTGGGCCACGCCTTGATATATTGCGACACGGAATCCGATGAGTGGCCGCTTTGGTGCGATGCGGTGGGGGTGGTTTATGAGGAACCACCGCAGCGCGTGGTGGTGGATAATCGTGCGCTGGCGATAAAAGCGGCGGTTGATGGGCTTGGCATTGCGATGGGGCGGACCCCGATCCATGATGATTATATTTCGCGGGGCCGTCTTGTCACGCCGCTGCCGTTTGAGCTGGTCACGGGGTATGCCTATTATCTGGTTTATACCGAGCGAAAGGGGCAAATGCGTAGTGTGCAAAAGTTCCGCAAATGGCTGCTGGAGGCAAGTGCCGGGCGGCGGTTGGAAAAATAGCCCAATATTGATAGGCCCGTATTGACAGGCCGGTATTGACGGGGATCAGCCGGGCATTTGGTTGAACAAAATTCACGGCACCCAAAATTTATTAACTTGTTTGCAAGCGAGACTGGTCGTTAGGTCAAATTACTGCGGCTTTGCCGTGCTTAGCTTTGCGACCGAGGACAGCCAAGATGAAAACACATGCACAAGTTGTTGTTATCGGGGGCGGGCTGGTTGGGTGCTCGATCCTTTATCACTTGGCAAAACTTGGCTGGAGCGATGTCGTGTTGCTAGAGCGTGACGAGCTGACATCAGGCTCGACATGGCATGCGGCGGCCAATATTCACGGGCTGCATGACAGCACCAATATCAGCCGCATCCAGCATTACACGATGAACCTATATAAGGAATTGGAGGCGGAAACCGGCCAAGGTTGCGGGGTTTTCCAGCCCGGCTCCTTATATCTGGCCCAGAGTGCAGCGCGCGAGCATCAGCTGCGCCTGCAAGAGGCCAAGGCGCGTTATTACGGCATGGGTTTCTATGAGGTGGACCGCGCCGAGGCCGAGCGCCTGCACCCGCTGGCCAATTTTGACGGCATCCGCTGTATCATGTTTGAGCCGGATGGCGGCAATGTGGACCCCTCGGGCGTGACGCAAGCCTATGCGGCTGGTGCGCGCAAAATGGGGGCCAGCGTTGAGC
The DNA here is from genome assembly GCA_021647745.1 of Paracoccaceae bacterium. Taxonomy (GTDB): domain Bacteria; phylum Pseudomonadota; class Alphaproteobacteria; order Rhodobacterales; family Rhodobacteraceae; genus UBA3077. The sequence continues at coordinate 2,497 of JAKIUB010000031.1, read as the reverse complement.
GTTTTACCCCCGTGACCGCCACCATCGCCCAGCCTGACGGGAGCTGGATTGTTGAAACGCCCAAGGGCAATATTCATACGCAGTGGGTCGTCAATGCGGCGGGCCTTTGGGCGCGCGAGGTGGCGGCGATGGCGGGGCTGAGATTACCGCTGATCCCGACCGAGCATCAGTATTTTGTTACGGAATCTATGCCGGAAATCGAAGCACTTGGCCAACGCCTGCCCTCGATCGCGGATCGGGATGGCGAGTATTATTTGCGCCAGGAAGGCAAGGGATTGCTAATTGGTGCTTACGAGAAAGAGATGAAATTCTGGGCCGAAAACGGCACGCCGCAAGATTTTGGCCATGAGCTTTTCCCCGATGATCTGGACCGGATCATGGATAACGTTATGCGCGCCATGGACCGGGTGCCAAGCGCTGCCAATGCGGGCGTGAAGCGGGTGGTCAACGGGCCGATGATCTGGTCGCCTGATGCCAACGCGCTATTTGGTCCGGTGCCGGAAATGCAGAATTATTTCTGCTGCACCGGCATTATTCCGGGGTTTTCGCAATCCGGCGGGCTGGGGCTTTTGACCGCCGAGTGGATCGTTGAGGGCGAGTCTAAGCTTGATATGTTTGCGTGGGATCTGGCGCGGTTTGGCGATTGGGCCGATAAAAAATTCACCAAGGCGCGGGTGAAGGACCAATACGGCCATCGCTTCAAAATCCACTTTCCAAACGAGGAGCGCAGCGCGGGCCGCCCCGCCCGCGTGCGCCCCGCTTACGAGATGCAAAAAACCATGGGAGGCGTGTTTGGCCTGAATTGCGGCTGGGAGCATCCGCTGTGGTTTGGTGATCAGCCGGATATGGTGGAGAGCAGCGGTTTTACGCGGCAAAACTGGTTTGAGCCGGTGGGCAAAGAAGTGCGGATGCTGCGCGAGGCTGTGGGCATTATCGATATTTCGAATTTTGCCAATTACCGGATTAAAGGCCCGGGCGCGGCTGATTGGCTGAATGCGCTGCTGGCCAATAATATGCCAAAGGAAATTGGCCGCTCTTGCCTGACGCCGCTGATCGGGGTGCGCGGCGGGGTGGCTGGTGATTTTACCGTAACCAAGCTGGCGGAGGATGAATTCATGATGGTTGGCTCGGGGCTGGCCGAGCGCTATCACCAGCGGTTTTTCAACATGGTGCCGCTGCCCGAGGGGACGAGTTTTGCGGTGCAAACCGACGATATTTGCGGCTTCAACGTGGCGGGACCAAAGGCGCGGGATCTGCTGATGCGGCTGACAAATGCGGACCTTTCCACGCCGGCCTTTCCGTTTATGCGCTCAAAGCGCATTGAGGTTGCGGGGGTTGAAACCATCATCATTCGCGTCAGCTTTACTGGCGATCTGGGCTGGGAGCTGCATTGCGCCGCCAAAGATCAGGTGCTGCTTTACGAGGCCTTGCTGGAGGCGGCCAAGGCGGTTGGTGGCGGCCCTGTTGGCAGCCGCGCGCTCGGGGCTTTGCGGATTGAAAAGGGCTATGGCAGCTGGGGGCGCGAATATAGCCCTGAATATTATCCGCAAGAGGTTGGCCTTGAGCGGCTGATAAAAATGGATAAAGATTTCCTGAACAAGGCAGCTTATAGCGCGATCAAGGACATCCCTCCGCGCGAGAACCTGTCTATTTTCGAGGTTGAAGCCAGCCACAATGCCGATGCCACCGGCGGCGAGCCGATTTTCTTGAAAGACGGCACCCCTGTGGGGCGGGTCACCTCGGGCGCTTATGGCTATTCGGTGGGCAAATCGCTGGCGCTCGGGTTTTTGAAAGATGGCGCGGCAATGCCCGGTGATACGGTCGAGATATTCATCCTTGGCCAGCCCCATGAGGCGATCTTGCTGGCGGAGCCGCCCTTTGATCCCTCTGGCAAAAAGCTGCGCGCCTGAGGGCGGGATGCGAGTAGGAGAACCATGCGATATTCGGCGCTGAAAGTTTTGACCCAGGGGCTGACCGGCAATAAAGGCTGGAAGCGGGTGTGGCGAGACCCCGAGCCAAAGGCGGAATACGATATTATCATCATCGGCGGTGGCGGGCACGGGCTGGCCACCGCCTATTATCTGGCCAAGGAATACGGGCAAAGCAATATCGCTGTGCTGGAAAAGGGCTGGCTTGGTGGTGGTAATGTCGGGCGAAATACCACGATTATCCGCTCCAATTACCTGCTGCCGGGCAATCAGCCATTTTATGAATTGTCGATGAAGCTTTGGGAAGGCATCGAGCATGATTTCAACTATAACGCGATGGTTTCCCAGCGCGGGATATTGAACTTGTTTCATAGCGATGCGCAGCGTGACGCATTTTCACGCCGGGGCAATGCCATGCTGCTCTCGGGCGCAGATGCCGAGATGCTGGATCAGAATGGGGTGCGCGCGATGTATCCTTTTCTGAATTTTGATGATGCGCGCTTTCCGATCAAGGGTGGGTTGTTGCAAAAACGTGGCGGCACGGTGCGCCATGATGCCGTGGCCTGGGG
>JAKIUB010000049.1 GCA_021647745.1 Paracoccaceae bacterium | reverse complement strand
TGAGTGACGTGCTTATCCGGCATTCGCACTCCTTGTCATATATAGGCATGTATTACCCGATATTCGCGCCGAATCTTTTCAATGGTGCAAACCCGCTTACGCCCAAACCGGAAGTTGAAAACTTTGTCGAAACGCAAATGTTTCCATGGCAGATAGAAAGCTTGCTCGCGTCTGTTGACAGCTATAATTGGCAAGAAATTATTCAAGACTCTAAATCAGAAAAATGGCAGGGCTGGCAGGCCCGCTTCACGCATTATCTGGTGTTCGGGAACACACCCATAGACCCATCGTCCCTACCCGAGGGTGTTACGGTCCTGCTGACAGGGTCATTCTTTACAATCCTGCAAAATAATAGGGTGTTGGAAGGGCGATAAAAGCACATTTCGGCTAGCGCATTTTTGCCAATAACTGTTTTTCCAGCTCCAGCAGGCCTTTTTTGCGCTCTTTTACCCGGCGGGCAGGGATGCCGGCATAGACCCCCCATGGCTCGGTGCTTTTGGTGACCAGTGTCATAGCCCCGACAGAGCACCCCGTTCGGATATCGACACCGGGAAATACGACCGACCCTGCGCCGACAATTACGTGTCGACCAATGGTGACTGCCTCTTTAATCTCGGTTTTGTATTTCTTTGGCACCATCGAATTGGTCATGGTGTCACCCAGATAATCGTCTGACTGGCTAAAGACCTTGACGTGATAGGACAGGCAGGAGAAATCGTTCAGAAATACACCTTTTTCGCCGCCTGCAACCAGCGTGTAGGGGCAAATCAGAACATAATCACCAATTTCGACCCGTCCGGAAATGATACAAAAATCGTCAATCCGCACATTGGAGCCAATGGAAATCCGCTCGGCATCATAGATGCTGGCTTTGTCACTAATTCTGACATTCTCGCCAACACTTTTCAGGCCAATGCATAATAGTTGTTCGCGGGTATAATAAGCCATGGAGCATGATGCCTTCTTGTTGAAGCGCCAGTCTAGCGCAAGTTGGCAACCGTTCAAGATTGCCTGAAAATCAAGAGTTTCTGCACAAAAAACAACCACAGGGCAACCACTGCCATCATGGTTAACTGCGCCAGTTGATGCGGGATTTCGCCAATATTAAAGAGCAGGTAAAGGCCGCCGATCTGCAAAAAATAGCCGCTGATATATGCTCCGGTAAATCCGAATTTGCGCCGGGCTGAGCTGTCTGCATTTTGAAATGTATAGCGCCGGTGGGTGGCATATGACAGCGGAATACCGCTGGCAAAAGAGATGGTTGCCGCGAGCCACGGCTGCATCCCGAACCATGTCAGCCCAAGATAAAGCCCGTAAAGCAGCCCGTTGACCACCAAGCCCGAAAAGCCATACCGGAGCAGTTGCCCGAAGGTTTTTTTTAGAAACGGCCGGGCGCTCATGGGCCTTCTTCGTCGGTGGTGCTGGCAATGATGTATAATGGGCGATTTTTAACCTCTTCGGCGATGCGCCCTACATAAAGGCCGTTCATGCCGATCATCACCATCTGAACCCCGCCTACAAAATATATAGACACCATCACGCTGGCCCAACCCTGAACCTCGAAACCGAAAAACAACGCCTTGAATAGAATAACAAGGCCAAACACGAACGACAGCGCCGTGACAATTGCCCCGAATATCAATGCGGCGTATAGAGGCCTGATTGAAAAAGACATGATGATATTCTTGGCAAATTTTATCCGGCTGAGCAGGCTATAAGAGGTTTCTCCGCCAAAGCGCTCGCCATGCTTTGCCTTTAATGTGGCGCGGGGAAAGCCAAGCCACTCCACCAGTCCTCCGTAAAACCTGTCATTTTCGGTAACTTTGTTCAGCGCCTTCAATACGTTGCGCGAGATGATCGAGAAATTCCCGTGTGCGGGATTATAATCGGTACCCGTCATGGAGCGCAGTGTTTTATAGAAAATCCCCTGCGCCAGCTTGTACATCGCGCTTTCCGGCCTGCTTTCCCGGGCAACAAATACTACGTCATGGCCCTGTTGCGCCTTTTCATACAGCTCGGGGATCACTTCAGGACGGTCTTGCAGGTCTCCATCCAGCACAACCGTCCAGTCTGCGTCGACAGCCTTCAGCCCGGCCGCAATCGCCACATGTTGGCCAAAATTGCGGCTGAACCGTAAACCCAGCACCCGCGGGTCTATTTTTGCGCTGGCCATGATTTCTTGCCATGTAGCGTCCTTACTGCCATCATCGACCAGCACAATCCGGTAATTATCCGATACCGCACCCAGGGCCTCACCCAGCCTGCGGATCAGCTCGGCAATGTTTTCCTGCTCGTTGAATACCGGCGCAACGGCGGCAATATGGGTTTTGCCTGTCTCTTTTGTCAAAGCAACCGCCCATTCAGTTCAATACTGGCCAGCAGCTTTTGTGCATCCAGAATGTGTTTATACCATTTAACGGTGGAACAATCAGGCGTGTTCTCGATTTCTCCGAATTTAAGGGCGTTATAAACCTCGCGCACACCATCCTCTATGGTCACCGTGGCTTCGAACCCGATATCGTTTTTCAAGCGATCAAAAGACACACGGTAATTGCGGTGGTCCGGATCATCCGGCGCTATTTGCATGGTGACCCCAAACGGCACGATTTCGCGCACAATGGATCCGATGGTTCTTACCTGATAATTGCCTATACCGATGTTATAGCATTGGCCATTCACCACATCTGAGGGTGCGGCCATCAGCGCAATAAGTCCGTGGCACACATCGCGCACATGCACCAGAGGCCGCCACTGCTTTCCCCCTCCCATAATCACAATCGCCCCTTTTTCAAAGGCATTCAGTGTCATCAGGTTTACCACAAGATCAAACCGCATCCGTGGGGACGCTCCAAAAACAGTGGCATTTCGCAGCGAGGTGGTTGTGAAGTCGCTATTGCCCATCTCAAACAGGGCTGTTTCGGCAGCATAGTTTGACTTGGCGTAGGTGCTTAGCGGGTTTGCCGGCGATGTTTCGTCGGAAATGCCGTCTTCGGCAGCGCCATAAATCGAGCAGGTGCTCGACATCACAAACCGTGCCACACCGGCCTTTTTGGCGGCACGGGCAACATTGTTTCGCCCGTCCCGGTTAACATCCCAAGTCAGCGACGGGTTCAGATCTCCTGCCGGATCATTCGAGAAAGCCGCAAGGTCCAGCACCGAGGTCACACCCGCAAAATCATCCGGTGTCAGGTCGCGAATATCCTTTTTGCTGACCGTCAGGTTTGCATTCCCGATGTGGTCTTTCAGTGTATCCAGCCCGAAAAAAAACCGGTCCAGCGCAATCACTTTTGCGCCTTGTTGTAATAGAATTCCCACCAGCACGCTGCCAATATACCCGCCCCCGCCGGTAACAAGAACCGTTTCATTGCTCAGGTTTGTGTTGTCCATTGTTTAATGCTCCGATATTTCTGTAGTTATCTCGATAATTTTAGCAATAACATAATCCTGCTCGTCTGTGGTCAGGCCGGGAAACAGCGGCAGGCTGAGTGTGCTACTGCCCCAATCCACAGATACCGGAAAATCACTATTGGTAAATCCGTATTTGTCACGATAATATTTTGTTAGCGTCACGGCGTTATAGTTCACCGTTGCTCCGATGTTGTTTTCATTTAACCGTCGCAAAAAAACATCTCGCAGCTCGGGCGTTACGGCAATCGGAAACAGGTGTTCGGCCGATATTGCTCCGGGTATCTGCCTGACCAGCCGTATTTGATCCAGAGAAGCAAAGGCGGAGCGGTATCTGTTTGCCAAACGCTCGCGCTCGTCTCTTTTTATGTCAACGGTTTTGATTTGCGGCGGCAACAGTGCTGCCAGCAGATCGGGTAGATTGGCTTTGGTGCCCAGCACCTCCATATCCCAATGGCGATACATCGCCCCTGAAAAGCGCCGGTCCGCTCCGGCTGACATGCCGTGTAACGTAGTCTTGCCCAGCACCTCAAACAGTTCGTCTGAACGTGTGACGATGCAACCACCCTCGCCGCAGGTAATGTTTTTTGTGGCATAGAAAGAGAATATTGCCGCGTCGGAAAATTTGCCGGGGCGGTCACCATTTAAGCTGCCCTCGAAACAATGGGCGGCATCCTCGATAATGGCGATGTCACTGCCGACTTGCGCGCGCAGCTTTGCTATATCAACCATCTGGCCATATAGATGAACCGGAATAACAGC
>JAKIUB010000030.1 GCA_021647745.1 Paracoccaceae bacterium | reverse complement strand
GGCCGTAATTCCGCCAATCTAGGGCCGGATGCGGATCGGCGGCAACATCATCTGGGCGACGGATTTCACCGAAACCGTCAATACGACCACCCAAGGTGGTGGCAAGGGCGGTGGGCCGAAGGTGACCACCACGGCCTACCTCTATTCCGCGTCCTTTGCTGTAGCTCTGTGCGAAGGGCCTATTTCGGGCATCGGGCGCATCTGGGCTGATGGCAAACCGCTCGATCTTTCAAACGTCACATGGCGGATTTACAAGGGCGACGAGACCCAGCAACCGGACCCGTTCATCGAGGCCAAGATGGGTGCCGGATTTGCGCCCGCGTATCGCGGCACGGCTTATGTGATGTTCGAGGAATTGCTGCTGGAGCAGTTCGGCAATCGTATCCCGCAGCTGTCCTTCGAGGTGTTCCGCCCCGTGGTTGAATCCGACACCGCCGAAGGCATGATCCGCGCCATCACCCTGATCCCGGGCACTGGCGAGTTCGTCTATGCAACCGAACCCGTCTCGCGCGGTTCAGGCGGCAACACGGCGTCCGAAAACGTGCACACTACCAACGCCGTGCCCGACATTGTTGCGGCGCTCGACCAGTTACAGGCCGCCGCGCCGAACATCGAAAGTATCTCGCTTGTGGTCAGCTGGTTTGGCACCGATCTGCGGGCCGGAAACTGCCAGATCGTGCCCGGGGTCGAGAACACCACCAAGATAACCACCCCGAAAAGCTGGGCAGTGAATGGCATCACGCGGGCGACTGCCTATGTGATCAGTCTTGATACAACCGGCCGGACCGCTTATGGCGGCACACCAGCGGATTTTGCCGTGGTGCAGGCGATCCAGGAGATCAAGGCACGAGGGCTGCGGGTCACCTTTTATCCGTTCCTGCTGATGGATATTTCGGCGGGAAACATCCTGCCCGACCCTTATACCGACAACGCGGCAACCATCGGGCAAGGGAATTATCCGTGGCGCGGGCGGATTACTTGCTCTCCGGCAGCGGGATACGCCGGAACGGTGGACAAAACTGCAAGCGCCACCATGCAGGTCGCCACGTTTTTTGGCAATGCACAGGTTTCCGACTTCGCGGTTAGCGGCGAAATTGTCTCCTGGACTGGCGGCACAGATTGGGGCTACCGCCGCATGATCCTGCATTACGCCCATCTCTGCGCCGCCGCAGGTGGGGTCGATGCCTTCCTGATCGGCTCGGAACTACGTGGGTTGACCACCATACGCGATGGGGCAACCACCTATCCGGTCGTATCTGCACTGAAGCAACTGGCCGCTGATATTGCGGGCATTCTGGGGGCGGGAACCGCCATCAGCTACGCCGCCGACTGGTCGGAGTATTTCGGGCACCAGCCGACGGACGACTCCGGAGATCTGTTCTATCACCTCGACCCGCTCTGGTCTGATCCGGATATCCACTTCGTCGGCATCGACAATTATTTCCCCCTGTCCGATTGGCGCGACGGGTTCAATCATGCCGATGCGCAAGCGGGCTGGGGTTCTATCCGTGACCTCGACTATCTGCGCAGCAATATCGAGGGCGGAGAAGGGTTCGACTGGTTCTATGCCTCCGATGCCGACCGCACCGCCCAGATTCGCACACCGATTACCGACGGGGCCTACAACAAGCCGTGGGTTTTCCGCCCCAAGGACATCCGCGCGTGGTGGAGCAGTGCGCATTATGACCGCCCGGGCGGGGTTGAAAGCGCAACGCCGACCGGCTGGATCCCGCAATCAAAACCGATCCGTTTTACCGAACTGGGCTGTCCGGCTGTCGATCGCGGCACCAACCAGCCGAATGTGTTTTATGACCCGAAGTCGGCCGAAAGCGCCTTGCCATACTTTTCGCGGGGCTGGCAGGACGAGGCCATTCAACGGCGCTATATCGAGGCGATGCTGGGCTATTGGGGTGATCCAGCCAATAATCCGACCAGCAGCGTATACGCAGCCCCGATGATCGATATGAATGAGGCAGCGGTCTGGACATGGGATGCGCGGCCCTATCCGGATTTCCCCGCCCGCGAGGATGTTTGGGCCGATGCACCCAACTGGCGGCTCGGGCATTGGCTGAACGGTCGGCTCGGGGCGGCAGGGCTTGGCGCTCTGGTGCGGGAACTCTGTCGCCGCGCCGGACTGGACGACAGCCTGATCGACGTAAGTGAACTTTCCGACACCGTGCCGGGCTTTGCGATTTCTGGGCTGGAAAGCCCGCGCGCCTCGATTTCAACGCTGGCACGGCTTTTCGGCTTTGATGCGGTGGAAAGCGGCGGGGTAATCCGGTTTGTGACGCGTGGCGAACAGGCGATATCGACTATTGTACCAGACGACATGGTGGCTAGTTCCGGTGACATCATGGAACTGACACGCGGGCAGGAAACCGAGCTGCCGCAAGCCCTCAAATGGCAATTGGTGCGCCCCGACGAGGAATACGACGCCGCCACGGTCGAGGCGCGCCGCGTCACGGTGGAGGCCGCCCGCGTGGCCTCGGAAAGCTTCCCGCTGGCCGTGTCGCTGGAAGAGGCCGACCGGCGCTGTCGCCGCGCATTGATGGAAGCCTGGATCGGGCGCGAGACCCTGACGGCCAAACTGCCACCCTCGCGTCTGACGCTCGATCCCGGCGATGTAATCAGCCTGAATAATGACGGCCGCCTGATCGATTATCGCATCACCCGCATCAATGATGCTGGCGCGCGGGCCATCGATGCAATCCGGACAGATGCCACGATTTACGACCTGCCACCGGGGCAATACCGACCAGCGAACCTGCCAGGGGCCACTGTTTATGGTCCGGCGGAGATTGCCCTGATGGACCTGCCGAAAATTTCTGATGCAGTTCCGGCGCACCGGCCTTATGCGGCAGTGTTCGCCAAACCATGGTATGGCACGGCGGCCGTCTGGCGCAGTGCGGACACTTCGGGTTTTACCCTGCTCGACACCATTGGGCAGGCGGCGCAGATTGGCGCGCTGGTTGCCGATCTTCCGGCCGGTCCGCTCAACCGGTTCGACCATGGCAATGAACTGCTGCTGGATATTTCCTCGGGCACGCTGACCAGCGTCACAGATACCGAAATGTTTGCCGGAGCTAACGCGCTGGCTGTCGAGAGCGCATTGGGCACTTGGGAAGTCATCCAGTTCGGCAATGCGGAACTGGTTTCCTCCGGTCGCTACAGTCTGACCCGTCTGTTGCGCGGCCAGCGTGGCACGGGGGATGCCATGGGCAACCCCGCACCAACCGGAGCGCGGGTGGTGATACTTGGGTCCGGCCTCCAGCCGCTCTCCATTACCGAGGCCGATCTGGGCCTGCCGTGGAACTGGCGCATCGGTCCGGCCAGCGCGGCACCATCCGATGCCATCATGCAGGCGCAGAGCTTCACCCCGAACGGGCGCGGGCTGATGCCCTTCGCGCCCGCGCAACTACGAATGCGGCGGGAAGCAAATGGTGATCTGTCCTTGCGCTGGCTGCGGTGCGACCGATCGCTGTCGGCCGATAGCTGGGTGCTGACCGATGTGCCCCTGTCGGAAGCCACCGAGGCTTATGATCTGGAAATCCTGTCTGGCGCAACTGTCAAGCGATCCCTGACCGTTGCCACCCCCGCCTTTGCCTACACCACCGCCATGCAGACAGCCGATTTTGGCGGGGCTGTCAGCAACCTGACCGTCCGCATCACCCAAATTGGCGCACTCGGTCGGGGTGTGCCACATATTAAAACTCTCGCCATCAAGGAAAGCCTATGACCAACACACCAAACCTGGCCTTGCCGTATCTGGCAGCCGCCCAAGCCCAGAAACACGTTACGGTCAACGAGGCGCTGAGCCTGATCGATGCGCTGGCCCAGATGGCGGTGGTTGCAGTTGATGCAACAACTCCGCCAGCCACACCGGCCGAAGGGGATCGCTACATCATTGGTGCAGGTGCAACCGGTGCGTGGTCCGGCTGGGACAACAGCATCGCGCTGTTTTCCGGTGGCGCATGGCTGCGCCTGATCCCGCAGGTGGGCTGGATGGCATGGGATGTGTCAGCAAGCGAATTGCTGGTCTGGAACGGGTCCGCGTGGAATTCCTTTGTGCCGAACCTGCAAAACCTCTCCGGTGTTGGCATCGGCACCTCCTCGGACGCCACCAACAGGCTGGCGGTTTCCGCCGCCGCAACCCTGCTCAATCACGCCGGTAACGGCCACCAGCTCAAGATCAACAAGGCGGCATCCGGCGACACCGCCAGCCTGCTGTTCCAGACCAACTGGTCGGGACGCGCCGAGATGGGCACGGCAGGCAGTGACGATTTCGCAATCAAGGTCAGTGCCGACGGCAGCACGTTCCATGAAGCGATGAGGGCAGACGGCAATACCGGCGCGGCCAGCTTTCCAAACGGCATGGATCCCGAGCGCCGCAGCATTGGCGGCCTGACCAAGGGCGGCGGCTCCGACTGGTGGGGCACGGTCGATCCGTTCACGTTGAGTTACAGCACCGGCTCGCAACAGGCCTTGTCGCAAAACCGGATATATTTCATGGCGTTTTTTGTTGACCGCCCGATCCAGCTGCTTGGTGCGTTCGTGGCCCAGCACACCGCCTCGACCACCACAGGGGCTTTGCTGCGTTGTGGCATCTACCGGCTTGGCGCGCCCAATGGCGACAACTGGGATATCGGCGCGCGGGTGGCGGATTTCGGGACACTGCCGGCCGACGTGGCGGGCCACAAGATATTCGATCTGGCTACACCGCAGACCCTGACCAAAGGCTGGTATGTCACCACCATGGGCGTGAGCGGTGCCGGTGCCTATGCCCGTTATGGCCGCTGGATGACACCCGGTCTGACGCGATATTATCCGCACAGCAGCGGCACCAGCGCCTATCCCCGCGTCGTCGCCCCGCAGGTCTATCTTTACGAGAACGGCAGCAATGCCGAGATCACCGGTGGCTTGCCTGCCGCTTGGACCACCAACCCCGTCAGCACCATGACCTCGACCAACAACTGGGTCTACCAGATGGTCTTCCCGAAGTGGCGGGAAGTCTAACCCACCCATCAAAACAGGAGAGAACATGACCCCGCCCAAACTTGAAGCGGGCTTCGTGCGCATGCCCGAGGATGAATTCGAAGCCATGCTGGCCCGCGCCGCCGAACAGGGCGCTCGCCGTGCCTTGGCTGATGTTGGCCTCGACGGTCCCGAAGCCGCTATCGACATCCACGACCTGCGCACGTTGCTGGATAGCCTGCGCATGGCGCGCCGCACCGCCTGGCAAACCATCGTGCGCCTGATCACCACCGGCCTGCTGCTCGCCCTGATCGCAGGCATTGCCGTGAGGCTCAAATTATTCGGCTGACACCCCAACCATACCGACCACATACCCGCCAACCGGCGGGTTTTTTCGTTGCAAGGAGACAAACATGACCACCCATTATTACGCCGACTGGCGCGACCTGCCGGAGAAACTCTGGCGCTGGCCCAACTTCAGCCCGGAGGAGATCGCCTGTCGTGGCGATGGCACCATCCGTATCAACGAGCCGGCCATCGACAAGCTGCAGGCCCTGCGCGACCGCCTCGGCGTGCCGCTGATCGTGCATTCCGCCTATCGCAGCCCCGCCTATAACCGGCAGGTCGGCGGGGCCAAACACTCCATGCATCTGCAGGGTGCTGCCTTCGATATCTCCATGGCCAACCATGATCCGGAGAGTTTTGAAGCCGTGGCGCGTGCCGCCGACTTCACCGGTTTTGGCTTCTATCCCCGCCAGAACTTCATGCACATCGACATCGGCCGTGCGCGCCAATGGGGCGACCCGTTCCCGCCGCGTGCCACACGGTTCGCAGGTGGGCCGCCACGCCTGCGCGAAACCCTGACCGAGAGCCGTACCATGAAAGGCGGGGGTGCTGCCGGTGTCGCCACCATCGGGGCGGCAGGCGTCGAGGTCGTGCAACAGGCCGTCACCGACACCCAATCCGCCCTGCAACCGCTGATCCCGTATCTCGACACAATCCGCTGGCTATTCATCGCCGTGGCCTTGGTCGGCATCGGAACCACCATCTACGCCCGTTGGGATGACTGGCGCAAAGGGCGACGCTGATGGGGGCGCTGATCGCATGGTTCACCGGCAGCCGTTTCGCGCTGGCTGTCGGAAAATGGGCCACCATCGCCCTTACAATAACGCTGTTCCTCCTGTCCTTGCGCCGCTCCGGCGAGCGTGCCGGACGGCTGGCGGAACGGCTCGAAAACACGGAGAAAGCCAATGAAATTCAGCGCCGAATGCTTGAGGCCGCGTCTCGCCGCCCTCATAATCGTGACGAGCTTACTGAGCGCTTGCGCGACGGTAAATTCTGAGCGGGCCACAGGTGTGTGCCCGCCGGTGGTGGAGTATGATGACGGATTTCAGACAAGGGCGGCGGAGGAAGTGCAGGCGCTGCCGGAAGGGGCAGAAATCGTGGAGATGCTGAGCGATTATGCCGTCATGCGGGAACAGGTGCGGGCATGTAGATTATAGTAGCATCTCTTAAAGCAAGCCGCGAAATTCTCTAACCCATCATTTTTGTGAACAAAAACACCGGCAGCCTCTTGTTTTTTCCAAATGCCTCGCCTAAATTGATTGGTGGAAAGCATCACCAGCGGTTGGCAACACAAAGTCTGTAACGCACAAACAAAAGATGCAAACTGCAATAAGACGCAGAACCAGATACTGGTAATAATGTTCACATCCCTGATTGCCGCATGCAGACTGCGCGTTTACTGGAGATGAAACATGCCCGAATCTTACCTTCCCTTTAATAAGCTGCATTTTGCAGAAATCACCGACCTTGATCCTGACAGCCTTAAGCAATCTGCAGATTTTGCCCGTAACGAGGGCCGTGATGCTGAAGCGAAATTCAAACACTCGACAGCGCTGAATTTTATTGCCAAATCGCTTGGCATAAAAGGAGGCTGGGCCGGCTATAAAAAAGAATACAGCGAATCCATAAAGCCGTTTATGGAAAAGCACCGCCTGACAAAACGGCAGGATATTCTGAAGCATGCGTGGGACGATAGGTTCTATCACTTTTATCCGGAACAGATTTCAGGCCGCCTCTTTTATTCCGGCCGCCCCTTTCCGGACAAAATCTTTATTGGTGACGGGTTTAATTACTGGGATCTTCTGGGACTGGCAATGAAGCACCCTGACATGCATGTCGAGACCCTGTTTGGAGAACAAGTCCCTGCCTTCGATCAGCATCAACCCCCTGCAACTTTTGTTATTAAAATGCACGGCGGAAAATGCTCGTTTCACGATGCATTATACCACGCAAATTACTTGGGAGACCAATACTGCGATCCAACAAGCGAACCACCTGTTGCATGTCTCTACCGGCTTGATGACGAGCATCGGATAGCCTTGGAAAAGGCCGGCGAAATCCTGTCCACCCTGATCCGCTGCACAACAGCCGGCTGGGCCGAAGTTATCCCGTATAATAACAACCTGGTGTTTTTGCGGCTTGCCGACGGGCGCTATGATTTCTTTTACAAAAACATGCGCGCCAAAAAATTCGCGAAAAACCCTTACCTTCCCTATCTCAGGGATAAAGATATCAGCAAAAAAAGCAGGAGCGATGAGTTTTCGCTTTGGAGCTATTTCCAATATGACGGGTGGAAAGAACAGGACGAACACAATGCCAATAACATGTGCCTTGGCACAGTTTCAGAACCCTCAAACCGTGTTGAGTATACGGGTGAGGAGTTCCTGAAGGAGTATCTGATCAAGAAGGGACGCTTCCGGCCAGCGATTCAGCATGCGTCCCCCAGGGGTGGCTATCATTACCAAAAAGATGGCAATGGTGGTCTGTGTTTCACAGATTTGATCACGGTTGGTCAGTTTGCAAAATTCCTCGATTACAATGAGGGTTACGCCCGTCACAGGGCGTCTCTGAAAGATGTTGGCCGCTTTGTGGGGCCGGAGTTCGAGGCTGCCGATCTTCCGGCTGCTGTCACGTGGTATGATGCGCTGGCATATGCCTCCTGGCGCAGGGGCGTCGAGAAATTGCCATTAAAGCTGCTTGATCCGGAACATTTTTTAGTTCTAGCTGATGGTTTAAAAAGCCTTGCGCCTGACCGTGACGAAGTCATTTCGCTGCGCCACTCAATATACACCGATCGCCACTTCACATTTTATAGTCCAGAAAATGACGCTTACGAGCCGGAGACCGGAAAGCGGCCTGACTATATGAGCGAAGAAGTGTTTAACAGGTGGACCCTGCGCTACAATCAAAAACCATTACCGCAAGAAATCAGTCCCGCTGGCCTGAAAGTGGTCCGCTCTCCGTGGTTCAGTGAATGGCTGTCCCCAAAAGAGCAAGCCATTAATGCATGGGGGTTGTGCCCGCCTTGCGATATTACATTCGCGGGGGAATACAGAGGGAATCCCGCGCACGGCCCCTTTCACCCGAGTAGTGACGGCAAGTACAAGTCGATGAAGATCGGTTTCCGCCTGTGTTATCAGGTCGCCGAAAATGGAGGGCAAGTGTAATGATCACCTCCATTCAAACCCGTGAACTCGTCATCAACTGGCATATCACCGAAGCCTGCAACTATGGTTGCAAATACTGCTATTCTGCCTGGGAAAAACAGAAAGGGGCTCGGGATGTCGTGAAAGACATGCAAGCCTCCCGCGAACTGATCCGCGAAGTTTACGAATTTTTCCGCCCGGGCAATACGGGAAATCCTTTGTATCGCCAAATGCAATGGCAAAGCGTGCGGCTGAATTTCGCCGGAGGCGAGCCGCTGCTCTATGCGCGGCAGATGCCCGAACTGGTGCGGTTTGCGCATGAAACAGGGTTCAACACATCCCTGATCACCAACGGAAGCCGCCTGACTGGGGCGTTGCTGGGTGAGCTGGCCCCATACATGAGCTGGCTCGGGGTGAGCCTTGATTCAGTTAATGCGGAAGTCAATCAGCGCATCGGCCGTGCAGACCGGCGCGAGGCGCAGTTGGATGTGGTTGGTCTGACAAGGAATATCCAGGCAGCTCGCGCCGCAAACCCGACCCTCAAACTGAAGGTGAACACGGTCGTAAATGCCGCCAACGCGAGCGAAGATTTCAGCGATCTGATCCGCGAATTGTCACCGGAAAAATGGAAAATCCTGCGGATGCTGCCGGTTGTGAACAGCAACCTTGAAATTGATGACCGGATGTTCGCGGAATTTGTTATGCGGCACAGGGCATTTCAAAAAATCTCCCGTGTGGAGGACAATTCCGAAATGCTTGAATCCTATATCATGATCGACCCTCTCGGACGGTTCTATCAAAACGGACAGGACACGCGCGAAAACGGGTATCAATACAGCCCGCCCATTCTGGAGGTGGGCGCTTTGTCCGCGTTTGGCGGAATGAGGTTTTCAGCCGATCGTTATGCGGCTCGCTACAGCGAGGTGGCATGATGCGGTACAGTAACAGCAGGGAAATCCATAAATACGTGCAAAATCTTGTTCGGCAAGGATGGGAGTTCTGGCACGGGTCAAAGCATGGGCGGTTAAGGCACCCGGATGGCAAGGGCACTGTGTCGGTTCCATGCTCGCCAAGCGACAAGCGGAGTTTTCAAAATTTCAAGCGTGATGTGAGGCGAGTCGTGGAGAACTTTGGCAAGACGCCCAAACAACATGCTATCCTGCGTCGAGCCTCATGAAACTGCGGAACGGGTTTCCTGTTTGCTCGAGTAGCTTTCCAGAGCAATATGCCTCCATGACCGAATGCATATCGAAATAGCAGCAGTCGATTTCCGGAAAAGCCCCGGCCGCAATCTGGTCGGGGTAATAAATACGAATCGTTTCAAACGGCTGGATGGGCCGAAAGAAGTCCACTGCATTCTGCAATGATTTATTGGAGTACCGTCGGTCGAAATTCCTTCTCGGCCCCCCAAAGATGAATGAGTCACCTTAGGCCGCGGACATCGAATTTTTCTTTCATTTTGTTCTACTTTTGTTTTGCTTTTGCTGCAGATTGCTGCATAATGCAGCATGGGTACAAAACACAGAGTCACGATCAATCTCGACAATGAGGACTATAGCGCGCTGATGCAGCTGTCAAAGGCTGTTGATAGGCCCCTTGCATACCTCGGCCGGCTTGCCGTTCGCCGTTTGGTTTCTGATGAGCTTGATCTGCAAGGCGCGTCGCCAAGATCAAAATCGCCAGTGCAGAACAGTGCGGGCAAATGACATGAAATACGAAAACGGCGAAACAATTCAAGGCGACTGCCTTGAGGTAATGAATAGCATTGCAGACGACAGTGTCGATATGATCCTTTGTGATTTGCCTTATGGTACCACCCAAAATAAATGGGACAGCGTAATTTCGCTTCCGGACCTATGGAAGCAATATCGACGAATTATTAAGCCTAACGGAGCTATAGCCCTTTCGGCACAAGGAGTTTTTACAGCCAAGCTGATCTTATCAAATGAAGCGTGGTTTAAGTATAAATTTGTTTGGGTGAAGTCGAAATCCACTAACTTCCTGAATGCGCGAAAGCAACCGCTTCGCCAACATGAAGATATATGCATATTTTACGGCAAACAACCTGACTACCAACCTCTGATGTGGCAGGGCGAACCATATGACAAGGGGAAGCGCAAGGCCCAGTACACCGGTAGTTATGGGGATTTCAAGCCAGTTGTAGTCAAAAGCGAAGGGCATCGATATCCGACTGATACTCTCTATTGTAAAACAGCCGAGAGCGAAGCTGGCTGCCGAGTTTGGCACCCAACCCAAAAGCCCGTTGCTTTAGGCCGCTATCTCATTCGAATGTTTACGCGCCCAGGTCAGACAGTATTAGACAATGCTTTCGGATCAGGTAGCTTTCTTGTTGCCGCTGCGATGGAGAATCGCAGGTTCATTGGCATTGAAAAAAACGAAGAAGTGCACCTGTTTAAAAAACAGAAGGTAGATTACATGAAGGTTGCTGATGATCGTTTGCTTGAAGTTGAAGCGATGAGAAAACAGGATATCCCTTTCCCTGATCTGTTTGATTCGTTGCAGCCGTCTGCGCGTAAAAACTTAATGCGCCGCACCGGTTTGGTTGATGTCGAACAGACTGTTGAAACAAATGGTTAGAAAAGCAGGTTCCGTAAATTACAACGAAAGAAGCTGGGCGATTGATCTAATTGGCCACCTTAAAATGCTATCTGTTGAAGGCGGTCAGCCCGTTCGCGATGCAAGTGGAGAACATACCATCTCGACCGGTGTCGGAAGTAGGTTTCCTGATGTTTTGCTCTATGGGGATCTGGATTCTGCGCGTATTCTTCAGGGTTGGGAGCTTAAAATGCCCGATACGCCGATTGACGACGTCGCCTTTATTGATGATGCCACGGACAAGGCTAATCTCCTAGGATTAGATAGCTTTGTTTTGTGGAATGTATCAGAGGCTGTTCTTTACACACGTGAAGATGATCAATTATTTACACCAAGTTATCGTTGGTCTGATCTTGCGGATATACGGACGAGGTCGGCAGCACTCAGAGAGCGAGCACGCTGGGAAGCTTTGGCGACAGAAATCCTGTCTCACGTTAACGACCTCTTCGCACGAAATGCCCTAGAAGGCCGGCGGTTTATCGATGCTTACCGAAGCGGGGGCATAACAGAACTTGTTTTCATGAATACTGGAAGCGTTGCGGAAACCCTTGAGGAGAAATTTCGATCAAACGGAGCTTTCAGGGCTAAGGTAACTGTTTGGTGGTTGCAAAACAAAGTAGAATACGGTGCGAAACGCAATAAATTTGAGGTGCTGGCACAGTCTGTTTTATCTGATTGGGTTGGGAAATTCCTATTTGGACATATTCTACAGGGACGGCGGGAAGAGGCCCATGTAGTTAATGAAATCGGGCCTGAGCATACGCCCGAACAGGCACTGGCGGTATTTAAAGAGCTATCGGAGCAGTGCAATTTTTACACAATTTTTGGATCGAGCCTTGGTAGTGAATGTCTGTCGGATCAAGCTTGGCAGGATTTGCGACAATTAAATGAACTCCTCTCCAGCCTTAGGTTAGGCGGCGTTGAGCAATCACAACTCTCTGATATGCTTGAAAGTTCGGTGGAGGTATCAAGGCGAAAAATTAAAGGGCAATATCCAACCCCCGTAAATCTGGCTCATCTCCTGGTGTCACTATGCGTTGATAATATTTCCGGCAGCCGTGTGCTAGACCCATGTGCGGGTAGCGGTACAATTTCGCGTGCTGCACTTGAAATAAAGCTGAGTCATGGCGTGTCGGGGGAAGTGGCATCCAGTCAGGTGATAGCTGGAGATATTGATCCGCAAACGCTACAAATCGCCACCTTTGCGCTTGCCCGTCCAGAATTGATGACGCATCCCATCCGTGTTTTTAACGCGGACGCATTCACACTCACCGCAGATACGGAGTTAACTTTACGCGACCCAAATACTGGTGAGGCTTTCACCGAAGCTTTGGGGACATTTGACGCAGTTACATCAAACCTTCCTTTTGTTTCTCAAGATGGTCGACAACAATATGGAGCAGCTATTGCTAGGGTTAATGCTAGCTTTGGCGCAGAGGGTAGCCTGACCGGGCGAGCCGATGTGGCAGCCTATTTACCCTTTGCGCTGCACGATCTTATTAAGCCAGATGGCAAGCTTGGGATCATCATTACCAACGCATGGTTGGCCACATCATGGGGGCTAGATTTCCAAGATAGGCTAAGAAATTTTTATCACCTCGAAACTGTAGTGACGTCAGGCGCAGGTCGTTGGTTCAAAAATGCAGATATTGTAACGAACATTCTGATTTTATCTCTCCGAACGGGTGAGATTGATGAGCAAGAAGAAACAAAATTTATAACTCTTTTACGCCCTCTCGAAGAACTATCCGATATCAAATATATTGAGGAAGTATCCGCGCTTATCAAGGTTGGGCAGCCCCAAGAAGATGTGATCGATTGCCATTCGGTATCCTTAGCCAAGCTTCGGAAGTTTCGCACGCTAGGTCTTGGTGGAACCGCCCAATTTGGAAATATTGATTGGGTGCTGGAGCTCCCGCTGGTTCCGGTAAGTGAGTATTTTGACATTGCGCGTGGTGAACGACGTGGCTGGAACGCCATGTTCTACCCGGAAGAAGGGCACGGTATAGAGCCTGAATTTTTGCAACCTGTTGTAAAAAATGCGCGGAATTTAGTGTCCTATTTAGGCCAACCTGATGCGGAAGCATTCTGCTGCTCGCTGACAGAAAACGAGTTGCGGAAAATTAGAGCTAAGGGCGCTTTAGCGTGGATAGAAAGGTTTCGGCGCGGTACAAATAACTCTGGCGTTCCCCTAGTTAAAAGTTTAGCGCGCCCAAATATGCATTGGTACGAGATGCGCCCTGATACCCGGGCAGACCTCGCAATTTTTCTGAACCCCAGCTTGAGACTATTCTTCTCTCGATTCGCAGACCCCACGTTCGTTGATCAAAGGCTTGTTAGACTAACTGCCAAAGACAACATTGATTTAGATTTATCAGCTGCGTTGCTAAACTCCAGCATTTCGTATCTCATGGTTGAGGGTAATGGGTTCGGGAGGGGGCTTGGCGTTCTAGATCTGTCGGTAACTAGCTTGCGTATTCATCTGCATATGCTGGACCCATCAGTACTAACAAATGCGCAGCGCGACAGCATCCTACGGTATTTTCAGCCATTGTTGGCGCGTGACGTTGAGGATATTGCCGACGAATTAGAGCGCGAGGATCGCCGCACATTTGACGAAACAATATTGGAAGCGTTTGGCATCAAGACGCCTCTCATTACAATTTATGACACCCTTCTTCGCTTGGTAGAAATTCGTCAAACCGTTCTGGACAGTTTTTCTGATTAAAACAGTTTGCCGGCAATATTGGGCTTCTATTATGATATTTAGAACATAAGGAAATTGTGACCGAAGTGCTCTTTTTTTTGAAAAGATCACGAGCAGCCAATCAATATCCGGTTTCACGTTTCCCCTTACGTTCCGCCCTTATTTGGCCTCCGGTTTCACCCTAACCCTTTGATATGTTGGCCCAGGCTGGCAGCTTGCAAATCCGTGTACACCGGTTCGATTCCGGTACTCGCCTCCAAGCTTTTCAAAGGCTTACATGATATATTACAAAGTCGCAGGGTCAATTAGTCTCTTTTTAGTCTCATAAAACATACTAGCCAATGCAACTATTTTCATCCTAGGTAAAATTGAAAGCTTTGCTGACTAAAAAAAGAATTTGCTACACTTTTTTGTACCAGATACCCAAAGAGTATGACCCCAATAGCGGAACATTAAACGCAGACGGCGGTGTGGTCGCCATGACGGCTGCTACAGCTCGTGTTGCGGTTAATTCAGTTATCAACAACACTGGTGTTATTGAGGCGCGTTCCGTCGGAATTCAAAATGGGAGAATTATTCTTGGTGGATCAACAGCGGTAGTCAAAGCTCCTGATACGCCGATTCAAACGGTTCGCGTTTTTGGCACGCTGAACGCCACTGGTATCGATGAGCTATTCCCTGTTTCCGAAAGTCTAACTGGTGGATATCGCTTGCTCAAGTAAATTGTTTGCTAGATTAGTGAACAAGTCACCGCCATCAAAGTCAAAATTATCATCTTGGCGCGGTTCAATTAAAAAATTTTCAATGGTAAACTGACCATCCAGCCAAAAAACAAAATCGGGGCCCTCACCTACTGCTAAAGGTGGGTCACCTGCGTCGGCCGGGGCGCCCAAAGCGAATTGAGTCGTGTTCCATATAAATGTGCGCGCGGCGTAGTCATCATACCCATCAGCAACAGAGCGATTTGCAACGATTAACCCATAGTCGTAATTTTGCATGATTTCTTCAGCAAATTGTTTTTTTGTAAGACGTATTTCCGTGTCACCTGGTTGAAAATAGGGTGCAAATATACTGATTGGGGAGCCTGAATTCGCTACTTGCAATTGCGCAACGAAATAATCCTTCAAATCAAAAAAATCTTGGATTATTTTATATTCAGACCCAAGTGCAAATCGGCCCGGGCCAGTGATAGGGTCGAAATAATCATCTTTACTAACGTTTTTGGGCATAACGGCTACATCTTGTCGGATTAACGAAGAATCATCAAATTTTTCTGACGGTATTTCAGAGCCATACAGATACAAAGAAGCAATTTGGTGAGCGGTCGGGAGAGGCATTTTATTTTCCTTTTTTAAGCTAGCGCGGCCATATTTTTGTGATCGAAATCGGTTCAGCACATGAATTCATTGGGGAAACAGTTCTTCGGGCTATCTTAACGACTGATCCGTCTTCAATTCGTCGACTCAAATAATTAATGAAGACCACCCCAGCATAATCATTGCTAAAACGTGTCCACCAATCAGGAAGGTCGCCTTCATACCCACGGTAACTAAAGCTACAGCAATCAGGGTTTTCGGAGCGAAACTCATCAACTGAGGTGTAAATTTTAATTGGAATCCTTACTGAATCTACGCTCCATATACTTGCACTCTGAGTCGCAATAAAATGCTCTAACGCCTTCTGAATGAATACTTCATCCTCAATGTCACCGCAGCCACTGCCGCAACCAGAAAGCAACGAGACCCACAGAAAACCCGCAAATAACAAACCCAAAGCCAATAGCCGCTTTGTCATCCTGCCTTCTCCTGTGTTTTATGTTGCGCAAAAAATGGGGATCGTATTGCAATAGTTGCACCAATTAACACTTTCTTCACAAATAGAATTACTTCAGGCTGCACGGCAACACGAGCGTTAACTTTATTGTTGGTACCACCGTGCAAAACCCCAAACGTGTCCTCGCCTTCCCCACCAGCAAATAGCTTACCGCTGCCGTCCCACGCCTTGAACGTATCGTTCTGATCCGTGCCAATCACCACCTCGATATTGTCATAGGTATCCCCCGCAGCATCGCCGCCAGCGCCTGTGCCGCCCCCCCGAGAGGGTCTGGAAATCAACCGTCACCCCAGCGCCATCCTTGGCAAAATGCAACACATCCTGACCGGCACCACCATCAATGATGTCAGCCCCAGCGCCGCCGTCTATCCAGTCATTACCGATACCCGCATTGATCGTGTCGACCCCGCCACGGCTATAAATGTAATCATCCCCTGCGCCGGTGTTAATGTTGTTTGAACCGTCCCAGCCGATGATCAGGTCATTAATTAGCTCTACATTGTTTGAGGTGTCAACATCGGCACCGGGGCGGGTTGTTGGACCCCCGATGCCATCCTGGGCAACCAGCACGACATCAGCGGTCACCCCATCCGGCAACCAACGACCACCGTATTCAGTGGCGAGGAAATCCCCGGTGGCGGAATAGCTGGCGCGAACTGCACTGTAGTCTATCGTTTCCATATAGGTGTTGGTGGCAATGACCGTTTCGCCGAGGTAATCTGGGTTAACCTGCCCACCCGTCAAATCGTCAACGGTGTCCTTTGTATACAAAACCGCGTGCAAGACTTCGTGTGCTAAGGTGCGCAGGAAGCTGCCCGTTTGCGCCGTGCCCGTATTGTCGAGGTAGGTGAAGGAATGTTGGGAGTCTACACCAATGGCATTCCCGTTACTGAACGCCCCATTTTTAACAAGCCTTATATCGAGAGTATTACCAGATGTGACGTTAAGGGTATCAAACACGGCCGCGCGATAGGCTGTGTTGTTCCACAGCACCTTCAACGCAGAAGTAATTGCCGCAACTTCAGCGGCTTCTTGCTCTGTAGTTAAATCTGTTCGTGTATTTAAAAATGTGATCGATCCGTTTGCAATCAGTTCATCTATGTTCATTCTGTTTCTCCCGCTTCACTACTTTGGCCACATGCAATAAATAGCCCTGTTTGGTCTACGATCTCTTTTCCATAGATTACATCGTCTTGGCTACATTCAGCACTGCCGCCATAATCAGGATACATAATAAACCAAAGCGGGCCTCCTTTTGCTATATTAACATCTGGTAAGCCCCTCCTGATCGGGTTGTCATTTACATCTTCAAAGAATGATAAATAGCAATGCCCTCCCAAATATTCTCCGGTATCATACAACACAGCGCAAGTTAGCCGTCGTGCCAGTGTGATCATGGTCAAATCACCGGCATTTACCTTCAGTCCCCACTGGTGAATCTTGATGATTTCATCTTCTTCTCCACCATAAGGGCGGAGCAGGATAAAACCATCTCGTGTGACCGACATAACTTGGCCCTCAACAATCCAGGTGCGGTTTTCTCCAAAGCCTTCCCAATCAGCCAGCGCGGGTTGTGATGCACCCAATAAAACCAATGGAAGAAGAGCTTTCTTAAGCCACTTTTGGGCGGTGGAAACAAAACCAAAACAAGATGATATTGTATGTGGGTAAGCTATGGGGGGAACCTCGCAAGTCTTGATCGCTTCGGCATTCAGCGCCTCAAGCGTATTTGCGCCGTTGATGGTGAGGGTGGTGTCTTGGGTTGACAGCGTCACCGTCTCGAAATCCGTGAACCGATCCACCCAGCCGCCGCTATCGGGCGTGGCGCTGAAGAGGGCGTCGTAATCCTCCCCTGCCGGATCATCTAGCGCGATGGTAAAATCAAGGGTGGAATAGTCCAGCGTGTCGTCATCAGCACCGCCGTTTGAAAAGTCGTTCCCAAGACCACCAATGACGGTGTCGTTCCCAGTGCCGGCCATAACATTGTCATTGCCCTCTCCCGCGTTGAGCGTATCCGCCCCACCGCGCCCATAGATGTAATCATCCCCCGCGCCAGTGCTGATATTGTTAGTACCGTTCCAACCGATGATCAGGTCTTTAAGGCCGGTTGTATTATGGGATGTATCCACATTCGCGCTAGGGCGGGTTGCTCCCCCAACCTGACTTGTTTCACCTTTGGCAACCAGCACAACATCAGCTGTGTCGCCATTCCATAACCATTGCCCATTTTCCTCTGCCGCCAAAAAATCGCCCGTGGCTGAATAGCTGGCACGGGCCATGCTATAGTCTATCGTTTCCATATAGGTGTTGGTAGCAATAACGGTCTCACCGAGATAATCTGGGCCAATTTGACCACCGGTCAGATCATCAACGGTGTCGTCTGTATTCAATACCGCATGCAAAACCTCATGTGCTAAAATGCGTAGAAAGCTGCCCGTCTGGGCTGTGCCGGTATTGTCGAGGTAGGTGAGGGTGTATTGAGAGTCCACAATGGCTATGTTGCTAAAGCCCGTCGCAGAATCCTCTAGTAAGCCAATCCGTAGTACCTTTCCTTCAACAATATCAAGCTTATCAAATACGTCCACACGATATGCTTCGTTATTCCACAGAGTTTTCAATGCCTCAGTTATTGTCAAAATTTCAGCAGCTTCTTGCTCAGCATTTAGGTCTGAACGCCCATTCTCAAATGTGATGGTGCCGTTTGCTATCATGTCATCTATGTTCATTCTGTATCTCCAATATCCGTTATTATACTATTCTGTCCGCATTTAATGTGAAGCCCACTTTGATCATCAAGTAGTGCACCAAATATTTCGTCATCACGGCTGCATTCAGACTTGGCATCAAACATAAATATAAAAAAAACTGAAAGCAGCCCCCCATTTGCCGTTCGCGTATGAGGCAGTTGCGTCCTGATCGGATTATCATTTACATCCCGAAAGAATGACAAATAACAATCCACACCCAAATATTCCCCAGTGTCATACAAAACGGCGCAATAAAGCCTTCGCGCCAGAGTGATCATGGTGAGGATATCGGCATCAACCTTTAGCCCCCACATATGTAGCTTGATAATGTCATCTTCCGCCCCTCCCGAAGGGCTGAGTAGGATAAAACTGTCCGGTGTCACCGACATGACTGTGCCCTCAATTATCCATGTGCGACTTGGCCCGAAGCCTTCCCAATCAGCGAGCACCGGTTGGGCGGTGCTGAAAAACACAGCCGAGAAAACACCCATTGCATATCGACGGATTAATTTCAGAGAACGGGGGAACTTAGCAGTTCTTTTTACATTCAGATCACCAGAAAATAGCTTGCCGCTGCCATCCCACGCCTTGAAATTATCCACGCTATCCGTGCCAATCACCACCTCGATATTGCTATAGGTATCCCCCGCAGCATCGCCGCCAGCGCCTGTGCCATCCCCCGAGAGGGTCTGGAAATCAACCGTCACGCCAGCGCCATCCTTGGCAAAATGCAAAACATCAATCCCCCCACCGCCGTCAATAACATCCGCCCCAGCGCCGCCGTCTATCCAGTCATTACCGATAGCCGAGTAGCTGGCGCGCTCTGGTAGGTGAGGCAGAAGTTCGTTTACAAGGTCAACCACATCTCCGGCATAATTTGGGTTAACAACCCCACCGCTTAGGTCTTCCTGCGGGTCTTTTTCATCCAATATTGTGTGCAAAAGCTCATGGGCCAAAATACGCTCTGGTCCGCCGACATGGGCCACGCCGGATTTATCAAGATAGGTAAAGGTGCTGCCAAGACCGATGTTAACGTTGGCTTGAAGACCATTCCATGCCGCGTTTGGTATGTCAGTTGTATAGTTTATTCGCATTGTCTGAAGGCTTGTCTCAAACACAGCAAATACATCTGCGTAATAAAGTGGATTGTCGTAGAGTGCTTGCAACGTCGCCTCAATTTCGGCACGCCATATCGTGTATTCTGCTGGTGACAGATTGTTATTAGCATCTGTTATAAATATTTTAGTATCCATCAGGTCCTGTAAAGACACTTTTGATCTCCTTATTTTCCGTAATTTTCATAAAATTCACAACTAACTTCGTAGATATTTCGCCCACCATTTTCTGGTAAATCAGTTAAAATGTCCGGGAAATTCGCATAGTCAATATCACTGCATTCAATTTCGCCAAGATAATGCGTAAACGGCAATCCAAACGTGGAAAAATAAGGGCTACTACTTCCGCGTGTAAGAATGTCAATGGGCAACATCTGCACATCGCGCTCCTGTTCGCGAGTATCAAAAAAAAGCAGGTTGCAACTCCCGCCGATAAAGTCTTCGGTCTCATAGATGATTTCGCAGTCAATATGCCGGCCCAACGAGATTAGCTCCAGTATAAGCGGTTCAATCGTTAGCCCCCATTGCCGAACCTTGATATTATCATCTTCCGCGCCAGCACTGGGGCTGATCAGCATATATCCGTCAGGAGTCACCGCCATAACAGTGCCCTCTATGTCCGTAGAGTAGTTTACCCTTGGTGACGCATTTGCGATATTTACAGCAATAATGGCATAAAAAACCAATGTCAGTGCGGGCAGGCTGAACTGCTTGAGCAAGCGTAAAAATAGTATGTTCATTGAAATCTCCATGGTTTAGCATAGCTAACGACCTGATAGCAGTTTAGCATATCAAATTTGCAACCAAAACAATGCGCTTAGCGCTGCTTTCCCATGCATTAAATCTATCATTCTGATCCGTGCCAATCACCACCTCGATGTTGTCATACGTATCCCCCGCAGCATCACCGCCAGCGCCCGTGCCATCCCCCGAGAGGGTCTGGAAATCAACCGTCACGCCAGCGCCATCCTTGGCAAAATGCAACACATCAATCCCATCACCGCCGTCAATAACATCCGCACCAGCGCCGCCGTCTATCCAGTCGTCGCCAGCATTTGCTTCAATGATATCTTGACCTGTTCCTGTTCGGAAATCGTCATCAAAATTTGTCCCTTGAACATAGTCGTCACCGCCACCAGTAATGTAAATAATTCCATTTTTCACATAGTCACTAAAATAATAATCCACGAATTCCCAAGGAGTGAGATCACCAGAATCTTCCAAATCGTAATGCCCAACAATATCCGTCCCCTCAATGATGGCATCTGCATCATCACTTCCATAAATAACAGGTTTTCCATCAACCAAGGTTGCGGTAACCCCTTCATCAAACAAATTTTCGGTAATCTGGTTTATTCCATCTAAAAGCGTTGGATAAGACGGCTTTGTCCAGCTTTCGGAGATGGCTTGGTCTGCCTCGAAGTCTGCCAATGTATAGGTCGAGGTCGGGCGTGGGTCTCCTGTGAACACTAAATCGACTTGACGACCTATTCCTGAGGGGTCTATCGCTTGCTCAAGTAAATTGTTTTCTAGATTAGTGAACAAGTCACCGCCATCAAAGTCAAAATTGTCGTTACGCAGTGGTTCGATAGAAAAATTCTCAATAGTGAACTCACCATCCAATCGAAATACAAATTCCGTTGCGTCGCCCAATTTGAAACTTGTGCCGCCCCAAATAAATGTGCGCTCGGCGTAATCGTCATTTCCGTCTGCGACAGATCGGTTGGCAACATTTAAGCCATAAAAATCAGTAGCAGGATCATACCCCAGAATTTCTTCAGCAAATTGCTTTTTGGTTAGGCGTAATTCGGGGTCTCCAGGTTGATAAAACTGCGCAAACACACCAACTGGAGCATTCATTTGTGCGATCCAATATTCTTTAGGAGCACCTAAAAAATCGTCAACAATGTCAAACTCAGAACCAAGCGCAAAACGACCGGGGCCGGTGATAGGGTCGAAATAGTCAGCTTTGGTGACCTCAATTTGAGTGGACGCTTCATTTGGCCGAATTAACGATGGGTCATCGAAGCTTTCCGGAAGAGCTGCCGATCCGTATAGAAATTTTGTTGCGACTTCTTGAGCTGTTGGGAGTGTCATATGTGTATTCCAGTTTTTGCAAATTTACTAAGGCCAAAGCTTGGATGGGTTTATCGGTGCAGCGCAGGAGCTGAGAGAAATCCATCTGCTTCGGCCTTCCTCTCGAATCCCATTTTCTTCGACAACGCGCGCATTGTATTTAATCACGACCGTCCCTGCGTAATCATTGTTAGCACGCGCCCACCATGCTGGGAGAGCACCATCGTCTCCCGCGTAACCAAAACTGCAACAGTTCGGGTTTTCCGCATGGAATTCGCCAACGGAAGTATATACATCGTAAACTCTCGTCTTCGGGCCATCCACAGTATAATAAGTCGCCGTTTCATTCTGGCTAGCGATAAAATGCTCCAACGCCTTCTGAATGAATACTTCATCCTCAATGTCACCGCAGCCACTGCCGCAACCAGAAAGCAACGAGACCCACAGAAAACCAGCAAATAGCAAACCCAACGACAGTACCCGCTTTGTCATCCTGCCTTCTCCTGTGTTTTATGTTGCGCAAAAAATGGGGATCGTATTGCAATAGTTGCACCAATTAACACTTTCTTCACAAATAGAATTACTTCAGGTTGCGCGGCAACACAAGCGTTAACCTTATTGTTGATACCATCCAATAAAACCTCAAACCTGTCCTCACCTTCCCCACCGGCAAAAGACTTGCCGCTACCGTTCCACGCCTTGAACGTATCGTTCTGATCCGTGCCAATCACCACCTCGATATTGTCATAGGTATCCCCCGCAGCATCACCGCCAGCGCCTATGCCGACCCCCGAGGGGGGCTGGAAATCAACCGTCACCCCAGCGCCGGTCTTGGCGAAATGCAATACATCCTGACCGGCACCACCATCAATGATGTCAGCCCCAGCGCCGCCGTCTATCCAATCGGCACCGGTGCCAGCATTAATCGTATCAGCACCGTTACCTCCGTAAATCCTATCTTCGCCTAATGCGCCGTTGAGGGTGTCATTTCCATCGAACCCCAATAATACGTCATTGCCGCTACTGCCCTTGCCTTAAAATCCTCCTGCATAAGCTCAAGGCTTATCTTCGCAAGCGTATTATAGGGCACTGGTTTACCTTCCTCATCGGCCTGAAGCACAAAAAACGCATTGGCCGACGCGCCGGTCACTGTGTCATTCAACACCACCCCGAGCGCTAATTAGCCATAGGAATAGCCAAAATCTGCCAGTGCTGTATAATAGGCAATCCGGTCACCGGCATCAGAATGATCACGTAAAACACTCAATTCTTCTGTTGATAAAGCCATTTTTTAAAGTCTTTCCTGAGATGCTTCGTCAATTGCACATTCGACAAAGCTGTGGATGTTGTTTTGCATTTCTTGCCAGATAGGTAAGTACTTGAGGCGATAACTGAATTTCAAATCTACGCCTGATGGTGTTCGGGAATACTGCTTACATCCTGGATAGTTTGCCACTCCAATTATGCTGCACGCAATCACCGTATCAATTTCCCCATTCGAATCCCTTAGAAGATAGACATTTTCCTGTAACTCGTCCGGATAATTCGGGATCACTTCCTCCAGACCGTATTGAAACGACTGCATAGAATAATCTGCAAGAGGCTCTCGCGGGGATGCCCGTCCCGGGCTTGCACTGTCCAGTTTAAGTTCTGCCAGCGCTTCCAAATTAACATAATCATTAATCAAAAACGAAGTGTATTCAAAGTTCAAATGGGGAGTTTCGCTCCGTTTTACCGGTTCAAACGTGTCAATCATGGTTCTAAACGCGAACGCTGTCATACGCACGTTATCTTGCCGGTTCCAGGCATCCTCCAGAAATTCCTGCGGAACCCGCATTGAGATCTCCCGGTTTTCCAGTTGCATCACCAAGGTAATATCGATGTATTCCGCACTAGCGGTAAAATGCCCGCAAGACTGGGCACTGTCCGCCACAATTGTTTGAGCTGTGGCCTGATGTGCAGTTACATCAAAAGTCAGGAACCCCAAAATATATGCCAGTTTTTTGATTGTCATAATCATCGGTAGCCCTCGTTTTTCCCGTTTCTTGTAAGCCACAGATTTACATCCATATTCTCCCAATTTCAACAAAACCTTTTCACGTTGTATTTTGAGCGTTCTGACCAGATGAACCAGCTCGTCCCAAAAACGACCGTTTTAGAGGCACTAAGTAGTCTGGGTGGGTAACTGTCCGTATTTGCGCATTTCTGATAGCATCCCAGCGAAGGCAGAGGTGGTGAAGGAATGGAATTCGTCCACATATAGCATAAACGGGCGACGCTGCTGTTCTGGCTGATTATGCCGCGAAAAGGCTGCGTTCATAATGCTGGAAACAATTAGCCCCCCAAGAACATTGGCGGTGTCGGTGCCGAGCTGGCCTTTAGCAAGCGAAACGATCAGACTTTGCCCCTCGTCCATAATTTTGCGAAACCGCAATGGCGTATCAGGGGCACATAAGGCCTTTCGCACACCCTAACGGTCGGTTCCGTCATTGATCCGGCCCATCAGTTTATAGCTGGCGCTTTTCTTGCCAACCACAATGCGCAGGCCGCTGACGTCTGCATCATAAATTTGCGACCCTGGTTCGTGGTCATGGCGGGTTTTATCAACCTTTGCCTGGGTGAGTTTTGTGGCCATTTGGCATTCTCCTATGTGATCCGGTTTCAGAACCATAAAAAACCCTGTCACAGGCTCGGTTCTGATTAGGTTGCCTTAGGTCATACCAAGGCTTATAAGAGAATTATGTCGTGTTTATATCGGCTTGCGAACCACTATAAGCCGTATTAGAGCGCATAAGATGCCTTATGCTAAAACTTAAAATCTCTGGGCCCTAGGCCGTGTGGGTTCGAGTCCCACCGCCCGCACCAATTTTGAAATAAAATCAACCTATTAAGTGAATGTATCGCCCGAATGAAAGAATGCCTTAACTGGCTTTGGTTGGTAAAGGCGCGGAAAATGTGTATTTTGTTATGTTCTGGGTTTTGCGCCGCCAAATTGGTTTGCAAACAGGGCTAGCTCGGAATATCAATTGTAGAACTGTTTTGGGTATGGGCTGGATATGAGCGCTGTTAAAATTGAATACGTCATTTCTGCGCGTACCGAGCAGCCCTTCGCCTTTCTCGAAGCTTTTGACAACAAGCAGGCAACCACCAGGCGCCTTTGCCACGGCTCTTCCGATAAATCTGATCTGGGTGGCGCGCTTCAAACCAACAACATCCATATCGCCGTATACCCTGAGGGTGAGATCAGCAAAACACTTGCCGCCCTTAAGGCTAGTCCAGCCACCACCAAAGAAAAGGCCAAATTGGTGTTGGGCACCGACGGCATTGATCTGGAAGCAGAAGACCTGAACAGCGGTGAGATTATTGCCAGTACCTATACGGATTTCCCAAATCATTTCGGCTTTTCCCTGCCGCTGGCCGGCATCACCACCGTAAAGAAAATCCGCAAAAGCTCGTTTGATATTCGGGCTACCAGCCGATTTAACCACCTTTATGCCGAACCATTGAAGAACAACCCCGAGTGGGGAGCGACGGCTGAATGGCGCCACGGTATTACACAGAAATCGGCCGCGTGGTTCAATGAGCGGCCCCTATTGAAAATAGGCGGTTACTATGGCCTCGACTAAAGTTTTGGCGCCCTCGCATTCACGCGCCGAATTTGCGCTAAATGTTGCCGTCATTTTGGCGGTGGTCGTGATCAGCATGCAGCTGTTCAATATTACCTATCCGCCGCTGGTTGACTTGCCCAACCATCTGGCACGGCATGCAATTCAGTGTGGTGGTGCTTATGGCAGCAACTATACCCGTTACTATGATTTCGAACTGAAGGCGGTGCCCAATTTGTTCGCCGACCTCGTCTACTGGTTCGACGTCGCGTGTTCGGATATATTTTTAACCAACCGGATTCTGATCCAGATCATGGTGCTTAATCTGGTGGCATCTGTTTACGCTTTGCATTTTGTGTTGTGGCGCAGGGTTTCTGTCTGGCCCGCTGCCAGTGCCCTGCTAGCCTATAATACCAGCTTCACTTACGGGTTCGAAAACTACGTGCTCGCTGCGCCGTTTGCGCTCTATCTGTTTGCGCTCTGGGTGGTCCTTGCCGATAAAAAAACCCTGCTGCGACTGGCAATTGTGGTGCCGTTATCTTTCGGGCTGTATTTTTTGCATATTATCGCATTCGGTTTTTTTGTCCTGCTGATCGCCGGCTGGGAGCTTGGCCGCGCCATAAAGACACGGACAGGCTGGCGCGAATTCATCCTACGTTCCAGCGGAACATTCCTGCTTTTTCTACCGGCAATAATACATTTTGCTATCCTTAATGCGGATTCACCGATGGGTGATTCCGTAAGCCGTTTTTCGCTGTTCGCCCGCTTGGATGCTTTTGCTTCACTGACAGTGCCGCGATTCCGGCTCTTGCTGAGCTTAAGTGACATTATATTACCGATGGTGATTATCGCAGTATTGGCAATATTGGTGTTTGTCGGATTGCGAAAAAGGCGCCTGCATATTTTCAAGGGGATGCGCTGGGTTCTTGGCATCACGTTTTTGGCTGCACTGCTTGCGCCCTTCACCTTGGCGAATGTTGCGTTTGTCCATATCCGATATCCCTATCTGGTGGCCGCTGTGTTTATTGCTGCTACTTGCTGGAAGCTGTCTTTGCGAAAACAAGCCGCACTGGCGCTGGTTATTCTTGCGCTATTCGCAGGGCGCACCTATGAAATCAGGCAGGAATGGCTGATGCACGATGCCGAGATCAGGGAGTTGCTGGATGCAGCACAGGCCCTACCCGAGGGAGCTTGGGTTCTTCCTGCTCGCAGCGAGTTGAGTGACGTGCTTATCCGGCATTCGCACTCCTTGTCATATATAGGCATGTATTACCCGATATTCGCGCCGAATCTTTTCAATGGTGCAAACCCGCTTACGCCCAAACCGGAAGTTGAAAACTTTGT
>JAKIUB010000009.1 GCA_021647745.1 Paracoccaceae bacterium | reverse complement strand
TCGGCATCCATAAAAAGCGTGCCGGCGCGCTGCTTGACCAGCATCGCCTTGGAATCAGCGCTTTGCAGGCTGAAATAATCGGGCAGGCGGTGCTGATGATCGCGATATACCCGCACACCATATTCCACCCAAGCCTGAACGCCGGGCAGGGAAAGCTGGGAGAAAAGATAAGGCGCGCGGGCCAGCATCGGCGCGGTGCCGCCCTTGGCCTTGGCCACCATCATGCGGATCATCCGTAGCCAGATGCGCAACAGGTCAGCGTTATCCAGCCGCCGCGCCACCTGCGCCAGCGTGCCCAAAAACGGCGCGATCGAGCCGCGCACGGCCTCCTTGGACAGATGGGCGCAGAGGCTGGCCACCTCGGGCAGAATGGCCGCATCGGAATATTTCACCACCTCGGGCATATCATCAAGATAGAGCAGCGGCAGCTCTAGCCCACGACCAAGCGCGCACACCACATCGGCACCGGCGAGCCATGCATAAAGCGCGTCTTCATCCATCACCTCTTGCGCGCGCGTGAGCGCTTCCTCAAAAATGTCATCCACCTTTGAAACGGTGCAATTCAGCCGGTTACGCCAGATTTGGGCCTCGGGTTCCATCTATCCAATGATCATTTCAACGGCAGCATCCAGCGTGGCGCGGATATCCGCGTCGTCAGACAAGGGCCGCACCATGGCCATTTTGCAGGCTTCCACAGGGGCGATGCCCTGGTTTATCAGCATGGCACCATACACCAAAAGGCGGGTAGAAATGCCCTCGTCAATGCCGTGACCCTTCAGGTTCCGCGCCTTATGGGCGATTTCAACCAGCTTCAGCGCCGTCGCCTTGTCCACCCCGCCTTCGCGCGAAACAATCGCGGCTTCGGCCTCGGCTTCGGGATAATCAAAATCAAGCGCCGTAAAGCGTTGCTTGGTGGATTGCTTGAGATCTTTCATCAGGCTTTGGTAGCCCGGATTATAGGAAATAACGAGTTGGAAATCGGGATGGGCTTCCAGCAGCTCGCCCTTTTTATCCAGCGGCAAAACGCGGCGGTGGTCTGTGAGCGGATGGATCACCACGGTGGTATCCTGACGGGCTTCCACCACCTCGTCCAGATAGCAAATCGCGCCAATCCGAGCCGCCACGGTCAGCGGGCCATCCTGCCAGTTGGTGCCGTTTTCATCGAGCAAAAACCGCCCGACCAGATCCGCCGCTGTCATGTCCTCATTACAGGCCACGGTGATCAGCGGCCTCTTGAGCTTCCACGCCATATATTCCACAAAGCGGGATTTTCCGCAGCCGGTGGGGCCTTTTACCATCACCGGCAGGCGGGCGGCATAAGCGGCCTCATAAAGCTCTATTTCCGCGCCTGTGGCATGGTAAAACGGCTCTTTTTGAATGGTGAATTGTTGCGCGTCGGTCATTGAATTTCCCCTGATCTTTATAAAAAAGCCAAGCGCCTTGGCTCATTGATAAAGGTCTCCCGCGCCGCCATTAGGCGGCGCAGGAAGGCGAGCCTATTTATGCACGCCGAGTTTCTCGCGCCAGCCCGGATAGTTCTGGTCAGCATCCGCCGGAAAGCTCTCGAAAGCACCTTTGGTTTCAGGGTGGTCCTTGGCATATTCAACCAAATCAATGCCTTGCTGCCAAGCCTCGTATGACTGACGCAGCGAGGTCGCACCGGCAGCAATGCCGTCTTTATGGCCCAAAGCGCCGCCGCCCGAGGTCTGGATCACGTTACAATGGCCCAGATTATCAAAAAAGCCGGGCAGGCGCAGCGCGTTCATACCACCCGAGATGATCGGAGATGTTGGCTTCATGCGCTCCCATGGCTGGGTAAAGTGGGTGCCAACAGAAACATCATCCATAAGCGCTTTTGAAAGCACAGTATCGGAATTATAGCCTTCCATTTTGCCAAAGCCCATGGTGCCGGTATGGATGCCCGAAGAGCCAGCCATACGCGCCCATTTCATGTGGGTCAGCGCGGTATAACCACGGTTGCTCTCCTCGCCCGTTACCATGCCGTGCCCAGCGCGGTGATAGTGGATGAACTGGTTGCTAAAGTGGCGGCGCGCGGTGGTGACCATGCCGGTGCCGCCCACAAAACCATCAACCAGCAGTGCTACGTGCTCTGCCAAATGGCCAAATTGCTCCAGCACATATTCGCCGCGCGCAATCATTTCTTCATGACAATCAGCCGTAATATTGGCCGAGAAGATTTTGGCTTGGCCGGTATCATCCATCGCGCGCTTCATTGCGTCCACGATCAACGGAATGCTCTCGCGCATCGGGGCGTATACCTGATTGCCCTGTGGCTCGTCATTTTTGATAAAATCACCGCCGAGCCAGAACTGGTAGCACGCTTCGGCAAACGGCTTGGGGCGCAGGCCGAGCTTTGGCTTGATAATCGTGCCAACAACCATGCCGCCATTATCCAGATCACGGCCCAAAATGCGCCACATATCAATAATGCCCTTGGAAGGGCCATCAAACAAGCGCAGGAAATTCGGCGGCACATAAAAATCAAGCAGCTTGGCGTATTCAACATCGCCCATGGCTTGATTATTTCCCACCATACAGGTCATCAAGGAAACCACCATGGCGCGACCATCGGTGATGTTACGGTCAAACAGATCAATCGGATAAGCGATTTTCATCAGCTCGTTTTCTTCGTCCACCTCGTAGCAGATCGCATCCAGCCCCTTGGCAAAATCATCGGTGGTTACGGTTTGCACATTGGTGCCGGTCGAGCTTTCGGCGCAAAAATGCGCGGCAGTGCCAACATAGTCAAAAAACCCGGGCGCCGGCTTCATTTTATAGGCGGTCAAAATATGCCTGCCCGCCGCAATCAGATTTTCTTCCTTCAGGGTCAGGTCGCTGTAGCGCGATGTTTGGTCTAGCATGTTTTTCTCCCTTAACAGTGCTGATTCTATAGATGCAAATATTCTAATATGGAAAATAGAGCGGGTCTTACATAGAGTAAAATCAATAGTTTCTATTGTTATAATAGATAATATCTATATATTATTCTTATGTCTGCATTGAGAAAAAGTAATATCGTCCAGAGCCTGACCCTGAGACAGCTCCAGATTTTCGAGGCGGTTGTCCGGCTCGGAGGGTATACCAAAGCGGCTGGTGCCCTGCATCTATCCCAACCCACGGTCTCGATGCAGATCAAGAAGCTGAGCGAAACCCTTGGCCTGCCATTGCTTGAGAAAACCGGTCGCACCATTCACCCCACCGCTGCCGGCCGCGATGTTTACGAAACCGCGCGCGAGATCCTCGGCGGGGTGGTGGCGCTGGAAGATCTTGCCTCCGAGCACAAGGGGGTGGTCAAGGGCGATCTCAGCCTTGCGGTGATCTCTTCGGCCACCTATTTTATGCCGCATCTTCTGGGGGCTTTTATCAACCGCCACCCTGCCCTGCGCCCCCGACTGACCATCACCAACCGCGCCAAAGTGCTGGAGAGGCTAAAATCCAATCAGGATGACCTGTTGATCATGGGGCAGGTGCCAAGCGAAATCGCGGTCACAGCCTACCCTTTTATCGACAATGAAATGGTCGTGGTCGCACCGCCCGGGCATCCACTGCTAAAACAAAACAGCATCCCGCTTGGCGCGCTATCCGGCGAGCGCTTCCTTGTGCGCGAGCCGGGGTCCGGCACACGGCTGGCGGTGGACCGGCTGCTGCATAGTCACGGGGTCACCCTTGAGCCGTTTATGGAGCTGGGCAGCGCCGAGGCTATCAAGCAAGGCGTTTTGGCGGGGCTTGGGGTTTCTGTTCTGTCACGGCGCAATATCGGGCTGGAGCTGGCTAGCGGCCATATCGAGATACTGGATATGCAGGGTTTTCCGCTGGTTCGGCGCTGGTATGCAGTGCATTTACGTGGCAAAAAGCTCTCGCTGGCAGCGCGCTCGTTTCTGGGTTTTATCCTGACCGAAAGCGGGGACACACTGGCCTGAATAGCAGGGTCAGGGGGCAGATACCGCCCGCAGCCCTGTGCGGTATTTTTCCATCTTGTCGCGATAGCTGATGGCCGATAGCCGCAATTGCCCAATAGCCTCTTCACTGAGCGCCCGCACCACCTTGGCCGGAGAGCCGATAACCAGCGAGCCATCAGGGATAACCTTACCCTCCGTCACCAGCGCCCCGGCCCCGATCAGGCAGTTCTTGCCTATCTTTGCGCCATTCAGCACTATCGCACCCATGCCGATCAGGCTGTTTTCGCCAATAATACAGCCATGCAGCATCGCCTTGTGGCCGATTGTGCAGCCCGCCCCGATCTCCAGCAGAAAGCCCGGATCGGTGTGCAGCACCGCATTTTCCTGAATATTACTGCCAGCGCCCACAAATATCCGCTCATTATCACCGCGCAGCACCGCCCCGAACCAGATAGAAACACCGGCCTCGACCACAACATTGCCAACCAGCACCGCCTCGTCAGCGATCCAGTGCGGCGCATCGGGCAAACACGGCGCAACCCCGTCCAGCTCATAAATCATTCTTTGCCTCGTATTCTGCATTCAGCCCGGCGACAAAAGCATTCAGCCCGATCACCCGCGCCCGCTTCAGCCGCTCGGCCTGCACAATCGCGCGCAAATCACCCTCGGCCTTGTCAATATCGTCATTGATCAGCACATAATCATACTCGGCCCAGTGGCTGATCTCGCTGCGCGATTGCGCCATGCGGCCCGCGACCACTTCCGCACTATCCTGCCCGCGATTGAGCAAGCGCGACTCCAGCGCAGCAATGCTCGGCGGCAAAACAAAAATAGAAACCACTGCCTCGCTCAACGCCGAATTGCGGATCTGCTGCCCGCCCTGCCAATCGACATCAAACAACACATCATGCCCTGACGTGATGGCCGCCTCGACCGGTGCCAGCGGCGTGCCATAAAGGTTGCCAAAAACTTCAGCATGTTCCAGCATTCCGCCTGCCGCTATCAATGCGTTAAAATCATCCCGGCTCTTGAAGAAATACTCACGCCCGTCCTCCTCGCCTGCCCGCGGCGGGCGCGTGGTAGCGGATACAGAAAAAACCACGTCCCTGTCCCGTTCCAGCACCCGCTTGGACAAAGATGACTTTCCGGCGCCGGAAGGGGATGACAATATAATTAACAGTCCGCGACGGGCAAGATTCATGGGATTCTCCAACAGGTTTAGCCATATTTGCCCAATGCATCCCCCCTCTGTCCAGCCCCAAAGGCAAAAATTACCATTTTTAGTAAAATGTGAGCAGAAAAACATCTCCTCCGACACCCTTGGTATAGCTTTGTTTTTAAACAATTATATTTGTGGAAAGTAAATATTTGCAAATACAACATGCGCGATTAACCGCTAATATTAACGATACCTTTCAACAACCGGTTACATGCCATTAAAATTCTATTATTCTTATTTGTGAAGTTACAATAAAAGCCTCTGTGAACGCATGTTTTCAAGGCCCTCTATAAAGAGACCTAAATGCAAAATCCGATATTTAACAATTTGTTCGAACACTGGAGCGCATTACGCAACAGCTCCGACGTGCCCAACAGGTGCGAGATCGACCCGCGTGTTTTTCCCGATGCTCTTGAAAATACCTTTATTTTCGAGCGCATCGCCGAGGATGATTTTCGCGCGCGGCTTGCGGGCCTCAACCTCTGTGAAATGATGGGCATGGAGGTGCGCGGCCAAAGCGCCGCCAGTTTCATGCAGCACACCGAGCGCGATCGTATTCAAAAAATACTGAGCCATATCCTGATCCGCCCCGCTATTGGCGAACTAAAGCTCGAAGGCCGGGATCTCGCTGGCAAAAAGATCAGCGTCAATATGATCCTGCTGCCTTTGCGCAGTGATATGGGCGAGGTCAACCGGGTTATCGGGTGCATTTCCTACCCGCAAACTTCCTATACCGCACCGCTGCGTTTTGCCATCACCAGCCAAAAACTGACCCCGCTCAGCGCGCTTGGCACCAGCCGCGAGGAAATCGCGGTCGGGTTTTCGGAAAAGATCGAGCCGTTTCGTCCGCAAGGCTTTCGGGCTGTCTCAAAGAATGACCACCCTCTGCCCAGCCAGAAAAGACACGGGCATCTGAAGCTGGTTCAAGACGAGGATTAAGCCTGATCACCCATTCCCTGAAGCGCCAGAAGGGCGCTCAGGCCAGAATGGTCAAGCACCACGTTCGCAGCGGCTTTAAGTGCAGGTTTTGCCTTATAGGCCACTCCGATCCCCGCCGCCTCTATCATCGCCAGATCATTGGCACCATCGCCCACCGCAATCACATCCGAGCGGGTTATACCGCGCTCAGCACACATCTCGTCCATCGCTTCCAGCTTGGCCTCGCGGCCCAAAATCGGCATTTCTACCGCGCCGGTCAGCGCTCCGTCCACGATCTGCAACACATTGGCACGGTTTTCAACAAACCCCGCATCCGCCGCCACCAATACGGTAAAGTAGGTAAAACCGCCCGACACCAGCGCCGTGTGCGCCCCTTCAGCATTCATCCCCTGCACCAACTGCCGTGCGCCGGGGTTCAACCATATCCGCTCGTCATAGCAGCGTTTCAGCGCCCCTTCACCTAGCCCCCTCAGCAGCGCCACCCGCGCCACAAGCGACTCCTCAAAGCCCATCTCGCCGCGCATCGCTTCTTCGGTGATTGCTGAAATCGCTTCTTTGATGCCGGCAAAATCCGCCAGCTCGTCAATACACTCGACCGAGATAATCGTGCTGTCCATATCGGCGATCAACAGCTTCTTGCGGCGGTTGGCGGCAGGCACAAAGTTCACATCCACCCCCGCAAGCGCCACCGCTGGCCGTGCGCCGCGCAAAGCCACCTCAACCGCGCAATCCGACAGCCGACGCGGCGCTACCGTGTCCAAGCCCGAACACGCCGCCGCCACCTGCTGGTCGCTGACCCCGCTAGCCGAGGTCAGCACCATTACCCATTCAGCCACGGGCGCGGGTCTCGTTTTGGCTTTGCAGCTCACGCGCCACCAAAAACGCCAGTTCCAGCGATTGCGAGGCATTCAGCCGTGGGTCACAGGCAGTATGATAACGGCTGGAAAGGTCTTCGTCTTTCACATCACGCAACCCGCCGGTACATTCGGTCACGTCTTTGCCGGTCATTTCAAAGTGAACCCCGCCCGCATGGGTGCCCTCGGCTTTGTGGATGGCAAAAAACTCCTGCACTTCGCCCAACACCCGCTCAAACGGGCGGGTTTTATAGCCACTGGCCGATTTGATGGTATTGCCGTGCATCGGGTCACACGACCAAACCACCTTGCGGCCCTCGCGCTCGACCGCGCGGATCAGCGCTGGCAAATGACCACCCACCTCACCCGCCCCAAAGCGGCAGATCAGGGTCAAGCGGCCGGCAATGTTTTCGGGGTTGAGTTTATCAATCAGGGTCAGCAAATCGCTTTCCGTGATGCTCGGCCCGCATTTAAGCCCGATCGGGTTGATCACCCCACGGCAAAATTCCACATGCGCGCCGTCAGGCTGGCGAGTGCGATCCCCGATCCAGAGCATATGGCCAGAGCCGGCAATCCAGTCGCCGGTCTCGCTATCTTGCCGGCACAAAGCCTCCTCGTATTCCAGCAATAGCGCCTCGTGACTCGTATAAAAGCTCACGCGCTTCATCGCATCCACGGTTTCACCGCTAATTCCTGCGGCTTCCATAAAGGCCAATGATTTGGAAATATCCCGCGCCAGCTGGTGGTATTCTTCATAGCCCACCCCGCCTTCGGTGCTTTCCAATGTCCAGTTATGCACGCGCTTGATATCGGCAAAGCCGCCTTGCGAAAAGGCGCGCAACAGGTTCAGCGATGCCGCCGCCTGCGTATAGGCCCGCAGCATCCGCTCAGGGTCCGGTATCCGGCTTTCGGGGGTGAATTCAAACCCGTTGATAATATCCCCACGATAGCTTGGTAGCTCGACGCCATCAACACTCTCGTAATCCGCCGAGCGCGGCTTGGCAAATTGCCCGGCCATCCGGCCTACCTTTACAATCGGGGTTTGCCCACCAAAGGTCAGCACCACCGCCATTTGCAGCATCACTTTATAAGTGTCGCGGATCATGTCAGAGGAAAACTCATCGAAGCTTTCGGCGCAATCGCCTCCCTGCAAAAGGAAAGAGCGCCCCTCGGCCACTTCGCCCAGGTCGCGGGTCAGGCGGCGGGCCTCACCGGCAAACACCAGCAACGGGTATCGCGCCAGACGATCGGTTACGCCCAAAAGGGCCGCCTCGTCTGTATACTCGGGCATCTGGATCCGGGGCTTGTTACGCCAGTCAGATTTGGTCCAAGTGTTTGCCATTGTCATTGCTCCTAGGTTAAATTCACGTCTGCCATCATAGCGACCGGATTTTTATTGACCATTGCTATAAAATCTACAAGATACTTCTTGTGGTTAGCAGGGTATTTCCAGCAACTTTTCCCCGCAATGCTTTGTTTTTCAGGTGCCCATGTCAGATTCCCGCCCCGAATCCCGCAATACCACCCTCCGCCGGTTTGTATTTTTGCTGCTGCCCAATTATTCGCTGATCGCATTTTCCAACGCGGTAGAGGCTCTGCGACTGGCAAACCGCATGGTACGGCGGCCGATTTATAGCTGGCATGTAGTCACCGAAAGCGGCGCGGCTGTGGCCTGCTCGTCAGGGCTGAAAATAACGCCGGATGGAGGGCTGGAAGCCTGCGCACGCGAAGACACGGTGCTTGTCTGCGGTGGGTCAGGCATAAAGCGCGCGGTCAATGACAAGCTGATGCACTGGCTGCGGCGCGAGGCCCGCAAAGGTGTGATCATGGGCGGGCTTTGCACCGGCACCTATTTGCTGGCAAAGGCCGGGCTTCTGGCAGGGCACACGACCACCATCCACTGGGAAAATCGTGCCAGCCTGATAGAGGAGTTCCCCGATCTGGAGGTTTCAACCGCCGTTTTTGTAGTGAATAAAAACCGCTATTCAGCCGCCGGCGGCGCGGCGGCAGCCGACCTGATGCTGAACCTGATATCAAGAGATCACGGTGTCGATTTGGCCAATGCTGTCGCTGACCAGATGATCTATACCACCGCCCGCACCGACAAAGACGAACAACGCCTGAGCATTCCCACCCGCATCGGCGTGCGCCACCCCAAGCTTTCAGGTGTGATCAAAATGATGGAGGGTAATCTGGAAGAACCGATCTCGCCCCCCGAACTGGCAGCGCAAGCGGGTGTATCCACTCGCCAGCTTGAACGATTGTTCAGGCGTTATCTAAGCCGCTCCCCCAAACGCTACTATATGGAGCTGCGCCTGCAAAAGGCGCGCAACCTGTTGATGCAGACAGATATGAGCGTGATCAATGTCGCACTGGCCAGCGGCTTTGCCTCGCCGTCGCATTTCTCCAAATGCTACCGCGCACATTTTAATACCACGCCATATCGCGAGCGTGGCACGCAAGAGGCAAACCCGGACCCTCTCTAGGCCATACACAGAGCGTAAATATTGGTGGCATCAGTAACCAACTATTTTTATCGACCAATTGACATGGCTCAATTTATATCAACCCGAGCGGGTATAGACCACAGGTGAGCAATCGAATGGATACACGGATGTTCCGGGCATTCCAGATTGTCGGTTGCCGCTTGGAGGACTGAAAAAATGAAAGATCTCTTCACCGAACAACCCAAAGACCCGAAACGCCGCGCCTTTATGGCGGCTGGTGCCGTTGGCTCTGCCGCGCTGGTTGGCGCGACGCTGGCCACCCCTGTCGCCGCACAATCAGAAACAGAGGCCGTAAACCCGCTGGGTGTCGCCACCGACGAGGTGGACATTTCAACCCTGCCACGGGTGCGCCAAAAGATGGTGCCACCACCGATGGCCCCTGACCACGAACAAGTTGCCACCGGCGGGCCAAAAATTATCGAAGTCGAGATGACCATTATCGAAAAAAAGGTGGAAATCGACCATGACGGCACCACCATCTGGGCCTTTACCTATGATGGCACAGTGCCTGGCCCGCTGATTATCTGCCATCAGGGCGATTACATCGAGCTGACCCTGAAAAGCCACCCTGACAATGAGCTGGAGCACAATATCGACTTTCACGCCGCGACCGGCGCGCTGGGCGGTGCCGAGCTGACCTTTGTGCAGCCAGGCGAAAAGGTTGTGCTGCGGTTTCGGGCGGTAAAATCCGGCACATTCACCTATCACTGCGCGCCGGGCGGGGTGATGATCCCTTATCATGTGGTGCATGGCATGAACGGGGCCGTAATGGTACTGCCGCGCGAAGGGCTGAAAGATAAAGACGGCGGCCCCATCCGCTATGACCGGATATATTATATCGGCGAGCAGGATTATTATATCCCGAAGGATGATCACGGCCAATACAAACACTATGACAGCGCGCTGGAAGACTTCTCTGACTCGCTGGAGGCCATGCGCACACTGGTGCCAACCCATGTGGTATTCAACGGCGCCCAAGGCACGCTGGCGGGCGATAATGCGATGACCGCCAAGGTCGGCGAAACCGTGATGTTTATCCACAATCAGGCCAACCGTGACTCCCGCCCCCATCTGATTGGCGGTCATGGCGATTATGTGTGGGAAACAGGCGGCTTTGACAACCCGCCAGCCTTGGGGATCGAGACATGGTTTATCCGCGGTGGTTCTGCCGGGGCGGCTATCTATACCTTCAAGCAACCCGGCACCTATGCCTATGTTACCCACAATCTGATCGAGGCCGTGCTTTTGGGCGCGGTTGCCCATGTAAAGGTCGAAGGCGAGTGGGATGACAAGCTGATGAAGCAGGTGCTGGCACCAACTGACATGTAGGCTGATATATAAAGCTTGCATCCACACCGGACGGGGCGCCAAGGCGGCGCTCCGTTACTGTTGATAAATCATACATATTTGGCACCACGCCTTGTTGCACATACAAACCTCCGGCAGCCACCGCCGGTTTTGATGATACACATCTCGTGTTTACCGCTCATTAACCATTATTGTGAGATGATGGACCCATGAATGACCAGCCTGATTTTTTTGCGCAACGCAGCACTAAAATACCCATTTCCGCGCTGCCACACAACAATCACGATCGGTTACTCTGGCTACAACTGGCGCGCTCGCGCCGGGTCGGCCCGGCCACATTTATCCGGCTTATCCGGGAGGCGGGGTCCGCCGCCCTCGCCCTGCAAAACCTGCCCCGAATCGCGTCTGCCGCAGGGGCACGCGGCTATGCCCCCTGCTCTCCCCAACAGGCCGAAGCCGAGATGGAAGCCGCGCATACCGTCGGCGCCACAATGCTCTGCCTTGGCGCACCAGATTATCCACCACAGCTCGCCCTGATCCCTGATCCACCACCCCTGCTCTGGGCTATCGGTGATCCGGCACTGGCCTTCAAACCGGTGGTCGGGTTGGTCGGGGCACGCAATGCTTCTTCGCTTGGTCAAAGAATGGCACGTAAACTTGCGCAAGAACTGGGGGAGTCAGGGTTTGTTATTGCCTCCGGTCTAGCCAGAGGAATAGACACAGCAGCGCATCATGCCAGTATAAAATCCGGCACCATTGCCGTGCTGGCCGGCGGGGTCGATAAT
The DNA here is from genome assembly GCA_021647745.1 of Paracoccaceae bacterium. Classification (GTDB taxonomy): domain Bacteria; phylum Pseudomonadota; class Alphaproteobacteria; order Rhodobacterales; family Rhodobacteraceae; genus UBA3077. The sequence goes on along the minus strand of JAKIUB010000009.1, from coordinate 75,684 downwards.
ATCTACCCCCGCGAAAACAAAGCACTCTGGCAGCAGATTGCCGAACAGGGGGTGCTGCTATCCGAAGCGCCAATGGGATCCGCCCCGCAGGCTCGCCATTTTCCACGGCGCAACCGGATCATATCCGGCGTGGCGCTCGGGGTCGTTATCATTGAAGGTGCGCTGAAATCCGGCTCGCTGATCACCGCGCGTGACGCGCTTGACCAAGGGCGCGAGGTCATGGCCGTGCCCGGTTCGCCTCTAGACCCACGCGCCTCCGGCTGCAATGTATTGCTGCGCGATGGCGCTGGTCTGGTTCGCTCGGGCGCGGATGTGATCGAGTATATCGCCGTAGCCGGCCCCGACCGCCCCTCTCTTGCAAGGCCTGACACTCCCCGTCCTGTTCTCCTTCCCCCCACAGCCCTTCCGCTCAAAAGCAACAGCCCCGCACCCCACCTAAAATCCTTGCTCGGCTTTGCCCCCACCTCCGAAGATACCCTCATACGCGAAACCGGCCTGCCAACACCGCAAGCCATAGAGCTTATTCTCGAAATGGAGCTTGCCGGCGAGATCACCCGCCACCCGGGTGGCCTTCTGTCTCTAGCCAAATAGCCCGGCCATATTTCCCTATGCTCTCGCGACAAAAATGCACTGGAGCCAAATCTTTTTATTTCACCCAAGAGCCTTTTGAGGCGCACATAAAAAAGGCCCCCGGTTGCGCGGGGGCCTTTTTATTTTGTAGTCGGGCTACTCTTCCAGCGCCAGCGCCACAAACCGGCCCGAGCCACCGCTTCTCACCAACAACAAGACCGAGCGCCGCCCAGCATCCTTGGCTGCTGCGATACGCTCAAGCACTTCCCCGGGCACTGTCACAGGGTTTTGCGACACTTCCACGATCACATCGCCCGGACGCAGCCCTTTTTCAGCCGCCGGCGAGCCTTCGGCAACCTCGAGAATCACCACACCGGCGCCCTCGTCTTCGATCATGAAGCGCTCGCGATATTGCGGAGTCAGCTGGTCAAGGGTCATGCCTTGCACTTCGGCTTTCGGAGTGTCCTCGGGCGGAGTTTCGTCTTCTGCTCTGGCTGCAAGTGCGTCTTCCAGACGGCCAAGGGTGACAAGAATAGTCTGGGTGCCGTTATCACGATAAACCACAACCCGCACGGTTTCGCCTACCGGAGCATCGGCAACCAGACGCACCAGCTCGCGGGTGTCGGAAACATCGCTGCCGTCAAAGCTCAGGATAACATCGCCAGCCTCGATACCGGCATCGGCAGCCGGACCATCCGGCACATCCGTAACCAGCGCGCCTCTGGCTTCTTCCATACCGATGGCATCCGAAATATCGGCGCTGACATTCTGGATGCTGACCCCAAGCCAGCCACGACGGGTTTCGCCAAATTTTTCAAGCTGGTCGATCACACCCGATACAACATTTGATGCCATCGAAAACCCGATACCGATCGAGCCGCCGCTCGGTGAAAGAATGGCGGTATTCACCCCGACAACCTCGCCCTTCATATTAAACAGCGGGCCGCCGGAATTGCCGCGATTGATTGCGGCATCGGTCTGGATGAAATCATCATAGGAGCCGGAAAGGGTGCGGCCGCGCGCCGAAACAATACCGGCGGACACAGAAAACCCCTGACCCAGCGGATTACCGATCGCCAGCACCCAGTCTCCGACCCGCATCTCGTCGGAATTGCCGAATTTAACGAAAGGGAGCGGCAAATCCGCCTCAACCTTAAGTAGTGCCAGATCAGTGCGCGGGTCGGTGCCGACCACAACCGCCGTCAGCTTTTTACCGCTGCGCAGCTCGATCTCGATCTCGTCGGCATCCTTGATTACGTGGTTGTTGGTGACAACATAGCCATCAGCCGAAATAAGAAACCCCGAACCAAGCGCCGTGCCACGACGCTCGGGCTGTGGAGTGTCGCCGCGATTTCGGTCGGTAAATTCACGAAACAGGTCATCAAATGGCGAACCTTGCGGCACATTCAGCGCATCGGCTTTACGATTGAGGATAGTCGAAGTCGTAATATTGACCACGGCCGGGCTGACCTCCTCGGAAAGGTCGGCAAAGCTGTTTGGCATATTTTGTGCCAGTAGAGTTTGCGTCATCGCCAGCACCATGACAAGTGAAGCCAAAAGCATCAGCATCCACCGGCCTGTCTTTGGCGCCGGCATTACTCTGGTTCTTATCTGGGTCAATGGTCAATCCTCCGAAATGAATTCGTTTTTGCGGGCCGCTGCCCCTTTGTGTTTTCATACATGCAACTTGCCCGACACCTCTTCAAGGCGCATGACAGCACAGACCTTCAAGAACATGTGATGTCGGCTGATTGTTGCTATAAACCGACCGGGTATCAAAAGGGGGCCAGCGCAAGCGCCGGCCCCCAGCAATGCCCTATTATCGAAGGGCATGGCCAAATTTATCCTACTGATCCGAAAAATTCCCCATCGGGTCGGTGAAATAGTCAAAGAACGGAGTGTTGGGTGAAAGCACCATTGAGGAATTTTGACCTTGGAGTGCCATTTCATACGCGCTCAAAGAGCGGTAAAACTTGAAAAACTCGGGATCACGGCCATAGGCGTCCGCATATATCCGGTTTTGCTCGGCATCCGCTTCACCCCGGATGATATCGGCATCACGCTGCGCAGCAGAGACAAGCTCCAGCGCTTGCCGGTCCGCAGAGGCCCGCACCCGTTGCGCGGCTTCTTTACCACGCGCGCGCTGGTCTGCGGCTTCACGCTCGCGCTCGGCCTGCATACGGTCAAAGGTTGCGGCGAGGTTCTGGTCCGGCAGGTCAGCACGCTTGATCCGCACATCGATCACTTCCAGCCCGAGATTCAGAGATTCCTGAATTGCAGTATCCCTGATCCGCGCCATCAGCCCGACACGGTCGTCTGACAAGATGGCATTACTGTCCACCGAGCCAAGCACTGAACGCAAAGCCGCGTTCATGATCCGCTCAAGGCGAATCTCGGCAGAGGCCACGCCGCCAACACCAACCGCCTGGCGAAACTGAACCACATCGGATATCCGGTAGCGCGCGAAAGCGTCAACCACTAACCGGCGATCATCCGCAGGGGTGACTTCGAGCGGCTGGGTATCAAGGCTCAGGATACGGTCATCATATTTGACCACTTCCTGAATAAACGGAATTTTCCACGCAAGGCCCGGGTCTTCCTTGACCGCACGCACCTGACCAAATTGCAGCACCAGCGCTTTTTCACGCTCGTCAACGACAAATACAGAGGAGGTCAGCAAAAATACACCGAGAACGGCGGCGCCAACAACTATAGGAAACTTTTTCATGGGTTGGTTCCTCCACGGCGTAATTCATTCAGCGGCAGATAGGGCACCACGCCCTGACCACCCGAGGAGTCGTCGATAATAATTTTATCAATATCACCCAACACACGCTCCATGGTTTCGAGATAGAGACGCTGGCGGGTCACTTCAGGTGCTCTGGCGTATTCGTCATACACCGCCACAAAACGGCTGGCTTCACCTTGGGCGACATTGACCACCTGCGCACGATAGCCCTCGGCTTCCTGCATCAGCTGCGCAGCTTGACCACGCGCTTGAGCCAAAGCCTGGTTGGCATAGGCGTCGGCACGTTTTTCCAGCGTGTCACGCTCTTGCTCTGCGGCTTGCACATCGCGAAAAGAGTCGATCACCTCACGCGGCGGGTCAGCTTTGTCAAAGTTGAGACGCACAACATTAACACCGCTGTTATAGCTATCGAGCGTTGACTGGATCAGCTCACTCACTTCCTGGCTAATCGCATCCCGGTCCCGGTTGAGGATCGGCGCCAGATTGGAGCGCCCAACCACTTCGCGCATCGCCGATTCAGAAACCGCACGGATGGTTTCTTTCGGGTTTTCGAGATTAAACAGGTATTGCGCCGGATCGGTAATATTCCAGACAACCTGAAAATCAATGTCGACGATGTTTTCGTCACCGGTCAGCATAAGGCCTTCCGAAGCGCGGCCACCAGTGCCACCAATACCGATATCTTCGGTATTCTCGCGAGTCACGCCAATAATCTCGGCGCGGACAACCGGCCACGGCGCGAAATTCAGCCCCGAATTACCGGTTTTGTAATATTTACCCAACATCAGCTCGACGGATTTTTCCTCGGGCTTCACCGTATAGAAGGAATTGAACGCCCAAAGGCCGGCCGCCGCCAAAGCGATCAGCAGATAGCCGCCCTTGCCAAGGCCGCCACCTTCGCCGTCAGATCCGCCGCCGCCGCCCATGATGCTTTTCAGTTTTTCCTGCCCCTTACGCATCAGCTCGTCAATATCGGGCACCGGTTGCGGGCCATGGTTTGGCGGGCGCTGGCCGCGATTGCGATCATCATCGCCGCCGTTTCCACCACCGCCCCAAGGGCCGCCGGAATTGTTGTTGTTGGGCATAGGTCAAATCTTCCTTTTGGAAAGGTTTCTAGTGCTTCTGGAAATGTTCATTCATCACGGTGATGTCAAGTATAGACACAGCTGCAAAGCTGAAAAAAGAAAAAAAAGAGGCCATAACACCCCCTTTTCTACCTGGACGCCCAAAACATCATTGATTTTTGAGCTTTTTCACTTAAGCGCCGGTCACAACCACGCTCTCGTTCGGCTCAAGCTGAATCGTGCCTTGACGTTTGATATGGTTTTCCACCACATCCCAGATCGGCGGCCCGTCGGCCCCGCCCTCGGCAACAGAAGCCCAGCCGGCAACGATATAGGTTTTGCCCGGCTCGATCGCCTCGCCTGTTTTGAGCAGGGTCATGTTGGTCAGCCGTTCACCCTGCTTTTTGCTGACATCGATATGATAGCCCATACCGCCCACGCGCACCATGTCGCCGCCCTGCTGGAGGTAAGGATCGGGGTTAAACAGGTTGTCGGCCACATCTTCAAGGATAAGCTTCAGGGTTTCTCCCGTCATCTCCGAGCGATACGCATTCGGGTAGCTCATGCCGGTGCAGTTAAACAGGTCTTCGCGGGTGATATCATCACCGGGCAGCAAGCTTGGCCCCCAGCGAAAACCGGGGCTGAGCGCGATATCGGCATCACGCTCGCTGATCAGGGCGTTGCAAATCAGATCATCCCATGTGCCGTTAAAATTACCGCGGCGATAAAGCTCGCTATCAGTGGTGCCGAGCACCTCGGATAGCTGGTCTTCAAACGGAGCGCGCTGCTCGTCGATCAGCTTGGCGACATCGGCATCCGGCTCGATCACATCCGAAAAAATCGGAATAAGCTTGTGGTTAAAGCCCATGATCATGCCATCGCGCACGTCAAGGTCAAGCCGTGTGACAAACTTGCCGTTGGAGCCGGAGGCGATGAGCATGGTCTTGCCCACCATCACCGGCTCGGGCAGAGCATCATGGGTGTGGCCGGTCAGAATCACATCTATACCGCTGACACGGGTTGCCATTTTGCGGTCCACGTCAAAGCCGTTATGGCTGAGCAGCACCACAAGCTCGGCGCCCATACCGCGCACCTCGTTGACCATTTCCTGCATGTGGGAATCACGGATACCAAAAGAGTATTCAGGAAACATCCAGCCCGGATTGGCGATCGGCATATAGGGGAATGCCTGACCGATCACGGCGATTTTCACACCGCCGCGCTCGTAAAACTCGTAGGGCTTGAAATCTTCTGTCGGCTCTTCCCACTCTTTGTCAAAGATATTCTGGCCAAGGCCGGGAAAGGCCAGCCCGTCGACGATTTCGCGCACTCTCTCGGAGCCAAGCGTAAACTCCCAGTGGAAGGTCATGGCATCGGGTTTGAGGGCATTCATCACGTTAACCATATCCTGACCGGCCGTCATCTGGGCAGTCATAGACCCTTGCCATGTGTCGCCACCATCAAGCAGCAGCGCATCCGGGCGGTCGGCGCGGATAGAGTTGATCACGGTCGCGCAGCGGTCAAGCCCGCCCATTTTTCCGTAGCCTTTGGCCAGCGCGCTAAAATCCTTGTAGGTCAGCGCATAGGCTTCGGGGCTGCCCGGGGTCAGCCCGAACAGATCAAGAAAATCCTGGCCGGTTACATGGGGCGGCAAGCCACTGACATCACCCATGCCCAGGTTAACCTCCGGCTCGCGGAAATAAACCGGCTTGAGCTGGGCGTGAATATCGGTGATATGGATAAGGGTCACGTTGCCGGTTTTCTTGAAATCGAGCAGCTGGTCCTGGGTCAGGACCTGCTGGGCGGCAAGCCGCGCCCAGTTGCCGACACCTGATGCACCATAAATCGCAGAAGCGGCAACAGACGCCTGTAAAAAGTCGCGGCGAGATATCATATCAAACTCCGGAATATTGGGGGAAAAAGCAAGGGCGCCGCAAGCACGCCAGCATTGGCCCCGATGGGGTGGGCGCCCCCAAAAAGGGAGCGCCGGTTATTCTAGTTTCGCACAGACGGCCCTTCGACAGAAAGCCCGTTGCCTCTGGAGGCGACATAAAGCTCCAATGCGCGGAACTCCTCGCTACCGATGGCATAAGGCTCTGCACGGATATTGCTCATGCAGCCCTTGAAGCGCGCTTGTATCGAATTCAGCTTGGCGTTTTTCAACCGGTAGGTCGGAAAGCCGTTGGACTGGCCCTGCGAGAGGCGGTCTGCCCGGATCATCAGGCCATAACTATCTTCATGGCAATTGGCGCAAGACATATCAAGCTGCCCGACACGGGTGAAATAAAGCTCCTGACCTTGCTCCCAGATATCGGAGACAGGACCATCAATAGCTACATTGATCGTATCTCCGCGAGATTGCAGGCTGATCAGCGCCACCATCGCATCCATGCGCGGCTTTGCCCATTTCAGCGGCTCGGCGCCCATATACTCAACCCGCATCAGATTGATGTAATCTTCCATGTTGAAGAGAGAGCCTTTCTCCTCGTTCCAGCGCGGCATCTCGGCGCGCAGCCCGGCAAATTCTGCCGGCCCGTCAGTGTGACAGCTTGCACAGCTTTTGCCCTCGGAGCCGTCAACGGTGTTCCAGTCATCCATGGCTATATCGACAAAGATCATGCCCGGATTTTCAAAATCATCCATCTGGAGCGCCTGGGTTTCTTTTGTGCGATAAACCCAACCCGAAATAACCTCGTCAATGTCAAGGAAATCGGCTGCGGGGGCGCGGGTTGTTATATCCATGCCTTCCACGTTGAGCACAGCGTCAAGGTCCACTTGGGCGCTGGCAGATCCGGCAAAGATAGCCAGACCGGCCGCCAAGGTTGCGCTTAGGGTAATTTTCTTCATTATATATACCTCCCCTGTTGCATTAACCCACGGTGATGTCTTTGGAGTCGGTGTAAACCGATCCATTGTCATCATTCCATGTGAAGGTGAATGTGCCCGACTCCTGAATGACTGCCTCAAACTGGAAATACGGATTAGTGGAGATCGCGCCATGCAAGGTAACCTGCATCACGTTTTCGCCGTTAAAATCACACGAGAAGTGATTGATGATCGAGCGCGGGATATTGTTCCCGTCCGCGTCTTTGCGTTGCCCGGATTCCATCTTGTGGGAAATCAGGGTTTTGACCTCGAATGCCTCGCCAGCCGTAGCCGACCGAGGAACGCGAACGCGGGGTTTTGAATCTTCTGCCATGGTTCTTTTCCTCTCTGGCTCAGCCGCCGCAGCCGCCGATAGTTACTTTTACACTGACAACGGTATGACCAATGCTGCCGTCTGGCATTTTGGCATAAGCGTGCAGGTTCTGCGTGCCGGCAAGGCGGCAACGGGTCGAGCCGCTCTGCGCACCGGCCAACGGGCCAAACTGGAACTCGACCACGTCCGGGTTCGGGTTCCCTTCAGCGAATACCGCAATGGCTACAGCCCCCGGCGCGGATACCGAGATCGGCACCGTGTTTCCGTTTTCGGCGATTTCAGGCGCTGTCAGCTCGATACCGCCATCCATTATTTCGCCACCCTCGGTGAAGGCGGCAATTGCATCTTCCCATGCACCGGCAAGGCTCGGCAAAGGCAGCAAGGTGACCGCCGCTACACCGGCACCCATGATAAGGGTGTCGCGTCTTGTTAATTGCATTTTTTTCTCCTGATTTGTGAGCATCCGGGGCCGGACTATTCGCTCAGTGTTTGCAGATAGGCGAGCACATCTTCGACTTCTTGAGCCGTGAGGTTTGGCTTGCCCTCAAACTTGGCAAGAATTCGGGTGTAGCCGCTATCAACATAGAAAGCAGGCATCATAGTGCCGTCAAATGTGTTCTTTGCATTGACCAGCAACCCGCGAAGCTCGGCTTCGGTCCAGCGAACGGCCACACCGTCAAGCGGTGGTCCGATTTCGCCAGGAAACTGCATATCCGGTAAAGCCGAGTTTACGTGGCAAGCCATACAGTTGCCTTTTTTGCGATCTTTGAAAACCGCCACGCCATTGGCCGTGTCTCCGGCCACACCGGTGAGTGAAGCCGCAACCGCGCCATACTTATCGAACACCACCTCGCTAGGCGCGACCTGACCTGTTGCCACAGTTGCGAAAGTCGCAACAGAAGCACAAACAGCCAGAAGCATCGAGTTTTTCATGTATTTCTCTCCCAAGTTATTTACATGCAAGCGCGCGTGACCATTACCGGCCTTCTTTTTCGCGTTACACTTCGTGACAATACTTTACCCGTTATTATGAATAGTTCAATCATAAATATGAATTGCAGAATGGTTTCGCGCAAGTTTATTTCGTATTCTATTGTATACCTTATCGATTCAGCTGCCCCGATAGCATTCGTGCGTGGTATTTTTGAAAATGCTCGTCGGTATCATAGCCTTTCTGCAAGACCCAATTGAACATATTAAGGGTCATAAACTTGCCAAAGGCACCGGGCATCACCGCCACAGCCGCTTCGGATACAGTGCCGGATTCGGGGGCTTCTTCCGGCATGAACAGAATGGTTGGCGTAAAAAACACTCCCCATTTTTTTACCATATCGCGCTCAGGTAGAACCTCGCCATCAAAATCGGTTATTTCCAGATCGCCAAACATATTGATCTGCACAAAAAAATAGTTTTCGCGAATCACGGTATCTATCTCGGGGATCGGAAATATCTCCGTGTGCATCTTCTTGCAGTAGATACAGCCGCGCTGCTCGACAATCAGCGCCAACCGTAGCCCAAGCGCGTTGGCCTCGGCCAGATCTTCGCGCATATCAAGAAAGGTTTCGCGAAGCCATGTTGGCTTGTGCATCCCGTCATCACCCATTTCGACCTCGTACACCTGCTGTGAGAGTCCCTGCATGGGCAGGGCCAGTAGCGAAAACACTATGAGAAGTTTTTTAAGCATGGTTGTCACCTCAGGTTAGCCGATGGTTGAAAAAACAGGGAAGGTATCTATAAGCCATTGCGCAATCGCGGAGACCTGCCCGGTTACGATCAAAAGCGCAAACAGGATCAAGAAGGCCCCCATCAGCTTTTCGACATAGCCCATGGCTTTGCGGTGGCGCTTGACAAAGCCGAGAAACGGGCCGGAAAAAAACGCCACAACAATAAACGGAAATGTCATTGCCGCGCCGTAAACGAATAACAGGGACGCCCCTTGCATGATGGTCTCCTGATCGGCAGCAATAAACAGGATCAGCGACAATGCCGGCCCGACACACGGGGTCCAGCCAAAACCGAAAGCAAGGCCGATCAGATACGAGCCGACATAGCTTGCGGGCTTGATGGAGGACGAATCTATTTTCGCCTCGCGATAAAGAAACGGCAGACGGATCAAGCCAAGGAAATGCAAACCGAAAGTGCCGAGAATCAGCGCCGCCACATAGCTCAACTCGGTTTTATATTGCCCAAGGCCGCGGCCAAGCATTGTCGCTCCCATACCCAAAAGCACAAATATCGTGATCACCCCCGCCGCAAAAAGCACCGACGAAAGAATGAGCCTGCGCCGCGCGCCCTTGGCGATCATGCCGTCCTCGGTCAGCTCCTGCATGGAAAGACCGGCCATGTAGCTGAGGTAAAACGGAACAATCGGCAAAATGCAGGGAGACAGAAACGAAAGCAGCCCCGCCGTAATGGCTGTCAAATAACTGGGGTCAAAATCCATAAAAAACCCTGCCTTGCAAACAAACCGATTCTATGAGAATCATATTGCCATATATTAATATGTAAAGGTCCGAAAAATATGAGCCTCTATTCTTTGGTAAAACAGGCCACTCTGGCCGCAATACTGTCCATAGCTCTTTTTGGTGTGTCCCGCGCGCAGACACTACTTATTATGTTCGAGGAAGAGGGCTGCCCTTACTGCGAGCAATGGCGCGCCGAAATCGGCCCGATCTACCCCAAAACCGACGAAGGCAAGCGCGCGCCCCTCGTGCGGATGGATATTTTCGAGCCGATCCCCGAAGGGATCAACCTTGTGGCCGATCCGGTCTACAGCCCAACCTTTGTGCTGATAAATGACGGGCAGGAAATAGACCGCCTTGCTGGCTATCCGGGGCAAGATTTCTTTTGGGGTTTGCTCGGCCGTATGTTAAGCAAGTTGCCGGAACAGGATACGGAAGGAAACTTATGACTTTACCGGCAACTATCGACGACATGACCAAGGACTCGATTGCAGATGTAATCCAGAGCGCCAGCTCGGCCACAAATTTCATGAAAGCCCTTGCCCATGAGGGGCGGCTGATGATTCTCTGCCATCTGGTCTCTGGCGAAAAATCGGTTTCCGAACTGGAAAACCTGCTTTCATCCCGTCAGGCGGCGGTCAGCCAGCAACTGGCCCGCCTTCGCCTCGAGGGGCTGGTTAACTCCCGCCGTGATGGCAAGGTGATCTACTACTCGCTCGGAGACCAGCGCGCCACCCGGATGATCGAGCTTCTGCACCAGATGTTTTGCACTACTGATTCCTCCGGGCACTAACCCCGAAGCTGAAAAGGTGGATGCCGGCTTTTGGTTCAGGCATCCATTCCACTGGTGCAAGACGCTCATGGAGCAAACACCGGCAGGATGAAAATACCGCAAGAAGAGACCACCGTTAGAGTTATTGCGGCGCTTCCAGCACAAATTCCACCAGTTGGTTTTTCTGAAAAAAGCGGAAATTATCATCCGAGATCATCATCACCCGCAACGCTCCCGAAGGCCCGCGCCACACCGATATCCCTTCAAGGTTGTCAAATCGACCGGCAGCGGTCACCAGCAGTTCTTGCTCGTTTTGAAGCCCCTCACCCCCGATATCAAACCGGCGGATGCGGCTGGAAAACCCGAATAAGCCAGCCAAATCCCGCTCCAGCACATAAAGCTGCCCCTCGAATATATCGGCCCCCGTTACCAGATAATCACCGGTGCGCGCGATCTCCCAATCCCGGTTCCATATCGCCCCGAGCAGCCGATATACAGGAAAAGGCCTGTCATAAGCTCCCGAACGCTCGGGGATGGCATAGACCACGCCCGCATCGTCTATTGCCAGCGCTTCCAGCGCCGAATTATTGATCAGCCCGCTGAAGTCGGGGTGCTTTGGGGCGAATTCCGGCAAAGCACCCGGTGCGGATTGCCGCATGACCCGGTGGTTGCCTTCGAAAGACATATAGATTGCACCGGAATCGCTGATCGCCAATCCTTCGGCGTCGGCGCTCCAATTCATCAGCGGGCGTCCTTTGGTATCAAGGATCGGGGTCAGGGCGAGGTTTTCCACCCCGAGCATCTGCTCCCCCTCACGGATAATATCTCCGCGCAGCAAGCTACCCCTATCCGATGTGGAAATAAAAGACAGGCCGTCCGCCGAAACCTCGAGCGAGGAAAATCCGCCAAAGCGTGGGTCATCCATTTGCAGCGGCAGGGTGCTTTCATGGCGCAACACCGGTTGCGCCAACACAGGTGTTAGCCAAAGCGAGCCAAGAAGAAGGGTCAGGAAAAATCGCATCATCGGGCAGCCAGCACCCCGGCGCATTGTGTCGGCAAGCTGGCCATGGTTAGCTCCGGTTTTGGAACGTGGGCGGGGGCGTTGGGGGGCGGCGGGGCGGGGGCCGGCGGGGCAAGTGCATCGGTCACCCACCATTCCGCTGCCGCACACCCGTCACCGCGTGGTATCGGGTCTTGCTCCACGCAGCCATTGGCACCGCGCGGGCAATTGAGCCGCACATGGAAATGCGTATTATGCCCCCACCAAGGGCGGATTTTGCGCAGCCAGCGCCGGTCTCCTGTTGCATCAGCGCAGAGCTTCATCTTGATCGCACCGGCAACGAATATCCGCGCAACAGCCGGATCTTTGGCCGCCGCCCGCAGCAGGGCCATATGCGAAGGCAGCCAGTTGGCGTTCACTGATTTATGGTCATTCGAGCGCACATTGAGCGAGCTGATATTCTCCCGCTGCCGCGCGCTCAGATCCAGCCGCGCAGGAGGTAGCAGCCAGATATCCATATCAAGGCCGATCTGGTGGCTTCTGTGCCCCGTCAGCATCGGCCCTCCTCGCGGCTGGCTCATATCGCCGACATAGATTCCGTTCCAGCCAATATCGACCGCCGCCTGCGAGAGCCGCTCGACAAAGCGGATGGCGTTTGGATGCGCCCAATTACGGTTTCTGGAAAGGCGCATGGCCTGCCAGCGTGGGCCGGTTTCAACGAGCGGCTCCGCCCCGGCCAGACAACCGCGCGCATAAGAGCCAAGCGGGGCTGGGCGCTGCTCCGACGGGCGCTGCTCGGCTCCAAACAACACCTTTGCCGGCGGTTCTGCGGCAACACCGCCCGCCATAAGCAACAACCCGACACCAAAGGTGAAAATACGTATCATGTGTCTTGGGCAGCCCGTTTTTTTGCTGCCCATAGCAGCAAAATGCCAAACAAAAACAGCGCCACGACGGGAGATATCCCCGCCCGCTGGCTGGAGGTAAGAAAGGTAACTACTCCGACCAGAATTGGCCCGATAAAGGCGGTGGCCTTACCGGCCATGGCATAAATGCCAAAGGCCTCTGTCATCGGTATTTTCCCGTCGACAAACAAGACAACCAGCGTGCGCGAAGAGGCCTGCATCGCTCCGCCCGCAGCCCCGATCACCGCCCCGCAGATAAAGAAGGCAATATCGGGCGCAGCAGAATCCGGCCCGACCGGAAAAAACAAAACGGACTCACGGGTAATCATAAGCACCGCAATGCTGACCAAAAGCAGCATGGTAATCGAAAACTGCACCACCGGCATCGGGCCGCGGCGGCCATCCACCCAGCCGCCACCCCACGCACCCAGCGCTCCGGCTATCGCAGCAGCAATACCAAAAATCCCCAGCTCGAAAGACCCCCAGCCAAGCACACCGGCAGAATAGATCGCCCCGAAAGAATACAGCACCACCAGCCCGTCGCGGTAAAGCATGGAAGAAAGGAAAAACATCCAGAGCTGCGGATACTGCCTGATTTTGGCAATGGTTTCACGCAGCCCACCGGTTTTTTTGACCGGCCGGGCCGCTGTCGAGCGGCTATCCGGTGTAAATAGAAAAAACGGAATGGCAAAAACCACAAACCACAGCGCCGAGATCGGCCCTGACGCCCTCGCCGGCTCCCCGAGCGCCGGATCAAGCCCGAGAATGGGGCTAATGCCGATCAGGGTTGTATCCGAGCCGGGCGCGGTGGAGATAAATGCCAGATAAACCAGCAGGATCAGCACCCCGCCCGCATAGCCAAGCGCCCAGCCAGAGCCTGAAAGCCGCCCGATATCCTTTCGTGCCACCAGATCCGGCAGCATAGAATTGGTAAAAATGATCATGAATTCGGCGCCGATAAATGCCGCGATGAAGGCAACATAGACCCAGATCAGGCTTTCGCTGCCCGGCACTGCCCACCAAAGGCCAACACTGCCCGCAACAAACAGCGCGCCAAAGCCCAACACCCATGGCTTTCGCAGGCCGGACCTATCCGCCGCCGCGCCCAGAAATGGCGCGCTAATCGCAACAAGAATACCGGCAAACCCGATCAGAAACGCCCAAGTTGATTGTCCGGTCGCCTGATCCGAAAACAGAGTGGAGACGAAATACGGCGCAAAAATAAAGGTGATGACCAGCGTATGAAAAGGCTGCCCCGCCCAGTCAAACAGCATCCAGCTCCAGATACCCTTTTTTGATGCTTGTGCGGCCATGATTTATCTCCCTCAGCTGTCGCTATATGAAGGTGAAACCGGAGCGCGATCAAGCGGTGAATGCCCGAATGGCCAGTTTTTTACTGCGTATGGCCAATTTCCGGTCCCGTTTTGCTGTCAACTCAGGTATCGGGGGGCCATATCCGCCCGTTCTCTGCCTTGATCCAGTCCATGACCCAGAGCGGCATATCCGGATTCCAGCCCGCCACACCCATCGCGGACACCACATCTTGCGTTGGCACGATACCGTTTTTGCCGACCACGGCAACCCGGTAGACAACGGAAGAAAGCGCGTCATCGCCTTTCCACATGCTTTGTTGCAAATAGAAAAAACGGCCATCATGCCCGATCGCCTTTGAGCGCATCTCGAAATGATCAAACATCACCACACGCCGGCGATAGCGCGCGGTCACGCCGGCCATTGTCATACCCCAGCCATTGGCCCGCAAGGCACTGACCAGCCCGATGCGGCGCGCCAGCTGGATACGCCCCAGATCATAAAGGGTGAGCGTGCGGCCATTATTCAGCTCGCGCCACAGGTCGAGATCAACCGGCCAGCAAATATGGCGGGATACATGCACACCCTCGACCGGCAGCGCTGGCGCTTTGCGGTATTTGAACGAGTGGTAGACCATACGAATAAAGGGATACATGGGTTTTCCTGACTTGTCGGCCTCAAGCCGGCAGCATGGCTGACCCGCGATCTCGCGGGTGCCCCTTGCAGGCGCGCCTCACACATACTAGATGTGGCGGCATACGCAATACCGGAGCTATCCCATGACCTCTCTTTTCCAGATCCTTAGCTTTGCGCTGGATATCTTCTGGTTCATTATTATCGCCCATATTATCATGAGCTGGCTTGTCGGCTTTCAGGTGTTGAATCTGCGCCAGCCACTCGTGGCCCAGATATGGAATGGCCTGAATCGCCTGCTAGAGCCGATTTATGGCCCTATCCGCAAAATACTGCCCAATATGGGCGGGCTGGATCTGGCTCCGTTGATCGTAATCTTTGGCCTGTTTGCTATCCGCACCATACTCTATAATAATATCGCCGCCTTTGGGTGATTTTGGCATGGTAGGCAGGAACCAAAGCTACGGCCTCCGAAACCGGCTTGAAGGGGCAAAAACAAAAACACCCTGAGGCGGCAGCATCACGCCGCCATTCTCTCTCTGCAAGATTTAAACGGTTGTCGTTCTATCAATACTTGTTATACATTAGTAGGATATACGTGCCAACATTGGCGCCGAGTGGCAGGGATGGAATTATGCACGTTGGGATAATCATGGACGGCAACGGGCGCTGGGCCACACGGCGCGGGCTGGCACGCTTGATCGGCCACAAGCGCGGCGCGCAGCAGGTCAAAAAAATCGTCAAATCCTGCCCCGATCTCGGGGTGGACACCCTGACACTCTACGCATTTTCGACCGAAAACTGGAAACGGGCCGCCCATGAGGTCGCTGGCTTGATGAAGCTCTTTCGTGGCTACCTCGCAAACAACCTCGTGGAGCTGCACGGCAAAAACGTACGTGTGCGGTTTTTGGGCGATCCGGCCCCCCTGCCCGACGACATCTTGAAGCTGATGGACAACCTCGCCACCCTCACGCACGACAATACCGGCCTCAACCTCAATATAGCGATCAATTATGGCGGACGGGACGAGCTGGTGCGCGCAGCAAAAGCCATCACCCGCGAAGCTATTGCCGGTCGACTGGATGTGGATAGTATCTCCGAAGATACCATCTCCGCCTTTCTCGACACAAACGGCCAAAAAGACCCGGACCTTATCATCCGCACAGCCGGAGAATTGCGGCTTTCCAACTTCATGACCTGGCAGAGCGCCTATTCCGAATTCGCGTTTCTGGAAGAATCCTGGCCCGAATTTTCCCCTGAAATATTCGCACAAACCTTGCAAAACTTCCGGCAACGCACCCGGCAATTCGGCGCAGTGCTGCCCAAGGGCGCCAGCATCGCAGAGTAAATATTTGGCTTTAAAAGCCATCAGGCGAGTGGTAAAATCGCTCGACCTCAACCAAATGGATTCATCGTGATTCTTACAAATGTCAAATCGGGAATGCGCCTTTTTTCCCTTCTGTCCTTGTTGACACTGGCAGGCTGCGCCTCGTTATCGCGCACAGAATTCCCCGTAGGCGCTCAAGCACAAGCCGCTGACCTGCCGGAAAATGTCCGCGTTATCCCGATTTCCGCTGAAAATATCTCTAGCTTCAGCGCCCGGCCGCACACTCCCGGATCAACCACCCGGCTCACCCAGTCTCGCAGCCAATGGCAATATAATATCGGTATTGGCGATGTGCTGAGCATCACGGTCTGGGACCACCCCGAGCTGACCCTGCCCGCCGGCCCGACTCGCAGCCAGCTCGAATCCGGCAGTACCGTAAATGAAAACGGTGATATCTTTTATCCGTATCTCGGGCTTGTGCGGGTCTCGGGGCGGCTGGTTGGCGATGTGCAGCGCGAGTTGACCGAGCGCTTGGAAGAGTTTATCCCCGACCCTCAAATCGAGGTCAAGATCGCTGCATACAATGCACAAAAGGTTGTGGTTACCGGCGCTGTTGTCGCGCCGGCGTCCTTGCCAATTACCAATATTCCGCTCACCCTGCTCGAGGCAATCAATGCTTCCGGCGGCTTGACCGAGGTTGCGGATAGCCGTCAGGTTTCCATCCGCCGGCGCGGGGCTAATAATTACGTCAACCTGCGCTCTTTTCTGGATACCGGCCGCGCGGGCGGCAACCCGGTTTTACGGGGCGGTGATGTTATAAATGTGCCGGTCGCCAACCCCAGCAAGGCCTTTATACTGGGGCAGATCAGCCAGCCCGGTATGGTTGATCTCGGGCCGGATAGCAGCATCAGCCTGACAGAAGCACTCACCCTGCAGGGCGGGCTTGTCGAGGCCGAAGCCGACGCCAAGGGGATATTTGTTTTTCGCAATCGCGAAGCAGGCATTGATGTCTACCAGCTGGACGCAACCACACCGCTGGCTTTTGTGCTGGCCACCAAATTCATGCTGCATGCCGATGATGTTGTCTACATTGTTGCAGATCCGGCCGCACGCTGGAACCGGATCATTACCCAGCTGGTGCCAACCATCGGGGCTGTGAGGCAAGCGCAAATCATCGGGAATAACTTATAATGATAAAGTCGGTGTTGGTCGTGTGTGTCGGAAATATTTGCCGCTCACCCGTTGGAGAAAGGTTGCTGGCCAAAGCCTGCCCTGATATCCGGGTTGAATCTGCCGGTATTGCCGCGCTCGAAGGCCACGGGCCGGACCCTGTTGCCACCGAAGTGGCCTTAGCAGCCGGTGTCAGCGTTGAAGGCCACATTGCGCGGCAATTCACCGCCGAACTAGCCCGGGGCTTTGATCTTATACTGGCTTTGGAAAAAGGCCATATACGGGTCATCGAGAAAGAAGCGCCGGCTGTCAGCGGTAAAGCCATGCTTTTAGGGCACTGGATCGAGCAAGGCGATATCGCGGACCCCTACCGCAAAAGCCGGGATTTCCACGAGGTGGTTTTTAGCCAGCTGTCCGAGGCTACCGCGGCGTGGAGCCGCAAACTGGGGGCAGCATGACCAACAATACAAGCGATGACGAAATCGACCTGCTGGCGATTTTCCGTATTTTTTACACACGCAAAATAACTATTATTTTTATCACCTTTATTGCGGTACTGATCGGGGTCGCTGTCGCGCTGTTTACTATTCCGGTATATAAAGCAGACTCCCTGATCCAGCTTGAGGAAAAATCCAGCGGCGGGCTGGCGCTCTCGGCAGATCTAACCGGGCTATTTTCCGAATCTCCACAATCGGTCACGGAAATCGAGATTTTGCGCTCGCGCATGATCCTCGGTGAAGTGGCTACGGCCCTGAAGCTTGATATTTCTGCCACCCCGAAGCGCCTGCCGGTAATCGGTAATTTTTTGACCCGATACAACCTGCCTGATCCGGGGTTCTCCCTTATATCAAGCTACGCATGGTCAGACGAGGCCATATCCATTGCCCTGCTGGAGGTCCCTGACTCGATGGTCGGCAGCGCCATCCCCCTCACCTATCTCGGGGGAAACAGCTACAAGATCGATCTTGGGCCAGCCGAGACCCTGATCGGTGCCATCGGCACCCCGCTCCGCCGCCCCGACCTCGGCTTTGCTGTGCTGGTTGATAGCATCACCGGCGCTTCTGGCCGAATGTTTATGCTGCAAAAAAACCGCTTTCCCGATGTATTAGACCATCTGCGCGCTAATCTCAGCATCACGGAACGAGGCAAAAACTCATCCATATTGCAGCTGACCATGCAGGATGAAAACCCAGAGATTGCCCGCAAAATTCTTGAAAGAATAGGCGGCGTCTACCTGTTACAAAACACCAACCGCAACGCCGCCGAGGCCGAAAACAGCCTGAACTTCATTCAGGGGCAGCTACCCGAAGCCGAGACCAATATGCGCGCAGCCGAAAGCGCGGTAAATGCCTACCAGCTCTTGCAGCAATCGGTTGATCTCAGCTTCGAAACCCGCTCCCTGCTCGAAAAATCCGTGGCCATCGAAGCCCAGCTCAACGAACTGGAAATGCAAGAGCGCGAGCTGCAAAGACGCTACACCCGGGTTCACCCTGTTTATCAAACCTTGCTGCAAAACCGGGAGCAGCTGACCAACCGGCTTGCAGACCTGCGCAGTCAGTCCGCCAACCTGCCGGAAACCCAGCTGGAGATGCTTCGCCTGACCCAAAACCTCGAAGTCACGCGGGAAATTTACCTGCAATTGGTTGGCCGCACGCAGGAACTAAGCGTGATCAAGGCCGGCACCATTGGCAATATTCGCATTATTGACTCGCCGATGTCTTTCCCGGGAGCAATAAAGCCAAACAAAATGATGGTGGTTCTCCTCTCCACATTTCTCGGGTTTTTCATCGCGCTCGGCTTTGTCCTCGTGCGCTCCTTCATTAATCGCGGTGTAGAAAGCGCCGAAGAGCTGGAAAACCTTGCTCTGCCGGTTTATAGCGCTGTCCAGAAAGTAGGAAGCGGAGATTATGGCGGGGCGGAAAACCGGCGCAAGCAGCGTAAAATACTGGCAAAAGTGGAGCCGACAAACCTGTCGATCGAAGCGCTGCGCAGCCTGCGCACCAGCCTGCATTTTGGCATGCTTGACGCCAAATCAAGTATCCTGCTGATCACCAGCTCACGCCCCGGCGAGGGTAAATCATTTATATCGACCAATCTCGCCACGGTGATGGCCCAATCCGGGCAGAATATCTGTCTGGTTGATGCCGATATTCGCCGTGGCTACCTGCGCAATTACTTCGGGTTGGAAAAATCTGCGCCGGGCCTGACTGATGTACTCGCAGGGGAAGCCACGCTTGAGGATATTATCCATACCGACCCTTACAGCGGGCTACATTTTTTGCCTACCGGTAAATATCCGCCCAACCCCTCCGAGCTGCTGATGCACGAAAATTTCGGCACTCTTTGTCAGGAGCTGGATGCCCGCTTTGACATGACGCTGATCGACTCTCCCCCTCTGCTTGCGGTCACGGACCCGGTCATCATCGGCAAATATGCCGGCATGATCCTGCTGGTTGTGCGCCATATGTTCACCAATATAAAAGAGGTGGAGGCCGCACTGAAAAAGCTGGAGAGCAACGGGCTGAAGGCCAATGGTGCTGTGCTGAATGCCTTTGTGCAAAAGAAGAGCACATCGGGGCATTACTCCTATCAATACGATTACAAGACCCGCGACTGAGTGTGAGCCACCGGTTTTATACGGGGTAGTTCCGCGCTTTGAGCCACGCCGCAAGCGCTGGCCTGACGGACTGCTCGCCAGAGCCGCGCGCCTCGTCTATCACGTCACGCACCTCGCCGAGGTCTACCGCGCGCAGCAGCCGCTTGACCGGCCCGATCGAGGCCGGGCGCATCGAGAGGGTTCGCAGCCCCATCGCAGCAAAGGCCAGCGCCTCTATCGGCCGCCCCGCATCTTCGCCACAAAAAGACAGCGGCGTAAGCAGCCGGTCACAACGATCGCTGATTTGCTCGATAAAGGTCAGGAAGCTGACATTCAGCGTATCATACCGCGCCCGCACCAGTTCGTTTTCACGGTCAGCCGCAAAGAAAAACTGCTTCAGGTCGTTACCGCCGATCGAAATAAAATCAGCCATCTCGAAAAACTGGTCCGGAGCGAAGGCAAGGCTCGGAGTTTCGAGCATCGCGCCGATGCGTACCGACGAAGGAATAGCATGGCCGCGCTGCGCCTCGCTTTGCAATTCATCCAGCAATTTTTGCCGCGCCTCGCGAAATTCTTCAAACTGGGCGATAAACGGAAACATCACAATTAGCGGGCGGCCATTGGCGGCGCGTATCAGGGCCTGAAGCTGCATCCTCATCACACCGGGCCTATCCAGCCCGATGCGGATCGCCCGCCAGCCAAGGGCCGGATTCGGCTCTTCGGGGCGCTTCATGTAGGGCAGCGCTTTGTCCGAGCCGATATCAAGGGTGCGAAACACCACCGGCTTGTCACCGGCGGCATCCATCACTCTGGAATAGAGTTTCACCAGTTCACCGCGTCGCGGCACCCGCGTCCGGATTAAAAACTGCAATTCAGTGCGGTAAAGCCCGACCCCTTCCGCCCCCGAAGGCTCGAGACTTGGCAGGTCAACCATCAGGCCGCCATTCATATGAAGGGCAATATTCACCCCGTCTTTGGTGGTTGAGGGTTTGTCCCGCAGGCCCTTATATGCCTCTTGCGCCTCGGCCTGCATGGCCATTTTTTCACGAAAAGCAGCGGCAACGGTATCGTCCGGGCGCAAGTGAACAAGGCCGGTTTCACCATCAACCAGTATCGGGTCATGGCTAAGCGCCTCGCGGGTGATACGGCTGGCATGAATAACCAGCGGAATAGCCAGCGAACGGGCGACCACAGCAGCGTGAGAGCCGACCGAACCCTCCTCGAGCACCACCGCCTTGAGCTTATCTCCATAGTCCAGCAGCTCGCCGGGGCCGATATTGCGCGCCACCAAAATAGCATTTTCCGGTATGCCGCGCTCTTCGGCATCCTCGCGGCCGGTCAGGATCCTGAGCAGCCGGTTGGAGAGGTCGTCAAGATCATGCAGGCGCTCGCGCAGATAGGCGTCAGCCACCCGCGCCATACGGGTTCGGGTCAGGGTTTGTTCTTTCTCAACCGCCACTTCTGCCGCCAGCCCCGAATCAATCGAGTCAAACATCCGCTTACGCCAGCCTTTGTCTTGGGCAAAAAGCCGGTAGGCGACCATGACATCACGTTGCTCGCCGATTGAAGCGCCCTTGTCGAGCAGCACATCTATTTCAGACACCAAGGCTTCCAGCGCCTCCTGCATTCTTTCAGCCTCGACAACCGGATCATCCGCAACAGGGTTGGCAATGACAATATGCGGCTCGTGCAGTAGCACAACCCCTTCGGCCACCCCTTCCTGCCCGCGCAGACCCTTGACGAAGAACGGCAAACGGTGCTGGGCGGCAATCGCCATTTTATCAGGGCCGGTAAAAGCACCAAGCTCGGTCATTTCGGCGATCACCATCGCCACAACCTCCAGCCCGTATATTTCATCGTCCGAATAGGTGCGTGCATCCTTGCTTTGCACAACCAGCACGCCAAGCACCTCGCCCAAGCGCTGGATCGGCACCCCGACAAACGAGGAATAAACCTCCTCGCCGGTTTCAGGCATATAGCGAAAACCACGAGCCGAGGGTGCGTCTGCGTGGTTGATCGGCACGGCTTTGTCCGCCACGCGCCCCACCAGCCCCTGCCCGACCCGAAGCCGGGTTTGGTGCACAGCCTCGGCCTTCAGGCCATAGGTGGCGCATAGCTCCAGCGTCGCTTCATCAAGCCGCAGGTAGATCGAGCAGACCTCGGCCTCAAGCGAACAGGCAATAAGGTAGGTGATACGGTCGAGCCGTTCCTGGCCATCGCCGGCTTCTGCCAGCGCATCCCGCAACCTTTTTAGCAATGTTTGGGAGTTTATCCCTTTGCGTTCAACCATGGGGCCTCCGGTGCAATGCGCTTAGGGCGCGCGGTCTAGCTCGAAGGCATCATGCAATGATTGCACGGTGAGTTCCATGTATTTCCGGTCAACCAGCACAGAAACCTTGATCTCGGACGTGGTGATCACCTTGATATTCACCCCGTCGTCGGCAAGGTTTTTAAACATTTTTTGGGCCACACCGGCATGGGAGCGCATACCGACGCCAACGATAGAGACCTTTGCCACATCGGTGTCTTTATCCAGCTCGCGGTAGTT
Source organism: Paracoccaceae bacterium (assembly GCA_021647745.1). GTDB lineage: Bacteria > Pseudomonadota > Alphaproteobacteria > Rhodobacterales > Rhodobacteraceae > UBA3077. Next base: position 53,378 of record JAKIUB010000009.1, on the reverse strand, counting down.
GAACTCGCCGCGCGCCTTGGCGGCCTCCAGCGCCCGCTCGGCCTTGGCAACATCCCCCACAGGGCAGGAAAAGGTCATATCCGTGCGGCCCTCTTCCGAGATATTTTGCACGATCATATCGACAATCACCCCCGCCTCGGCCAAGGGGCCAAAAATAGCAGCCGCCACACCGGGCCGGTCCGCCACCGAAATAAGCGTCAGCTTGGCCTCGTCGCGCGAGCAGGCAATGCCGGTTACCACATTTGTTTCCATTATTTCATCCTCATCGCAAACCAGAGTTCCGGGTTCGTCGCTAAAACTGCTTAGCACCTGCAGGCGCACCTTGTTGCGCATCGCCAGCTCGACCGAGCGGGTTTGCAGCACTTTTGCCCCTAGTGATGCCAGCTCCAGCATCTCCTCAAAGGCAATTTTATCGAGCTTGCGCGCCTTGGCCGTAATGCGCGGGTCGGTGGTATAAATACCATCAACATCAGTATAAATATCACAACGCTCGGCCTCCAGCGCGGCGGCAAAGGCCACAGCGGTGGTATCAGAGCCGCCCCGCCCCAGCGTGGTAACACGGCCATCGGGTGCCACCCCCTGAAAGCCGGCGATCACCGCAACCTCCATGCCTTCCCCGAATTTCCGGTCAAGGTTTTCGCGCGGAATACTCTCTATGCGAGCGGCCCCGTGCGCCGAGGTGGTATTGACCGGCACTTGCCAGCCCTGCCAGCTGCGCGCCTGAATGCCCATTTCCTGCAATACAATCGCCATCAGGCCCGAGGTTACCAGCTCGCCCGAGGCAACCACAGCGTCATATTCACGGGCATCATAAAAGCCCGGCGCCTCGGCCTCGGCCCCGCTGGCGGCATCACCCACCAAACCCACCAGTTTGTTGGTCTCGCCCGACATCGCCGAGACAATCACGATCACCCGATGCCCGCGCGCCACTTCACGTTTTACCTTTACGGCCGCGTTGCGTATGCGCTCAAGGTCAGCCACCGAAGTGCCGCCAAATTTCATTACCAGCAAAGCCATGCTCGCGGCTCCATCAAATTCAAATTTAAGCGTTCTTTACAGAGGTTTGCCCGCCGCGACAAGCCAAACCGCCCAAAGCGACCTGCCGGTTTGTGGAGTGCGAGCCTAGCCGGTAGGGCCAACCCCCTTGATCAGGGCCAGCAGCACCGCGTCTATCTCGACCCTCTGCCCGATATCGGCATAATCAATCGCACCGCCATGGCGCGCCCTGATCTGTGCCAAACCGGCCTCGTAGGCCCTGAAAAACGGGTTGCGGTTGATAGCGGCGATCAACAGGCGGTTTGTCGGATTCAAAGTGCTGTTAACCTCGCGGATCACCTCTGCATAGCGCTCCGGATCGTCTGATTTTAGCGTCTGTAACGCCAGCTCAATCCTTTCCTGCTCCGCACGAAAAAGCGCCCTTGCATCAACCCCGCCCCTCAGCAATCCGCCAAGCCCTCCGCGCCCCGCTTGTTGTGCTGCGGCAATAATACCGGCCTCGGCCTCGCGGTTAATTTTGGCCAAAAATGCCCATGTGTTTTCTGAATAAGCGCGCCGAACCAGTGGCGCATAGGTTGCCGCCAAGCTGGCAGTGGCCGCCGCAACGGCCCCGAAATAGCCGGTTTGGTCGCCATATTGACGATGCAGCTTGATATAACGCATCGAGCGGGCACAAAAGCCGAGCCGCTCGTCTTCGGCAAAGACCGGCAGGGGGGTCTCGGCCTCTGGCGCGAAGCTAACCTCTTGATTGCATACGATCTGCTGCCCGTCCCATACGGGCAATCCGGGCAGCGGTGCCTCAGCCTGCTGCACTCCGGCACAGGCCGAAACAAACAACGTTGCCACCATCAGTCCTGATTTAAGCATCTTTTTCTCCTGCTTCCGGCTTGTCTTGTCTGACCACGGCAAGCCCGCGGCTGTCAACATCTGTGCCACCCCTGCGCGGAGCCTTGCCTAGTTTACCTGTTTGGGTTTGGCCGCCATCGGCACCACCGGCACCCCTTCATCAAGCAGCGCCTGCGCCTCTTCGATCTTGGCCTGCCCGATGATCGGCCTTTTGGGCGCCTCGCCATAATGCATCCGCCGCGCCTCGGCCGGAAAGGACGCCCCGACATCATCCGCGACCGGCATTTCACGCAATGCCGGTTTTTGCGCTTTTTGAGAAACCCTGGGCGCCATTATCGCCTTTTCAACCTCGGGAGAGCCACAAACCACGCAAGAGATCAGCCCGCGCTCGCGCAGCTTGTCAAAATCTTCATTGGAGCCAAACCACGAGTCAAACGCGTGGCCAGCTTCACATTTTAGGTTAAACTTGATCATTGGTCTTTCGCTGCTACACTCGAATAATTACACCAGTTTTTGACCTCCAACACAATGCCGCCCACGATATTAGTGAAAGAAACCCATGCTCAAACAAATAATACTGGCACCGCTAATGATTTTTTCCCTGCTGCTGACGCTTGCGCCACCGGCTCAGGCCGGCTTTCTAAACTGTAGCGCTGCCCAGCAATCCGATATCGAAAAGGCGCTGTTCAATGCGTTTGACGCTCTCTCCGCTGCCACGGTGCAGATCACGCCACAAAACGGGGCCTATCAAAGCTGGTTTGGCCGGTGGGAGCCGGCACGCGCCAAAAAAGTGCGCACGACCCTATCAGCCCTGAAAAACCACATCCGCATTGCCAAGATCACTTATGTCTGCGAGCCGGCGCGCTCGTCTTCCTGTGATGCTGGCACCTTTGCGTTTGTCTATCCGAATGATTCCGGCACAATATACCTGTGCCCACCTTATTTCGGCTTGCCGCTTCTGTCGGATGCCACTTTTCTCGAAGTGTTCAATTCGGGCACCCGGGCTGGCACGCTTATTCATGAAATGTCCCATTACGAGGATGTCGGCGACACCGATGACCGCTGCTATAACCGCGATGTTTGCAGCTCGTTTGCCCGCACCTCGCCGGGCGGGGCGACCATTAATGCCGACAGCTACCAGTATTTCGCAGAAGACGCCTACCTTAAATCCCGTTAGCGGCTGGCGCGGCGGTCGCGGCGGCTGCTCATAGGCTGGAAGGCCACTGAAACATGGGTTTCGCAATAGGGCTTTCCCGGCTCGACAGGGTGGCCACAAAACCAGAATTCCTCGGTCGCGGGGTCACCGATCGGCCATTTGCAGGTGCGCTCTGTCAGCTGCATCAGGTTAAGCTTGCGGGCCTTTTCCTCGATTTTCTTTACATTGGCGAGCGCTTCGGCACTTACTTCCGTAGCCGAGCGCTGTGGCGGCAGCGGCTTGCCAGCGGTAATAATAGGGCGTGGACGCGGAATAGGCCTTTGCACCACCGGCTGCTCGGTCGACGTTTCCTTTTTGGCCTCTATCTTGGGCTTTTTCGGCTTTGCAGGCGGTTTGGCAGTGGCCGGCTTGGGCGCAGCTTTCGCAGCTGTCGGGCGGTTGGACAAGCCCAACCGGTGCACCTTGCCGATCACAGCATTGCGGGTCACGCCGCCAAGCTCGGTCGCAATCTGGGAGGCGCTCTTGCCATCTCCCCACATTTTTCTCAATATATCGACGCGCTCGTCTGTCCAAGCCATGCCTGATCTCCGCAAAATCAACCGGTAAGGCCCTATAATAGTTTTCCAACCCGAAAGTTACAATAGACCAATTGGCGCTCCGCCCATCTTCATTCTTTTATAAATACTCAAATCCGTGCCCGCCACCCGGCACATGGCCACCCAGTTTAGCGCGGCATCGGCGTCGTGCCCTCTTTATAGGGCTGCCAATCGGTGATCTCGGGATAATACATCTTGCGCCACGCCCTCACTTTGGGGTTCATCATCCGGCGAAACGCCCGCGGGTTGCAGGCCAGAACGGCCATAACCGGATAGCCATAAGGCAGCTGTGGGGCCTCGGTCTCGTCATAGGTCTGCAACAGCGGAAAACGGCGGCTTGGCTTATAATGGTGATCGGAGTGTCGCTGGAGGTTGATCAGCAGCCAGTTGGTGAATTTATGGTTGGAATTCCACGAATGCCTTGGCGCTGTCGGCTCGTATTTCCCCTCTCCCAAATGCTTGCGCACCAGCCCGTAATGCTCGACATAATCTATGATGCCGAGGTAGAATATCCCGATCACCGCCTGAATCATAAACAGCAATATACCGGCGAAACCGCCAATAAATGCGGCCAGCAACAGAAAAAACGCCGCCCCCGCGCCATATATCCAGAACGGGTTTGACCAATCGCCGGGCTTGCGCCCACGCTTTATTTGCCGCTCGGCCTCGACCTTTAGCGCGGAAACAAAACTACCGATCAGCGCGCGCGGCAAGAAATGATAGATATTCTCGTTATACTTCGCGGTCACCACATCGCGCGGGGTGCCAACATAGCGGTGATGCACCAAAATATGCTCGGTGCGAAAGTGCCCGTAAAGCACGGTAGCCAGCAGGATATCTCCCAACACACGCTCGAATTTATGATGCTGGTGAATAAGCTCGTGGGCATAGGTAATGCCAACCCCGCCAGAAACCATACCAGTAACCAGCATCAACACAATGCTTTCTCCGGGCGAAAGATGGTCAAACCAGAAAATCGCGATCAGCGCCCCGAACACCACGCTCACCTGAATTGGCACCCATATCCAGGTGATCAGCCGGTGCCAGAATAAAGTGGATTCCTCTGCCATCGGGTCAAGGTTTTCTCGACTCATGCCAAAAAGCACATCCAGCAAGGAGGTGATCCCCGTGGTGTAAACCGGGATTAGTAGCAGCCACCATCCGCCCTGTATCACCGAAAAAAGCCATAGCGGCACAAAAACAAGCGACACCCAAAAGGGTAGTGCATTGGCAATAGACGGAAGGGTTTTGGTGGTCATAAAGTATCCTTTGCGGTTCGCCGTGGTATACTGGCCCAGCGCTTTCCTTCAATCAATGTTTCAAATCAAGAAAGCTGCCGCTGCCCTGCCAAATAGGCTTTTCGCATTACGCTGGGCAAATCACCAGCAGGCACCGGTGGTACAAATGCGCCCATGCGTGGCATCTGCCCCCCGACACGGGCCGCCATCAGGGTCAGTTCAAGGCTAAAGTGGGTAAATATATGGTATATTTTTGCCTCCGCCTCCTGCCAATCAGCGCTTAGCGGCGGTAAAAAAGGTGGCATTTCCTGCTGCCAGTCACTGCCAACCAGCCCCTGCATCCCCCCGAGCAACCCGCGCGGCGGGCGTGTTTCCAGCAAAACGGTGCCATCCTCACGCAGGGCATGAAAAATATACCCCCGCCGCAAGGGCTTGGGTTTTTTTGGCTGGCGACGGGGCAGCTCGGCGGCACGCCCGGCCTTGTTTGCTACACAAAATCCTGCCAGCGGGCAGGCCTCACAGCGCGGGGCTTTGGGAATACAGACCGTCGCCCCGAGATCCATCAGCGCCTGTGCGTGGTCTCCCGCGCGCCGCGAAGGGGTGAGCGCCGCCGCCCGCATCTTCAGCAGCGGCTTGGCCTGCGGTAATGGGATCTGCTCGTCAAACAACCGCGCCATTACCCGCTCGATATTGCCATCCACCACCACAGCGGCGCGGCCAAAAGCGATTGCGGCAATTGCCGCCGCCGTATACGGCCCGATGCCTGGCAGGCCCAGCAGCCCCGCCTCGGTATCGGGAAACATCCCGCCGTTCGCCGCCACCATACGGGCACATTTTATCAGATTTCGCGCACGGGCATAATATCCAAGACCGGCCCATGCCGCCAATACAGCCTCGTCAGGCGCCCCGGCCAGCGCCTGCACATCGGGCCAGCGCATCAAAAAGGCCTCAAAATAAGGAACGACCGTCACCACCGTGGTCTGTTGCAGCATAATTTCCGAAAGCCACACACGATAGGGATCCACCCGTTGCGCACAACCGGGTCGCGCCCGCCAAGGCAGCTCGCGTGCATGAGCCTCATACCAGATGAGCAGTTTTCCACCTATTTCATGTGAATTAGTCATTTATCCCCGTTTTCTGCCTCACGTGGTATGGCAATCACCTCCCGAGCTGCTAAACTCAGCCAAGATAGACGGAGATTCCATGCAAGGCAACACGCGCAAAACCAGCGGAAAAGACCGGCGCTTTGGCCGTGGCTTCACCCATGCCGCCGCGCTGGTTGAAACCCGCATCCAAAAAACCGGCGGCGCGCGCGGCTTTGCCCAGATGCGCCTGTTGACCCACTGGAACGAGATCGCCGGCGCCGAGATTGCCCGTATCTCCCGCCCGCTAAAAATAAGCTACGCACGCCAGGGGCTGGGCGCACGCCTGACCCTTTTGGCCAAACCCGCCCATGCCCCCGAGCTGCAAATGCAACTACCTCGCTTGAAAGAACGGGTAAATGCCAGCTACGGCTACCGCGCCATTGCCGATATCCGCATCACCCAAAGCGGTGACCACGCCGGCTTTGCCGAACCACAGCACGCTTTCAAGCATGATCAACCCGCGCCGGAGTTACCCGCCAAACAGGCCAAGGCCCTTGCCGGGCAAGTGGCCGACGTAGAAGATCAAAAGCTGCGTGCCTTGCTGGAAAGTCTCGGTAAAAATATAATGTTAACCTCCAAAGGACCACCACAATGACCACAATGATTACCCGTCGCGCCTCTCTGGCGCTGATCGCAGGTGCCACCACCAGCGCAACATTTGCCCGTGCCGCAGAGAATACCGACCCGGAAGAAAGCACTGTCCCCACAGTGCAGGAATTTACGCTTGGCGATGAAAATGCCCCAATCAAGGTGGTCGAATATTCTTCGTTCACCTGCCCCCATTGCGCCAATTTCCACCGTGATGTATTCCCTCTGCTCGAGACCAACTTCATCAACACCGGCAAGATATTCTTCATCTATCGTCCGGTTTACTTTGACGGGCCGGGCCTCTGGGCCGATATGCTCGCCCGCTGCACTGGTGATAGCGACAAATTTTTCGAGATCTCGGATATTTTGTTCAAGCGTCAGGCGGAATGGTCGCGTGCCGGTAGCCAGGCCGCCGTTTCCGATGGCATTATTTCGGTTGGCAAGCAAGCCGGTCTGGACGAAGAAACCATCGTCGCCTGCTTGCAGGATAATGACAACGCACAACTGCTTGTTGCTGACTTTCAGGCCAATGCCGAGCGTGACAATATCCGGTCAACACCGTCTTTCTTGATTGATGGCGAGTTGACCCAAAATATGTCCTATGAGGATTTTGCCAAAATCCTGAATGACAAATTAGGCGAATAGCCCGAAAATACCGGGTGGCGCCAGCGCGCCGCCCTGACCCCGCCGACTTTACCGAGGCGGCAGCACACTGGCTTTCAGCAAAATATCTTCCAGCCCTTTTTCATCATCAAACACCAATCTCACCGGCAAGGTAATAACTTCCGGCCTGAACCAAGCCGGCAAGCGCGCCGCATCTTTTTCCGTGGTCGCCAGTTGTGCATTTTTCTGGCGGGATTCCTTGAGCAACCGGCGCAATACCGCATCCGGATAGACCGCATGATCGGCAAAAGAATGCGCAGCTACGATCTCGGCCCCCGCCTCTTTGAGGGTTTTGAAAAACTTGGCAGGCCGCCCGATACCGGCAAAAGCAATGACCCGCTGATCTTTCCAGTCCATCCCTGTGCGCAGCGGCTCAAGTCTGGCTTTTAACCTTGGCCTCCGGTTTATCGCCGGCCACATGCGCCCCAACTCCGCCTGCGCCTTGGCCAATCCGATGCTCACAACCACATCGCCGCGCGCCAAACCAACCTCCACCGGCTCGCGCAAGGGGCCAGCGGGCATGACCCTGCCATTGCCAAACCCCGCTTCGGCATCCACTACAACCAATGACAGATCCTTGTGCAGCGCCGGATTTTGAAACCCGTCATCAAGCAATATCACCTCGGCCCCCGCCTTGATTGCGGCTTTGGCCCCCAGGACCCGGTCTTTTGCCACCCATGTCGGGCAAAAGGCGGCCATGAGCAGCGGTTCATCACCGACCTGCGCAGCCGTATGCTTCATTTCATTAACCCTCAGCGGCCCGATCTCTTGCCCGCCATAGCCTTTCGAGACCACATGGGCCGCAACCCCCTGCGCCGCGAGATATTCGGCCAGCGCAAGGACCGTTGGTGTTTTTCCCGTGCCACCCGCATTAATATTACCCACACAAATCACCGGCACGCCGACCCTCTCCCATGGCCCCTTGCGCAAACGGCGCGCTGCGGCCAAAGCCCACAGCCTGGAAAGCGGCGACAAGAGCAAAGCCCACGGATGGCGGGCTTTTCCTTCTATCCAAAAATCAGGTGACTTCATTGCCAACCTCCAGATATTGCCCCAGCTCCCGCGCCAAAATAGATACGGATACCGCCCCTTCGCTCCCCACTTCCCACGCCTGGAGCGCCAGACTGGCGGAGCGATCTGCGGCCAACGCCATCACAAGCCCCGCAGACAGGCTGGCCGCGCTCTCCAGCTCGGCCAGCGCCCCTGCACGCGACAGCCGCTCATAGCGCGCCTCATAGGGCGCGCGGGCCGGCCCGCATAGCACCGCCGAGCCAAGCGCCACCGCCGAAAACGGGTTTGCGGCCTCGGGGCCGTAAAGCGTGCCTCCCATGTAGGAAACCGTTGCCAGCCGCAGCCAAAGCCCCATATCTTCGGCATTTTTCGCCAAGATTACTTCGGTCTGTTTATCCGGTAATTGCTGCGGGCAGTCCCTCGACAGACGCCAGCCCTCATCCTCGATACACTGACCAATGACAGCTCCGGCAGCCCTGGGCACCACCACCAGAAGCAAGTTCGGGATCGCTTTTATCGCATGGCGATGAGCCCCAAGCAACGCTCCCACCTCACCACGCGAAACCAGCGCCGCGCACCAGACAGGGCGCGGGCCCAGCGCACCGGAAACCCGCCGCAACTGGGCTTCGTTTTCCGGCAGGGTTTCAGCGGTTTCCTTCAGCGGGCTAAATGGTACAAGCTGCACAGCATCTATATCCAACTTCGGGAGACGGATGGCCAGCTCTTCTGTATCCAACATGATTTTATCAAAGTGATATAAAAAATCCCCGAGCTGCCGCCCTTTATAGCCGGTCAAAAAGGTCTTGCCGAGCAAATCGGCAAATAGCATTTTTATACCAGCTCGCTTGGCGCGCCGTACGATAGGCAACCCGGTTTCCGACATGCCCCACAACAAAACATCAGGCTGCCAATGATCAAGAAAAGCATCTATCGAGCCGCGCCGTGGCCCCGGCAAAGGCTGACAGATCGCTCCTTGTGGCACCTCGCCGGTATGGGTCATCAATATCGAGACATCCCCCAGCTTTTTGAGCAGCGCCGGCAATGCGCCCTCAGGCAAGTCTTCCGGCAGGTGCAGCCAGACAAGCGGCCCCTCCGGCCGCGCAGGCAACGGCGCAGAGGCCGAGCGAACCCCCCGCAAAAGAGCCGAAATGCCTGTCGGGGCAGAGGGAGATGACATTTACAACCTGCCTATCCAAGTTCTTCGGTGGAGCTAGCCTCGGTTGCTTCGTCGCGCAGCCGGTGAAGGTGAGCGATGAAGTAGCGCATATGGGCATTGTCTACCGTGCTGTGGGCGGCGGATTTCCAGGCATCATAGGCCTTGGCGTAGCTCGGAAATATGCCAACGATGTCGATATCGTCGGTATTGCGAAAGGTATTGTGTTGCGGGTCGGTCAGCTCGCCGCCAAAAACGAGGTGTAAACGCTGGGTCATGCTTTATTCTCCGTTTGGAATGGTCAGTCCCGCGATAGGCTGTTTTGCCGCAGGCTGCAAGGCTGCGATGATATTTTGCACCAGTTTTTGTGGCGCGGCCACCATGCCCGCCAGCTTCGGCACGGGATTGTTATAGCAGGTTTTATCACCGGCGGCAGTGGTCACGCAGCCACCGGCTTCGCGCACGATCAGCTCACCGGCCGCCACATCCCACTCCCATGCCGGGCGCAGGGTAAGCATGGCATCATAGCGGCCATTGGCAACCAGACACAAACGGTAGGCCAGCGAGGGCCTGAAATGGTGCTGCATCTGATGGGGAGCGCGCCAGTGTTCGGGCTTTAAATCAGGCCGGCGCGACAACACCCGCGCACCAGACATCCCGGCCTGCGCACTGACCGATACAAGCTTGCCATTGCAACGCGCCCCACCGCCAAGCGTAGCTGTAAATATTTGCGCCTTCATCGGCACATGCACCACGGCAGTAATAACCTTGCCGTTTTCTGCAATTGCCAGCGCATGTGAAAAGCTGCTCTCGCCGTTGATAAAAGCCCGCGTGCCGTCAATCGGATCAATGATAAACACCCGTTTGCGGTCAAGCCGCGCCGCATTGTCTTCGCTTTCTTCCGACAGCCAGCCATAATCGGGGCGGGCAGCAAGCAACTCGGCCTTCAGCATCCGGTTGATCGCCAGATCAGCCTCGGTCACCGGTCCCTGGCCAGCGCCTTTATCCCATGTTTCGGGGCTGGCCTTGAAATAGCGCTTGGCGATCTCGCCCGCTGCCTCCGCCGCGCCCTGCAGCAGGGCCAGATCAGCCGCCGGCAATGGTCAACCCTTCCACCAACAGGCTGGGGATCACCCGTGAAAGATGCGCCTGGCCATCATTGGCAGCCACCATATTGCCCAGCATTTCGCGCAGATTACCGGCCACGGTGCATTCATTGACCGGCCTTGTGACTTTTCCATTTTCGACCCAAAACCCCGAAGCCCCGCGTGAGTATTCGCCAGTATTGGGGTTAACGCTGGAGCCGATCATCGAGGTGATAATCAGCCCCGTGCCCATTTGGGCGATCAACTCGTCGCGCGTGGCCCTGCCCGGTGTCAGGGTCAGGTTGCCCACACTCGGGCCGGGCGCACTGCCGGCCCCGCGCGCCGCATTGCCGGTACTTTGCAGCCCCAGCTGGCGGGCAGAGGCCAGATCAAGCACCCAGCTTTGCAGCACACCGTTTTTTACCCATGCTCTTTGCACCACCGGCAGACCCTCGGCATCAAACGGTTTTGAGCCGCCAACCCGCGGGCGGGCGGGATCTTCGATCAGGTCCATCCCCTCGGGCAGCACGTATTCACCCATCGCGTCTTTCAGCCAGCTAACCCCGCGCGCCACCGAGCGGCCATTGATCGCCGCCACCAGATGCCCGATCAGGCTGGAGGAGACCCGCTCGTCAAACAATACCGGAAACGCGCCGGTCGGCGGCTGGCTGGCACCGATTAGCGCCACGGCCCGTTCACCCGCGATGCGGCCAATTTCATCGGCACCAATCATGTCGGCGGCAAAAATACGGCTGTCACCTTTATAATCGCGCTCCATCTTCAGGCCCTCGCCCGAGATCGCGGTGCAGTAAAGCCCGGTTGATGTGCGGCTATAGCCACCCGAAAACCCGTTGCTCGCCGCCAGATGGATGCTTGATTTTGAATAGCTGCCACCGGCTGAATCAACCTTGCTGACGCCGGATACCGCCAGCGCCGCTGCCTCGGCCTCCAGCGCCATTTGTTTCAACCCGTCAGGGCTGGCAGGGGCGGCGGTATCGATCAGCTCCAGCGCGCTTGCATCGCGGTTTTTCGCCAGTTGATCAGGCGTCGCGAGGCCGACATTGGGGTCTTCGGGGGCGGCATTGGCCATGGCCACCGCACGCTCGGCCATGGTGGCAATGGTGCTATCACTGGCATCAGACACAGAAACAACCGCCGAGCGCTGGCCGATCAGCACCCGCAGGCCGAGGTCTATCCCTTCGGCCCGTTCGGCGTGTTCCAGCGCACCATCCGCCACCTCGATCGACAGACTATCACCCTTGATAACTATCGCATCCGCCGCCCCTGCTCCGGCTTTTTTGGCGGCATCCAGCATTTTTTGCGCGAGTAGTTCAAGATCGGCCACGGGCGGCTCCTTCATGTCAAGTTCGGGTGTATCAAGTTCTGGCAAAACCTAATGCGCCTGACGCCACCATACAAGCGCCCCGCGCGACTTTGTGCTTGCGCCCACCCCGACCTTCCCGCAGTCTGCGGCCAAAGCAGGAGGCATAAATGACCAAACCCCTTTCCGGAAAAACCGCGATTATTACCGGCGCCAGCCGTGGTATTGGCGAAGCCACGGCCTATGAGCTGGCCGCACTTGGCGCCAATGTATTCCTCACGGCCCGTTCGCGCGAGCCGATTGAGGCCATAGCTGCCAAGATCAACGAGCAAGGTGGCAAGGCGGCGTTTCTGGCCTCTGATGTATCACGCTATCTCGGGGTAGAGGTGGTGGTGCGCCGCTGCATGGAAACCTTTGGCAGCCTTGATATTCTGGTGCAAAATGCCGGGGTGATCGAACCGATTGCCAAGATTGTGGATAGCGACCCCCGCGCCTGGGCCAAAACCATGGAAACCAACCTGAACGCGGTTTATTACGGGCTGCACGCGGCACTGCCGATCATGCAAAAGCAGGGCGCGGGGCTGATTATCAACATTTCATCAGGTGCCGCCCACCAGCCACTGGAGGGCTGGAGCCATTATTGCGCTGCCAAGGCGGGCGCGGCAATGCTGACCCGCTCGGCTCATCTGGAAACCGAGGGCAGCAATATCTGCATTCTGGGCCTTAGCCCCGGCACGGTCGCCACCGATATGCAGATAAGCATCAAGGCGTCGGGCATTAACCCCGTCAGCCAACTAGACCCATCGGTGCATATCCCTGCCAGCTGGCCCGCGCGGGCGGTTGCATGGCTGGCCCAAGGTGCCGCGGCTGATTATTGCGGTGAGGAAATCCGGCTGGCCGAACCGGATATTCGCCGCAAGATCGGCCTGATTGACTGATCATACCCGCCAACCCTATTCGGCCAACAGCATCAATAGCGCAATAACCACCGCCGCAATACCAAAAAGCACCGTCAAGGGCACCATATCGCCGCCCATAGCCAGCTCCCACACGATCACCCATGCTGGCACAAGGTAAGTATAGGCCATTACCTTGGCGCTTTTCAGGTGCAACGCCGCGTATTGCAACAAGAAAAACGTGGTGGCACTGGCAAATACGGTAACATAAGCCAGCGTCACCCAGACAATTGCCGGCAGGGCGCTAAAATTAGTATCCGCAATCGCCCCTGCCCCGTACAGGCTGAGCAAAACAAACCCTGCCAGCAGCATCCCCAAGGTAAAAACCAGAGGCGACTCGCCACGATTGAGCTTGCGAATCATCGGGGTATAAAGCGCGTGCGCCACTACCCCGATAAAAAAGATAGCCTCTCCACGCCCGATCTGAAATGCCAGTATTGCCGGTATATCACCGCGAAAGATCACCCAGATCGCGCCGCCCGCCGCCAAGGCCAACGCCAGCGCCATGCGCGAGGTAATGACCTGACGCAAGATCAGCCAGCCAAAGCCCGCCGCCAATACCGGTGTCAGGGTAAAAACCGCGCTGGCCGAGACCGGATTGGCAGTTTTCAACCCCTCGAACATCATCACAAAATAGACCGCAAACAGCCCGCCAAGCACAAAATATCGCCACGGCGCGCGCAAATCCTGTCGCTTGATGCCCGGCCCGAGCATCACCAATGTGCCGATAATCACCGCTGCCAGAAAAAACCTTAGCGCGTTCAACGCTGCCGGCTCGATCAGGTTGGCGGCCCGTGCGCCCAGCGCAAAAGACCCCGCCACCAATAATGAAAACAACAGCATCGCCAGATGGCCGCGCACCACGGGGCTGCTGAAATCAGGCATTAAAACCGGTCAAGCAAGCGTTTCAGGTAATCCAGCTCTTCAGCCGGTCGCTGGCTTTCGCCCGTGCGGCGGCGGATCTCTCCCAGCAACTCGCGAGCGCGCTCAGAGGCGTTTTGGTCAGGGACCGCGGTGTCGCCATCGGCGCGACCGCGGTTGCCAATCGAGCGTCCGAGCGGGTCAAACTGATTGCGCTCGGATGTCTCCTCGCCGCCGCTTCCGCTTTGGCCAGCCTGTTGTTGGTTTTCCATCTCGCGCAAAGTTTCGCGCATGTTTTCCATCGCTTGGGCCTGCTCGTCAAACGCGCCTGAAAAATCGCCCTCGCGCAGCCGGTCGCGCGCCTCACCCATATTGCGCTCGGCCTCGTCCAATGCTTCGCTGCCGCTGCCCTGCTCGCGCAATTCTTCGATAAACTGGCGCAGCTCTTCTTGCCGCTCGGCCAGTGATTGGCCCTCTTGCTGCCCTTGCTGGCCGAATTGCTCCTGCAATTGCTGGAAAGCCTCGTCGGACAATTGCTGTTGCTCTTGCAGCCCGTCTTGCAGCTGCTGCTGTTCGGCATTACCGCGAGGCTGGCCACTGCCCGAACCTTGGGTCATTTGCATATTTTCCATAAAGCGGCGGATCTCGTCGAGCAATTGCTGCGCCTCTTCGCGCTGGCCGCTTTCAGACAGCTCCTGCAAGCGATCCAGCATTTCCTGTAGCTGATCCGAGGTGATGCTTTGGCCCTGTTGCTGGTTTTGCGCTTGCTGGTTGGGGTCCATGTTGCGGGCCATCTCGTCGAGGTAGTCTTCGGTGGCTTGACGCAGCTCGTCCATTAGACCAGCGATTTCCTCGTTGGTGGCGTCATCTTCCAGTGCCTGTGAAAGTCGCTCTTGCGCGCGGGCCAAACGCGCCGCCGCGCCGGTCAGATCACCATTTTCAATCTGCTCGGCGATGCGCCAGAGCAGCTCTTCAAGGTCGGTGCGTTCACCGGCTGTCAGCCCGTCTTCCATCTGGTAGCCCATGCGACGGATGGCGCTGCGCAGCAGCAAATAGGTAGAAGCACTGGGGAAAAGGCCATCTTCGGGCTTATAGCTGATAGCGCGCAGCACCTGAGATACCCGTCGGTCATTTTCGGAAGACCACATAAGGTCGCGCCGCTGTTCGACGATTGCCCCCGCCAGCGGATCAAAAAATGAAAGTGCCGGCAGCGCGTCGGTTTCCAGCTCGATGCTGGCAGTCTGGCCCGCACTGTCAGTGACCTCAAGGGTGATGGTAACCGGCAGGTGCGCCCACATGGCTTTGGAGAAATCCGCCAACAGGGTTTCTTTTATATCGCTCAGGTCCTGGGTAAAGGGCAGCGGTAGCTCGCCAACCATATCCTCCGGCATTGCCACAGGCTCGGGCGCAAGGCCAAAGCTGCGATTTACCCGCGCCAAATCGGGGCGGATAACATAGCGGGTGGAAACAATGCCGTAATCATCGGTGGCGGCATATTCGATCGAAAGCTCGCCCTCACGGGATTTGCCGATGCCATCCGGTGCGGCAATGGTGGGCGGGGTATCTTCCAACACAGATATTTGCCACTGGCCGAGGGTATTGTTCCCGTCCAGCAGCTCGACCGCACCATCAAGCAGCACTTTAAAGCGGGCATCGCGCGGCGGGGTATCCGGCTCGGGCGAGGTCAGCGCTGCACCGGTGCCGCTCACCCCCTCATTGAGCGAGAAATCGCCGTCACCATAGGTGCGCAGGGTGATTTCGCTGCCAATCGGCAGCTCGATGGGGCTGCCATTGGCAAGCTCGGTCAAATAAATGGCGGGTTTGCCGGTATAGGCGGGGGGGGTCGCCCATGCCTCTATGGCAACACTCGGCGCACTAGCCACCGCCTCGCCGCCAAGGACAGTTTGCAGCGTTTCCACCCCGATACGGGGCGCAAACAGTATCGCGGCGAACACCCCTGCCAGGGCCAGCAACCGCAGGCCCGAGCGATCTTGACCCGCAAGCTTCGGTGCAGGTAGCGGCGCACGGGCATGAGCCGCCTGCGCCTGCATTTCGGCAATGTGGGCCTGCCACAGTGATTGCGCAAAAGGGTCATTTGTGTTGAGTGCAGGGGTATCCTGCAAGCTAGCTATCGGACGATTATTTAGGCTTTCATCAAGCTTTTCAAGTGCTTGGGATCGGCTCGGCAAGCGAAACCGTTTGAATCCGCGATAGATCAACCAAAGCCCAAGCAGCCCGCTCACCGCTAGCACCCCCAGCCCCGCACGCGCAGGCAGAGCATTTATCGCGCCGAAAGCCAGCGCGGCATAGACAAAACCAAGCAAGCTCAACAACGGCCAGAATGCACGCAAAAACCGCTCGACCGTCAGGCTGAGCTTTGTAAGCGTGATCCGCCCGTTCAGCCCACGCAACAACTTGGCGCGCCGGTTGGCCTCGGTAAATTTTCCTCTAGGCTGCATGTCTCGGCCCTATGATTCCATCCATGAAGGCAGTGTATCGCGAGAAATCATTTCTTCATAGGTGGGGCGCGGGCGCACCACAGCAAATTGATCACCCTTGACCAGCACTTCGGGGATCAGCGGACGGGCATTATATTCCGATGCCATCACCGCGCCGTATGCCCCCGCAGAGCGAAATGCCACCAGATCACCGCTATCCAGCGGCGGCATCGGGCGCTGCTTGGCAAAGGTATCGCCGCTTTCACACACCGGCCCGACGATGTCGATCGGCTCGGGATCGACACCTATTCTTGGCTCGACCACCGGAACGATATCATGATGCGCCTCATACATTGCCGGGCGCACAAGGTCGTTCATCGCGGCATCGATAATCAAAAAATTGCGGCCTTCTCCGTGTTTCAGATATATCACCTCTGACACCATAATCCCGGCATTACCGGCGATCAACCGCCCGGGTTCTATCTCGATCTCGCAGCCAAGGTGGCCGACGGTTTCACGAATCACCTGCCCGTATTCAACGGGCAGTGGCGGGGCCTCATTGGAGCGCTGGTAAGGGATGCCAAGCCCACCACCCAGATCAAGCCGCCGGATATCATGGCCATCGGCGCGCAGGGTTTCAGTAAGCTCGGCCAGCTTTGTAAACGCCTGCCGATACGGGGCAAGGTCAATGAGCTGGCTGCCGATATGGACATCTATACCCACGACTTCGATCCCCGGCAGCGATGCCGCCTCACTGTAAGCCGCGCGGGCCTGTGACATCGGGATGCCGAACTTATCTTCGGACCTGCCGGTAGCGATTTTAGCATGGGTTTTAGCGTCAACATCAGGGTTGACCCGCAAGGTAATATTGGCAACCTTGCCCATACCCGTGGCCACACGGCTTAACCGGCGCAACTCCGGCTCGCTCTCGACATTAAACTGGCGGATACCGCCCTCCAGCACCTGTCGCATTTCGGCTTCGGTCTTGCCAACACCCGAAAATACGATCATATCGCCAGGCACACCAGCGGCACGGGCCTTGGCATATTCCCCCCCCGAAACCACATCCATACCCGCGCCCATAGCCGCCAGTATGCGCAGCACCGCCATATTGTCATTGGCCTTCATCGCGTAGAATATCTTGTGGTCAAGGCCTTCCAGCGCCTGATCAAAAACCGTAAAGTGGCGGGTGAGCGTGGCTGTTGAATAGACATAAAAAGGCGTGCCAACCTTGGCCGCGATCTCGTTTACAGATACATCTTCGGCGTGCAATACGCCGTTTTTATAGATAAAATGGTCCATCAGTCTTTTGATCTCGTGCGCAAAAACAGGTAAAGCGGCAAGCCGCTGGAAAACCCGATCATAACGGTGACAGGCAGGGCCACAAGCGGGAAATAGTCGCGCCGCGCAATGCATTCGGAAATGGCAAAAACCGCAAACACAAACGCGGCGATGAATATATCCCACATCAGCCCGGTGCCGGCCCCGTTCACGCTCCAAGCGGCCAACAACCCCGGCAATGCGCCGCCATCCCGCAGCCCGCCATACAGAAAAAACATCGGGACAATCGCCCCGATGATGCTCATAACCAGATAAAACCCGCGTAATTTTGACATTTATTGCCCCTTCTCCCGGCCATAACGCCTCAAAGGGGCCGGAGCAAGTTATTCCACATGGATATGGTAGATCGACCAAACCCAGTTATCATCATTCATCCCGGCAAGATCAGCCCGGTCAGCGCGCGGAAAAACCAGTTGTGTCGGCCCGTAATCCCCCAGCGCAAAGGGCATGCCGTCATGCCGTAGCGCCAGCACCGCGCCATTGGCGACCGCTTCGGCATAGTCAAGCTCCACCGCATAACCGTCAAGCGCGCGGATGGTAACCGTGCTACCCTCAGCCCCGGCAGCGGCCAGCACATCGGCCAAAAGCGGGCCTTCATAGGCATGCACCCTGCCGCCCATCGGAAAATCGGCATTGACCGTGACCATGCCAATGCCTTGCAGCGCCGCAAAATCAAATTGCGCCGCCTTTTCGAATTCGACTTCGTTATAGACGAAAAACTTGTCTACATCCGGGTCCACCGCTCCGCGTGAAGGGTTGGAAATATTGCCACTTATGGTCAATATAATCGGCCCGCGCAGCGCGGTTTGCGCCATGAGTGGCCCCGATATAAAGCTGGCGGCAAGCGCGGCAACAAGTAGATTTCGGCGAGTAACGGGCATAAGCTAACCTTCCTATAGGCCACCTTTGCCGGCGGCAGTTATGGTGGGGAAACCGAGGCGGCAGGCACCAGCGGATCACCCTTCACACCACACCCCGAAATGATTAACGGAAAGCTAACAAACATGAGAATTGCAACGATTTTCTTAAAATTCATCATTTCAACAGCTCTTTCCAGCGCGCAATCTGCATTTTCACCTGTGCGGGCGCGGTGCCGCCATAGCTGATGCGGCTGGCCACCGAGTTATCCACCCCCAGCACCTCGTATACCGCCTCACTGATTTTCGGCTCCACCGATTGCATCTGCGCAAGGCTCAGCTCATGCAGATCAACCCCCTGATCCTCGGCCATTTTCACCAAGGCGCCGGTAACATGATGCGCATCGCGAAACGGCATATTTAGCGCCCGCACCAGCCAATCCGCCAGATCGGTCGCGGTGGAAAAGCCGCTCGCGGCCGCTTTGCGCAGCGGCTCGGGGTTGGGGCGCATATCCGCCACCATACCGGTAAGGGCAGCCAGCGAGAGCATCAGGCTGTCGGCGGCATCAAATACCTGCTCCTTGTCTTCCTGCATATCCTTGGAATAGGCCAGCGGCAGGCCCTTCATGATGGTCAGCAGCGCGACGAGAGATCCATTGATCCGCCCGACCTTGGCGCGCAAAAGCTCCGCCGCATCAGGGTTTTTCTTTTGTGGCATGATGCTGGAGCCGGTAGAAAACCGATCAGAGATTGTCACAAATCGAAACTGGGCTGATGACCATATCACCAATTCTTCGGCAATTCGTGAAATATGAGTTGCACAAATCGAACATGAGGTCAAAAACTCCAACGCAAAGTCTCGATCCGATACTGCGTCAAGAGAATTGGCCGACGGGCGATCAAAGCCAAGCGCTTCAGCGGTCATATCGCGATCAATCGGAAACGAGGTGCCCGCCAGCGCTGCCGCCCCGAGCGGACTTTCGTTCATGCGTGCGCGCGCATCGATAAAGCGTGAACGATCACGGGCAAACATCTCCACATAGGCCATCATATGGTGGCCCCATGTCACCGGCTGCGCCACCTGCAAATGGGTGAAACCGGGCATGACCATATCCACCCCCGCCTCGGCTTGCGCCACAAACACCGCCATCAAAGCGGATAGCCCATCAATCGCCGCATCCATCTGGCCGCGCACCCAAAGCTTGAAATCGGTGGCCACCTGATCATTGCGCGACCGCGCGGTGTGCAGCCGCCCCGCCGCCGGGCCGATAAGCGCGGTCAACCGCGCCTCGACATTCATATGAATATCTTCCAGCGCGGTCGAGTATTCAAACGTGCCATTCTCTATCTCTGACAATACCGTGAGCAGGCCTTCCCTGATCGCCACCGCATCGCTATCACTGATAATACCACGGGCAGCCAGCATGGCGGCGTGGGCGCGGGAGCCGTCAATATCCTGCTTGGCCATTTTGCGGTCATAGCCGATCGAGGCATTGATCGCCTCCATTATCGCATCCGGCCCCGCAGAAAACCGCCCGCCCCACATTGCATTTGCGCTCTTTTTGTCCGACATTGCATAAACCCTTCAGGAGAGGCCCGATGAAAACGACCCTAGTTGCCCTGCTATACGCCGCTTTGAGCCTTGGTGCAAACCCGGTGTTCAGTCAGGAGATCACCCCGGAGCTGCGCGCCGAGCTGCTGGATTTACGTGAAGGCAACATGCGAAAACTAAAGATACATAAAGAGCCACAGGAGGCTGTGCTCACCACATTTACCGATGCCGTTGGCACCCGGGTCAGTCTTGCCGATGGCAACGGCAAAATTCGAGTGGTGAACTTCTGGGCCACATGGTGCTACCCCTGCCGCGAAGAAATGCCAACGCTGGACGCGCTGCAAAAAGGCCTCGGCGGGGAGGGTTTTGAAGTGCTGGCAATTGCCACCGGCCTTAACCAACTGGGTGCCATTGAGAGCTTTCTCGAGGAAGCAAACGTCACCGCCCTACCTATTTGGCTGGATGCCGATTCCAGCCTCGGGGCCGATTTTGGTGCTATAGGCTTACCTCTGACTGTGATTCTAAACCGTGACGGGCAAGAAATTGCCCGCCTCATCGGGGGAGCTGAATGGTATGACGAGAGCGCTCAGAATATACTTAAAACCCTTATTGCTTTAGAATAGTCTGCCTAAAATACACATCAAATACTCGGAACATTTTAAGAACGTTTTAAGAATATTTACGTTTCGTTAAGCTTTGTGTCGCAAGTTGAACCCGCACTGCCGATGGAGGATTCGATGGCACATAGATGGGAAGAATTCGGGAATAAAGCTGCCAAGCGCGATCTCAAGCTTGAAGCCACCCGCGCCATGGTTAGCGCAGCAATAGACGAAGGGCGTGTTGGCTTGGCCTTCCAGCCGGTGTTCCGCTCCGGCCCGCGCACCCTTATCGCCTTTCACGAAGGGCTGATCCGCATTCGGGACCGGGGCGGCCGTACTATTCCGGCTGGCGAGTTTATTCCCGCTATTGAGGACACCTCGCTTGTGCAGGCGATCGACCGGATCGCACTACAAAAAACCCTCGATATGCTGCGGGCTGACCCGCGCCAGCGCTTGTCGGTCAATATCTCGATGCACACAATCGGCGATGAAGGTTGGATGAACATCCTCAACCGCAGCTGCCATGATAGCCCGCATATAGCAGACCGGCTTATTGTAGAGCTGACAGAAGCCACCCCGATCACCGACCCCGAGCATGTCGCCTATTTCATGGACAAAGGCCATAAGCTCGGTTGCAGCTTCGCCATAGATGATTTTGGGGCGGGCTATACCGGCTTCAGCCATTTCCGCAAATACAAGTTTGATATAGTCAAAATAGACGGGCAGTTTATTCGAGATCTACCCAATAACCGCGACAATCAGGTGTTGGTTGAGGCGTTGGTGAAAATTGCACAGCAATTCGATATGCTTACCGTAGCGGAGTTTGTCGAAACTGCTGAGGAATCTGCGCTGGCGCAAAAATTGGGGGTAGATGCGCTACAGGGGTTTTATCATGGCCGCTCGGCCGAAATGCCGATTTGCCTCAATACAAGCTCCCGAATCGGCGCTCTCGCCTAATTTTTCTCGGCTAGTTTTGCAATCTGGGCCTGCATTTCAGCAAGCTGTTCCTTCAAGGCGCTCAACTCTTCGTTCTTGGTTGATTCCGGCTCGGCCTTTTTGGCTTGTGGCGGGTTTGCAACAAAGGGAGAAAACATCTTCACGGCATTTTCCATCCACTCCATATTGCCACGCGCCAGGTTTTCAATGTTGGGGATCGTGGGATTGCTCCCAATCATCGTGGATATTTGATCCCGCATTTTCTCCTGATTATTGGCAAAACTTTCCATGGAAGCTTCCAGATAACCCGGCACAAACCCTTCGAGAGAATCGCCATACAGGCCGATAAGCTGGCGAAGAAACTTGACCGGCAAGAGATTTTGCCCTTTGGATTCTTCTTCGAAGATAATCTGGGCCAATACCGAACGTGTAATGTCATCACCGGATTTTGCATCTTTCACAACAAAATCCTGTCCGTCACGCACCATCCCCGCCAGATCATCCAGTGTGACATAGCTAGATTTCGCCGTGTTATACAGGCGCCTATTAGCATATTTCTTGATCACAATCGGATCTTTTTGCGACTCAGCCATGATTTACTCCCAGTTTCACATCAAGAGTAGCCGTGTTTCTCGCAACTGCAACACATAATTCGCATCTGCACCCGCCCCAAGCCACCGCGCTAGAACTGATTATGACAATCTCTTTCGAGCCAAATCGAAGTTGCGGTATTATTATTTCACAAATTGTACAAAAAAAGACTTATTATTTCATTTGCAATATGCTGCAATGCACAAATATCGAATCGCAAAATTGGAGGTCACCCATGACCGGCATCGTTATCGCTTCGGCTGCACGCACTGCAGTAGGCAGTTTTCTTGGCTCTTTTTCCAAAACACCCGCGCATGTACTGGGTGAAACGGTCATCCGGGCCTTGGTCGCACGCGCAGGCATTCAGCCCCATGAGGTTTGCGAAACCATCCTCGGCCAAGTGCTGACAGCCGGACAGGGGCAAAACCCCGCACGACAAGCGCATCTCAATGCCGGACTGGCCAAAGAGGCTTCGGCATGGGGGGTAAATCAGGTTTGCGGCTCGGGTTTGCGCGCTGTCATGCTCGGGGCGCAACAAATCATGCTGGGCGACGCCGATATTGTCATCGCTGGCGGGCAAGAAAGCATGAGTCTTTCGCCCCATGTCGCCAATCTGCGCAGCGGGCAAAAAATGGGAGATCTACAATTTGTAGATTGCATGATCCGCGATGGTTTGTGGGATGCTTTTAACGGCTATCATATGGGAATCACCGCTGAAAACGTCGCCAAACAATGGCATATCGACCGCCAGACTCAGGATGAATTCGCCACCGCGTCGCAAAACAAAGCCGAAGCCGCCCAGCTTGCAGGCCGGTTTATACAAGAAATCATTCCGGTCATACTTACCTCTCGCAAAAGCGAAACCGTGGTGGATCAGGACGAATACATCCGTCATGGGGCAGCCCTTGAAGGTATACAAAGACTGCGCCCCGCTTTTGCCAAAGACGGCACGGTAACTGCCGCCAATGCCTCGGGCCTAAATGATGGCGCAGCAGGCACACTCTTGATGAGCGCAGCCAACGCCGAAAAACGCAGCATTGAACCACTGGCAAGGATCGTTTCTTTTGCCACCGCCGGACTAGACCCCTCAATCATGGGGGTAGGGCCGGTTTACGCTTCGAAAAAGGCACTGGAAAAAGCAGGCTGGCAGGTAAATGACCTTGATCTAATCGAGGCCAACGAGGCTTTCGCCGCGCAAGCCTGCGCTGTAAACAAGGAAATGGGTTGGGATCCGGCGTTGGTAAACGTTAATGGCGGCGCAATCGCGATCGGCCATCCGATCGGGGCATCCGGTGCGCGCATTCTCAACACCCTGCTTTTTGAAATGAAACGCCGCGACGCCAAAAAGGGGCTGGCAACCCTTTGTATTGGTGGTGGCATGGGCGTGGCGCTCTGCGTTGCCCGCGACTAGGAGGAAGATTATGAAAAGAGTAGCACTGGTTACCGGCGGCACAAGGGGCATCGGCGCTGCGATCGCCGTGGCTTTGCAGCAAAGCGGGGTGGCCGTTGCCGTCAGCTATGCCGGCAATGATGCCGCAGCGGCGGCATTTTCCGCAAAAACCGGCATCAAACCCTACAAATGGTCGGTGGCAGATTATGATGAATGCGTAGCTGGGATCAAACAGGTCGAAGCGGATATCGGACCAATAGATATTCTGGTTAACAATGCCGGCATCACCCGCGATGGTATGTTTCACAAGCTGACGCGCGAAGCATGGAAAGCCGTGATCGACACGAATCTCAACGGTGTTTTTAATATGACACACCCGATTTGGCCGGGCATGCGGGCACGAAAATTTGGCAGGGTAATCAATATTTCGTCAATCAACGGGCAAAAAGGCCAGATGGGGCAGGTGAATTATTCGGCCTCCAAGGCAGGTGATCTGGGCTTCACCAAAGCGTTGGCACAGGAGGGTGCTTTCGCCGGCATCACCGTCAATGCAATTTGTCCCGGATATATCGGCACCGAGATGGTGCGCGCTGTGCCGGAAAAGGTGTTGAATGAAAAAATTATTCCACAGATTCCGGTTGGCCGCCTTGGAGAGCCGGAAGAAATCGCCCGCTGCGTTGTGTTTTTGGCGTCGGAGGATGCCGGTTTCATCACCGGCTCCACCCTCACCGCGAATGGCGGGCAATTTGTGGTGTGACAAAGCCCTACCTGCCCGATAAGAAAAGGAAAACCATGCGCGAGGCACATCTTGAAAATCGGCATTCTCGAAACAGGTCATCTTTCCGATACACTCAAGGCCAAATACGGCCGCTATCCGGCATTTTTTGAGCGTCTGGTCGGGCCATATCTGCCCGAGGCCAGCTTTTTTACCATCGCTGTGGTCGATGGCGAGGTTGCCCGCACCCCTTCCCAAGCCGATGGCTGGATCATCACCGGTTCGCGCAGCGGGGCCTATGACGACGAGCCGTGGATACCACCGCTTGAGGGTTTTTTGCGGGATTGTCTGGAACAAAAAGTACCGGTTGTCGGTATTTGCTTTGGCCACCAGATATTGGCCCGGGCCATGGGCGGGCGCGTAGAAAAATCGGAAAAGGGCTGGGGGTTCGGGATTGCCGATTACCGGCTTATCCACCGACCGGAATGGCTAAAAGAAATAGGCGAAACCTTTTCCGTCCCGGCCATCCACCAAGACCAGATCATTACCCCGCCGCCTGGCGCACATATTTTTGCCAGTTCCGATTTTTGCCCCGTTGCCGGGCTGATTTATGGTGAAATTGATGCACCACATGCCATAAGCATCCAGCCACATCCGGAAATGAGCGCGGCGTTTGTCGCGGATATAGCCGAAGAACGGCTGAGGCATATCATTGCCCCTGAAATTGTCAGCGCCGCGCTGGAAACGCTGAAAAATCCGGCTGACCAAACGGCATGGGGCAAGACCATTGCTGCCTTTTTAAAGCGCTAGACCCGGGAGGCGACCCGGGCAATCTCTTCTTTGATACGGAGTTTTTCTTTTTTCATCACTCCGATTTCGATGGTGTCCGCGCTGGGGTGACGCTGGGTTTTCTCGATCTGGTTTTCCAGCTTCTCGTGCTTTTTCTGCAATTCGGTCAAGTGCGCGTTCAGGTTCATCAAGGGCCTCCGGTTGGTTGCTTCTTATTTACAGGTAATAGTTGGACTCAGAATTTCAATTCTGATCAGCCAATCTTCACCCTATCTTTACCAAATTATTGCCCAGACATTACCAAAGCCTTACCATTACGCAATATTTCGCGGGCGAGATCGCTAAAATCATCACCGTCCTGTCCGTGGACCTCACCTTTGTGCAAAATAAACGGTGGTAGCAGCCGTAACGGGCCGGCAGCCCCTTTTCGTGCCCGGACAATCACCCGCCCAGCCGAACGACCATGCCGTGCAGATAACGGCAATATGTGAATATCTCCGGCTTTCTCCAGACCAGCCAGTATCTGGCCCAAACGCTCTGCACGGTGGATTATTGTCAGCCAGCCCAGTGGCTTAAGGCGCTTCAAGCCACTGGTTATCCAGCTATGAAGCCCGGTCTCTCCCTCAAGAAAAGCCCTCGATTTTCCGTGGTCTTTTGGAGCGCTATGGCGGGGTGTTTCAAAAAATGGGGGGTTCATCATCACATGATCGAAGGTAAGGTTGCGCAACCCGACGGGTATATTTTCCAGGTTGGCAATGATGATATTTGCCGAAAAATTGTTCCGCTCCATGTTTTTCAGGGCAAGATCGGCGTATTCTTGCTGAATTTCCACCCCCGTGGCACGCATAGGCACCCGCGATAGCAAACAGCCCAGCGCCACCCCTGCTCCGCAGCCCAGCTCCAGCACAGATTGGCCCGGCTTTGCCGCCACAGCCGCCGCCATAAAAACCGGATCTGTCGCAGCACGATAGCCATTCACGGGCTGTAAAAACCGCAAACGGCCATCCAAAAACCTGTCATCTGTCAGTTTTTCAATCACCCAGGCCGCTTTCGATACCGTTATCGCGCAACACCGCAGCCGCCATAAATGCGTCTCCATCCGCCACCATCAAGCGGCGTGGAAATACGCCGGTTGACCCTTCAAGCGCAGCCATATGTTCTCCAAATGAAAAATACCTTATCCCCTCCCCTTTAAGCAAAGCCGTGGCAAAGGTGATGTCGAGCGCGTTGGTAGTGCGTAAAATCTCTTTCATTTTCCTACGTTATCGGGCATTAAGAGCGCCGTCGAGGGGGCATTGCCGCCGCAAGTGATTATGAGAGTTTTTATGGGTCCTTTTGAAAAATTGCAGGCAGTTTTGGCCGAAGATATGGAGGCGGTCAACACGTTGATTCGCACCCGTATGGCCAGCAAACATGCTCCACGCATCCCTGAAGTGACCGCGCATCTGGTCGAGGCCGGCGGCAAGCGACTGCGCCCGTTGCTCACGCTGGCAAGCGCCCGATTATGCGGCTACCACGGCGAACATCACGTTTTGCTGGCCGCTACGGTCGAATTCATTCACACTGCCACCTTGTTACATGACGATGTTGTCGACGAAAGTGCGCAGCGCAGGGGCCGGCCAACCGCAAATCTGCTTTGGGATAATAAATCCAGTGTTCTGGTGGGGGATTATCTGTTTTCCCGCTCCTTCCAGCTGATGGTCGAAACCGGCAATATGCAGGCACTGGGTATTTTAGCCAACGCTTCAGCGGTTATTGCCGAAGGCGAAGTGCTTCAGCTCAGCACCGCGCAAGATCTTGCCACTGACGAGGAGATATATCTGCAGGTTGTGCGAGGAAAGACCGCCGCGCTTTTTGCCGCCGCCTGCGAGGTGGGCGGTGTGATCGCCAATGCGCCAGAAGCAGAGACAAAAGCACTTCGCGACTTTGGCGACGCGCTCGGAATCGCGTTCCAGATTGTCGATGATTTGCTCGATTATGGCGGGGCCAGCGCCAGCCTTGGCAAGAATACCGGTGATGATTTTCGCGAACGAAAGCTGACCCTGCCGGTTATTCTGGCCGTGGCGAAAGCCGATGCACAGGAGCGCAGGTTTTGGGAGCGCACCATCGAGAAAGGCCAGCAAAGCGAGGAGGATTTAGCCCATGCAATAGCATTAATGACCTCCCACGGCACTCTGGAAGACACAAGAAATATAGCGCTGGATTGGGCGGAAAAAGCCCGCACAGCCCTTGAGCCGCTACCGCAATCTCCCCTCAAATCCATCCTGAAAGATCTGGCAGGTTTTGTGGTATCGCGCGTGGTTTAGCCCCGCGCCGCTACCACCCACCAATCCGGCCGGGCGTTTTTCAGCGCCGTCGCCGCTGCGTGTGCCGCTTGCGCACTATAAAAGAGGCCAAAACAGGTGCCCCCCGAGCCTGACATCCGCGACAATGCGCAATCGGGCAAGGCCCGCAGCGCGGCAAGCACATCGGCAATAGTCGGGCAAGCCTCAATCGCCGCCGCTTGCATATCATTGCGCTGGGTAGCCAAAAATTCAAAAAAACCGGAAGTGGAAAGCCCTTGCGGCAATTCTGAACCAGCGGGGTTGTTCACATTTTTCAAGGCCCTAAAAATACGTGGAGTCGAAACCGCAGCACCGGCATTAACCAGCAAAATAAAAAAATCCGGCAAAGGAGGTAATGGGGTCAACCGTTCGCCCACCCCTTGCATTCGCAAAGGCTTCGAAAGCAGGCAGGCAGGCACATCGGCCCCGAGCGCCGCGCCATCGGGCAACGCTTGGCCTGTTACCCGGGAAATCAGGCGCAGCGCTGCTGCTGCATCCGCTGACCCGCCACCAATGCCGCTCGCCACCGGAAGGTTTTTCTCCAGTAAAATCCCGCCTTCATAGCCAAGGAACTCTGCGGCACGCTGCACAAGGTTTCCGGTTTTCGGCAAGCCCTTGCCAAAAGGGCCGGAAATGGAAAACCCTTTTTTCACCAGCTCAAGCTCATCCGCTACATCTGGAAAAACAATTATTGAATCAAGTAGATGAAACCCGTCATCCCGCTTTCCCACCACATGCAGGCTAAGGTTTACCTTGGCGCGGGCCAGCTCTCTCATTGGTTACTCATCCGCCAATACGGCATCCAGCCCACGCGCGAGCTTATCGCGGATCCGCACGGCATCCTCTTCTTCGGGACCATAAGAAAGCGCGCGCCGCCACTGAAAACGGGCCTCGCGCTTGCGGTCAACCACCCACAAAACATCACCGAAATGGTCACTCAAAATCGGATCAACCGGTAGGAGTTTGACCGCGATCTCCATCGCGGTCTCGGCCTCTTCAAAACGGCCAAGCTGATAATAGACCCAACCGAGTGAATCCGCGATCGCACCGCTATCGGGGCGGGCAGCCACAGCGGTTTCGATCATGCCAAGGGCTTCATCCAGCTTTTCCCTGCGTTCCACCAGTGAATAGCCAAGATAGTTTAATACATCCGGCTGATCAGGGTTGAGGCGCAGCGCGCGGCGAAAGTCAGCTTCAGCGGGGGGCCAGTCATCGGCGCGATGAGCAACAATGGCACGGGCATAATATAGCCGCCACGCCGCTGGAATATCCGGGTCCGGCAATAGATCTATGGCCGAGGAATAGGCCTCGCGGGCGGCTTCCGGCTCGAGATTCTGGCGCAGCATATCGCCCAAAGACCGCCACAGCGACAGCTCGCGCGGATTTTCCTCCAGGGCGGCACGCAAGGTGGTGATGGCCGCATCAAGCCTGTCATCTTTTCGCAGGGAAAAGGCACGGCCAATTTTAGCACCAAGTGCCAGAGGGTCTTCTTCCTTCACGGCGTCATAGGCTTGAAGCGACAGCTCTATTTGCCCCTGCTCGGTCAGAATATCCCCGATCAGCAGCAACGCCTCGGCATTGCCCGGCTGCAAATGTTGGGCAAGGCGCGCATAAAGCAGGGCAAGGCGGGTGCTGCCATCGGCATTAAGGGCATCGCCCAGCACCTGAAATGTTTCGGCCACCCCGTCAAGAGGAGAGGACACACGGTCAAACCCCACTGGCGCACCATCAGTAAGCCGGCGCCGCAGGTCATCAGACACCCTGTCAGTAAATTGCCCGCCCGGCCCGCCGACCATAAGCGACAAGGCCGACTCGCGGTTGCCCAGCTCTGCCAGCACCTGCGCATGGGCGAGCAGCGAACCGCGATTTACATAGGCGTCGCCCTCGCGAAAAAGAGCATCCGCCGCCGCAAAATCCTTGCGGTAGGCCAGCGCCATGGCTTTGTTATAACGGCCAAAAGACACGATCGTCTCGTTAGTGCTATTATCGACAAATGTGCTATAAGCCAGCTCATCATCGCCACGCCCGAGCCGCGCCCAGCCCATAACCATCTGGCTAATCAAAGGATTGATCTCGACCGTCGTTTCGGCAAGCAGGGCCAGCACCGTGTCATATTCCCGGCGCTCAAAGGCTGCCACAATCAGCACACTCAGGGCGTATTCATCCGCAAAGCCGGCCTCCAGCATTCTTTCGGCAACTTCACTCCCCGCAGAAACATCGCCGCTGGCAATATAGGCAAACATCGCCCCCTGCATAATAAACTCATTTTGCGGTGCCAGCTCCATTGCCTGCGCATAATAATAAGCGGCCTCAACATAATCATTGGCGATATTTGCCGACTTTGCAGCCAGAAACGCACCGGCAAAACCCTCGGCGCGGGTCATTGGCGCAGTGGCGAGCGAAAGGGCCATCGCCAAGGACAGGTGTTTTAAAAATTTGGGCATGAATTTGTGCTCCACTATTGCTTTCAACCAAGATAAGCGGCAGCAGGCATAAGCGCAATCTACCTTACGCGCTTGTGATCATAAATACGCCTACATATTGGGGTAATTCGGCCCTTCGCCACCTTGCGGGCAAACCCATGTGATGTTTTGGCTCGGGTCCTTGATATCGCAAGTTTTACAATGCACACAATTTTGGGCATTGATCTGGAAGCGCGGGTTGGAGCCATCATCATCGCGGATAATCTCGTAAACCCCCGCCGGACAATAGAGCTGCGCCGGCTCGCCGTATTCAGGCAGGTTGACGCGGATAGGCAGCTCGGGGTCGGCCAGCTTCAGGTGCACGGGCTCATCTTCGGCGTGGTTGGTGGCGGAAAAGCTCACATTGGTCAGCCGGTCAAAGCTCAGCACGCCGTCCGGGCGGGGATAGTCAATCACCGGGTAATCGGCCGCCTTGCCGGTGGATTCCGCATCGTTTTTACCGTGCTTCAGGGTGCCGAGCGGGTTGAACTTGAACAGGTTTGCCACCCACATATCAAAGCCACCAAATACAAGGCCGCCAAGCGGGCCAAAACGGGCATTGAGCGGCGCGACATTGCGCACAGGCTTGAGGTCTTTGCCAATGGGGCCGCTACGCAGCTCGGTGTTGTAATCTTCCAGCTCGTCACCTGCACGGCCCGCACTTATGGCTTTATGCGCGGATTCAGCGGCAGCAATGCCCGAGAGCATGGCATTATGGTTACCCTTGATGCGTGGCAAATTAACCAACCCGGCCGAGCAACCCAGCAGCGCCCCGCCCGGAAAGCAGCTTTTTGGAATGGACTGAAAGCCGCCCTTGGTCACCACCCGCGCGCCGTAAGCCACGCGCTTGCCGCCCGTAAGCACTTCCGAAATCATCGGATGATGCTTCCAGCGCTGAAATTCATTATAGGGAGAGAGGTGGGGGTTTTTATAGTTAAGATCAACAATGTAGCCCACAAAAACCTGATTGTTTTCAGCGTGATACATGAAGGAGCCACCGCCCGCCTTCCAGCCCAGCGGCCAGCCCATGGAGTGGGTCACTTCTCCCTCGTTATGATTTTCGGGCAGAATATCCCAGATTTCCTTGATGCCGAGGCCGAATTTGGGCGCATCGCTGCTCTCATCCAGACCGAAACGTGCAATGACCTGCTTGGAGAGCGAGCCGCGTGCGCCCTCGGAGAGAAACACATATTTGCCATTGAGCACCATGCCCGGCTCATAATTCGGCCCCGGGGTGCCATCAAAATTAAGGCCGAATTCGCCGGCGACCACGCCGCTTAACGCGCCATCTTTGCCATAAACCAGATCAGAACACGCCATGCCGGGGAATATCTCCACCCCCAAGGCTTCGGCCTGTTCGGCCATCCAGCGGGTGACATTGCCCATGGAAACAATATATTTACCGTGATTGCTCATCAACGGTGGCATCAGAAAATTGGGCAGCCGAATGCCCCCCCCTTGCCCCAATACCAAAAACCGGTCTTTTTTGACCTTGGTTTTGATGGGCGCGCCGCGCTCGGCCCAGTCGGGGATCAACGCATCAAGACCCGAAGTATCAAGCACCGCGCCCGAAAGAATATGCGCCCCCACTTCGGAGCCTTTTTCCAGCACCACGACATCAAGGTCGGGGTCCAGTTGCTTGAGGCGGATAGCGGCAGAAAGCCCGGCAGGCCCCGCGCCTACAATCACCACGTCATAATCCATCGCTTCGCGCTCAATCTCGGCCATATTAACCCCCTATACCGCCCCGTGTTCGGGCATGAAATTATCGCAGGGTGCTTGGCCCGCGTCAATCATGACACGGCGTCAAATGCGAACGGGGCTCGAAGAATGCCGATTATTACATATCCATATCGTTTTTATTTTTTGTCGTGCCATCCATTACCATGCTGCGGTCCTGATCCATCTCCATGTGCATAACCCCCGCTGCATCGGTATGGGTGATCATGAACAAGCGCTGAAACAGCAAGATTAGCAAAAAGCCCACTGCGGAAACCACCAAAACCAATGGATCGCTTTGGTATTTCATCATCAAAAATGCCGCTAGAATAATCACATCCAGCCCGATGGCGATCAGGGGAATAACCGGGTTTGCCCCGATTTCCTTGCGCAAATAGCGAAACAAACCCCAGTGGATGGTGATATCCATTACCAGATAAAATATTGCGCCGATCGAGGCGATCCGGCTTAGATCAAACAAAATGGTCAGCGCAATGGCCAGCGCAACGGTAAACACCAGCGCCGGATTGCTCAGCCCCCGATAAAGCCGGGGTAGTTGTTTCATGCTGCTCAGCATCGCCAGCATGCGCGAGGCGGAAAACACGCTGGCGATCAGCCCCGAAACGGTGGCAACAATAGCAAGCAGCACGGTCAGCACCAGCCCCCAATCGCCAAATACCGGGCGAGCCGCTGCGGCCAGCGCGTAGTTTTTGGCGGTAATAATTTCCTCAACGCTCAGCGCACTAGCCACTGACAGAGCCAATAGCGTATAAATTACAGTGCAAATAACGATCGACAGGATGATCGAGCGGCCAAGGTTGCGGTGCGGGTCAACAATATCAGCCCCCTGATTGGTGATCGTGGTAAACCCCTTGAAAGCCAGAATAGACAGCGCCAGGGCGGCCACAAAATTAAACGCCCCGCCAGTAGCCATATCGGGGGCGGGGCTAAACCAGCTATCTGCCGCCGGAAACCCCGAAAAATACAGCCCGGCCAGCGCCAATAGCGCGATTCCGGCTATCTTGACCACCGCTGTCAGGTTGGCTGTGCGCTCAATGGTTTTATTGCCGGAAATATTGACAAGATAAGCGACAGCGATCAACCCCACCCCTAGCACCGGCACCCAGATAACGGTGTTTTCAACCTCGAACAAACGCAAGGTATAGGCGCCAAATGTGCGTGCAACCAGACTTTCGGCAATCACCATAGAAACATACATCAATAACGAAAAAGTACCCGCCACCGTGCCCGGTCCATAGGCTTTGCGCAAAAACATGGCAATACCGCCGGAGGAGGGATAGGCATTGGAAAACTTGACGTAAGAATAGGCGCTGAAAGCCACCACCATCGCCCCGACCAGAAAGGCCAGCGGCAACATCCCGCCAACCAGTTCGGCGATCTGCCCCATCAGCACAAATATCCCCGCCCCGATCATCACCCCCGTGCCCAGCGAAACCGAGCCGATCAATGAAAGCTTTTTACCTGAGTTTTTTTTCATGGCGCACCTTAGCGGTTTGGCTCGGGGGATACCTTGGCCGGGGATTTTATTGCTATTATGCTTGCCAAACAGTGCCAGAATTCACCAGACACGGCAAACAAAAAATACCGGACCCGTGCGGCCGGCCCGCCACCCCCGTCATTCTTCGGCGAATTCAGGCTGCTCCCGCCAACAACCCCTTGATGAACAGGAAGCCCGCAACTATGGTTCTGCCTTAATGCCAAGCTCGTCACACATGGCGGGGCAACAATCCGGAGTCGTAAATTGGAAAAGATCTACCTCACAGCCGCGGGCCAAACTCGGCTGGAAGCCGAATTGAGAGACCTTAAAACTGTGCGCCGCCCACTGGTGATCGCAGAAATAGCCGAAGCCCGCGCCCATGGCGATCTGTCGGAAAATGCCGAATACCACGCCGCGCGCGAGGAGCAGAGCCATATTGAAGGCCGGATCAAAGAGCTGGAAGCCGTGCTCAGCCTTGCTGAAATCATCGATGTGACCAAGCTTTCCGGCACGGTAAAATTTGGTGCCACCATTGAACTGGCCGACGAAGATACCGACGAGGAAATTACCTACCAGATCGTCGGTCCCCACGAGGCCAATATCGACCAAAACCTGCTCAACCTGCAATCGCCACTGGCGCGGGCATTGATTGGCAAGGAAGAAGGCGATAGCGTGGAGGTGCGCACGCCCGGCGGGGTGCGCAGCTATGAGGTGCTTAGCGTAAAATTCATTTAATCTGGGCAGGAGACAACCCGAAATGACCCAGCTTGGCAGCAATATCGGAGCCAGCATAATCGAAGGGCGCGAGCCTTTTTTTGCTACTATTTTCAGTATATTATGGGTTATTGGCCTTGCGGCTTATGGCGCGGGATACTTCGGCCTGATCGGCGAGGGTGTGGAGCCGCAGGGGCCGGTTTCCCTTGAAGTTATGCTTTTCGTCTTTGCGGCTGTTTTACCGATTGTGCTGGTCTGGATCGGGGTAATGTTACTGCGGCGGGTCGCCGAGGTGCAACAGGATGCGCGAAATCTTGCCATTGCGATCAAGCGTTTTCAGCCCATGCAGGCCGGCAATCCGGCCGCGCGGATCACCCCTTCGAGCAGAAGCGGGGCCGAAACCAACAACAAGCTCGCCGCCCTGAGCGCCCAGATGCAACAGGTGGAAAAGGCGCTGGTTGCCATTCTTTCGGCAAATGCCGGCCAGGAAGGCATAACGTTACCAGAGCCGGCCACCCCCCCCCAAGAGCCGCAAGAGGCCACCACCCAGTCGGGGCTAAACTGGGAAGATCTACTGCACGCCCTCAATTTTCCGACTGACGAAAAGGACAAGGACGGGTTTCGTGCTCTGCGCATCGCCATGGAGCACAGAAACACCTCGCAATGCCTGCGCGCTGCAGAAGACATCATGAATCTACTCTCCCAAGACGGTATTTATATGGATGACCTACCCCCCGAGATCGCCCCTGCCGCCCTGTGGAGGCGCTTTGCCAAAGGCACGCGCGGCGAAGAAGTATCCGCCGTCGGGGGCATTCATGATCCGACCGCAGTGGGCAAGGTGCGCTCACGGCAGCGGCGAGACCCGATCTTTCGGGATGCGGCCCTGCATTTTCAGCGGCAGTTTGATATTATCTTGCGCGAGTTTTGCCGTGAAGGGTCTGACGAACAGATCCACAAGCTGGCCAATACCCGCACGGGCCGCAGCTTTATGCTGCTAGGTCGGGTAAACGGGATGTTTGGCTAGCTATCAATAGGCTGAAAACGGTATAAACCTGACCAAATCCCCGGGCTTGATTTCGGCGGCCTCGTCGGGCAGCTCGACAAACCCGTCTGCCCAGCTCAGCCCCGATATCCGCCCCGACCCTTCGGAGGCAAACACTTCCACAGCGCCATCATCATTGCGCCGCGCACGCAAATACTCGCGCCGCCCGGTTTTTTTGGATTTGGTAAAACCTGCCGGCAGCAGGTAGGGTTGTGGCACCTGCCACCCCTGCCCTTGCAGCACCCCCAATGACGGGCGCGCAAAAACCAGCGCCGTGGTAAAGGCCGCCACCGGATTACCCGGCAAGCCAAAAACCGGCATCTTTCCCCAAAGCGCCAGCGCCAGCGGTCGGCCCGGCTTGATCGCGATCCGCCACAGGTTTAGCGCGCCGCGCGCCTTAAGCAGCGCCGCCATGTGGTCTTCATCCCCCGCCGAAGCCCCCCCCGATGTCAGTAATGCGTCACACTTTGTGGCGGCTTCATTCAGGGCGGCTTCGACAAGCGGCCGGGCATCTCCTGCTACGCCTAGATCCACCGGCTCAAACCCCCATTGATGCAGCAGCGTCAGGAGCATCGGGCGGTTAGCGTCATAGATCTGGTGGGCATCCACCTCTTCGCCGGGTTGGCAAAGCTCGTCTCCGGTTGAGAGCACCCCGACCCGCAACCGCCTGAATACCAAAACCTTGGCAACCCCGAGCGCGATCAGCAGCGCGATGCCTTCCGGACCCAGCAGCGTGCCCGCCTCCAGTGCCACAGCACCGGCCCGCACATCCTCGCCCTTTGGCCGGCAATTGGCCCCTGCCTTCAAGCCGGTGCCAAAATACAGCTTTCCGTTTTCAACCTGCACATCTTCCTGCATGATCACCGTATCCACACCCACCGGCAGCGCGGCGCCGGTCAATATCCGCACCGCCTTTCCCGCCGGCACAGCCCCCTCATAAGGTGCGCCCGCCGCCGAGCGCCCCTCGACAAGCGGCAAGCCAACCGCACCGGAAGCCAGTGCCGCAGAGGCAAAGCCATACCCGTCCACCGCCGCATTGGCCGTGGGCGGGTTATCCCGCAGTGCAGATACAGATGCGGCCAGCACCCGCCCCGCCGCGTCGGTAATATTCAGGGTTTCGGTCTCGACCACGCAGCTCATATTGGCTTTCAGGTGGGCAAGCGCCTCGTCTACCGGCGTCCAGTTTGTGCCGGCAGGCAAGGCAAAGCAGTCATTTTCCAGATGTTTTAAGCGGGGCAAGGCCAACCTCCTTCAAGATAAAATCCGCGATACCGGCAATATCGTTAATATCCAGTATGGGTACATCGAGCGGCGGCAAGGCATAACCGCCAGCCACCGCCTTTATGCTGCTGTCTTCCAGCGCGATCAACGGCCGGTCAGGTTTGACAGACGCCTCGATTTTGGCATGTCTATTGCGTTTGTAGCCCTCGATCAGCACCAGATCTACTGGCGAGAGTTTTGCCAGCAGTTCCTCGACCGTCGGCTCCTGCTCGTCCTTGATTTCGTGCATGATAGCCCAGCGATAGGCCGAAGCCAGTATAACCTCGCCCGCCCCCGCAGCACGATGGCGAAAACTGTCCTTGCCGGGCTGGTCCACATCTACCGAGTGATGCGCGTGCTTGATGGTAGAAACACCGAACCCGCGCCCGGTAATTTCAGCCACCAACCGTTCGGTGAGCGTGGTTTTTCCGCTATTTTTCCAGCCGGTGATGCCGTAGATTTTCATATTATATCCTTGCTTGGGCCAACGCCATGTCTTCAGAGGTATCGATGCTGAAAAACGGGTCTTCCCCCATATCTTCAAACACAATACGCGCACAGCCCAGCGGCTCGCTCCACTCGATAACTTTTCGCACCCCCGCAAGCAAGGATTCGCGCAGGTTTTCGCGCAGTCCGACATCATAAAGCGCAAAACCCGGCTGAGAAAAATATTGCTGCTTCGGACGGGAAGAATACACCATTGCCAACCGCGCCCCGTCAACCTCGCAAGCGAATTGCAGGCCCCTCACCAACTGCAAGGGGAAAAACGGGCTATCAGCCGGAACCGATACAATATGGCTAAAGCCTTGGGCCGCCGCCCAGTCCATGCCTGTCAGCACACCGGCCAGAGGTCCTGAAATTTCGCCAATACTATGGTTTACCACCGGCAACTCAAAGCCCGATAGCCGCGCAGCAGGCCCATTGGTGCAAATCACCACCCCCTCCACTTGCGGGGAAATCCGCGCCAAAACCCGCGCCAGCAATGGCACTCCACCGAGCGGCAGCAAAAACTTGTCGTCGTCGCCCATCCGGTTTGGAAGCCCCCCGGTCAACACCACCCCCGCAAGGCGCGCTGACGGGTGGGAGGGCAATATCTGTTCGCTCATATATCAACACTCTTGATGGCCTGCGCCACCTTTAAGGCGCACATATCTACAAGGTGCATCGGCAGCAATTGGATGTCCAGCCTCGGAGACTTCAGACTCTCCGAGGCAAAGGCAAACCCGCCAGCCATAAAAAAAGGGCAGCACCATCAGCGCCGCCCTTTTGAAAATATAAACCCTCAGGCTTAGTTTTTCGCGTAGAATTCCACCACGAGATTTGGCTCCATCATCACCGGATAAGGCACATCGGAAAGCGTCGGTGTGCGGATGAATTCGCAAGTCAGCTTGGCGTGGTCCACATTGAGATATTCCGGCGTGTCGCGCTCGGGAGAGCCGATAGCTTCCAGCACAAGGCCCATCTGGCGAGATTTTTCGCGCACGGCGATCACGTCACCTTCGTTAACACGGTAAGAGGCGATGTTTACCTTCTTGCCATTCACAGTCACATGGCCGTGGTTCACGAATTGGCGAGCCGCAAAAACGGTCGGCACAAATTTGGCGCGGTAAACAACCGCATCCAGACGGCGCTCCAGCAGGCCGATCAGGTTTGCACCTGTATCACCCTTGATACGGTCGGCATCGGCATAGATGCGGCGGAATTGCTTTTCAGTTACGTCGCCGTAATAGCCTTTAAGCTTTTGCTTGGCGCGCAGCTGGGTGCCGAAATCAGACAGCTTTTGCTTACGGCCTTGGCCGTGCTGGCCCGGGCCATATTCGCGGCGATTTACGGGAGATTTGGGGCGACCCCAAATGTTTTCGCCCATGCGGCGGTCAATTTTATACTTGGCAGCTGTACGTTTAGTCACGAGCTGGTTCCTTTCAAGTTTTTATCCCGCGGCTTGATCCAAAAACCGGTTCCCACTTTTTGGGCCGAGGGCATTTTTATCCCGCGGCTTGATCCAAAAACCGGTTCCCACTTTTTGGGCCGAGGGCATTTTTATCCCGCGGCTTGATCCAAAAACCGGTTCCCACTTTTTGGGCCGAGGGCATTTTGAAAGATGTTTTCCTTACCCGACCTTATTGCCGAGTGACAGGGTTCCCCTTGCGGGGGCCACAAACACCAAAATCACCGGCACCTCGCGGCATCGGATGGGCGGGTTATACGAGTTTGAAAAGCAGAGTCAAGCGGCCATCCCGTATCGTTCTTGCGGCGGCCTCGTATCAGGCCAAATTCCGGCCTGCCATTTCAGCGGCTATAAAAAAGCGCGGGGGCAATACCCCGCGCGATCGTTTAGTTTAGCGGCATTTTATTTATTGGCTTTGAGCCAGGCCATCACGGTTTCAGGCGAGCTTTCGCCATATGGATCATCGCCGTGGTTGTCCGAGCGGCCCGGCTCCTCGAACCATGCCTCGACCACGCCGTCATTGACAATGGCCGCATAGCGCCAGCTGCGAAAGCCAAAGCCGATATTGGTTTTGTCTACCAGCATACCGATCTGGCGGGTGAATTCACCAGCACCATCGGGAATAACCTTGACGTTTTCCAGCTTCTGGTCCCATGCCCATTTGTTCATCACAAAGGCATCATTGACCGACATTACATAAATTTCGTCAATCCCTTCGGCAGCAAAATCGGCAGCGCCTTTCTCATAGCCCGGCAGCTGATAGGTGGAACATGTCGGCGTAAAAGCGCCCGGCAGCGAAAACAGGACTACCCGCTTGCCCTTGAAATAATCGTCCGTGGTTTTGTCTTCCCACTTAAACGGATTGTCGCCACCAATGTTGTCATCGCGCACACGGGTGTGAAAGGTGATATTGGGAAGTTTGATGCCAGCTTGCATAGGATAGGCCCTTTTCTGTGAGTTTCTTTTTGGTGTTACAATCGCCTCTTTCTAAAGCGATTCCCCCGCCACGAAAACCCCCTTCTGGCCTTTGTGCCCGTTAGCCGCTATCACGGGTAAAACCACACGGCAAAACGAGGCCGATATGCTCTCCTACCAACACGCCTACCACGCCGGAAACCCCGCTGACCTGCACAAGCACCTTGTGCTGGCCGAGCTGCTTACTCTGCTCACCCGCAAGGCCCGTGGCATTTCTTATATGGAAACCCACGCCGGGCGCGGGCGATATGACCTTGGTGCCGAAGAGTCCCTCAAAACCGGCGAGGCTGCCGAGGGGATAGGCGCGCTCACCCTGCCTGATTGTCCGCTGGCCAGCGCCCTGAAAACCACCCGTGCCCACTTTGGAGATACCGCCTATCCCGGCTCTCCCCTGATCGCGCAAACCCTGCTGCGCGATCAGGACCGCCTCCACCTGATGGAGCTGCACCCCGCCGAGCACAAAGCCCTGCGCCGTGCGCTGCGCTCGGAAAACACCGCCGTGCATCGCCGCGATGGCTACGAGGGCGTGCTTTCGCTCTCGCCCCCCAAGCCGCGTAAGGGATTGGTGCTGATCGACCCCTCTTACGAGGTGAAATCAGAGTATGAACAGGTGGCCGATTTCACCCATAAACTGATGGCCAAATGGCCCGAGGCGACGGTAATGATCTGGTACCCGCTGCTGCCTGCGGGGCGCCATGAAGAGCTGATTGCAGGGATAAAGCTGAAGTTCATCCGCCACGAGGTCGGGTTTGACTTGAAGGATAACGCAGGCATGACCGGCAGCGGTCTGCTGCTGGTAAATGCCCCTTACGGCACCGATAAATGCCTCATGCGTGCAGAATCATCCGGGCAGCCGGTTTTTCATATATAGGGCAGGGTGTTGCTCGCGGCCTTATGTATACAAAATCGCCTTGCGCGACTCATACCCTCTACTGATCACAGAAATCCAGTATGGAGACATTTTGTCTCAAGGGCGCTAATCATTTGATATCTACAAAATTTTACTGCTATTAGTTAGTGAAAACCGGCTTCAAGGGGCCGTCTCAAGTATTGTTCTTGGAAATCCATGGTTTTTTCATGGTGGTACGAAATTTTGGCATTTCATATACGGCAGGAGAAAGAATATGAAGAAGCGTCGCGGATATATTGTTGGTGGCGCGGCTTTGTGCTTTCTTTTGATCGGCTGGGCGCTAACCAGCATCGCGCCGACCATCGAGGTCGCTTGGGTATTGTCATTACTGCTGCTGGCGGTATTTTTGTTTTCCTTCGAGATCATCCCGATCGATGTATCCGCGCTTACTATTCTGGTAATGCTGGGGCTGACCACGCTGGCGGCGCCGGTTATGGGGCTGGATGAGGGGCTGGTTGAAATCAACGAGCTGTTCGACGGATTTTCCTCCAATGCGGTGATCTCGATCATCGCGGTAATGATCCTTGGCGCCGGGCTGGATAAAACCGGCGCGATGAATGCGGTGGCGCGTTATCTGGTAAAAATCGGTGGCACCAGTGAAAAACGGATCATCCCGCTGGTATCGGGTACTGTGGGCGGCATTTCCGGCTTTATGCAAAATGTCGGCGCGGCGGCGCTGTTTTTGCCGGTGGTGAAGCGTATCTCGTTGCGCTCCAGAATACCGATGTCGCGGCTGCTGATGCCGATGGGGTTTTGCGCCATTCTGGGCGGCACCCTTACCATGGTTGGCTCCAGCCCGCTGATCTTGCTGAATGATCTGATAATTCTCGCCAATGACACCCTGCCCGAGCATCAGCAGGTTGATACATTCGGCCTGTTTGATGTCACCCCGATCGGCATTGCGCTGGTGCTTTCCGGCATTCTTTATTTTGTGATTTTCGGGCCGCTGGTATTGCCCAAGGGGCTGGATATGCCCGACCAGAAAGGCGGGCTGGAAACCCATCTTCTGGATGATTACGGCATTGATTATATCATTGCCGAAATCTATGTGCCCTCCAACAGCCGCTTGGTCGGCCTTAATCTGGATGCGTTCGAGACCATGTTCCATGTTCGCACGGTCGGGGTTACGTCGGGGAAAAAGGTTCGCACCACCACGCGCGGCGTGCCGGCCAGCCTTGTGGTGGCCAAGGGCGACCTTTTGGCGGTGATTGGCGAGCGCGAATGTATCGGGGTGTTTTGCAAAGCCTACAAGCTGGAGCTAAAACCCGATCTGGATCTTTTTTCCGAGGTGATGTCTACCTCCTCTGCCGGTTTGGCCGAGGTGGTGATTTCGCCGACCTCCAAGCTGGTAGGCGAATCCGCCCGCACCATCCGCCTGCGCGAGGTTCACGGGGTTTCCACGCTCACCATTATCCGCAACGGCAAAACCATCCGTGAGGGCGAAAAGGTGCGTAGCGAGATCTTTCAGCCCGGCGATACCGTGGTTGTGTTTGCCGATTGGCAAAGCCTGCAACAGTTCCATTCCAACCTGAATGTGGTGATTACCAGCGACTACCCGCAAGAGGAAGTCCGCCCGCACAAGGTGGTGCATGCGCTGACCTTTTTTGCCATCGCCATGGGGCTGGTGCTGTTCACCGACCTGCGGCTCTCGGTGGCGCTGATGGTGGGGGCGCTGGGGATAATAATTAGCGGGGTGCTGGACCCGGAGGAGGCCTATGCCTCGGTAAGCTGGAAAACCGTATTTTTGCTCGCCAGCCTTATTCCGCTAGGCAAGGCGATGGAAACCAGCGGCACGGCGGAATGGATTGCGGACCGTGTGCTTTATGTGGTTGGCGATGTGGAGCTATGGGTGCTGCAACTGGTGATCGCGATACTGGCCACGGTGTTTACGCTGGTGATGTCCAATGTCGGGGCCACGGTTTTGCTGGTGCCGCTATCCATCAGTATCGCACTTCAGGCTGGTGCCAATCCGGCGGTTTTTGCCCTGACGGTCGCCCTCGCCACCTCGAATTCCTTCTTGCTGCCGACCCATCAGGTAAACGCCCTGATCATGGGGCCGGGGCGCTATACGGTGCCGGACTTTTTGCGCGCGGGCGGAATTATGACGGTGATCTTCCTTGCTGTGCTGATGGTGATGATGCAACTGCTTTATTGAGGGAATGGCGGGGAAACCACCCTACCCGCATTTGCTATGACCACACTCAAAGCAGGTCATGCAGCCTTCCTGCATCCGCAGCGCATATTGGCCGCATTTCGGGCAGGCCGGACCGCGCGGCTTAACCACCGGCTCCGCCTTC
The DNA here is from genome assembly GCA_021647745.1 of Paracoccaceae bacterium. Lineage (GTDB taxonomy): Bacteria > Pseudomonadota > Alphaproteobacteria > Rhodobacterales > Rhodobacteraceae > UBA3077. Next base: position 11,406 of record JAKIUB010000009.1, on the reverse strand, counting down.
GGGTCGGATTTGAGCGCGCCACCCGCTTCCATAAAGCCGATCGCCACCAGATGCCCCTCTATCACCCCGCCAATCGCGGCCAGAATGGAGGGGATATACTTGCCCCCCATCCACGCTCCGCCGCGCGGGTCAAACACCGCTTTCAGTTCCTCGACCACAAAGCTGACATCACCACCGCGCCGGAACACCGCCGAGATCATCCGCGTCAACGCGACTGTCCACGCATAGTGCTCCATGTTTTTAGAGTTGATGAACACTTCAAACGGCCGCCGCTGGCCATCAGTGACCACATCATTGATGGTGATATAGATTGCATGCTCGTTTTCGGGCCAGCGCATTTTATAGGTGTTGCCTTCCAGCGCCAGCGGGCGGTCCATCGGGGCGCTCATGTCGGGGGTGGTTGGCAGGGTCTCGCCCTCGATGGATAGCACCGAACCGGTAATATCATTGGGGCGATAGGTGGTGATACCCTTCAGCCCCGCCTTCCATGCCTGCATATAAAGTGCCTCGAAATCTTTGAACGGATAGTCAGCGGGCACATTGACTGTCTTTGAAATCGCGGCGCAAATATAGGGCTGGATCGCGGCCTGCATTTGCATATGGTCCTCGGCCGAAATATCCATGGCGCTAACAAAGCTGTCGGGCAGTTGCCCCTCGTCGCCCCCCGCCTCGCGGTAGAGCCTGTAGGCATGGTCTTCCACACGGTATTCGGCCATTGTGCCATCCGGCTCGCGCTTTTTGCGGGTGTAGAACCACGCAAATGCCGGCTCGATTCCGCCCGAGCAGTTATCCCCGAAGGCCAGAGAAATAGTGCCGGTAGGGGCGATGGATAATAGGTGCGAGTTGCGCAACCCATACTTGGCAATCTGGCCGCGAATATCATCCGGCAGGCGACTGGCCATGCCCGAGGCAAGGTATTTATCCGCGTCAAACAACGCAAACGCGCCTTTTTCACGAGCCAGCTCTACCGAAGCACAATAGGCCGCGTTGCGCATCTGGCGGGTGAGGTCGGCGGCAAATTCTCGGGCCTCAAAGCTGTCATAGCAGAGGCCGAGCATGATCAGCGCATCACCAAGGCCGGTAAAGCCTAGCCCGATGCGGCGTTTGTTGGCCGCCTCTTGCGCCTGCTCTTTGAGCGGCCAAACCGTGACATCGAGCACATTATCAAGCATGCGCACCGCGGTGGTAACCACCTCGGCAAAACCCTCGCTATCAAACCGCGCTTCGCCAAACGGGTTGATAACGAATTTGGTCAGATTCATACTGCCAAGGCAACAGCAACCATGATCGGGGATCGGAATTTCGCCGCACGGGTTCGTCGCTTCGATCACCTCGCAATAATGCAGGTTGTTTTCAGCATTTATCCGGTCCAGAAACAGCACCCCCGGCTCGGCGGCCTCGTAGGTGTTGCGCATAATTTGCTGCCAAAGATCACGGGCACGGATAGTTTTATAGACCCATTTACCAGCGGTGTTTTGCGCGGCTTTGGCAAAAGGTTCAGCCTTGTGAATCAGCTCGAAATCCACGTCGCTATCCACCGCCTGCATAAAAGCATCACTCACCCCGACCGAAATATTGAAATTGCTAAGCTGGCCTTTGGAACGCTTGGCGCTGATAAATTCCTCGATATCGGGGTGATCCACCCGCAGCACCCCCATTTGCGCGCCGCGCCGCGCGCCGGCACTCTCGACCGTGGCGCAAGACTGGTTAAACACATGCATATACGAAACCGGTCCCGAGGCCGCGCTATCAGTGCCCGCCACGCGAGCGCCCCGCGGGCGAATGGAGGAAAAATCATAGCCGACCCCGCCGCCGCGCCGCATGGTTTCGGCGGCTTGGCGCAGGGCGTGGTAAATGCCGACCTTGCCATCCACGGTGGAGGAAACACTATCGCCCACGGGCTGCACAAAACAGTTGATCAGGGTGGCGTTTTTGATATCAGCCCCTGCCGCCGAGTTTATCCGCCCGCCGGGGATAAAACCACGCTCGAGTGTTTTGAAAAAGAGGGCCTCGTCGGCACCGGTATCACCGGCGGCCAGCGCCCGCGCCACTCGTTTGCGAATCGCGGCAACCATGGCTTCGCCGCCCAGCTCCTTTTCATTGCCCTTGGCATATTTTTCGCGCAACACATCGACCGAAATGCTCTGCCACGGGTCATTCGGGGCCGGGGTAGGGGTAGCGGCGGTGTCGGGCATGGGCAGTTCTCCGGTTCGGGGCGGACCTCCAGCCTAGGCTGGAGGTGAAAGTTTTTCAAGAACATTGCCGGAATGAGGGGTGACGCGCCACGCCCGACACCATAAGTTAACACCATGGCAAAACTACACCTGATCAAGCTGAGTGTTGGCTCGGAAAGCATTCATACCCAGGCGGCATGGCAGGCCGAGCGGCTGGCAGAAGGCGGCGGCCTGCGCCATGTTACCCGCATGTGGCCGCGCCGCGAGGATGAGCTGCTGGCGGGTGGCTCGATATTCTGGGTAATCAAAGGCGTGGTGCAATCTTGCCAAAAAATCATCCGTCTGGACGAGGTGATCGGCGAAGACGGTATACGGCGTTGCGGCATTGTGCTTGACCCACAGCTCTTTCATACCCGCCCCCAGCCACGGCGCCCGTTTCAGGGCTGGCGATACCTTGAACCTTCAACCGCCCCGGAAATTGGCACCCCCTATCAAGCGGGAGAGAAAACCCTGCCCGCTAACCTAAAAGCAGAGCTGGCTGCATTAGGCGTTTTATAATCCTCTTGAGACTGGCTGAATATACATTATATATAGCCAGCGTTAATATATCACATCAAATAATCAGATATCAAAGGATAGTATAATGTCAGACACGCCTGAAACCACACCTGAAACCCCGGAAGCAGACTCGCGCAAGGCTGTTTGGATGCGCGGATTGCACATGCTGATCGTACTGGTGCTCACCGGTATTGCCGGATATGTAGTAACCGCAGCTACTGTCATCCAGTTTTTTTGGCAGTTGTTCACCGCAACGAAAAACGATGGCCTGGTACGCTTTGGTCGCAGCCTAGGCCAATGGTTCAACGAGGCGATAGCGTTTCTGACAGGCGTCAGCGAGGAGAAGCCATTCCCCTACAACGGTTGGCCCTCTGACAATCCGTAAGAAATCTCGTAGCGGGGCTAGCAATAGCCCCGCTGCAGCCTGACGGTGGCCGTGTGAATTTCCTGATCGAATTCGCCATATAACAAGGCCTGCAACATCTAGATAGCAAGGCGAAACCCGCCATACCCGTTGCTATACCGATCATCAGCGCGATCAGCCAGAAGATCGCACTGTCACATACTACGCCAACCTTGCTCGATTTTGGGCAGGGCGTGCGCTAGCAAAAGGCAAGATAGTGCCTTGTTTCGCCCCGTACACGCTACCCCTTCCGCCGGATCCCGATCACCGCGCCCAGCGCAGACGGACGCGGCAAGGCATCATGGCTGGCTTGCATGCGTGCCAGCCGCTCCTTGATCCAGCCCGCATAGGGGGTGGCACGGCGGGTAGTGTGGTCTACATTCATCAGCATTCCCTCGCACACCGCCGCCACTTGCCCCGCCTCGTTTTGCATCTCCATAAAAAGATGCATGCGCTTGTTATCATGATCAACCAGCATAACCCGGATATCAAAGCCCGCACCCTCAAGCAGCTCGGCAAAGTAGCTGATATTGTTTTGCAACGAATACGGTCCCTGCCCCACCCGCGCGGCGTGGGCCTCTCCCATGCCCAGCTCGCGCGCGAGAAATTCATCAATCGCCAGATCGAAGGCCATGGTATAATAGGCCACATTCATATGACCGTTATAATCTATCCAGTCGGGGGCTACCTGCCGGTGCGCCAGCTTGACCGGCGCCTCGTACGGGCCGTCATGTCCATCAAGAGGTTCCATTTTCGCTCTTTCCTTTGGTGGGCTCTCCACATACTTTCTTCAGGATAGGAGAAGAAGATGACGATTGAAACCGCTATTGACGCCCTCGGCGACCTCTTGGGTCAGCGCCTGACCACCAGCGGCGCGATCTTGCGCCAGCACGGAGAGAACGAAGCCTATTATCCGCTCACCCCGCCAGATGCCGTGGTTTTTCCCGAAAATACCGCCGAGGTTGCCGAAGTTGTCAAAATATGTGCCGCGCATGACTGCCCCGTGGTCGCCTATGGCACCGGCACCTCGCTTGAGGGCCACCAGCTGGCGGTGCAGGGCGGCATCAGCCTTGATCTGTCAAACATGAATATGGTTTTGAGGGTCAATACCGAGGATATGGATGTAGTCGTACAGCCCGGCGTCACCCGCGAGCAGCTCAATGACGACCTGCGCGCCACGGGGTTGTTCTTTCCGGTTGATCCGGGCGCCAATGCCAGCCTTGGCGGCATGGCGGCCACCCGCGCCTCGGGCACAACAGCTGTAAGATACGGCACCATGAAGGAAAACGTGATGGCGCTCGAGGTGGTGATGGCCGATGGCCGCATTATCCGCACAGGGTCTCGCGCCCGCAAATCAAGCGCCGGGTATGACCTGACCAAGCTGATGGTCGGCTCGGAGGGCACGCTTGGCATCATCACCGAACTGACCTTGAAATTGCAGGGCCAGCCCGAGGCGGTTTCGGCGGCGACCTGCCGCTTTCCGAGCATCAAGGATGCCGTCAACACAGTGATCGCCACTATCCAGAGCGGCATTCCCATGGCGCGCATCGAACTGATAGACGCAATGATGGTGCGCGGATTCAATACAGCCGACGGCACCAGCCTGCCCGAAGCACCGCACCTGTTTATCGAGTTTCACGGCTCGCCCGCTTCCGTCGCCGAGCAATCTGCCCAATTTGGCGAGATCGCAGCCGATTTTGGTGGAAACGGCTTCAAATGGGCGACCAAAGCCGAAGATCGCAACGCACTTTGGAAAATGCGCCACAACGCCTATTACGCCCATAAAGCGCTGGCTCCCGAGCTGCGCGCATTAGCCACCGATATCTGTGTGCCGATCAGCCGACTTGCCGAGGCCATCGAATTTGCCACCACCCAAAGCACCGCGCTTGATCTGACGGTAACAATCATCGGCCATGTCGGCGATGGCAATTTTCACTGCGCCCTCAGCTTTGACCCCGACGACGCGGCGCAATTCTCCCGTGTGCAGGATTTCATGCACCGGTTGGCCCAAAAAGCGATCGCCCTTAGCGGCACGGTCAGCGGGGAGCACGGCATTGGTGTTGGCAAAATAAAATACATGCTGGAGGAGCACGGCGAGGCGCTAGACGTAATGCGCCAGATCAAACACGCACTCGACCCGAAAAACATCCTAAACCCCGGAAAGATCCTGCCACCGGACACCCCCTAACCGTCCGGCTCATGTTGCCTTTAGCCGGTATCGGGCAGGTAGCTTCCCTCCAGCCCGATCAAAAACTCCGCAAAGGTTTTGGCCACAGGCGAAAGCTTGCCCCCCGCGAGGCGGATCAAAAACCAGTGCCGCACAATCGGCAGACCGGGATAGCTGATATTGACCAGCCGGCCCGCGCTCAGCTCTGCACTAACCGCCTGCCCCGAAATAAAGGCAAGCCCCAGCCCCGCGATTGCGGATTGCTTGATGGTTTCGTTGGAATCAATAACCATGGTTTTATATTCCTGCCCCTCGCCGATACGATCCAGAAACCGTTGCATAAGGATTCGTGTGCCAGAGCCGCGCTCGCGGGCCAAAAACGTCTCTTTCAAAAGATCGTCGGGCGAAATGTCGCGCTTGGTCGCCAGCGGATGCCCCGCCGGTGCAACCAGAATATGCGGGTTTTCGCCCAGCGGCTCTGCCTCTACGGGCGGGTTTCTCGGGGGGCGGCCCATAATGGCAAGATCAACTTTTTTGTCGAAAAACGCCTCTATTATCTCCGCCCTGTTGCCAACAAACAGGCTGATATCTACATCCGGAAGCCCCTTTTTTGCAGCCACAACAATGCGCGGCGCAAAGTATTTAGCAGTGCTGACAACCCCGAGGGTTACATGGCCAACCTTGCCGGTTTTTAGCGCATTTATGTTTTTATAGCAGCCACTTAGGGAGTTTTCTATTTGGCGGGTTGCAGCCAGAACAACGGCACCGCTCTCGGTCAGAACCGTCTTGCCATCAGGGCCGCGATATAGCAAAGCCACGCCGAGATTAGCCTCAAGCAATCGTAGCTGGGTAGACACAGCCGGCGGGGTCACATTGAGCGCCTCTGCGGCCGCTGTCAGGTTTCCGGCTTTTACAATCGCGGTTAGCGCACGCAGTTGCTTCAGGGTGATGGCTTTTTCATGAATCATAGTTTTGTTTAACACAAAAAAGATTTTTTTAATTTTTCTTTTCAGCCGTTTCTGCCATGCATCACATATTCACCTTTTCGCAACCAACGGGAATAGCGCCGATGACCTTTGACACAAATCTGGCCGATTTTTTGGCCGATAAGCCCGAAGACCTCGGTGTGGCGATCCTTGCTTTGGCCAAAGTCGGCAAGGATCTCGCGGCCCTGATATCGCGCGGCGCCCTTGGCGGAGAGCTGGGCTGCGCGGTGGGCGAAAACCTTGGCGGTGACCAGCAAAAAGCACTGGATGTAATGGCGGATGATGTTTTTGCCGCCGAGTTAGCCAAAACACAGGTAAAATATTATGCCTCCGAGGAGCAAGACGAGGTCATTACCCTTAACCCCGACGGCCACCTTGCGCTGGCGATCGACCCGCTGGATGGCTCCTCCAATATTGACGTCAACGTCTCGATCGGCACGATATTCTCTATTTTTGAAGCCAACGAGGGAGCGATAGAGAGCTTTTTGCGCCCCGGCAAGGAGCAAATCGCAGCCGGATATATCATCTTTGGCCCGCAAACCGGCCTTATGCTAACATTGGGCAATGGCACCGCGATGTTTATACTGGACCGTGAAACCGGCGCGTTCATGCTGGTGAACCCCAGAGTAAATATTGCCAATGACGCGATAGAATATGCGATCAACGCTTCCAATTATCGCCACTGGTCCAAGCCTATCCGTGCTTATATCGACGACATGATCGCCGGTGTTGACGGGGTTCACGGTCGCAATTTCAACATGCGCTGGGTGGCGTCATTGATCGCGGAAACCCACCGGATCATCTCTCGTGGCGGTATTTTTCTCTACCCGGGAGATACCCGCGAAGGCTATAAAATGGGCCGCCTTCGCATGGTTTACGAGGGCGCACCGGTGGCGTTCGTGGTCGAACAGGCCGGTGGCATTGCCACCGATGGCAAGGACCGGATACTGGACCAAACCCCGACCGAGCTACACGGCCGCACCCCGCTGGTATTTGGCTCGAAAGACAAAGTTACCCGCGTAGCGGCCTATCATGATCTCCCGGAAGGCGAAATCTCCCCTCTCTTTGGCAAACGCGGCCTGTTTAACGTTTAAGGACCAGAAAAATGAGCACCAAACACCCCATTATCTCTGTCACAGGCTCTTCGGGCGCCGGCACCTCGACAGTCAAAAACACCTTTGACCAGATATTTCGCCGCGAGGGCATAAACGCGGTCAGCATCGAGGGCGACGCTTTTCACCGCTATGACCGCGCCACCATGAAGGTCGAATTTGAAAAGCGGCGCGCGGCAGATGACCATACTTTCAGCCACTTTTCCTATGACGCCAACGAGCTGGTCGCGCTGGAGCGGGCCTTTCGCGATTATGGCGAGACCGGCCGGGGCAAAAGCCGCCACTATGTGCATAATGACGAAGAGGGCAAAGCGCTCGGCGCGGCTTCCGGCACCTTTACCGACTGGGCCGATTTTGAAACCGGCACCGATATGCTGTTTTACGAGGGCCTGCACGGAGCGGTTAAAAATGACGAAGTTGACCTACCAAAATATACCGACCTGAAGATCGGCGTGGTGCCGGTGATCAACCTCGAATGGATCCAGAAAATGCATCGGGACCGCGACCAGCGTGGCTATTCCACCGAGGCAATCACCGATGTGATCCTGCGCCGGATGCACGACTATGTGCATTGTATTACCCCGCAGTTCAGCCAGACTGACATCAACTTTCAGCGCGTGCCGGTGGTCGATACCTCCAACCCGTTCATCTCGCGCAGCATTCCTACGCCGGACGAGAGCCTTGTGGTGATCCGCTTCAAAAACCCGCGCGGCATTGATTTTCAATACCTGACCAACATGATCGACGGCAGCTGGATGAGCCGCGCCAACTCTATTGTGGTGCCGGGCGGCAAGATGGACCTCGCCATGCAACTGATCCTGACACCGTTGATCCTGCGGATGGCCGATAACGCGAAAAGGGCTTGATTATGGAAAATAATATGGCAAATGCCATCCGTGCGCTGAGCATGGATGCGATTCAAAAAGCAAATTCCGGCCACCCCGGCATGCCCATGGGCATGGCCGATGTCGCCACGGTGCTGTTCAACCGTTTCATGAAGATCGACCCGGCCAACCCTGATTGGGCCGACCGCGACCGGTTCGTTTTGTCGGCGGGCCACGGCTCAATGCTGCTCTATTCCATGCATCATCTGCTGGGCTATAACGATATGCCAATGGCTCAGATCAGCAATTTCCGCCAGATGGGCGCACGCACGGCGGGCCACCCCGAATATGGCCACGCCAAGGGCATTGAAACCACCACCGGCCCGCTAGGCTCCGGCATTGCCACGGCTGTGGGCATGGCCTTGGCCGAGCGCATGCAAAATGCCCGCTTTGGCGACGCTTTGGTGGACCACCACACCTATGTGATTGTTGGCGATGGCTGCCTGATGGAGGGGATTTCCCACGAAGCAATTGATTTTGCTGGAAACCTTGGCCTTGGCAAGATGATCGTGATGTGGGACGATAACTCGATTTGCATCGATGGCGATACAGCGCTCTCCACCGGCACCGACCAGATGAAGCGCTTTGACGCCGCCAAATGGCACACGATCGCGATAGACGGCCATGATAAAGAAGCCGTGGCCAAAGCGATCAAGGCGGCAAAAGCCGACCCGCGCCCAAGCTTCATTGCTTGCAAAACCATCATCGGTTACGGCGCGCCCAACAAGCAAGGCACCGCCGCCACCCATGGTGCGCCGCTGGGGGATGACGAAATCGCCGCCGCACGAGAATTCCTGAACTGGCCTCACGCGCCCTTTACCATTCCTTCCGATATCAAAGCCGCATGGGAAGCTATCGCCACCAAGGGCAACAAAGCGCAAGGCAAATGGGCCGCGCGTCTGGAAGGCTCAAGCCATGCGAAAGCTTTCCGCGCGGCGTTGGCGGGGCCTGATTTGGCGGCGCTAAACACCGCCCTGACCGAATACCGCAAAGGCCTAAGCGCGGACGCACCCAAGGTCGCCACCCGCAAAGCCAGCCAAATGGCGCTGGAGGTCATCAACGCCACCACCGATGTTACCATCGGCGGCTCGGCTGATCTTACCGGCTCCAACCTGACCAAAACCAGCACCACCGATCCGGTTTCGGCTGATGATTTCTCGGGTCGCTATATCTATTACGGTGTGCGCGAGCATGGCATGGCGGCGGCGATGAACGGCCTCGCGCTGCATGGCGGCTTTGTGCCTTATGGCGGCACGTTTTTGGTGTTTGCCGATTATATGCGCGGCGCGATGCGGCTATCATCCCTGATGGGCAACCGTGTTATCTATGTTCTCACCCATGATAGCATCGGCCTTGGCGAAGACGGCCCGACCCACCAGCCGGTGGAAACCATCGCCAGCCTTCGCGCTATTCCAAATCTCAACGTATATCGCCCCGCCGATGCGGTTGAAACCGCCGAGGCATGGGAGCTGGCATTGGGCGATGAAAATACCCCCTCCGTGCTGTGCCTTTCCCGCCAAGGCCTGCCGACCCTGCGCACCACCCATAGTGACGAGCTTCGCTCTGCCAAGGGTGCCTATGTGCTGCGCGAAGCCGAGGGCGCGCGCGATGTCACCATCATCGCCACCGGCTCGGAAGTCGAAATCGCCATGGATGCAGCGGACAAGCTGGCCGAAAGCGGCATAAAAGCCGCCGTGGTTTCCGCGCCCTGCTTTGAGCGTTTCAAAGTCCAATCTGCCGCTTACCGCAGCGATGTGCTGGGCAACGCACCGCGCATCGGCATCGAAGCCGCGATCCAGCAAAGCTGGGGGGGCTTGCTTGGTGACAATTCAGCCTTTATTGGAATGGATAGCTTTGGGGCATCCGCTCCGGCTGACCAGCTCTACACCCATTTCGGGATCACGGCGCAGGCCGTCGTTGATGCCGCCATCACGCTAATGCCAACACGCAAATGAATGCATAGAGGGAATTCCACCATGACTGTAAAAGTAGCCATCAACGGCTTTGGCCGCATCGGGCGCAACGTGCTTCGCGCCATCATCGAATCGGGCCGCACCGATATTGAAGTTGTTGCCATCAACGACCTCGGCTCGGTTGAAAACAACGCCCACCTGCTGCAATTTGATAGCGTGCATGGCCGCTTTCCGCAAAAGGTAACGGTTGAAGGCAACACCATCAATGTTGGCACCGGCCCGATCAAAGTATCTGCCGAGCGCGACCCGACCCAGCTTAAGTGGGACGGCGTGGACGTAGCGCTGGAATGCACAGGCATTTTTACCGCACATGAAAAAGCCAGTTTGCTGCTGCAATCCGGCGCTAAAAAGGTGCTTATTTCGGCACCCGGTGCGGGCGCTGACAAAACCATCGTGCACGGCGTAAACCATGACACGCTAACGGCAAGCGATATCATCGTGTCCAACGCCTCTTGCACCACCAACTGCCTGGCTCCCGTTGCCTTTGTGCTGAATAATCTCGTGGGCATCGAGCAGGGTTTCATGACCACGATCCACTCCTACACAGGTGACCAGCCCACGCTCGACACCATGCATAGCGACCAATACCGTGGCCGCGCTGCGGCACTGAGCATGATCCCGACCACCACCGGCGCTGCCAAAGCGGTTGGCCTTGTGCTGCCCGAGCTGAACGGCAAGCTGGACGGCATGGCGATCCGCGTGCCAACGCCAAATGTTTCGGTTGTGGACCTTAAGTTTAACGCCAGCCGCGATACCTCGATTGAAGAAATCAACGGCGCCATTCGCGCCGCAGCTGACGGCCCGCTCAAAGGCGTGCTGGGCTATACAGACGTGAAAAACGTGTCGATTGACTTTAATCATGACCCGCACTCAAGCATCTTCCACATGGATCAAACCCGTGTGATGGATAACCGCCTCGTGCGCATCCTGACATGGTATGACAACGAGTGGGGTTTCAGTAACCGCATGGCTGATAACGCCGTCATCATGGGTAGCTTCTAAGCCGCCCCAACAATACGGGTGGCCATAGCGCCACCCGCACAGGAGAGATAAAATGGCCCTTATTACCCTTCGTCAACTGCTCGACCATGCTGCTGAAAACGACTACGGCATGCCGGCTTTTAACATCAACAACATGGAGCAAGGCCT
>JAKIUB010000029.1 GCA_021647745.1 Paracoccaceae bacterium | reverse complement strand
GCCCGCGCCCGCGCGGTGCAGCTTCCGGCATGGAACGAGGCCCTTGGTCTGCCCCGCCCGTGGGACCAGCAATGGTCACTGCGGATGCAGCAGATCATGGCCTATGAAACCGACCTGCTGGAATATGAAGACCTGTTTGATGGCAATCCGGCGGTTGAGCGCAAAGTGGAGGCGCTGAAGGCCGAGGCCCGCGCGGAAATAGCCCAGATCGACAAAATGGGCGGGGCCGTGGCGGCGATTGAATATATGAAAACCAGCCTCGTGCAGGCCAATGCCGCACGGCTCGGGCGGATTGAGTCAGGCGATACCATGGTCGTGGGCGTGAACCGTTTTGAAGCCGGCGAGCCTAGCCCGCTGACGGGGGGCGACAAGGAAATCATGGTGGTGGACCCCGAGGTAGAGCAACAGCAGATCGAGGCGCTGAATGCCTGGCGCGCCGCCCGCGACACCACAGCGGTAGAAACTACGCTCAAAGCCCTGCGTGCGGCGGCCAAAGCAGGAAAAAACATTATGCCACCGTCGATCGCTTGCGCCAAAGCGGGGGTGACCACCGGCGAGTGGGGCGCGGCCATGCGCGACATTTTTGGCGAATACCGCGCACCAACAGGGGTGAGCATGGCGATGGCCAATGATACCTCCGGCCTAGAGGATATTCAGGCCGAGGTGCGCAAAGCTGCCGCCAACCTCGGGGCGCCGCTACGCTTTCTGGTGGGCAAACCCGGGCTTGACGGCCACTCCAACGGCGCAGAGCAAATTGCCGTGCGGGCGCGTGATAGCGGCATGATGGTGTTTTACGAGGGCATCCGCATGACCCCCGAAGCATTGGTAGAAACCGCCCGGCGCGAGCGCGTGCATATCATCGGGCTGTCCATTCTCAGCGGCTCCCATCTGCCGCTGGTAAGAGAGACGATGGCACGCCTGAAAGCCCTCGGCCTAAAAACGCCGGTTATTGTTGGCGGCATTATCCCCGATGATGATGCCGTAAAATTGACAGCCATAGGGGTGGCACGGGTTTATACGCCAAAGGATTTTGACCTGAACCAGATCATGCAGGATGTAATTTCTCTGACACAGAAGCACACTTAGCGCTGGAAACCTTGCGGAAGTTGCGCCAAAATACAGCAAACTGCGAGAGGAAGATCATGACTATCCATATTGGGGCCAAGCCCGGAGACATTGCCGAAACCGCATTGCTGCCCGGAGACCCGTATCGCGCCCGCTGGGTGGCTGAAAACTTCCTTGAAGGTGCTGTGCTGGTCAACGAAGTGCGCGGCATGCTCGGCTATACCGGCACCTATAAGGGCAACCGTGTAACTGTGCATGGCACCGGCATGGGCATGGCCTCGCTGTCGATCTATGTTAACGAGCTGATCAAGGATTACGGCGTGCAAACCCTGATCCGAATCGGCTCGGCAGGGGCGATGCAAAAGAGCATCAAGCTACGCGATGTCGTGCTGGCAATGAGCGCCACCACGCTAAACACCCCCTCAAGCAGCCTGTTCAAAGAGCTGAACTTCGCCCCCACCGCCGATTTTTCTCTGCTCTCTGCCGCGCAAACAGCAGCAAAGGCAGCAAGTGTCACCACCCATATTGGCGGCATATTCTCGAGCGATACCTTCTATGACGAGCGCCCGGACCTCAGCGAGCAAATGACCCGCCACGGTATTCTGGCGGTAGAGATGGAGGCCGCCGAGCTATACATTCTCGCCGCCCGCTACCAGCGCCGCGCGCTCGGGATAATGACTATTTCGGACCACCTTCTGACCGGCGAGTCCTTGCCTTCGGAGCAACGCGAGCAAAGCTTTGGCAGCATGGTCGAAATAGCCCTCGAAGCGGCGTTTGCCTGAGCGCGGCCCGATTGCCGCCTCTGTCGGCAGATGATTGGAACAATCGCCTGTTGGCCAATGCGTGAGCCGCATCAGGCGGTTGCTATTCTCCCCAACCCTGGGCCGCCTTGGTCTAGCTTTTTAGGGCTTTGATCAGTTTGGCGGGGAAGCGGCCGGGGTGGTAGGCAGCACTAGTATTGTCTTATCCATCTATCCTTATGCTTTGGTTTTTCGGGTCATATGGGCTGTCTTCCACCACCTCCGCCTTCCATAGCTGATCAAGCATTTTGACCTGAACCTTTTGCCCCGCCACCGCCAGCCCGGGTGGTAAATACCCCATGCCGATGCTTTGCCCGAAATGCACCGAATACCCCCCCGAGGTCAGACGACCAACTTTTATACCATTGTGAAAAACCGCCTCACGGCCCCATGGGTCCATGTCTTCGGGACCATTTATCAGCAGGGTGCAGCATTTGGCACGGATGCCGGTTTTTAGCATGGCCTCCTTGCCGTGAAAGTCTTTTTCAAGGCTGACAAACCGCGGCAGGTCGGCTTCCAGCGGGGTGGCGTCCCGGCCCAGCTCGGTGCCAAAAGCGCGGTAGGATTTTTCTTGGCGCAGCCAGTTTTGCGCGCGCGCGCCCACCAGTTTGAGGCCGTGCGCTGCGCCGGCCTGCTCAATCAGGTCAAACAGGTAGTTCTGCATTTCAATCGGGTGGTGCAGCTCCCAGCCCAGCTCGCCGGTATAGGCTACCCGAATGGCCTGCACAGGGCACATGCCCAGCTCGATTTTCCGGGAGGTCAGCCACGCAAACCGTTTGTTTGAAAGTGCGGTTTCAGGGTCGGCATCAATGATGATATCGCGTAGCACCGCGCGGGATTTTGGGCCGGCAATGGCAAAAACACCGTATTGGGTAGTCACGTCCTGTATTTCGATATGCCCGAACTCCGCCATTTTGTCGGCGGCGGCTTTGCGCAGATAGTCAGCGTCATAGGCTGTCCAGGCGCCAGCAGATACAAGGTAATATTCATGCTTAGCCTCGCGCACGATAGTATATTCGGTGCGGGTGGTGCCTGTGCTTGTCAGCGCATAGGTCAGGTTTATCCGGCCCACGCTCGGCAGTTTGTTGCAGGTGAACCAGTCCAGAAATGCGGTTGCGCCCGGCCCTTTGACGCGGTGCTTGGTGAAAGCCGAGGCGTCTATCAGCCCCACGCCCTCGCGCACCGCCTTGGCCTCCGCCACCGCGTATTGCCACCAGCCGCCACGGCGAAAAGAGCGACTGCCGTGGTCATCAAAGCCGATGGGCGCAAAATAGTTCGGGCGCTCCCAGCCGTTGATACAGCCAAATTGTGCGCCGCGATCCTTCATCCGCTCATAGCACGGCGTGGTGCGCAGCGGGCGGCAGGCCTCGCGCTCCTCGTCAGGGTGATGCAGCACATAGACATGCTCGTAGCATTCTTCGTTTTTGCGGGCGGCATATTCAGTTGTTATCCAGCCGCCAAAGCGCTTGGGGTCAAGGCTGGCCATGTCGATATCAGCCTCGCCCTCCACCATCATCTGTGCGAGGTAATACCCTGTGCCGCCTGCTGCCGTAATGCCAAAGGAAAACCCCTCGGCCAGCCACATGTTGCGCAGCCCCGGCGCGGGGCCAACCAATGGGTTGCCATCAGGCGTGTAGCAGATCGGGCCGTTAAAATCATCCTTCAAGCCGCAGTTTTCAGTTGAGGGCATGCGGTGGATCATCGCCATATACTGATTCTCGATACGCTCCAGATCAAGCGGAAACAGGTCCGCCCTGAAACTGTCCGGCACGCCGTGTTCAAAACATGCGGGTGCACCCTGCTCGTAAACCCCCAATATCCAGCCGCCGCGCTCCTCACGCACATAGGATTGCGCATCGGCATCACGGATCACCGGATGCTCGGGGTTGCTTTTGCGCCACTCCACCAGCGCCGGATCGGCATCGGTAACGATAAACTGGTGCTCGACAGGGATCGCGGGGATGTTGATGCCAAGCAGCTTGGCGGTGCGCCGGGCATGGTTGCCGGTGGCGGTCACCACATGCTCGGCACGGATTTCGAAACTCTCGCCGGAGGGCACCAGATTGCCGCCCTTTTCCACCATCACCGCGCCGCGCACCACCCAGTGGTCACCCGCCCACTCATAGCTGTCCACCTGCCGTTTGCGGATAATATTGACCCCGCGCTGCCGCGCTCCCTTGGCCATGGCCATGGTCACATCAGCGGGGTTTATGTAGCCGTCGGCAGGATGATAAAGCGCGCCTTTCAGATCATCGGTGCGGATCAAGGGCCAGCGGTTCTTCACCTGTTCGGGCGTCAAAAACTCATAGTCAATGCCCACGGAATCAGCAGTGCTGGCATAGAGCATATACTCATCCATGCGGGCCTCGGTTTGGGCCATGCGCAGGTTTCCCACCACCGAAAAGCCGGCATTCAGGCCGGTTTCCGCCTCCAGTTCCTTATAAAACCTCACCGAATAATCATGGATATGGCTGGTGGCATAGCCCATGTTGAACAGCGGCAACAGCCCCGCCGCGTGCCATGTGGAGCCGCTGGTCAGCTCGTCGCGCTCCAGTAGCACCACATCTTTCCAGCCGGCTTTGGCGAGGTGGTAGGCAATACCAGCCCCGACCGCGCCGCCGCCAATCACCAGTGCTTTCAACCGTTTCATCTGCACACCCCGTTGCTGCCATTTGCTATATTAATAGCGGGGGGTGTGAGGGATCACGCGCTGCACCCCGACCGACCAAGTGATAAATCCGACACCGGTGTCACTTTTGTAACTTAGAGTCAGGGTGCGTGGTCGGGTAAAGAGGCCGCTCAGCTTGGCGGGGCTATTACCGCACAGTCCGAGAGCCGCGATTGCAGCCGATCACAGGCCTTGAACGCCGAGGTTGCGCTCATCCCGACAAAGCGGGCCTGATACATCGAGATACCCTGAATGTTTTCCAGCGTGATGCTGCGCGAGGCGTCACCAAAAGATTCGATATCGACAAGTGCGGTCTGGATCAACAAGCGCTCCGCCTGGTTGCGATTGCGAAAAGCACCCACCTGAACCGCATAGCTGCCGGTGGAGCCAAAAACTGTTGCCCGCACAAGGGTTTGGGCTTCGGGCAACGGGGCGACCGCCGCCAAAGCAATTGATCCGCCAAAATCGGGCCGGCGGGGCGGGGCTTTTATGGCTGGTGCGCCGGTATCTGCGATTTCGTTAAAGTCGATGCCGGGATTGGCATAATCGCCTGTGGTGGCAGATTCCATTACGGCAGAAAGGGCAGCTTCAATGGCGGCGGACTGGATGGCGTCATCAATATTGCGAGCCATCAGGATGCCCACGGTCTCGCTGCGCTTCGGGGGGCGGGTGGCGCGCGGCACGACACCGCTTTGGTGGGGGGCCTGTGCTACCGCGACGGGGCGATCAGGGCGCAGGTTCAGCCGGGGCGGGAGGATCACTTCGGCCTGGGAGGGCGCCCGCGAAAACCCCATATTCATCAATTCGGCAACACGGCCATTGCGCTGCGCGGTCGAGGTGCCGCCAAACATTACCGCAATGATCCGCTCGTTGCCGCGCCGCGCCGAGGCCACAAGGTTAAAGCCGGCAGCGACAGTGTAGCCTGTTTTAATCCCGTCTGAGCCTTCATAGGCATTTAGAAAACGGCGGTTTGTATGGCGCACTGTGGCAATACCGGCATTGGCAGTGCGTCGCGAAAATAGATTATAGTATTGCGGGAAATCATAAAAAACCCGCCGGCCAAGCTCCGCCATATCGCGGGCTGTGGAGTAATGGCCGCGCTGGGTCAGCCCGTGGGCATTGCGAAACTGGGTGTTGTTCATACCCATGGCTTTGGCAGATTCGGTCATGTAGCGGGCAAAAGCGGCCTCGGAGCCGGAGATCGCTTCGCCGATCGCTGTGGCGGCATCATTGGCGGATTTGATCGCGGCAGCGCGGATCAGGTAGCGAAACTGGATGCGTTGGCCCCGGCGCAACCCGAGCTTGGAGGGCGGCTCGTTGGCAGCATTGGCCGAAATGGTGATCATCTGGTCAAGTGACATGCGCCCGGCCTCGATTTCGACAAAGGCCAGATAGAGGGTCATCATTTTGGTCAGTGAAGCCGGCGCGAGGCGGCGGTCAGCACTGCGCGCATGCAAAACCTCGCCGGTGCGGGCATCCACCACAAAGGCGGCATAGGGGGCCGACCAAGCGGTGGCTCCCGAAAATACCAAAATACACGCGAGGAGAAACCCGCGGAAGGACTGTTTTATCATGTTATGGCTCGTCTGCTCGATTTGCCTATCGGCCCGATTTTTCGGTGCTCGATATGTGTGAAACAACTCTAGCAAAGCATTGTCTCAAAGGAAAGAATTATTTTATTGTGCGCTGCACAATGAAAACTTGACGCACTGCACAATGATCCCTATATATAAGCCAGAAACAGAAATATAACTGGAGAATGATTATGGCTGCTACCAAAAACACTGCAAAATCCGCCCCTAAAGCCGAAGACGTCTTTGCCGACGCCCAGAAGGCTTTTGAAGCCGGCACCGAAAAATTCGGCAAAGGTTTTGAAGATGTTACCGCTTTCGGGCAGGAAACTCTTGACGCGCTGGTGAAGTCTTCGGAAATTGCCACTAAGGTCGCCGAAGACCTCAACGGCGAAATTGCCGATTTCTCGAAAAAATCTTTTGACGAGACAGTCGCTGCGGCCAAAGATATTGCCACAGCTAAAACCCCGACCGAGCTGTTTGAAAAACAGGCTGCTTTCGCCACCTCCGCTTTTGAAGGCTTTTTTGCCCAAGCGACCAAGTGGAACGAAGCATTTACCGCTGGTGCCAAGGCTTCCTTCGAGCCGGTAAATGCGCATATGGATGCTGCTGCCGATCTGGCCAAAACCTACAAGGCCTAGAAACACGGCTACTGTAAATAGTTGAAAAGGGGGCGCTTGCCCCCTTTTTTCTTGCGAGGATATACAATATATAAACCCCGCACTGCAATGATGACGAGCCCCATGCCTTTTGAGCCAGAAAATATGAGCGTAGACCAGCCTCCCGAAGACGGGGTGGAGCTAAAGACACGCCCAACCGAAAAAACCGAAAAACCCCCTCTTTACAAGGTGTTGCTGTTGAATGACGACTACACTCCGATGGAGTTTGTCGTGCATATTCTTGAGCGCTTTTTTGGCATGAATGCCGATGCGGCCCGTGGCATTATGCAGACCGTGCACATGAAAGGGCTGGCTGTGGTCGGGGTCTATTCGCACGAAATTGCCGAAACCAAGGTGACGCAGGTGATGGATTATGCCCGCCGAAACCAGCACCCCCTGCAATGCACAATGGAAAAAGAGTGAGCCGCTCGCCGCGCTTTTGGGCGCCGTTCGAGCAGGGTGCGCTGGAGGTGCCAACTTCGATGCTGGTTATCCGCCCAGCGGATGCGCAGGGGCTGGAAGGGCTGGGGGAGGTCACTCTTGAGCAGGGGTTTTTCCCCGTCCACGCAATCTTGAAAAATGCCGGATACACAGTCACCCCTCGTGCGGAGGGGCGGTTTGATATGGTTTTGGTCAATCTGACCCGCTCAAAGGCAGAAAACCTTTGTAATATCGCCCGTGCCTGCGCCATGAGCCAAGGTATGGTACTGGTCAACGGAGCCAAGACCGATGGTATCGAAAGCCTGCTCAAGGCTGTGCGCAAGCTGGTGCCGGTCGAGGTGGTTTCCAAGGCCCATGGCAAGGTGTTTTGGCTGGAGGCCGCGCCGATGCCCGATGCGTGGTTGGCAGCTGGGGCTATGGTGCCCAACAAGGCCGGGCTTTTGAGCGCGCCGGGGATGTTTTCTTATGAGAAGGTCGATGCGGGCAGTGCCATGCTTGCGCCGTACCTTTCGGGGCTGAAAGGGTGTGTGGCAGATCTAGGCGCGGGTTGGGGCTGGCTGGCGGCGCAGGCGCTCGGGCCGGATGTGGCTAAAATCGTGCTATTTGAGGCCGAGCATAATGCGCTGGAAGCCGCCAGACTAAACCTGACAGACGAGCGGGTTGCTTTTGTCTGGTCCGATGTGTTGAATATTGGAAAAACCGAACCTTTTGATGTAGTTATCTCCAACCCGCCTTTCCATCAAGGGCGGGTGGCCCAGCCCGAAATTGGCGCTGGGTTTATCCGCTCGGCCGCGCATATTCTTACGCCAAAGGGGCGGCTTTTGATGGTTGCGAACCGCCAGCTCCCCTATGAGCGGGTGCTGGATACGCATTTCCGCAAGGTAACGATGCTGGAGCAAAACAGCGGCTTCAAGCTATTCGAGGCGAGCTTGCCGAAGCGTTAACAGCTAGCCTGATCTCCTGATTTCGACTATAAAAACCGGAATTGCTTAGAATCACCGGAGGGCCAATGGCCGCGAATATAACTGGAAAATCGGTGATTGTGACCGGCGCTGCCAATGGGGTCGGGCTGGCGATTGCCCGGCTTTTTGTGGAAAAAGGCGCCAATGTGCTGTTCGCCGACATGGATGAGGACAAGCTCGAATCCGAGGTGGAGGTGCTGGCAGGTAGTGCGGGGCAGGCGGTAAGCTTTGCCGGTGATTTGCGTGAAAAGCTGACGATAAACAACCTGATGGCCGCGACGATTGATGCTTTTGACAGGGTGGATATTTTGGTTAATGCCAGCCGTCAGGTGCTGCCAAGCGCACCGCTGGAGGCTGCGGATGACAGTTTCGAGCTGATGCTACACCAGAATACCACGGTGAATATGCAACTATGTCAGGCTGTGGCTAAACGAATGGTCGCCCAGAAAAGCGGCGGCGCCGTGGTTAACCTTTCGTCAATTGCGGCGCAGGATTGTGTGCCACAATCGGTGGGCTACAGTGTGGCCAGTGCGGCGCTTGATCAGCTGACCCGCGCGCTGGCGGTGGCCTATGCGCCCCACAAGATACGGGTCAATGCTGTGGCGCTGGGCAGTGTGATGAGCGGTAGCCTGCACGCGCTGATCCTTGAAGACGAGCTGTTGCGCGACGAGGTTATTGCCGCCACCCCGCTTGGGCGGATCGGGGAGCCGGATGAGGCCGCGCAAGCTGCGCTGTTTCTGGCCTCCCCCGCAGCCAGTTTTATTACCGGCCAGATACTGGCAGTGGATGGCGGGCGCTCGCTGCTCGATCGCATGAGCAAGCTGGCTTATTAGCGCCCCTCCCCGCTAGCGGCTCAGCCGCGCCAGCAGGGATTGTGAGGCAAAACCGTCCACTTCGATGCCGATACTTTGCTGGAAGGCGATGATCGCGGTGCGGGTTTTGGCGCCGGCGATCCCGTCAGTGCCGCCGGTTGAAAAGCCGCGCGCGGTTAGCTTTGTTTGAAGATCGATGATTTGATCGCGGCTCAACTCTGCCGCATTCCTTGCCCACGGCACGATAAACCCGCTGCCGCCCCCGATGCGGTCTGACAGGTTTCCGACCGAGATCGCGTAGGAAACCGAATTGTTATAGCGCTGGATAACCCGAAAGTTTTTATAAACGGCAAATACCGGATTGCCGGCACCGGCGGGCAGCAATAGTGCGGCATCGCTATAATCGGGCAGCTGCCCGCCATCGGCGCGGCGCACCCCCAGCCGCTGCCATTGCTGCGCTGATTGGCGGTTGTTGATATCGGCCAGGGCATAGTCAAACCCCTCGGGCAGGATCACCTCCACCCCCCATGGCTGGCCGCGCACCCAGCCGTTTTCGTGCAGGTAGTTGGCCGCCGAGGCAAGGGCATCTGCCGGGTTTTCGCCCCAGATATTGCGCCGGCCGTCACCGTCCCAGTCGACCGCGAGAGCGAGAAAGCTGGTGGGGATAAACTGGGTATGGCCCATGGCACCAGCCCAGGAGCCGCGCATATTACGCTGGCTGACATCACCCGCTTGCAGGATTTTTAGTGCGGCGATAAGCTGGCGTTCGCCGTAACGGGCGCGGCGGCCATCAAAGGCCAGCGTTGCCAGTGCTTCGATAGTGTAGATACTGCCGCGATTGCCGCCGTAGTTGCTCTCAAGCCCCCAGATGGCGGTGATGACCTCGGAGTCAACCTTGTAGCGGTTTTCTATCCGGCGCAGCAGTCCGCGCAGGCGCCGGTGGTTTTGCCGCCCCTCGCGGATGCGAGACGGCGAGACGGCGCTATCGAGATAGGCCCATATCGGCTTGCTGAATTCGGGCTGGAAACGATCTGCCTCTATCACCGAGCGGTTCAGCGAAATGTTTGCAAAGGCTGTGTCAAAAAGACGCGGGTCAATACCCTCAGCCACCGCCTGCGCCTTGAAGCCCTGCTGCCAGGCGATGAATTTCTCTTGGGCAGCTACTGGAAGGTTGGCTGTGAGGAGCAGAAAAATCCCGCTGGCAAGGGATCTCGAAAGCATGTTCATTTTAAATTACACCTTAGGTTCGTGAAATACGCGATAACGTGATTAGATGGGGCTGGAGAAACATTCTGAGAATAGATAAACAACCCCAACGGAGGAGATTTTCATGTCATTTACCAGAAGAAGCTTTATCAAGGCAACTGCCGCCGGCGTGTTCTTGCCGGCCCTGACCGGGCGGGCCTTTGCTGCCGAGGGCGGTGCGCCTCTACCCATCCCCGAAATGATGGATCTGCGCGGCGGTACGGCAGGCGAGCTGATAGCCCAGCTTGGCAGCTCGAATATTTTACAAGGCAAAGCGACCCAGACCGCTGGATACTCACAGGCCTACCTTGGCCCTGTTATCAGGGTCAATCGCGGCGAGACGGTGCGGCTTGATCTCGGGAATACCATAGCCGAGCCGGTATCTGTCCACTGGCACGGGCTGCACATCGAAGGCAATCAGGATGGTGGCCCCCACAGTCCTGTCAATCCGAATGAAACGGTAAAGGCGGCGCTTGATATTGACCAGCCAGCGGCGACGCTCTGGTATCATTCACATATCATGGAGCGCACCGGCGCCCATGTGTGGTATGGCTTGGCGGGCATGATGCTGGTCGAGGACCCGGACGCCGTGGCTAACGGCCTGCCCGAAACATACGGCGAGGATGACCTGCCGATTGTGGTGCAGGACAGGGTCTTTGCCAATGATGGAAACTTTCTCTACACTCCGCGCGGCCCGTCTATCATGATGGGGTATAAGGGCGACCAGATACTGGTTAATGGCGCGATCAAGCCCGAGGCGAGCGTGCCTGCAGGTATGGTGCGGCTGCGGATCCTGAACGGCTCAAACGCGCGGTTATACCATTTCAATTTCGAAGACGGGCGGAGCTTCTCTCAGGTTGCGACGGATGGTGGTCTGTTGCCGGCGCCGGTTTTGATGAATACACTCACCCTTGCTCCAGCCGAACGCGCCGAAATTATTGTTGATTTCAGCGATGGCGCGGCAGTGCGCCTGCTTTCCGGCGCGGATAACAACTCGCCCATGGGCGGTATGATGGGCGGCGGCATGGGTGGCGGTGGCGGCATGATGGGCGGAGCCAGCCCGGCTTCGGACGCCTCCGGCAGCTTTGAAGTGATGCGCTTTTCGGTCAATACCGGGCTGGAGGCCAAGGTAAAAACCCTGCCCGCCACGCTTAATGGAGCGCCGGTGCCCGATTTTGGGGAACCAGTGCGGCGGCGCAGTTTTCGCCTCGATATGATGAATGGCGGCATGATGGGTATGCTCTCTGGCGGGGGCGGCATGGGGATCAACGGCGAGACCATGAAAATGGACGTGATCAACGAAGATGTGCCACTGGGCGAGACCGAAATATGGGAGATCACCGCAGCAGAAATGCTCCATCCTTTCCATGTGCACGGCACCTCGTTTCAGGTGCTTTCAAATGGTGGTGTGCCGGTTAACCCTGCTGGGATCGGGCTGAAAGATGTGGTGCTGGTCGACAAAAAGGCCGAAATCCTGGTGCGCTTTGATCGCACGGCGGATAAGGCCACCCCCTATATGTATCATTGCCATATTCTCGAACACGAGGATGCCGGCATGATGGGGCAATTCACGGTTGCTTAAGCGGGTGTGGCCTCTTTGGCCATCAGCTCCTCGATAAAATATCCTAAAAGCTGGGTTCGACTCTCGATCCCGGCTTTTTTGTATACGGCATTGAGCTGGGCTTTTACAATCCACGGCGGCGGCATTCATCGCTAGGTGGAAAAGCCCCTTGGCTTCTGAACGAAGGGCAGCTTAAATGAGTTCAGAGACCGGAACGCAAACGGGACAAGACCAGTTCCACTTGTCACGCAAGATGGTGCCACCATTGGCGCTTAACACGATTTCGCGTTCATATCCGGCGGCTACGGCTTCTATTTTATAGCGCCCAAGAAGGGTAACCTTGACGCTGACAATTTCAAACCCTTGTGCCGAAAGCTGTTCCGCAACCCTCAAGACAACAGGATCGTTGGTAAATTCAGCCGGTATCCGGGCGGTGGCGAGTGTGGTGCTGAGCAGCAGGGCGGCGATTGAGGATTTGATCAGGGTTGCGAGTTTCATTTCTTGTCTCCGTTAGGTGTGATCGCTTGATCGTGGATGCTTGATTGCATGAGACAAATTTGCCAGAAACTCCGAATAAGATAAATTGGCCCCGCAGCATAAATATAGCTGGATAAACCATAGTTTATCTGGCCATTTTTATGTATTCGGGGGTAAAGCATTAGGCATTCAGGGGTAAAAACACCCCTAACGGCGGCGTTTGGCCTTGGTTTGAAGTTTGCGGTGCTTTTGCTTGGCCCGCGCCTTGCCTTTGCTGGCGGTGTGATTCCTTTTGCCTTTGCGGCTGGTCGGCAGGGCTTTCCCATCGACCTCGAGCAGCTCAAGCAACAAACCACCGGTCAGCGGATCCGCCTCGACAAGCTGCACCTTTGCGCGCAGCCCCGCACGCAACACCCTGCCCGAATATTCACCGGTGAGGGTGCGGCTGTCTTCATCAAAGGTAAAATATTCATGCCCGAGGCGCGATACCGGTATCAGCCCGTCAGCGCCGGTCTCGTCAAGCTTCACAAAAATACCGAACCGCGCCACGCCGCTAACTACACCTGCAAAAGCGCTGCCGACCTGCTCGGAAAGAAAGGCCGACAGGTAGCGGTCAGTGGTGTCGCGCTCGGCCAGCATGCTTCGGCGCTCGGTTTTGGAGATATGCTCACTGATGGCTTCAAGGTTTTCGGCCTCGGCGGGCGTCAGCCCGTCATCCCCCCAGTCATGGGCGGCGATCAGGGCGCGGTGCACAATCAGGTCGGCATAGCGGCGGATCGGCGAGGTGAAATGGGCGTAGCGCTGAAGGTTCAGCCCGAAATGGCCAAGATTTTTGGGGCCATAATAGGCTTGGGTCATCGAGCGCAGCACGATCATGTTGATCAGCTCGGCATGCTCGCCTCCCGCCGCCTGATCGAGCAGGCGGTTAAGCTGCGCGGTTTGCAGCCGTTGGCCCTTGGCCAGCACCATGCCGACCGATTGCACAGTCTCGTGCAGGGCTTCCATCTTGTCGGGGTTCGGCTCCTCGTGAATACGGTATATGAAATCTGCCTTGGCTTTTTCCAGCGTTTCAGCGGCGCAGACATTGGCCATGACCATGAATTCTTCCACCAGCTTATGGGCGTCAAACCGGTCACGGAATGCTACGGAGGTCACCACGCCCTCGTCGGAAAGCATGATCTGGCGCTCGGGCAGGTCAAGGTGCAGCGGCTGGCGCTTTTCGCGGGCCTCTTTGGCGGCAGCATAAGCGGCCCAGAGCGGCCTGAGGGCGGAGTCTAGAATTGGGGTGGTTACCTCGTCCGGTGCGCCATCAATCGCCGCTTGTGCCTGATGGTAAGAAAGCGCCGCCGGAGATTTCATCAACCCCCGCGTAAACCGATGCGATCTTTTATGGCCGTTTTTATCCAGCACAATGCGCAGCGCCACACAGGGCCGCTCAACCCCCGCATGCAGCGAGCAAAGGTCGCCCGACAGTGCTTCGGGCAGCATTGGCACTACACGGTCAGGGAAATAGGTGGAGTTGCCACGTTTTTTGGCCTCGATATCAAGCTGCGAGCCAGGGCGCACATAGTGGGCGACATCGGCAATGGCAACCCAGACAATATGGCCACCTCCCTCGGGGTCGGGCATGGCGCAAATAGCGTCATCCCTGTCTCGTGCGTCGGCCGGGTCGATGGTGAAAAGCGGCAGGTGGCGCAGGTCTTCGCGGGTGCCAAGCTCTACCGGTTGTGCGGCTTCTGCCTCGGCCTCCACCACGTCGGGGAAACGGTCGGGGATATTATGCTCGTGAATGGCGATCAGCGAAATGGCCTTGGGGGCGGTCGGGTCTCCGATGCGTGCGATAATACGGGCGCGGCCAAGGCCTTTTGTGCGGCCACCCACGTTTTCGGCCTCGACCAGCTCGCCATCGCGCGCGCCGTTGCGGTTTTCGGGGGCAACCTGCCATTCTCGATCGGACTTTTTGTCAACCGGAAGGATCCGCCCGCCAAAATCCTGTGCTTTATAGACACCGATGATTTTTTCGGCGCCGCGCCCGATGCGACGGATCAGGCGGGCCTCATGGGGGATGTGTTCCTCGCCGGTGCTGCTGATCCGGCACAGGATGCGGTCGCCGATCTCCAGTGCGGGGTCGCCCTTTTTGGGTACAAAAAGCAGGGTGGGGGCTTTGCCATCGCCCTTCCAGTTGAGCGGCGCGGCAAACAGGTCTCCGTCTCTGTCGATCGTGGTGATATGCAGCAGCTCAACTGGCGCGAGGCTGTTTTTATCACGGTAGCTCTTGCGGTCTTTGCTCAGGTGCCCCTCGGCATAAAGCTCGCGCAACAACCGCTTCAGCTCGACCCGCGCCTGACCTTTTATGCCAAAGGCACGGGCGATTTCGCGCTTGCCGGATTGTGAGGGGTTATCCTTGATCCAGTCAAGGATTTCATCTTTGGAGGGGAAATGCTTCATGCCGCTGCTTAGCGCGGAATTGTGCCCAGAGCAACCCGAAGCCCCCCGACAGCCCTAGCCGAGTGGCGGAATGCGGGCGACAAAATGCCCCTTCACCCCTTGCGGCCATTGCTTGAAAGGCACCTGACCGGTTTCTGACGCAGCATAGGCCTTGGCATAGTCGATAATCGCTTGTGCGGCCCCGGCATCAGGCGTGAATTTGCCAAGCACATAAGAGAGCTTGCCCGCGCCCTGAATCGCGATATTGCAATGCCGGTCGCAGCCCATCAGGCAGGATTGGCGGCGCACGGTGATACCGGCTTCAGCCAGCGCCTCGACATGTTCGGCCAGTATTTCACCGCCGGTCTTGCCGTCCAGCAGTTTTTGGTCAGTTGAGAAATTGCAGGTGTCGCAAACGGTGATGGTTGTCATGGGGTCCCCTTTTGGTTTTCTACCCAGTTAAGCGCTTCGGCCACGGTTGCAACTTCAAATACCGCTGGTAGCTGCGGCCGATTGACCATGATGACCGGAATACCAAGCAGCCTTGCCGCATCGAGCTTGGCGCGGGTGGCGCTGCCGCCGCTGTTTTTACTGACCAGATGGGTGATATGGTGGGCTTCTAGCAGGGCGCGCTCACCTGCTAGCGAAAAGGGCGGGCGTTGCAATATGGTTTTACCATGAAGTGTTCGTGGAGGGGCTTCGATGCTGCGGGTTAAAAACCAGATGTCACTTCGGCCAAAAAAAGGGGTGAGCGAGCGGCTGCCCACACTCAAAAACACCCGTGCATCGGCAGGCAAGGCAGCGGCGGCGGCAGGCAGATCGCTGACCTTTTGCCAACCGTTTCTATCAGGCCAGGGCGGGCGTGAAAGGCGCAAAAATGGCACGCCGGTTCTTGCGGCAGCCAAAGCGGCATTTTGGCTGATTTTTTCGGCAAAGGGGTGGCTGGCGTCGATCAGGGTCGAAATACCATGTGCGTGCAGATAATGCGAAAGGCCGGAAGCCCCGCCAAACCCTCCGGTGCGTGCCGGGGTGCCGAGCGGGTTTTTTGTGGTGCCGGCGAGAGATAGAATACCATGTGCGCCCAGTGCTTTTGCCAGTTGGCGGGCTTCGGTGGTGCCGCCCAGTATCAACGCATTCAAAACCCTGTCTGCGCCAGCACAGCCCCCGCGCGGTCTATCACAATCACTTCAACCGCCACCACGCCGCGCAAGGTGGCCTCGGCCTGCGCTTTGGCTTTGGCGGCGATGGCGCGGGCCAGCGGCGGGCCGGCTATCTCGTAGGCTTCGAGTGCGGTATTGGCCGTAGCAATAGCCGGGGTGCCTGCCATTTCAGCCAATTGCTGAAAATCAACTTGCGAACGGGCCGAGTGCAGATCCATCGCGCCTTGGGCCAGCTTGCTGATCTTGCCAATGCCGCCCGCGATGGTCAGGCGCTTTACCGGATGGCGCTTCAGGTATTTCAGTGTGCCACCAACAAAATCACCCATATCAAGGCAATCCTCCTCGGGCAGGCTGTAGAGCTGGCGGGCGGTGGCTTCGGAGGTAGAGCCAGTGGCGGCGATCAGGTGGGGTCGGCCCTCGGCCCGCGCCACATCCACCCCGCGATGGATGGAGGCGATCCAGGCCGAGCAGGAAAACGGACGCACGATGCCCGTGGTGCCGAGAATGGACAGCCCACCAATGATACCAAGGCGCGGGTTCCATGTTTTTTTAGCCAGCTCTGTGCCGTTTTTTACCGATATTTCAATATCAAAATCAGGGGGGTGCCCGTTGAGCACATCGGTTATGGCGGCATCTATCATTAGGCGCGGCACCGGGTTTATGGCGGGTTCTCCGACAGCTATTGGCAAGCCGGCGCGAGTAACGGTGCCAACGCCTTCTCCGGCAATAAAACGCAAGCCGGCAGTGCCATGGGAGACTTTGGCGCAAATCAGCGCGCCGTGGGTAACATCGGGGTCGTCTCCGGCGTCTTTGATAATGCAGGCTTTGGCCCAGCCTTCACCGCGTGTGGTGGATTTTATGGCAAATTGCGGGGTCTGGCCTTTGGGCAGGGTGATCTCGACCGGTGCCAGAAATTCTCCGGAAAGCAGGGCGGCGCAGGCGCTTTTGGCAGCCGCTGCCGCGCATGCGCCTGTTGTCCAGCCTCGCCGTAAATCGGCCATGTTTTTCGCCCCTTTGTTTGCCCTTCAGGGGTAAAGGCTGGGAGGCTGTTTGGCAAGTTGGGCATGACATACCCGCTAGCGACAGCCGGGCGGAGCGAGGCCACGGCCGTTGGCAACACCGGCATGGCCTCTATGCAATAGTGTGAGGTCAGCTCTTTGTGCGTTTCTTATGTTCTTCCAGCCGTGGCATGATTTCGACAAAATTACACGGGCCTTTGCGATAGTCGAGCTGGTGGACCAGTATTTCGTCCCAGCCGTCTTTGCACGCACCGGGCGAGCCGGGCAGAGCAAACAGGTATGTGCCCCCTGCCACCCCTGCGCAAGCGCGCGATTGTGTGACCGCCGTGCCGATTTTCGGGTAGGATATCATGGTGAAAAGCGTGCCAAACGCCTCGATCTCCTTTTCGTAAACATCGCGGTGGGCTTCTACGGTAATATCGCGCCCTGTCAGGCCGGTGCCGCCGGTGGATATCACCACATCCACCTCGCTCGAGGCCACCCATTGGCGCAGCTTGTCGGCCACTTGGTCTCGCTCGTCGCGAATAATCGCCCGGTCGGCCAGTATATGCCCCGCCGCCTGAAGGCGCTTTACCAAGGTGTCACCGGATTTGTCATCCTCCAGCTTGCGGGTATCAGACACGGTCAGCACCGCTATTTTTATGGGAATAAATTCTCGATTAGACATTCAAAGCTCCAGCTCGATCCAGTTGATATCCGGCCCGAGGTTTGCCACCTCTGTTTTGCCGACTTGGGCGCGCTCCCCCCAGCAATCATGCACATGTCCGCAAAGCATCAGCTTTGGCTGCACGCGCATGATTGTATTTCTTATCTTGACAGACCCCATGGAGCCTCGGCCCACCATCCCTTTGGGTGGGTAGTGGCAGGCGCGGTGGTTACAATGCACATCGCAAAAGGCGAGGATATTCATGCCTTCTCCAATCGGGTTCTGAGGCTTAACAAATCCGCCCATGCCAACCGCTTTTTTTCGGGTGAGCGCAGCAGGTAGGCGGGATGAAGCAGCGGGATCGAGGGGATGCCGAGCACCTCGCCCCACTGGCCACGCATTTTGGTAATACCGATGTTGGTATCACGCAAGGCTTTGGTGCTCGGGTTGCCCATGGTGATAATGAAACCGGGTTGGGCCAGCTCTATATGGCGCAGCAAAAACGGCTTCATCAGGGCGGTTTCTTCGGGCGAAGGATCGCGATTTTGCGGGGGGCGCCATGGCAACAGGTTGGTGATGTAGAGGGCGCTTTCGGGGGCTTCTTCAAGGCGTGAAAGCCCGATGGCAGCAAACATCCGGTCAAGCAGCTGGCCGGCGGAGCCGATAAAGGGCTTGCCTGCGCGGTCCTCCTCTCGGCCGGGGGCTTCACCAATGATCATCACCCGCGCGGCCGGGTTGCCGTCACAAAAAACCGTGTTGCGCGCACCTTTCTTGAGGCTACAACCCTCAAAGCTCTCGATAGCTGCCCGCAGTGCATCAAGGCTGTGGCAGGCTTTGGCCAGAGAGGTGGTATCAAAAGCAGCCCGCGCTTCGCCCGAGGCCGGTGCGGCGGGGCTTGCCGGTGTGGGCGCAGGTGCAGGGGTGGGGGGAGCGAGATCAACCTGCTCGTAACGGTTGACGGGCGTCTCGCCGATAGCCTCGTCGGCGCCCAGTTCCAGATGCCAGTCCAGAAGGGCGAGATCAATATCAAACTGGGTGGCGTCGATCATCGGCGTTGATTCCTCTTGTTGCAATCTAGCGTGCCCCGGCGGCTTTGGCCACCTTGTTTGCGGTGCCGGCCGTGCTATAAGCAGCCAAACAGCGATGAGGCCAACCTATGCTCCAGCACCGCCATCTTCTCGGGATCGAGGGGCTTTCCAAAGCCGAGATCACCATGATCCTTGATCTGGCCGAGCTATACGCCGCACAAAACCGCTCCAGCCAAAAGCATTCACAGGCGCTGGCGGGCATGACGCAGGTGAATATGTTTTTCGAGGCCTCGACCCGCACGCAAAGCAGCTTTGAAATTGCGGGCAAGCGGCTGGGTGCGGATGTGATGAATATGCAAATGGCCGCCAGCTCGATCACCAAGGGCGAAACCCTGATCGACACCGCGATGACCCTCAATGCCATGCACCCTGATCTTTTGGTGGTGCGCCACCCGCATTCTGGCGCGGTGGCGCTACTGGCTCAAAAGGTCAATTGCGCAGTGCTGAACGCTGGCGATGGCCGCCATGAGCACCCGACGCAAGCCCTGCTTGATGCCCTGACAATACGGCGCGCCAAGGGCCGCCTGCACCGGCTAACCATTGCGATCTGTGGCGATATCGCCCATTCCCGCGTGGCGCGGTCCAACCTTCTCCTGCTTGGCAAAATGGAAAACCGCGTGCGGCTGGTCGGCCCGCGCACCCTGATGCCAAGCGGTATTGGCGAGCTTGGCGTGGAGGTGACGGATGATATGGAAACGGGGCTTGCAGGGGCCGATGTGGTGATGATGCTGCGGCTGCAAAAAGAGCGCATGGATGGCGGCTTTATCCCCTCGGAGCGCGAATACTACCACCGCTGGGGGCTGGACGCCGCCAAATTAGCTCATGCCAAACCCGATGCGATTGTCATGCACCCCGGCCCGATGAATCGCGGGGTGGAGATCGACGGGGTGCTGGCCGATGACATCAACCGTTCGGTTATACAGGAGCAGGTGGAGATGGGCGTCGCCGTGCGCATGGCCGCAATGGACCTTCTGGCGCGGGGGTTAAAGGCGCAGCCAGAAGGCACAATGGTTTAACCGCAGTGGTTGCGCGGCGGGCAGCTCAGGAAAAAGCCGCCGCGCCTTTGTTTTTTAACCGCCATGTTTTTATGCTGGCCGCGAATTGCAGCAACATGACCAAAACAACCAACCCGACAAACGGCCAGCGGAACCAGTTCGGATCGGGTGCAGAGCGATGGTAATCCAGAAAGTGCATAAACAGGAAATATCCGGTGTGCAGCACGATGATCCACCACATGATATAGGTGCCCTGCTGCACATGTTTCCAGACCGAGGCGCCGAGCCAGCGCTGGCTGCGGTCATTGGAGGTCAGCGCCAACACAAGCGCATAGATCAGCGCGGCGAGGCCGAGGATATTGGCAAAACCCAGACCATGCTGGAACATCACATAGCGCTGCA
This sequence comes from Paracoccaceae bacterium, assembly GCA_021647745.1. Lineage (GTDB taxonomy): Bacteria > Pseudomonadota > Alphaproteobacteria > Rhodobacterales > Rhodobacteraceae > UBA3077. Next base: position 8,045 of record JAKIUB010000029.1, on the reverse strand, counting down.
AGCCGGGGTGCCACTCCATGCCGATAAGCCGGAAAAGATCCCACTCCATCCAGCCAACAAGAATAATCGTGGCATGGATAAAGGCGGCGATCACGCCATATATACCCAGTTCACGCCGCCAGGGCACGAGCCTTTTGGCTGCGGGCCAAAGGCGTGAAAGCGGACCGATCATCATAGAAAAGGCGACCAGCAATACCGAAGCGTCGCCAAGCGCACGATTCCAGCGGTGCATCCCCGACCATTGGGCACGGCTTTCGAGCAGGCCATAGGTCAGCAATATTCCGAGTAGAAGGATAATGAAATGGCGGGTTTTCCAGCCAAATGGTTTCCGAGTTACATTTAATGATTTTTCCGCCACGTTTTTCTCCCGTTTATACAATCTTCCCCTTGATATAGGTAGCTTGGGGGAAATATTAATTCACATTCATGTGAGGCGGCGCCGGATCGGTATTAAACCAACATCGCCGCCGCGCACAGGTTGCCCGGCTTGGCGCGGGTTTGCTCCAGTGTCCGGTAACCAAGGTCGCAATCAGGCGCGGCAATCAGGCACTCTGGTGCCTCTATGCCGAAACCTGCCGCATCATCCGGTTTGCGGGCAAAGAATGGCTCGTGCTTTGGGTCATCTTCCAACCTTTTCACGCACATCGCCTGTGTAGCTTTTACAGGTATTTTATTACCCTTTGGCGCTGTGGATAAAAGAAAAAAGAGCGCTTTTGGCTGTTGGCCTAACGGGCGTCGTAATATAGCCCGACCACATGCTCGGCCTCGGCAAAAAACAACCAGCGCGAGGCAAGCAGGCCCAGCAGGTGTGACAGCATGATAATCGCCACCACCACATAGGTAATATCGGTGAGCAAAATCAGCGCCACGGGCAATAGCACCAGCATCAGCAGCGACAGCACCCGCAGCTTGGCCGCGTGTTTGCGCCCGACCACATAGACCATCTCTGTGAGCAAATAATTCTCGCCGGAATGGGGCTTTTCAAGCAGGCGCACCTTGCCCAGATTTCCGAGGCCGGTGGCGGTTTCGATGGTGGAGCCGGAGCGGGCAAAAGCGCTATCGCCCCTTATCCATGCCAGCACCTGAATGGCGGCGAGCAGGACCAAAAGCAGCATAGCCACATTCATCTGCTTGGCCAGCAGCGCGCCGCCAGCCACAGAATAAAGCCAGAAAAGCAGAGGTGTGGTAGCCGCATTCCAGCGCGGCACGGTTTTCATCTGGGTATAGATCATCGCGGTGGTAAATACCGTGACCAGCGCCATGGCCGCGGCTACAATCCCCAGAATTTCGATCTGCATATCAAAAAACGCCCAAAGCACCGCATAGATAAAAAACGTAAACAGCGTCAGAATCGCCATAATACCCTCGCGCGACAGCCACGATGTGCGCCACTGGCTAAAGGCATAGATCGCGTTTTTGGGGTTGCCGAGGTGAAAGGTCGAGGCCAGTAGGCCGATCACCGCCAAGCCCAGCGCCAAGGTGGCATAGCCTGCGGCGGTCAGGCCCGATACATCTGGCAGGCCGAGGCCTAAAAAAATCATCAGGCCAAAACCAAGGCCGGAAATGGTGGAAAAAACTATAACGGAAGGTGCAGGATGCATCAAATTTTCTCCAATGTGCGATCAAGCCAGCCAAGAAAGCCGGTGATTTCGGTGGATTGGGCTTCAAGCGCCGGTGTTTGAGTGCCGTTTACATCAGCCTTGGGCCGTGGAGGCAGGTATTTATTAACGGGGCTGGTGCCAAGCTCGGGCATCAGATCCATGCCGCCGCGCTCGGCCACAAGCTTGGAAACATGGCTTTCCGGATCGGCGAAATCACCAAAATGCCGCGCGCCGGCGGGGCAGGTGCGCACGCAAGACGGCACGCGGTCCTCCTCGGGGATGTTTTCGTTATAAATCCGGTCCACGCAAAGGGTGCATTTCTTCATCACCCCTGCCATGGCATCCAGCTCGCGCGCGCCATATGGGCAGGCCCAGGCGCAAAGACCGCAGCCCATGCATTGGTCTTCGTTGACCAAAACGATGCCGTCTTCCGAGCGCTTATAGCTCGCGCCCGTGGGGCAAACGGTGACGCAGGGGGCGTCGTCGCAATGCAGGCAGGATTTGGGGAAGTGGATGGTTTGGGAGGGGCAACCCTCCTGCTTGGCTTCAAATGAATGCACGCGGTTGAGGAATGTGCCGACAGGGTTGGCGCCATAAGCGTCCATATCCGAGAGCGGCGCGCCGTATGAGCCGGTGTTCCATTCCTTACAGGAAATTACGCAGGCATGGCAGCCCACGCAGGTATCAAGGTCAATGACCAGGCCGAGCTTTTTGTCGGTGGTGGCTGGGAGCTGGGTCATGTCCATTCCTTCCCGTAAGCGACGTCTTTTGGCCCTTGGCCCACCGGGGATGCCTGTGGTGCAAAAGTCGGGGTGGATTGCAAATCGGCTGGCGCATCAATCCGCTTGATATTGACCCGCAGGTCAAACCACGCGGCTTGGCCGGTAACGGGGTCGGAGTTGTTCCAGCGCTGGCCATCGCCGCGCTCGGGCAGTAATTCATGGATCAGATGGTTGAGCAGGAAGCCTTTTTTGGTTTCCGGCGCATCCTCGGATAGCGCCCAAGCGCCTTTCCTTTTGCCGATCGCGTTCCATGTCCAGATGGTTTTTCCATTCAGCGCATCCATCCGCACCGCAGGCACGGTGATGGTGCCATGGGTGGAGGTGATAACCGCCCAATCGCCCTCGTTGAAGCCATGCTCGGCCCAAAGCTCGCCCGAGATAAACATCGGGTTGGTGCCGTGGATCTGGCGCAACCATGCGTTTTGGCTGCCCCATGAGTGATACATCGCCATCGGCCGCTGGGTGAGGGCATGAACGGGGTATTCTTCATTATCCACAAGGGTTTGCTCAAAGGGTTCATACCAGATCGGCAATGGGTCCATCGCCATTTTCACCTGTGCGCGCAGACGCTCGGGCGGCTGGATATCGCCGTGGCCTTCCGCTGCAAGACGGAATTTTTGCAGGATTTCCTGATAAACCGTAAACACATACGGGCTTTCTTTATCAAAAATCCCGCGCTCCACGGCCCATTCCTGATAGCCCTTGTTCCACGGCTTATAAAAGGCGTTTTCCGGCTTGATATGCTCCTGCCAAAAGCCGCCATTTTCGATGTATTTTTCAAGCTGCTCGGGGTTTGGCTCACCGCGCCCTTTGCCCTCGCCATCCTTGCCGCGCCAGCCAGCCAGCGGGCCAACACCGGGGCGGCGCTCGTGGTTTACGATATAATCGGCATAATCCTTGAATTTGGCAGTGCCATCTTCATTCACCATACCCGGCAAGCCAAGCCGCGCGCCCAGCTCGATCAGCACTGACTGGAAGCCGCGCACATCACGATCCGGCTCCACCACCGGCCAACGGATGCTGTCGGCAAGGCCGTCTGCCTCGCAAATCGGGCGATCCAGCAGGCTGATGCAATCATGGCGCTCAAGATAGGTGGTATCGGGCAAGATCAGGTCGGCAAAGGCCACCATTTCCGAGCTATAGGCATCGGAATAGATGATATTGGGGATCACATAATTGCCGTCTTCGTCCTTGTCGCGCAGCATGTCCATAACCTGGGTGGTGTTCATCGAACTGTTCCACGCCATATTGGCCATATACATAAACAGCGTGTCGATCTTGTAGGGATCGCCGGCATGGGCATTGGAAATCACCATATGCATCAGGCCGTGGGCCGATAGCGGGTTCTCCCATGTGAAGGCTTTGTCGATACGCTTGGCGTCACCATTTTCATCCAGGCACAGGTCTTCCGGCCCGCGCGGATAGCCCAGATGCGGGCCATTCAGCGGCTGTCCGGGGGTTACATCATGGTGCGGCTTGGGGTGGTCCTCAACCGATTTCGGATAAGGTGGTTTGAAGCGGAAGCCACCCGGCACCTCGACCGAGCCGATCAGGATCTGCAAAATATGCAACGCGCGGGCGGTTTGAAAGCCGTTTGAGTGGGCCGAAATACCGCGCATGGCGTGCATGGCGACGGGGCGGCCGATCATCTTTTTGTGCTTTTCGCCCTTCCAGTCCGTCCACGGAATATCAAGGGTGATTTCTTCCTCAAAGGCCACGCGGGCGATCTCGGCGGCGATCGAGCGGATGCGATCGGCAGAAATGCCGACACGCTCGGCTACGGCATCCGGCGCATATTCGTCCGTCAGATATTTCTCGGCGAGGATCTCGAAGGCGGGGCGGCATTGCACGCCGTTTACCTCGACCATGCCGCTCATCGCAGGCTTGGCCTCTTTGGTTTCGTATGGCACGGCTTTGTTGGTGGCGCGATCCCAAACCAGCTGGTTATCGTCAGCATCCCGCACCATCAGCCCGTATTCCGCGCTGCCTTCAACCTGATTAACCAAAAACGGCATATTAGTATAGCGGATCAAATAATCCAGATCGACCTTGCCGGCCTTCAGCAGCTCGTGGATGAGCGACAGGATAAACAGCCCGTCGGTGCCGGGCGTAATGCCGACCCATTCGTCAGCGATGGCGTTATAACCAGAGCGGATCGGGTTAACGCCGATAATCTTGGCACCGTTGGCCTTCAGTTTGCCAAGGCCCATTTTGATCGGGTTTGAATCATGATCTTCGGCCACGCCAAAAATCAGAAACAGCTTGGCGCGGTCCCAATCCGGCGCACCGAACTCCCAAAACGCCCCGCCCATGGTATAAATACCGCCAGCGGCCATATTGACCGAGCAAAACCCGCCATGGGCCGCATAATTCAGGGTGCCGTAATTCTGTGCCCACCAGCCGGTCATGGATTGTGATTGGTCACGGCCAGTGAAAAACGCCAGCTTCTTCGGGTCTTTTTCGCGAATCGGTTTCAGCAGGCCAACGGCAATTTCGAAGGCCTCTTCCCAGCTGATATCCTCGAATTTGCCTTCGCCGCGCTCGCCTACCCGCTTCATCGGGTTTTTCAGGCGGGAGGGGGAATAATGCTGCATGATGCCAGCGGAACCCTTGGCGCAAAGCACACCCTTATTAACCGGATGATCCTTGTTGCCCTCGATATATTTTACCTTGCCGTCCTTCATGTGGACATTGATCCCGCAACGGCACGCACACATATAACAGGTGGTGCGGCGGATCTCGTCACTGACAGCTGGCGAGGTGTCCAGCGCAGGCTGATGATGCTTTGTCATACTTCCCCCAAAACTACCGGCCGTTTTTATGCCGTCTAGCGCTTAGGCATAATACATTCGAATATTGTAATCCATAGAAATTATGGGGCTTGTTGCCGCATCACCTTGCAGGGCAAAGATAAATACTTGCTATTTGTGGTGCTGCTCGGGGGTTTGTATCGCGGGCTGGCAAGGTCAGGGTTTTCATTTGCCGGATTAGCGACTATCGCTATCCGATGAAAAATTCACAACACGAAGCTCCGGTTCTTACCCGCTCTGAATGGCTCGCCGATGGCGCTATACACATTATGGGTGTTTTCGGGGCATTTTTTGGCGCGATTCTGCTTGCAGTCTGGACGGTCGAGGAATTCAGCACAGGGCAAACCATTGCCTATTGGGTGTATGGGCTAACCCTGATCGCTACATTCAGCGCGTCGGCGGTTTACAATATGTCCCCGTGGGAGCGCCTGCGCCCGACCTTGCGCCGCATTGATCACGCGGCAATCTACCTTAAAATTGCCGGCACCTATACACCGCTGGTTATCATGGTCGGCAGCCTGTCAGCGTATTTCATCCTTGCGCTCGTGTGGGCGCTGGCGATTTTCGGGGTCATACGAAAGCTGTTTTTCTGGCAAATCCCCGGGCGATTCGGGACTGTGCTTTACTTGGTGATGGGATGGCTGAGCGTATTTATTATCTGGGGTCTGGTGCCTGTTGTTCCGGCCGAGGCGATCTGGCTCATTGCGCTGGGCGGGTTGATTTATACGTTGGGCGTTGGGTTCTATCTCTGGAAATCTCTCAGGTTTTCCAAGGCGATCTGGCACGGGTTTGTGGTGGTTGCGTCGGTGTGTTTTTATATCGCGATCGTTTTGGGCTTGCGGGCCAGCCTATTGTAACGCCTGATTTATTCTGCCCGCCACTCTCCGCTCTCTAATCCGTCCAGCGACCACTCCCCCACCCGCCAGCGGATTAGCCGCAGGGTCGGGTGTCCGGTGGCGGCGGTCATGCGGCGGACTTGGCGGTTGCGACCTTCGCGAATGGTGATTTCCAGCCAGCAATCTGCTACCGTTTTGCGAAACCGCACCGGCGGGGTGCGGGGCCAGAGCCAGCTTGGCTCCGCGATGCGCTTGGCGTCTGCGGGTCTTGTGAGGCCATCTTTCAGGATCAAGCCCTGCCGTAGGGCTTGTAGGCTGGCATCGGTCGGTTCGCCCTCCACCTGCACCATATAGGTTTTTTCCATCTTGTATTTCGGGTCACTGATCCGGGCTTGCAGGCGGCCGTTATCTGTTAAAAGCAACAGCCCTTCGCTGTCTTTATCCAGCCGCCCGGCGGGGTAAACTTCGGGGATATTGATGAAGTCGGACAAGGTGGGGCGCTTGGCACCCTCGGTGCCTTTATCAGTGAATTGGGACAGCACATTGAAGGGTTTGTTGAACAGGATCAGGGTCATGGCACACTCTTTTGTCTGGCTCGCCGTACTTATCAGAATAGCATCGGGATGGGTAGTTATCTCTGGCAGGTTTGTTTTCTGGATCGCGCCTTATTGTGGCATGATCACGACCAGCACCACCCGCAACATTGCGTCCTCGTCATTGCAAATCACCCGCACTAGCTCGACATCGGGTTGTGGATAGGAATAAAGGGTCATCACCCCGTCGATACTGCATTCTTCGGGGGCATAATCCGCCTCGGCCAAAAGCTGCTGCGGGGTGGTGCGTGACATGGTGCGGTAGCCGCCCTCGGGGTAGGGCTGGATGGCCGCAGATGTCAGGGTGACGGAGCGGCTGATCTGGCCAAGAAGCGCGGTGTTTTCCAGCGTGTTCCCTTTGACCCATAGCCCGTATTCATCAAAGCCGGCGGCGGGGGCCTGCTCTGCCTCCAGTCCGAGAAACCCGTAGCTGATATAGCGGGCCTGCCGCGCGGCCAGAATATCAAACGGGTTTATAGCATCGACAAGCGGGAAGCTCCGGGTGAGGCGGGTCTTGTCAATTGTTGAATGCACCCGATAAACCGGCCATATTTCCTCGTCCTGTCCGGTGGCTATGCTTTTGGCCACCAGAAAAATATCGTGCATACCGTAATTATAGAGGCCAAGGTTATCATTGGTTTCGCGCAGAATAAAAACATGGGTATCATTGGCGCCGATCACCTGATCATGCAGCGATATAACATCAGGCGGTGTGGCCCGTGCCGGCAAGGCCAGCGCGACAAGTATCAAGATAGCGGATAGCCTCATGGTGGCCTCCTGGCAAAAGCCCAGACTGCGCTGATGAGGATGGTGGGTCAAGAGTGGGCTTGGAAAATGGGGTATAATCGGTTAAAGCCCTCCCTTACCCGAAATAAAGGCCCGTTATGACCCATCGCTCCGAACTCCTTATGCCTGCGGGCAACCTGCGCAAGCTGAAAATGGCGGTGCTTTACGGGGCCGATGCGGTTTATCTTGGCACGCCTGATCTTAGCTTGCGCACCAAAAGCCAGTTTTCGCTTGAAGAGGTGGTCGAGGGGGTGGAGTTTTGCCACGCCCATGGCAAGCGTGCTTACCTGACGCTGAACCTGTTTTCGCACAATAAAGACGTGCCCAAGCTGGAGGAATATATCGACACTGTGCGTAAGGTGAAGCCCGACGGGCTGATCATCGCTGACCCCGGTGTGTTTCAGTTTGTGAAGGAGCGCGCGCCCGATCTGCCGCTGCATATCTCGACGCAAGCCAATGTATCCAGCTGGCTTTCGGTGAAGTTTTGGCAAGAGCAAGGGGCCGAGCTGGTGGTGCTGGCGCGCGAGGTTTCTTTTGCCGAGCTAAGCGAAATTCGCGAAAAATGCCCCGATGTGCAACTGGAAGCTTTTGTGCACGGGGCCATGTGCATGACCTATTCTGGCCGCTGCCTGCTTAG
>JAKIUB010000028.1 GCA_021647745.1 Paracoccaceae bacterium | reverse complement strand
GCTGCCCTACGCTGTGAAATAGGAGAGATACCATGGAAGTAGTTCTTCTTGAACGCGTGGCCAAACTTGGCCAAATGGGTGATGTGGTTAAGGTCAAAAACGGTTTTGGCCGCAATTACCTTTTGCCACAAGGCAAGGCCCTGCGCGCCACCAAAGCCAACCTTGAGCGCTTTGAAACCCAGCGCGCCCAGTTGGAAGCCACCAACCTCGAAACCAAATCCGAAGCCGAAGTACTGGCAGGCAAACTCGACGGACAGAAGTTCATCGTGATTCGCTCCGCCTCGGACGCCGGCTCGCTTTACGGCTCGGTCACCAACCGTGATGCGGCTGATGTCGCCACCGAGGGTGGCTTTACCGTGGATAAGCGCCAAGTGGTGCTGAGTGCGCCGGTAAAAGAGCTGGGTCTGCATTCGATGACCGTAGTTCTGCACCCCGAAGTGCATTGCTCGATCACCATCAACGTGGCCCGCTCGGTTGAAGAAGCCGAGCTGCAAGCCAGCGGCAAGACCATTCAGGAATTGCAGGCCGAAGCCGACGCCGAAGCCGATTTTGACATCGCCGAATTGTTTGACGATGTTGGCAGCGCCGCCAATGACGATGACGACCTCGAGCCGGTGCAAGACACCCCGGCAGAAGACACCGAGCAGCCCGAAGTTTAACCCGCTGCTTGCAAAACAGACAGGGCCGTGTGCAAATAGCGCACGGCCCTTTTTCATGGAGAGTTTGATGCCCCGTTCGCTTATGATTTCCATAGCCCTTGTCGGGCTTATCCTCTCGCTCACCAGCATATTTTTCCTCGATTATACCCTCGCTTCAAAGGTTTTGGTGCTCGGTATAGACCAGGTTTCATTTTGGAATTATGTCACCCAGATGGGGGATTCCAAGTGGATGGCGCTCTTGCTGATCGCGCTGTGGATCGGCGGCTTTTCCTTTGGTCGCATCAGCCCCGAAAATCCGCTCTGGTCCAGGCTGCGCAAAAAATCCCTGCTGATACTGGCCGCGGTTGCCGGCACAGGCATACTCGTCATGATCCTGAAGGTTATCGTCGGGCGGGCCCGGCCCTATATGGGCGATATCGGGTTTTTTCCTTTCACTTTTGGCTCCGAATACGCCAGCTGGCCCTCGGGGCACGCCACTACCGCCTTTGCCTTTGCCGTAGCGGTGGGGCTGGCGATACCCGTGCTGCGCGGGCCACTGTTTATTCTGGCGATTCTGGTTGCCTATAGCCGGATGGCGCTCGGGGTGCATTATCTGGGCGATGTCATCATGGGGGCAACGATCGGCAGCCTCGGCGCGGTGCTGATCTATCGCGCGCTGGCCCCGAAGCTTGGCATAAAAACGTAGTTATCCCCGTTATCCCCGTAATTCACAGGCGCACTACAAACACAAATGCGCTAGACTGAGCGTAGGGACAAGGGGGCCAATATGGCAGATGGCGGACAGGGTATGGAGGCGGAGATCAAAACTCTACCCCATAATATCGAGGCAGAACAAGCGCTTCTGGGCGCGCTTTTAGTCAATAACGAGGTTTATGACCGGGTTGCTGCCATTCTGGACGATTCGCACTTTTTTGACCCCGTGCATGCCCGCATCTTTGAAAAGTCCGCCGCGCGGATCACCAAAAACATGCTGGTATCACCGGTCACACTGAAAGCATTTTTTGAAGATGACGAAGGCCTGCAGGAACTCGGCGGCGCGGCCTATCTGGCGCGGCTTGCCGGGGCCTCGATCTCGCTATTCGCCGCCAAGGACTACGCCCAGCAAATCTATGATCTTGCCCTCAGGCGCGACCTGATCGCCATCGGGCAGGATATTTCGGGCAAGGCCGCTTCGGTCGAGGTCGACAAAGAGCCGGACGAGCAGATCGTCGAGGCCGAACAGGCGCTTTATCTGCTCGGTGAAAAGGGCAATGCCGAGAGCGGCTTCCAGAGTTTTTTGCGCGCAATCACCAGCGCGGTTGACGCCGCCAATGCCGCCTATCACCGTGATGGCCAGCTTTCGGGCATCTCCACCGGCTTGATTGATATGGATAAGAAGCTCGGCGGGCTGCATAAATCAGACCTACTCATTCTCGCTGGCCGCCCTTCGATGGGCAAAACCTCGCTGGCGACAAATATCGCCTATAACATTGCCAAAACCTACCAAAAAGGCATTTTACAAGACGGCACGGAGGGCGCGGTTAATGGCGGGGTGGTCGGATTTTTCAGCCTCGAGATGTCGGCCGACCAACTTGCGGCGCGTATTCTCTCGGAAGCCGCGCGGATACCGTCTGAAAAGATTCGGCGCGGCGATCTCGACGAGACCGAGTTTCGCCGCTTTGTCGAGGCCGCCAAGGAGCTGGAAAAATGTCCGCTGTTTATTGATGATACCGCCGCATTGCCCATCTCCACCCTCGCCGCCCGCGCCCGCCGGCTAAAGCGCCGCCACGGGCTGGATGTGCTGGTGATTGACTATCTGCAACTGATCCGCCCCGCCACCGCAAAGGATAGCCGGGTCAACGAGGTTTCCGAGATCACGCAGGGGCTAAAAGCGATTGCCAAAGAGCTGAACATTCCGGTAATCGCGCTTTCGCAGCTTTCCCGCGCGGTGGAAAGCCGCGACGACAAACGGCCGATGCTGTCGGACCTGCGCGAATCCGGCTCTATCGAGCAAGACGCGGATGTGGTGATGTTTGTTTACCGCGAGGACTACTACAAAGAGCGCGAAAAGCCCGGCGAGCATGACATAGACAAAATGCTGACCTGGCAAGATGAAATGAGCCAGGTTATGGGCAAGGCCGAGGTGATTATCGGCAAGCAACGCCACGGGCCGATCGGCACGATTGATCTGTCATTCGAGCCGGAGTTTACCAAATTCGGCAATTTGGTTAAAAACTACCAACAAGGTGGCGATTTTGGCTAAAATCGACTGCATACCGGGCAGAAGTGGCGGGTCCGGCTCTGCTTGGCGATGATACATAGAACATGGGCTTGCATTTTCCGTTTTTATATACACTTCTTGCCAAAACTGAAGTATGGCTTCGCCACCCCCTCAGAAAGACAAGCGTATGCAAGCCACCCTCAGCATTGATCTCTCCGCTATCATCGCCAACTGGCGCGCACTGGATGCCCTGAGCGGGAGCGCGGTCGAAACCGGTGCGGTGATCAAGGCCGATGCTTACGGGCTGGGGGCCGCCGAGGTTGGCCCTGCATTGGCCAAGGCTGGTGTGCGGCGGTTTTTTGTGGCCGAGGCCGAGGAGGGCGTGGCACTGCGCGCCGCTATCGGAGCGGAGGCAATAATATACAATTTTTCAGGATTGATGGCAGGCGACGAAGAGGCCGTGGCCGCCCACGGAGTTGTGCCGGTGCTGAATTCAGCGGCGCAGGTCAAGCGTTTTGCCGAAAAATTCAGTGGAAAACCCTGCGGGGTACAGCTCGATAGCGGCATGAACCGGCTTGGCATGGAAGCGCTGGAAGCCGCTTCCGTCGGGCTGGAAATCGCCGCCCTGAACCCCGATCTGGTGATGAGCCATCTCGCCTGCGCCGACGAGCGGCTCCACCCGATGAACACTTCGCAGCTTGCCACCTTTGGCGCCATGACCTTCGCACGCGCCACTGCCCGCAAATCCCTGAGTGCCACAGGTGGCATTCTGCTCGGTGCGCCCTATCACTTCGATCTCACCCGTCCCGGCATCGGGCTTTATGGTGGCCTGCCCTTTACGGGCGCAAAACCGGTGGTGCAGCTTGATCTGCCGGTGGTGCAGGTGCGGGATGTCATGCCCGGCGAGAGCGTCGGCTACAGCGCAGCCTGGGTAGCCACGCGCCCGAGTAAAATCGCCACAATTTCAAGCGGTTACGCAGATGGCATCTTGCGCGCCACAGAGGGCTTCAGCCTTTATGCCGGCACCACCCCCTGCCCCGTGGTTGGCCGTATCTCGATGGACCTGTTAACCGTAGATATCACTGATCTGAAAGAGCTGCCAACAGAGCTGAGCCTGCTCAATGACATCCAGACCGTGGACGTGCTGGCCGAAAAAGCCGGCACCATCGGATATGAAATCCTTACCAGCCTTGGCAGCCGCTATCATCGGGTATACAAGGGCGAAAAGTAATTTCGAGGCCCCATGCTGGCAATCAACATTCTTACCGAGGCGCTCGCCTCGATCGGCCGCTCGACACTGGGGCTGCTTGCCTCTATCGGACGGCTAGCGATCTTTGCTGGGCTGGCGATCTCCCACATGCTGCGCGGCCCGTTTTACCCGCGCGAGTTTGCGGTGCAACTCCTGCGCATCGGGTATTTTTCATTGCCCGTGGTCGGGCTGACCACGCTTTTCACCGGCGGGGCGCTGGCGCTGCAAATCTATGCGGGCGGGGCGCGGTTCAATGCCGAGAGCGTGGTGCCGAGCATTGTTGCCATCGGCATGATCCGCGAGCTGGGGCCAGTGTTGGCGGGGCTGATGGTCGCCGGGCGCGTCGGGGCCAGTATTGCCGCCGAAATTGGCACCATGAAGGTGACCGAGCAGATCGACGCCCTGACCACGCTCTCCACCAACCCGATGAAATATCTCGTGGTGCCGCGCATACTGGCCGCCACCCTTGCCATGCCGCTTCTGGTGCTGATCGGCAATATCATCGGCATTCTGGGCGGATTTCTGGTCGGCACCCTGCGACTTGGCTTCAACCCCGCCGCCTATATGAGCAATACGGTCGATTTTCTCGAAGCTGGCGATATCACCTCCGGGCTGATCAAGGCGGCAGTTTTCGGCTTTATCGTGGCTTTGATGGGCACTTATAGCGGCTTCCACTCGGGGCGCGGGGCGCAAGGGGTGGGGCAGGCAACCACCAATGCGGTTGTCTCGGCCTCGGTGCTTATATTGGCCAGTAATTACCTGCTGACCGAATTGTTGTTTCCGTCATGAGCGGGGTGGCAAAAATCGCCCTGAAGGGGGTCAAAAAATCCTTTGGCAGCAACGCGGTGCTGCGCGGGGTTGATCTTGGCGTTGCTAAAGGCAGCTCCCTCGTTGTCATCGGCGGCTCCGGCACCGGAAAATCGGTGCTGCTCAAATGTATACTTGGCATCGTCACGCCCGATGCTGGCGAAATCCTGATCGACGGCGCAGCGCTGAAAAACCGTGAGGATTTCCTCAGCCATTTTGGCATGCTTTTTCAAGGCGGCGCGCTGTTTGACAGCCTGACCGTCTGGCAAAATGTCGCTTTTCGGCTGCTTCAGGGGCGCAGCAAGCTCTCCAAGGCGGATGCCCGCGAGCTGGCGGTTGAGAAACTGCGCCGTGTCGGGCTGAAACCCGAGGTTGCCTTCCAGTTCCCCGCCGAGCTTTCGGGGGGCATGCAAAAGCGGGTCGGCTTGGCCCGCGCCATTGCCTCTGAACCCTCGGTGATTTTCTTTGACGAGCCAACCACCGGCCTCGACCCGATCATGGCCGGGGTGATCAACGAGCTGATCCGCGAGATTGTGGTTGATCTTGGCGCCACCGCCATCACCATCACCCATGATATGAGTTCCGTGCGCGCCATTGCCGACCATGTGGCCATGCTGCATGCAGGCAAAGTGCGCTGGCACGGGGTGGTGGGCGATATTGATGCTTCGGGCGATGCTTATGTGGACCAGTTTATCAACGGCAGGGCAGAAGGACCGATTGAGAGTGTGAGATGACCCTCCGCCTGCTCAACCTCTCCCTCTTCATCCTCTTCCCCATCGCGTGGTTTGCCCCGATGGCGCGGGCGGGCCTTGTAAAACTGTGGTTCTTTGATCTGGAGGAGCTTTCGGTGATCTCCTCGCTGGGCACGCTTTGGGATACCGATATTTTTCTGGCGGCGCTCGTGGGTTTTTTCGCCATGGTCGCCCCGATGCTGAAAATCACCCTGCTGGCTGCCATCCATTTTGGCCTGCTGGGCAGTAATATCTTGCCTGTGCTGGGCATATTGGGCAAGCTCGCCATGGCTGATGTTTTCCTGATCGCGCTCTATATCGTACTGGCCAAAGGCGTGGGGGTCGGCACCGTCGAAACCGGTTGGGGGTTGTATTTATTCACCTTTTGCGTATTGCTGTCGATGCTGATCACCGAAATCACCAAACGACAGATGAAGGAACGATGATGGCCAAATCAAAATCCACCTTCACCTGCACATCCTGCGGGGCCAGCCACAAAAAATGGGCCGGCCAGTGCGAGGCCTGCAAACAGTGGAATACCATTCAGGAAGAGGTGGCGCTGTCCACCGGCCCGACCGGAAAATCCCTTGGCGGCGGGCGCGGGCGCAAAATGGCGCTCTCTGATCTGTCGGCCCGGGATGCCCCCCTGCCTCGCGTTAATTGCGGCATTAACGAATTTGACCGCGTGCTGGGCGGCGGCATGGTGCCCGCTTCGGCCATACTGGTGGGCGGCGACCCCGGCATCGGCAAATCCACCCTGTTGCTGCAAGCCGCCGCCGCCTTTGCCAAAAAAGGGCAAAAGGTGATCTATATTTCCGGCGAGGAGGCCGCCTCGCAAATCCGTATGCGCGCCCGGCGCCTTGGCACATCGGATGCGCCGATGCAGCTCGCCGCCGAGACAAACCTGCGCGATATCATCACCACGCTTGATGCCGAGCGCCCCGCACTGGCGATCATTGATTCCATCCAAACCATGTGGGCCGACCATGTGGACAGCGCCCCCGGCTCGGTTTCCCAGGTGCGGGCCTGCGCGCACGAGCTGACCAGCTTTGCCAAGCGGCGGGGCGTATCGGTGGTGCTGGTTGGCCATGTCACCAAAGATGGCCAGATCGCCGGGCCGCGGGTGGTGGAACACATGGTCGATACCGTGCTTTACTTCGAGGGCGAGCGCGGCCACCAGTTTCGCATTCTGCGCGCGGTCAAAAACCGTTTTGGGCCGGCGGATGAAATTGGCGTATTCGAGATGACCGGCACGGGGCTGGGCGAGGTCACTAACCCTTCAGCCCTTTTCCTGAGCGAGCGCGACAACCCCGCCCCCGGCGCCGTGGTTTTTGCAGGCATCGAGGGCACCCGCCCGGTGCTGGTCGAGATTCAGGCGCTGATCGCGCCCTCCCCGCTAGCCACCCCGCGCCGCGCCGTGGTCGGCTGGGATAGCTCGCGGCTCGCCATGATTCTCGCAGTGCTGGATGCCCGCGCCGGCATCAGCTTTGCCGGTATGGATGTTTATCTCAATATCGCCGGCGGCATGCGCATCTCCGAGCCGGCCGCCGACCTCGCTGTTGCAGCCGCACTGATCTCGGCACGACAAGGCAAAGCCATGCCGCCTGATAGCGTGTGTTTTGGCGAATTAAGCCTTTCAGGGGCATTGCGACCTATTTCCCAACCTGATAATCGGCTAAAAGAAGCCGAAAAGTTGGGTTTTTCAACCGCTTTCGCACCTTCTTTGATGAAGACTGTGGGCGAATCAGGCATAAGCGTGCAAAAGTTTGACGATATAACGAGTTTCATCGATTCTTATTTTGGAATAATAGACAAATAGATTAGCAAGGGATCAACCGCATGGAAGACTACACAATCATAGACGGCGTGGCGCTAGCCATCATACTGATTTCCGGCTTTCTCGCCTACGCCCGCGGGCTCGTGCGCGAGACCCTGTCGATCGTCGGCTGGGGGGGCGCGGCTGTCATTGCCTTTATTTTTGCCCCGCAAGGCAAGGATCTGGTATTTGAAATCCCCTTCGTCAACAGCATCGTTGGTGACAGTTGCGAAATAGCGCTGATCATCTCGTTTGCGTTGATCTTCATTGTCGCGCTGGTGGTGATTTCGCTCTTCACCCCGCTCTTGTCCGGACTTATCTCCAAATCAGCGCTCGGCACAATAGACCGCGGCCTCGGGTTTCTTTTCGGGCTGGCGCGGGGTGTTTTGCTAATCGTCGTAGCCTTGTTTGCCTATGACCAGTTTATTACAGCTGGCGAAGGTGTCGACATCGTCGAAGAATCAAAAACCAAAGCCTTGCTCTCCGAGAGCCAGGACCGCCTCGCCGCCGAGGTCGAAACCTCCAGCGTTCCGGGCTGGTTCATTGCCCGTTTTGACGAGCTAACCTCGGTGTGCTCCGTTTCAACACCGGCAGCAACAGAAACCGGCACAGAACTCCCCTCCGACACAAACTGATTATCGGTGGTGACAGCGTGGCTTTGCGCGTCTATAAGGCGCGCAAGCATTCCCTCTAAAAGGCCGCGCCATGCAACTGCCCCCGATGCCTGCACTCCCCTCCCTGCCGTTTGACGACGACAAGCTCAAGGAGGAGTGCGGGATATTCGGCATAAACGGTGTTGCCGAGGCTGCCAATTTTGTAGCGCTCGGTTTACACGCGCTCCAGCATCGCGGGCAGGAAGCCGGCGGCATTGTATCCTACGCGCCCGAAGCAGGCTTCAGCTCGGTGCGGCGCTTTGGTTATGTGCGCGATAATTTCACCAAAGCCTCGCTGATGGAAACCCTGCCGGGCCAGCTCGCCATTGGCCATGTGCGCTATTCCACCTCCGGCTCCAAAGGCCAAACGGCGATCCGCGATGTGCAGCCGCTCTTTGCCGAGCTGGCCATGGGCGGTGTGGCAATAGCCCATAACGGTAACCTGACCAACGCCGAAGCCCTGCGCCGCGAGCTGATCCAGCACGGCTCGATCTTTCAAAGCAGCTCGGACTCCGAGTGCATCGTCCACCTGATGGCGCGCAGTTTTCAGGCCAACATCCCCGAGCGACTCAAGGACGCTCTGCGGCGGGTTGAAGGCGCGTTCAGCGTTGTCGCCATGACCCGCACCAAGCTGATCGGCGTGCGCGATGCGCTTGGCGTGCGCCCGCTGATGCTGGGCAAATTAGGGGAAAACTATGTGCTTTCGTCCGAAACCTGCGCGCTCGATATCATCGGTGCCGAGTTTATCCGCGAGATCGAGCCAGGCGAGATGGTGGTCATCACCGGTAATGACGTCATAAGCAGCTTCCCCTTCGCCAAAGCCCCCTCGCGCTTCTGCATTTTCGAGCATGTGTATTTCAGCCGCCCCGATAGTATTTTGGGTGGCCGCTCGGTTTATGAAACCCGCCGCCGCATTGGCGTGGAGCTGGCCAAAGAGGCCCCCGTGGATGCTGACCTTGTGTGCCCCGTGCCAGATAGCGGCACGCCAGCGGCCATCGGCTATTCTCAGGAAAGCGGTATTCCTTATGCCATGGGCATCATCCGCAACCAGTATATGGGCCGCACGTTTATCGAGCCAACCGAGAGCATCCGCAACATGGGCGTACGCCTGAAGCTCAACGTCAACCGCGCCCTTATCAAGGGCAAACGGGTGATACTGGTGGATGACAGCGTGGTGCGCGGTACCACCACGGTAAAAATCCGCGAGATGTTCGAGGATGCGGGGGCCAAGGAAGTTCACTTCCGCATTGCCTCCCCGCCCACCATGTGGCCCTGCTTTTACGGGGTCGATACCCCCGAGCGCAGCAAGCTGCTGGCCAGCAATATGACAGAAGCACAAATGCAAAAGCACCTCGCGGTGGATAGCCTGCGCTTTATCAGCATTGACGGCCTTTACCGCGCCGTGACCGAGGGCCAGCCGCGCAACAACGAGCAGCCACAATATTGCGATGCCTGCTTTAGTGGTGAATATCCCATTGCGCCGTCTGACAAGATTTCGGCCAACGAAATAGAGCTAAAGCCCGGCAAACAAGCCCCGCTGCCGCTATAAAAACAGCATCCACATGGCCACGGCGGCCAGCATAACACCCATAATCCGGTTGGCGTTCTGCCCTGCCCCAAAGCGCTTGGCCATCACCTCGCCAACCAGTGCAAACAGGCAAAAAGCCACAATGTTATTGGCGGTAAAAACCGTGGCAACCCAAAATAGCGTATCCGGCTGGCCAAATTGTGAATACATCAAACCCATCAGCACATAGGCTTTGGGGTTAAGCAGCAGCAAGACCACCCCGTCCCAAAACCCCGCCACCCGCGCGGCACCAGCCGCCATAGGCCCCGCGTTAAACAAGCCCCATGCCAGCCACAGCACATAAAGCGCGCCGGCAATGCGGATACTGGTAAACACCAACGGATATTGCGCAAACACCGCCAAAAACCCCGCGCCCACGGCCAGCGTTACCAGCCATGTGGCGATATGATAGCCAATATTCGCCGGCACCGTGGCCCAAAAGCCAAACCGCGCGCCGTTCGCGGTAAAAAACATGTTCCCCGGCCCGGGGCTATAGGCCAGGGGAAACAGAAAAATCAGCAAGGCTATGGTCATGGCAGCTCCGGTTTTCACCCTTCATACCCTTGCCCCAGTCACTCATCGACCCGTTTCCTGCGCATAAAAAAGCCCCATACAAAGATGGGGCTTTCAATTCCTTGCCGCGCCTACTTGCCCTTCACCAGCCATCCACCCGCGGCCAAATCCGGCCATCGGTCAGGTGATATTGGCCATAGCCACCAGCAGCAGTCAGGCAGGCATGGTTTGGCAAGACCCGCAGTGTTGAGCCAATGGGGTATTTGGCAAAATCAACCTCGCTGCCCACCTTCACCGTGCCATGCTCCTGATGTACGATATCTATCCGCAATCCGGTTGGCTGCATGGTTTTAGTGTCACAAAGCCAGCCATATCCGGCATCGGGCAAAAAAGCCTGTGCGCCAATATCCTTGGACATCGCCAAGGCCCCCGCATCCACCGTCAACACACCCGCGCCGCGATTATGCCCAATAACTGTGGTCAGCACACTCATGGCGATATCCTCAAGCGCACACATGCCACGGCCATATTGCGCCAGATCCCAAAACATATAAATCCCGGCCCGAACCTCGGTAATGCCAGCCAGATCATCGGCATAAAAAACCGTAGGCGTAGAGCCGATGCTCACACAATCCACCTTGATCCCGTGGCCGCGCAGCAAATCGGCCGCATCACGGGCAGCACTGGCTTCAAGATCGGCAATTTCCTTTATGTGCTCGATTTGGTCGGTAGAATAGGAATGGCCCGCATGGGACATCACGCCTTTAAGCTGCCCACCCAGCACCCGCGCGATTTCCACCATCTCGGGGGCGTTGCCGGAAATCCCGCCACGATGCTCGCCGCAATCCACCTCGATCATAACCTGCGTTTCGGGCAGCGCTTCCGCCACCGCTTTGGCCATCTCAAGCGAATCCACACAGAGGATTATATTTTTGCCGGTGCGCGCCTGTATCGCCGCCACACGGGCAAATTTATTCGGGGTTATGCCAACCGCATAGAGCAGATCATCAAAACCGGCATCGGCCAGGTACTCGGCTTCATTAAGGGTCGAAACCGTAAAGGTAGAGCGCCGCCCCGCGCTGGCAATATCCGCCACATCAAGCGATTTCGAGGTTTTGAAATGCGGGCGCAGGGTCAGGCCAAGCGCTTCCACCCGGTGTTGCATTTTTTGGGTATTGGCCAACAGCCGGTCGGGGTCCAGCACCAAGGCCGGCGTCTCTATGTTTTCAAACATCGGGTATCCTGTGAATAAATATTAGCGGGGCATATTTTGCTGGCCCCAATAAAAAGGAGGGCCAAATTGCGTTTGGCCCTCCGGAAACAAGTTTTAAAAAAGCTTACTTGCCTTTAAGCAACTTCCAGAGCCCCGGCAGCAAAAGCGCCACCAAGCCAAGCTTCACCGCATCACCGATCAGGTATGGCACCATGCCCAGCTCAACGGCCTTTACCAGCTCCCAGCCATAAAGCTGCATCAACCATGCCAGACCCGGCACATAAATCAGCACATTTGCCACCAGAAGCAGCCCTGCCATTTTCAGCACCGAACGGTCCCAGCCGCGTGTGGCCCCGTAGCCCAGCAGCACCGTTGCCAGCACAAAACCCAGCAAATACCCCCCCGTGCCGCCCATCATATAGGCCAACCCGCTTACATCACCGCCGGTGCCGGCAAACACATTAAAGCCCATCGCGCCCAGCAGCATATAGCCCAGTATCGTCACCAGCCCGAGCCGAGGCCCGTAAGTCGCGCCCAATGCCAGCACCGCAAATGTGCCCATGGTGATCGGCACCGGCCACATCGGCACGGCGATTTTGGCCGAGATCGCCAAAATCGCGATCCCCGCTGCCACAAGCACCACGTTGCGCAAGGTAGAATTCGAACCCCAAAGGGCATTCGAGAGGGTGATATTCGGTGTCATCAGCATATCCTTGTTGATAAGTTTAATGGCTTGCGTTCTTTTTGGCCTGTCGGGGCAGTAAATTCAAGCAAGATCGGCATTCAGGCCACTTTTCCTCTGGTTTTTCCGTCAAAAAAACCCTAAATCAGCCCCATGGAACAAGATCGGAAAATCGCGCTCGTTACCGGCGCTTCGCGTGGGCTGGGCTATGCCACCGCGCGGCAACTGGCCAACAAAGGCTACCATATCATCGCGCTGGCCCGCACTGTTGGCGGGCTGGAAGAGCTGGCTGACGTGGTTGAGGCCAAGGGTCAGGGTATCACCCTTGTGCCGCTGGATATCACCGACGAGGGCGGCCTTCAGCGCCTGTGCCTGAGTATTTTCGAGCGTTGGGGCGGCCTTGATCTACTGGTGCATTGCGCAGTTCATGCGCCGCTGCTCACCCCGATTGCCGAACTGGTTGATAAAGACTACGACAAAACCATGGGGGTCAATGCCCGCGCCACCGCACGCCTGATCGCGCTCACAGAACCCCTGCTGCGTGTTGCAAACGGCACGGCAATTTTCATGGATGACCCCCACGAGGGCGAAAAATTCTTTGCCGCCTATGCCGCCTCCAAAGCAGCGGCAAAATCCATGGTGCAAAGCTATCAGGCCGAGACAAAAAACCTCAAACCGCGCGTTATTCTGCACATTCCGGCTCCGATGCCCACCGCCACCCGCGCGCGTTTTCACCCCGGCGAAGATAAATCCACCCTCGCCAGCGCCGCCAATGAGGCCAAGCGGATGTTAAACGCCCACCTCTAATAACGATTTCATTCTTTTTAAAATACTCGCGGGGTGAATTGGCGAAGCCAAGAGGGGCGGCAGCCCCTAATGGATCTTCCGCTTCGCCGCTTTAGCCGCAAACGGATTATCCCCACCGCGCAAAAACAGCCTTATCGGCGTGCCGGGCATATCAAAATCCACCCGCAGCCCATTCACCAAAAACCGCTTATAGCTTTCGGGCACCTTGTCGGGCACCGAGGTAAACACAACAAAGGTTGGCGGCCTTGTTTTCACTTGCGTCATATAGCGCATTTTTATTCGCCGACCACTTGGCGCAGGCGGTGGGTGGCCCTCGATCATCGCTTTCAGCCAGCGGTTCAGCTTGGCGGTGGAAATGCGGGTGTTCCATGTCGCGTGGGCCTTTAAAATAGCCGCGTGCAGCCTATCCACCCCCTTGCCGGTCAGGGCCGATACCATCACCATCGGCGCGCCGCGCAGCTGGGGTAGCAAGCGACCGAATTTCTCGCGCAAGTCTTTCAACTTTTCGTTTTTCTCGTCTTCCAGATCCCATTTATTCACCGCTAACACCACCGCGCGGCCTTCGCGCTCGGCCAGATCGGCAATGCGCAGATCCTGCTGCTCAAACGGCACCTGCACATCGAGCAGCACCACCACCACCTCGGCAAATTTCACCGCGCGCAAGCCGTCCGACACCGAAAGCTTCTCCAGTTTTTCCTGCACCTTGGCCTTTTTGCGCATGCCGGCTGTATCAAAAATCCGGAATTCCCGGCCTTCCCACTTGGTGCGCACCGAAATCGCATCACGCGTGATGCCTGCCTCAGGCCCGGTCAGCAGCCGCTCTTCGCCCATGATCTGGTTGATCAGGGTTGATTTGCCCGCATTGGGCCGCCCGACTACCGCAATTTGCAAAGGCCGGTCCAGCGGAAAAGCATCCGCCTCGCCAAATTCATCCACCTCGTCGGAGATCTCGACATCGGTTTCCGGCTCGAAGCTCTCGGCATTTTCAAATTCATCATGGATCGGCATCAAAAGAGCATATAGATCTTCCATACCCTCCCCATGCTCGCCCGATAGCTGGATCGGCTCGCCAAGACCCAGATTGAACGCCTCGTAATACCCTGCCTCGCCCGCCTTGCCCTCGGCCTTGTTAACAACCAAAATCACCCGCGCGTTTTTCTTGCGCAGAATATTGGCAAAAACCTCGTCATCAGCCGTAACCCCGACCCGCGCGTCGATCATGAACATACAGACATCGGCCATATCAACCGCGCGCTCGGTCAGGGCGCGCATCCGGCCTTGCAGGCTCTCGTCCGTCGCCTGCTCCAGCCCGGCGGTATCAATGATGGTAAAGCGCAGATCACCAAGCCGCGCCGCGCCCTCGCGCAGATCACGGGTCACGCCGGGCTGGTCATCAACCAGAGCCAGCTTTTTGCCAACCAGACGGTTAAACAGAGTAGATTTGCCAACATTGGGACGGCCAACGATGGCCATGGTAAAAGACATGATAAAGCCTCAATAACGGAGCACGGGACCAAGCGCCCCGAAACGCAAGTTCTTAGCCCTTTGCTTGCCTATTGGAAAGCAAGAAGTTTGCCCTTTTGGTTTTGCACATAAAGCACACCCGCCGCCACGACCGGTGCGGAGGCAGCCCCGCCGGGCAGCGCCACCGCATAGCTGGCCGCACCGCTCACGGGGTCAAAGAAGCGCAATTGCCCGTCTGTGCCGGCCACGATCACTTGTCCGCCAGCCACCACAGGGCCAAAATGGGCGATAAATCCTTTGCGCTTGGCCGGCTTTTCAAACTCGGGCAGTTGCACTGCCCAGATAACCCTGCCCGTTGCCACATTAACGCGGATCAACTGCGAGCTGTCGCTGACACTGAATACAGAGCCACCAATAACCGCTGCCGTGCCAGTGGCGCCCACAGGCTGCGCCCAGCTTTCATTACCATCGGACATGCGCAGCGCTACGGTCTGGCCACCACCATTGGCGACATAAACCCGGCCGCCCGCGATCACGGGTGCGCCCGGCAGGCCGCCGATTGTCGCCCGTACATCCGAAAGCCGCGCCTGATTGACATCACGGCTCCAGCGCGGAGTGCCGCCGGTGGTCGCGCCCATTGTGCGCCCTGAACTGAAAGGCAGCACAACATTATTACCGCTCACCGCCGGGCTTGAGCCACCCATGGTCACAGGTCCGATTGCTATCGGACCGGCCAGATTCCACGAAAGCTTGCCGCGCGCACCGTCAATCGCATAAGCCACATCATTGGCCGCCATCACAAAAACCCGCCCCGCAGACACGGTCGGCCCGCCCCGCAAAGGTGCCGGAAAGCCGTAGCGCCAGTTAACCCCGCCATTTGAGGTCGCCAGCGATAGCAGCTCGCCAAAGCCGGAAGTGACATAAAGCGAGCCGCCCTCAAGCGCCAGCCCGCCACCAAAACCCTCTTCGCCGCTACGCTCGCCAATCGGGGTAACATCAAAGCGCCACAGAGCCGCGCCGCTACCCGCCGCGCTGGCCTGCACCTGCCCCGCGGCATCAAGCGTATAAACGGTATTGCCGGCAATCACCGGCGTCGAGGTGATCCGCGAGCGGGCATTATTGCCACGGCCAATATCGGCGCTCCAGCGCAGGGTCGGGTTTGGGGCGAGCGCCAGATGGGGCACCACATGGCTGGCGCCATAGTTTTGCTGAAGCCATGCGGCATTGCTCACCGGCGCGCCAAGCGAGATTGCGGCCGCGCGGTTTTCCACCACCAGTGCCTCTTGTGGCCGGATAGATTGCCGCTCGCCGGACAGAACAGTGTTATTGCCACCCGCACAGGCTGATAATGCCCCGAGTGCCAGCGTCGCCAGCCCCAGTTTTCGCCATGCTCTTACCGATGTCATCATTACTTCACCCACTCGCATTCCCGAATTTCAATCTAACCGTTTTCAGCACCCAGAGATATCTCGCCCCCCAGCGACACGATCAGTTGTTGCGTACGGCTCAGCAAGGCTTGCGTTGTCTCCGGGTCATCCAGTATTGCGAAAAGCCCGTCGAGCGCGGCCTGGCGGTCGCCGTCGCGCAAGTATTGCATGGCTTGCTGCTCTTGCGCCAGCAAACGATAGGGTGCGCCCATGGCTGTCAGGCGCTCATAAGCGCTTTTGCGCTCGTTTTGTTCCATATCGTCGCCCTCGAGCATGACAATCTTGAGCCACGCAAGGTCGGTATAAAGAGGCGAAGCATCAGCCTGCCCCGCGATTTTCCGGTAGAGATCAAGCGCGGTTTGGATGTCGCCGCGCTCCTGCGCGATATTGGCGATCTGTAGATCGGCGATGACCGCGGCTGGCCCGCCCTGTTCGGATATGGTGGCGAGGGCTGCTGTATCTTTTGCCGCGATCGCCGCCAGCATGACATCACCGGTCAGGCGCGCCTCGGTCTCGCGGTTCGAGGTGTTCCATTCATTATAGGCGATGCCGCCAACAATCGCGAACACAACCAGCACCAGCAGCCAAGCGTATTTCTTGAAAATCTTGAACAGCTTCTCGCGCCGGATTTCTTCGCTGACTTCGACAATAAAGGAATCTGATTCGCTCACCTTGGCTCTCCTGCAAAAAAAACTTTGCGCGCAACTTAACCCGTATGCCCCCCCTATGCAAAGACAAAGGACAATCCTTGCGTGATTAAGCCGCTTTGCCCCCTCCGGCCTTGTTCCGGCACCAGCCAGGCTTTAACTAAGCAGAAGCCAAGGCCTGAGACATGCAAATATTACCCTGGTTTTATTTTGCCCCGAACCGGGCGGACTACCAGCGATACCGGAGCACCACCGATGAAAATAATGCACTTCCTTACCGCTCTGCTGGTCATGGCGTTTATCTATGGCATGGTGATGGAGCGCGATGCCATGCTCGCCTTTGCCGGCGCTGATACCCCCCCGCCCGAAGCCGAAGACAGTACCACAGCCCCCCTCGGCGCGGTGCCGGTGGTCACGCTCCATTCTGTCGAACGAGAGGTGCAGGCCGGCATCGTGCTGCGCGGCACAACCCAGGCGGCGCGGCGTATCGAGATGAAGGCCGAAACCTCGGGGCGTGTGGTCTCTCGCCCCTTGCCCAGCGGCACGGCGGTGGTTGAAGGGCAGATATTGTGCGAGCTTGACCCGGGCATACTCGAAGCCCAACTGGCCGAAGCCCGCGCCCAGCTTGCCGATGCCGAAGCCAATTCGAACGTGGCTTCGCGCCTCGCCCAAAGCGGATTTGGTGCCGAAAACAGTGCCATTTCGGCCTCCGCCGCCCTTGAGAGCGCCCGCGCGCGGGTGCTAAGCGTCGAGCAGACCCTCAATCAGCTCAAGATCCGCGCGCCCTTCAGCGGTGTGCTGGAAAATGACAGCGCCGAGCTTGGCTCTCTGTTGCAGCCCGGCAGCCCCTGCGCCACTATTCTCGCCCTCGAAACCATCAAAATGGTGGGCTATGTGCCTGAAGTCGAAATGGTTAATCTTGCCGTCGGGCAGCGCGCTGGTGGCCGGCTGCTTTCGGGGCGTCAGGTGCTTGGCGAGGTTACATTCATTGCCCGCAGCGCCGATCCCCTGACCCGGACTTTTCGCCTTGAAGTCACGGTCGACAATAGCGATCTGAGCATTCTGGACGGGCAAACCGCCGAGATAGGGATCGCCTATGCCGGCAAAAAAGCCCACCTTTTGCCCCAACATGTGCTGACCCTGAATGACGAGGGCAGCCTTGGTGTACGGGTCAATATCGACAACATCGCGCGCTTCGTGCCGGTTGTTATCGTGCGGGATGCGCCCGAGGGGTTCTGGCTGTCGGGCCTGCCGCCCGAGGCCGAGGTTATCATTACCGGGCAGGAATATGTCACGGACGGGCGGGCGATTAAGGTCACCAAACAGGGTGGCGAGTAATGTCGGGTATTGTTGACTGGGCCCTTGGCCGGGCGCGGATGGTCCTGACCTTCATTGCGATGTCTATCATTGCCGGTGGTTATGCCTATACGACCCTGCCCAAGGAAGGCGCACCCGATATCGACATTCCGGCGCTGTTTGTCACCGTGGTTTATCCCGGCATTTCTGCCGAAGACGCCGAGCGCCTGCTGGTCAAACCGCTGGAAACCGCAATGAGCGAGGTTTCCGGGCTGAAGAAAATGTCATCCACCGCGGCCGAGGGTTTTGGCGGCATCGCACTGGAATTCGAATTCGGCTGGGACAAGCCGGCGACCATTGCCGATGTCCGCGCCCAGCTTAACGACGCCGAAAACAGAATGCCGGACGGCATCGCCAGCACTTCGATCAACGAGATCAATTTTTCGGAATTCCCGATTATTATCGTGGCCCTTTCCGGCGCGGTGCCCGAGCGCACCCTGCTGCGGGTGGCCAAGGAGCTGCAAGCCTCGCTCGAAGGGCTGGCGCCGGTGCTTGAGGTCGGCATAGCTGGCCAGCGCGACGAAATGATGGAAGTGCTGATCGACCCGCTCAAGCTGGAGGCCTATAATGTAACCGCCGGAGAGCTGATCAACGCAGTCAACAACAACAACCGCCTGATTGCCGCCGGCGAGATCGAGATCGGCACCGGCACCTATTCCATAAAAATCCCCTCGGCCTTCAACAAGGTGCAGGATGTCTATTCGCTGCCGATCAAAAGAAACGGCGACCGTGTTGTGAGCCTTGGCGATATTGCCGATATCCGCCTGACTTTCGAGGACCGCGTCGGCACCGCGCGCTTTAACGGCGAGGACACCGTGGCGCTACAGGTGATCAAACGCAAAGGCTACAATGTAATCGACACGGTGGCGCTGGTGCGGGAAACCCTCGCCGGCGAGCTGGAAAAATGGCCCGAAGATTTGCGGCAGGCGATCGAGGTCAATTTCAGCCTCGATAACTCTATTCAGGTCAACAACATGGTCAACCAGCTGCTGGCCTCGGTGCTGACAGCAATCGCGCTGGTGATGATTGTGGTGCTGGCCTCGCTCGGGGTGCGCTCTTCGCTGCTGGTCGGCTTTGCCATTCCCACCAGCTTTTTGCTGACCTTTGCGATGCTGGCTGTCATGGGGATCGCGATTTCGAATATCGTGATGTTCGGGCTTATTCTGGCGGTTGGCATGCTGGTGGATGGTGCGATTGTGGTGGTGGAATACGCCGATAAAAGGATCAAGGAGGGCGTTGGCCCGATGCGCGCCTACGGTATGGCTGCCAAGCGGATGTTCTGGCCGATCATTTCTTCTACTGCCACCACGCTATGTGCGTTTTTACCGTTTTTGTTCTGGCCGGGTGTGGCGGGGCAGTTTATGGCCAAACTGCCGGTCACCATTATTATTGTTTTGTCGGCCTCGCTTTTGGTGGCGCTGATATATCTGCCGGTGGTTGGCGGGGTTGCCGGACGTGTTGCCAGAAGCATGGAGGCGATCTCCGGTTTTTTGCGGGCGCATTTCCATTTTACTATCCGGTTTTTGTTGCTGGTTGGCGCGCTGGTGCTGGCGTATCAGTCGGTTATGCTTGGCCTGCGCGGCGCGGCATTGCTTGGCGGTGTAGGCTTTTCGGCCGGCGCCATGCTGATCGCCATTTTTTCCGGCAGCCTCAAGCGGATCAAGCGTGAAAAGATTGCCAAAGCCGGCTACCGGCGCTCGCTTTTCGGCCATTTCATCCACTTTATTTCGGGCAATCCGGTTATGCCGCTGGTTTCTCTCGGGCTTGTGGCGTTTTTTGTCTATTCCGTATTTACGGTGTTTAGCGCCAATAACAACGGTTTCGAGTTTTTTGTCGAGACCGAACCGGAGCGCGCAGTTGCCTATGTGCAAGCCCGCGGCAATCTCTCGCTTCTGGAAAAAGACCGCCTTGTGAAACAGGCCGAGCAGGTGATTTCTTCGGTGGAAGGGGTCGAATTTGTCTTTGCCTTTGCCGGCTCTGGCGGGCTAAATACCAATACCGGCGGGGCGGTCAAGCCGATAGACACAATCGGCGAAATCCAGATAGAGCTGTCCTCGTGGGAAGAGCGCCGCAAGGGCAAGCTTGTGATTGCCGAGCTGAATGAGCGCCTCTCCGCTATTCCCGGCATACGCGCCCAGATTATCGAGCAAAGCATGGGTCCGGCATCTGCCCAGGCGATCAACCTCCAGATATCGGGTGACAACTGGGATGAACTGGTCGCTACCACGGCTTATATAAACACTTATTTCAGCAGTTTGAGTGAGTTGGTGGATGTAGAGGATACCCTGCCACTGCCGGGCATAGACTGGCAGCTTGCGGTCGATGTCGAGCAAGCCGGTCGCTTTGGCACCGATGTTGCCTCGGTCGGTGGTATGGTCCAGCTGGTGACGCGTGGGCTAACCATCGGCACCATGCGCACCGATGTATCGGATGACGAGATAGATATCCGCGTGCGCTTCCCCGAAAAGGACCGCCTGCTCAGCACAATCGACACCCTGCGTGTGCGCACACCGCAAGCGCTGGTGCCGCTGAGCAATTTTGTCATCCGCACCCCTGTGCCCAAGCTCGGGCAGATCAATCGCGTAGATAAATCAAGATTTTTCAGAGTGCTGGCCGGTGTTGCCGAAGGGGTAAACGCCAACGAGGAAACCGCTAAACTGACCGAATGGCTGGAGACCGAGGCCGAGCTGCCCGATAGTATTACCTGGGTGTTTACCGGAGACACCGAAGAGCAGGCCGAAACCGCCGCCTTTCTTGGCTCGGCCTTCATTGGTGCCCTCGGGTTGATGTTTGTTATCCTGCTTGCGCAGTTCAACTCATTTTATAATTCGGCTCTGGTGCTGCTGGCCGTGGTGCTTTCGACCACCGGTGTGCTAATCGGTATGCTGGTGATGGATCAGGCTTTCAGCTTTATCATGACAGGCACAGGCGTGGTGGCGCTGGCGGGGATTGTGGTGAACAACAACATTGTGCTGATCGACACCTATGACGAATACGCCCGCTATTTGCCAAGGCTAGAGGCCATTACCCGCACCGCCCAAGCGCGAATCAGGCCGGTCTTGCTGACCACAATCACCACCATGGCCGGCCTCGCACCGATGATGCTCGGGCTATCGCTCGACTTTATCAATGGCGGCTACAGCATTGATTCCCCTACCGCTCTTTGGTGGAAACAGCTCGCCACCGCTGTAGTATTCGGCCTCGGGATCGCCACGGTGCTGACGCTGGTTGTTACCCCCGCGCTACTCTCGCTGCCGATCTGGATATCGCGCGGAGCTTACGGCACGCTTGGCGGCTTAACCGCCCTCGTCCGTCGCCGCAGCCAGATCGCCGAAGATCGCCGCCTGCGCAAACGCGCCCGAAAAACCAAAGCCCGGGATGTGCTGTGGGGCGAAACCGGCGTGCGGCCTCAATAGGCTTTCGGGTTATCGCAAAACAGGGGGCTTGTCCGGGTCCATGCCGGGCGCTACCGGCGCAGGCGCCTTGGGCAAAACCAGCTCGGGGATATCAAACCCCAGCCCGACAGTTTTGAATTTTGCAAGGTGAGGATCATCCGGTGCCAAAAACGCCAGATCAAGCCGCGCCGCCTCTATGCCGCTAAAGCGCAACGCCTCGGAGAGCGCCTCGGATACGCCGGTTTTGGCCGGCTCCGGCACATTTACCAGCGCCAGCATATGGCCTTTTTCGCCCCCCTCATAAAGGGCTGAAACCAGATAGGCCGTGCTCACAACGCCGCCCATATTGGCCAGTTTGCTATCCAGCGCTCTGATCAACGCTTCAGGCACCCCCGTTGGTCTGAACACCTCCAGCGGTCGCGCTTCCAGTTGCTCGTCACTGTTTTGCGCGGCTTCCGACAGCCACATCACCGCATCTTCAGGCAAAACCATCGCGCTTGGCGCCTCGCCCAGATTCAACCCCAAACCGAGCCCCTGCCCCGCCAGCAGCCCCGCCACCCGCCGCCCCGAAAGCGCCACATAGCTGTGGGCCTCGTCGCTAAAGGCGGCCAGACGCTCCTCAAGATCAAACACCAGCGCCAAAGCACCATCGGATGTCTCCAGTATCATCGGCTTTGCCCGATCCCCGTTCAGCTCTTCCTCAAGCAGCAAAAACAGCTCGGCCTCAAGAAAACGCTCGTAAAAAGCCGGCGCGGCGCTCTCGTCTTCCTGCATTTGTTGATGGGCGGTATCGAGGGGGGTTTGCATCGGGAACCTCATGAGGAAAAATTCACAAAAAAGCGTGAGTGCGACAAGTAAAACATTGTTCAGCACACGGGTCTACACTATCTAGAGGCCAAGAGCAAAGAACTGGGATAACGCCATGTATCGCGTCTGGAATTTTCTAACCACATACTCACTACTGTTGATCATGGGCGCACTCGCAGCGCTGCTTTGGGCCAACCTTGATCTGTTATTTCCGGTCGCGGGGCAGCCGCATTTCTATATAGATATCTACCACAAAATGGTCGATTTCGTGATGTGGGAAGACGGGCTGATCGGCTTCATGGAGGACGGGGTGCGAATCCTGACCCCGCATTATCTGGTCAACGAACTGCTGATGGCCCTGTTTTTTGCCATCGCCGGCAAGGAGGTCTGGGAGGCTGTGGCGCTGAAATCCGGGTCGCTCCGTGGCAAAAAAGCCGTAACACCGCTGATTGCCACACTTGGCGGTATGCTCGGCCCGATCACGGTGTATTTAGGCATTGCTTATTTTCTTGGCTCCACCACCTTTGATGCCGTTGTCAATGGCTGGGCGGTGCCCACCGCCACGGATATCGCGTTTTCCTACCTGATCGGGCGCATGGTCTTTGGAGCCGGACACCCTGCGGTGCGGTTTTTGCTGCTGCTGGCCATCGCGGATGACGCCATCGGGTTGGTTATTCTGGCGATATTTTACCCATCGGGAGAGCTGGCGCCGCTTTGGTTACTGGTTTCTGTCGGGGCTGCGGTGGCGGTTTATGTGTTGGCAAACTGGCTTCCACGCCGGCTCGACCGTGGCAATCAGGCCCGCCCGAACTCGACCTGGATGCGCCAAAAGGCCAGCTTCTGGCCCTATCTGCTGGCGGGGGTGATTTCATGGTATGGTTTTATGCGCTCCGGCGTCAATCCGGCACTCGGGCTGCTGTTTATCGTGCCAACCATTCCCCATGCCGAGCGCGCCTACGGTATTTTCTCTGCTGCCCAGTCCCACCTCAAAGACCTGCTCAACAGCATGGAGCACGGGCTGAAACATCCGGTCGAGGTTATCCTGTTTTTCTTTGGCCTGTTTAATGCCGGCGTGCAGTTTTCGGCGATTGGCGAGGCAACATGGCTGGTGCTGGCCGGACTGTTAATCGGCAAACCTTTGGGGATATTCATCTTTGGCTGGATCGGGGCGCGGCCCCTTGGTTTCGGGCTACCCGACGGCATGCGTATGCCGGACCTGTTTGTGCTTGGCTCGGTTGCCGCTATCGGCTTTACGGTTGCGCTTTTTGTGGCCACGGTCGCCTTTGAGGGTGGTGCTGTGCAAGACGCCGCCAAAATGGGCGCCTTGCTTAGCTTTTCCGCCGCGATTGTTGCAATTATTGCCGGAAAGCTGTTGCGCGTAGAAAAGAAACCGCAATGACATAATGTCGCCGACATTCGGTGTAATAAGCGCCCATTACTTTTTGTTCTGTTAAGGTGGCTACATAGGTTATGATAAGCAAAATAGCCGCCACAAGCGAGAAAGCATGCTAGAGTTCAAAAACGTCAGCAAATCTTTCTGGACTGGAACCCAGCGAAAGATCATCCTTGATCAGGCCAGTTTTTCTGTCGAGATAGGGCAGTCGCTTGGCATTCTGGCAGCCAACGGCACCGGCAAAACCACTTTGATAAACATGATGGCCGGGCTGGAAAAGCCAGACGAAGGCAAAATCATCCGCACCTCGCGCATTTCGTTTCCGCTTGGCTTCATGGGGGGCATTGTGCCTGCGCACAGCGCCGCCGAAAACGCCCGTTATATTGCCCGCCTTTATGGGCTGGATCCGGACTATATTGAAGCCTTTTGCCGCTATCTTGTTAATATCGAAGAATATTTCGATATGCCAATGCGCACCTACTCTTCAGGAATGCGCGCACGGGTATCCTTCGCGTTGCTCCTGGCGCTGGAATTTGATATATATCTGATAGACGAAGGCATGCCGAGCAGCACCGATGCCGATTTTAACCAAAAAGCAGGGAATGTCCTGCATGAAAGGCTAACCAAATCCACCGTGGTGATCGTTTCACATTCGCCGGTTATTCTGGAGCGTTATTGCACCAGAGCGGCCGTATTGCGCGATGGCCACCTGCATATGTTTGACAGCCTCGAAAAAGCAAAGCAGCTTTACGATTATGACCAGTGAACCAAACCCCGCCACGGCAGCCTTGCCAATAAAGCCCAAGGCCTCTCCGCCAAAGAAGGGAACGCCCGCCTATTACCGCATGGCGCGGCGCAAGGCGGTGCGCATGGGACTCAGCCCGAGCAGCGGCGAAGAAGCCGCCAAAATGCTGGAAGATCGCGGTTTTGATGTCACCCGTGACCGTGTCACTATGCTTGATACCGCCGCCAGCGCCCAAAACCCGATACCCGCTGCCAAGGCTCCCGGCGGGCTAGGCCAACCCGCTGCCATCAGCAATGCCCAGCGTCAGGCGGATATCCGCAATATCCAGAAAGCCATGGCGCGCCGGCGCAAGGCCCGCTTTTTACTGATCGCGCTGCGGCTGTTTATTTTTGTTGTCATCCCGACCTATCTCGCTGGAAATTACTTCTATAATGTCGCAACCCCGATGTACCAGGTTGATAGCCAAATGGTTATCCAAAAACCCGAAGGCGGCGGCTCTGTCGGCGGCATCGGTGGCTTGCTCGGCGGAGGTGGGCTATCCAACCTCGAAGATTCGGTCATTGTTCAAGGCTACCTCGGCTCGCGAGAAGCGATGATCCAACTGGACGAGGAAAACGGCTTTATCGCCCATTTCCAGCAAGAGTTTATTGACGATATCCAGCGCCTCCCCGCCGATTCCTCTCTGGAGGCCGCATATAAAAAGTATAAAAAATACGTGCGCATCAGCTACGACCCGACCGAGGGGGTCATCCGGCTTTCGGTCATCGCGATCACGCCTGCAAAGGCCGCAGAGTTTGCGGGCGCGCTGATCCGGTTTGCCGAAGATCGGGTAGACAATATCGCAGCACCCGTGCGCGAAGACCAGCTGCGCGGTGCCAAAAACAATTATGATGCCGCTGAACAAGCCGTGCTTGACGCCGCAGACAGGGTTCTCGAATTGCAGAAGACCCGCGGCGTGTTTAATGCCGATGCCGAAATATCTGGCCAGATGGCCATATTAAACAACCTCGAGGGCCAGCTTGTACAAAAGCGCCTGGATCTGGAGGAAATCAACAGCAACCTTCAGCCCAATCAGGCGCAGAGACGGGCCATCGAGCAAGATATCAACGGGCTGCTCCGCCTGATAAACGCCCGCCGCACCGCCATGACCATGAGCGGCAACGAAAATGCCTCTCTAGCGCGGGTGAGCGGCGAGCTGCGCATCGCACAATCCAATCTGGAAATGCGGCAGATGCTGCTTCAGCAATCGCTCTCTTCACTGGAAGCCGCGCGTATCGAGGCCAACCGGCAAACCCGATATCTCAGCCTCGCCGTTGCCCCCATCCCGCCGGACGAACCTTCCGAGCCCAAAAAGCTGGAAAATACCATGCTGGCGCTGGCACTGTTTTTAGGGCTTTATATTTTTCTATCGTTGACGGTTTCAATCCTGCGTGAGCAGATAGGCGCTTGATATTTTCAGAGCGATAGCCGCTGCACGAAAATCAGACAACCCTTCCGGCAGCCTGTCCGGAAGCCCATGCCCATTGAAAATTATACCCCCCAAGCCACCCTGTTACATCCACCACTTCGCCAATGAAATAAAGCCCTGATACGGCCCGTGCCTGCATGGTTTTGGCATCAAGCCCATCGGTATCAACCCCGCCACGGGTAACCTCGGCGGTGCGGTAGCCTTCTGTGCCGGTTGGAAACACCTCGAAAGCGGAAAGAAATTTTTGCAAATCGACAAGATCGGATTTGGACAAATCGGCAATGGTACCTGAAAATCCGAATTTCGCCGCCAGATAACGGGCGAGTTTTTTGGGAAAAAACCGCATCAAAAAGGTCTGCACTGCCTGCCCACCCGCCTCGGCCCGCGCGGCAATGATCGCCTCGTCAAACCCTCCTTTGGGTAGAAAATCCAGCCGCACCTCCTGTCCTACCTGCCAAAAAGAGCTGATCTGCAAGATCGCCGGCCCGGATAGGCCACGATGGGTAAACAGCATATCATCAACAAACGCCCCCGCGCCGCTGCTTATCCTGACGGGCACAGACAGCCCCGCCATCTCGCGAAAACCGGCCAGATCCTCCGCCCCGAAAGTCAGAGGAACCAGCGCTGGCACCGGCGCCACAACCCGCAAGCCAAATTGAGTCGCCAGTTCATATCCAAACCCGCTGGCCCCAATTTTCGGAATAGATTTACCACCGCTGGCCACAACCACAGAACCAGCCATAATCTTTCCGGCAGGGGTTGCTATCTCAAAGATATCTCCAGCTTTCTCCACCGCCAAAACCGTTGTTTCTTTCCTTATTTCCCCTCCGGGCTGTTGCAATTCCGAAACCAGCATATCCACAATCTGGGCCGCACTTCCATCACAAAACAGCTGACCTTTCGCCTTTTCGTGCCACGCAATACCGTGGGCTTCAACCAGCGCGATAAAGTCTTCGGGCGTATATCTTCCCAGCGCTGATTTCACAAAATGGGGGTTACCACATAAAAAATGGCGCGCACCGGTTTCAAGATTAGTAAAATTGCAACGCCCGCCACCCGAGATGCGGATTTTTTCGCCAATTTTTCGCGCATGGTCCAGCACAAGAACAGAGCGCCCCCGCCGCGCAGCTACTGCGCCACACATAAGCCCCGCCGCGCCACCGCCAATAATGACCACATCCCGCTTTTCCATATCCACCTCGTATATTGTCGCCCGCAATGTGCCGCAAGCGGGCGCAAATGGATAGCCCGATATCCGAAAAAACCCCTTGCAGAGCCAAAGCCACAGCACTAAAAGACCCCTGTGATGGGACGTGGCCTAGTGGTAGGGCAACGCTTTTTGGTAGCGCAGATCGTAGGTTCGAATCCTACCGTCCCAGCCAACGTAAATTATTGTTTAATACCAGTGTGTTAACCTGCATTTAACGCCCAAAACTCGGGAGTTTAGAAGCTTATTGCGACCAGGCAGACGCCAAACCCAGCCGTGTTGGGGCGGATATCCCGTAAAGTCTGGAATCGGCATTTCCACGCTAGCAGTTGGCGGCATGCACCATCAGGCTGTGATATGGGATTTGGCTCTGATTTGAACAATTGTGCCGCGGATCAAAGAGCGCAAAACGTTTCGCGCTGCTCTTGCCATATTGGCGAGAAAGAATGGCGGGCTATCCACTCGGATGTCATGCCGATTGATTGACGACCTTCAAATACGTCCCGGATAACATCCGGCGCCAGAAAAGCCAGTTCTACAAGTTGCTGGATCCTGCGTTTTGAAGCGCCTTCGATTTCAGCAATCTCACCGTAAGTTTTGCCTTTACGGATCATGTCAGCTCAAGTCAACACGCTTGCGCGGAGCTAGAAGTCCAGTGGTTTTTAAGCAAGATGAAAAAGTTCAGCGTATTGTGGCAATCGGATACTGCCAGTCAAATTAGGCGATTATTTCGGTCGCTGCGAATAAAGCCGGCCAATAATTCCGGCCGCCTCATTCACATCATTAGCGGTCTTATTGTCAGTTTTGCCGGCCGTGGCTCGGCAAGCCACTTCAGGAATTGCGACAGACTATCGACCTGATCATCGTTGTGAATAGCCCCTAGTTTCCTAGACACCTTGTTGCTTCCATTCTTGCTGTTTCTCGAACTCGACAGGTGACAGCATCCCGTTTCTAGCGTGTTTTCGTTTCGGATTATAGAACATTTCGATATAATCAAACACATCCCGCCGAGCATGGTCTCTGGTTTTGTAAATCCTGCGCCTGATGCGTTCCCGTTTCAGCAGGTTGAAGAAACTCTCTGCCACGGCATTGTCATGGCAATTCCCGCGTCCATTGCCCGGCAGGCGATTGCGAAGCAATCTGCCGAGAGGGGGCTCATACTGTGTTCCAGATTGTGATGCTTTAGAAAGGATGCCCATTCTAAGCTGGTGAACTGGCTGCCTTGGTCAGAATGCACCAAGACTTTGTCGGTAGGCTTTCTGCGCCAAACGGCCATACCCA
>JAKIUB010000048.1 GCA_021647745.1 Paracoccaceae bacterium | reverse complement strand
ATCAACACACGTTTATAGAGCGGTTTGGCGGTTGTATCCCCATCCGGCATGGCATCGATTCTCCTAATTACGGCTGCTCGCGCAAAATGGCCCATAATATCCATCGGGGCAATGGGAAATACGCCATACAGGCGAATGTTTGCCGCAAATATTAACCTGTAATCGTCGATTTCTCCGTTGTCGGCGCTTGTTACATATGTTTTCATGTCTTCGGTTTAAGGCATTAAAAAGCCCTGATTCCTGTAACAAAGGTCCTACACATGATCCGCTATTCCACATTCGCTCTGGCGATCGCCCTGACCGTTATCAGCCTTGTGCTGGTGCTGGTTTCGCCATGGTTCTGGCTCGCAGTTGTCTTTTTCGGTTTTTTCGCTGTGATCGGCATTCGGGATGTTCGCCAAAAACGCCACGCGATATTGCGCAATTATCCGGTATTGGGCAATCTGCGCTGGATATTCGAGGCTATTCGCCCCGAAATCCGGCAATACCTGCTGGAAGGCGATAGCGACAAAGAGCCGTTTTCGCGCGATGATCGTTCGCTCGTCTACCAGCGCTCAAAGGGAGTAGAAGACAAACGCCCCTTTGGAACCCGCGTTGATGTATATGCCGCTGGCTATAGCTGGATGACCCATTCGGTGCTGGCGAGAAGCGATCTGCCATGGGATTGCCGGGTAAAAATAGGTAATGACGCCTGCAAGCAGCCTTATGACGCTTCGATCCTCAACATCTCGGCCATGAGCTTTGGCGCGCTCAGTGCCAATGCTATCTCGGCGCTGAACAAAGGCGCCAAAATGGGCGGATTTGCCCATGATACCGGCGAGGGCGGCATCAGCTGCCACCACCGCAAAGGCGGCGGCGACCTGATATATGAAATCGGCAGCGGCTACTTTGGCTGTCGTAATGATGACGGCACCTTCAGCGCCGAAAAGTTCGCGTTTCAGGCCAAAGATCCGCAGGTCAAGATGATCGAGATAAAGCTGAGCCAAGGGGCCAAGCCCGGCCATGGTGGCATGCTGCCGGCCAGTAAAATCTCCAAAGAGATTGCCGAGGCCCGCGGTATCCCGATGAACAAAGACTGCCTGTCGCCAGCCACTCATTCCAAATTCACCACCCCGTTGGAATTTGTGCATTTTTTGCAGGAATTGCGCGAGCTTTCTGGCGGCAAACCGGTTGGCTTCAAGCTGTGCGTTGGCCACAGGCGGGAGTTTATGTGTATGGTCAAAGCCATGCTCGAAACCGGTATCGTGCCGGATTTCATTGTGGTCGACGGCAAAGAAGGGGGCACGGGGGCCGCCCCGCTCGAATTTGCCGACCACATAGGTATGCCGCTGGTCGAAGGGCTGACCTTTGTGGTTAATACCCTTGTTGGCGCGGGCTTGCGTGACCAGATCAAAATCGGCGCGGCGGGCAAGCTGGTTACCGCATTTGACATCGCGCGTACCTTTGCGCTCGGGGCCGACTGGGTGAACTCTGCGCGCGGCTTTATGTTTTCGATCGGGTGTGTGCAAGCTCAGGCCTGCCATACCAATCACTGCCCCGTCGGCATCACCACACAGGATAAGCTGCGCCAGCGGGCGCTGGATGTAGAGAACAAATCCAGACGGGTGGCCAGTTTTCACAAAAACACGCTGAAAGCCGTGGCTGAAATGATCGGGGCCGCGGGCCTCGGCGGGCCGGAGGAGCTACAGCCCAAGCACTTGATGATCCGGCAAAAAAGTGGCGAGACAATATCCGGCGCACGAATATATCTGAAAATGAAACCCGGCGCGTTGATTGATGACGAGGTCGAGATTTTCTCCGAATCCTACCGGGTGCCGTGGAATAATGCCCGCACTGATAGCTTTCGGCCGTTCGAGGGCATGGAAAGTTTGGAGTATAACTGACATCCAGGCTGGCACCGCCGAGCTTTGCGAGGCCACGGCCCGTAGGGCAATCGTTTTTTGTTTGCAAAAAACCTGCCTTTCCCAAGGGGGCTTTAGCCTCCCAGAGGGAAAGGCAGGCTGGCTGGCTGAAATTCTCGAAGCTAGAGATGGACAAAATGGCGTAGCCTCGGCTGCGCCATTGGCAGGAGCCTTGCCCCTCTACGCAAGCGCATTTACCCCAGAATGGCGTTTACATCATACCGGACTTTGTGGAGGTTTTAGGCCTATCGCAAATCCAGAAACCCAACGGGCACATGCTCAACCAACCAAACCCCGTTTTTCGATAGGTAAAACCGGTGTCCCTCCTCGTGCATTTCAAGCGCTCGCACCTCAAATATCGCAAGTTTACCGTGCCGCGCTCCCACCTTGGATGCCGTTTCCAAATCAACAGACAAGTGCACGTGCTGGCGCGCCTGCTTAAGCAAGCCAGCGGCCAGTATAGGCACCACAAACCGCGTGGCTGTGCCATGGAATAGCCGCGCAGGTGGCTTAACGGATTCCAAACCAAGGTCAACCTCAATGGAGTGCCCTTGGTTGGCCCGTATCCGCCGCTTGTCATCCGTAAGCGCAAACCGCTGTTTGTCGCTGGTCGCGACCGCTGCTTCAATTTGGGCCTGAGTAATCGGCATATCCGCTTTTTCGATAATATCAGAAACCTCGGCCCAGCCTTCGCTATCTAGCACCAACCCAATCGAATCGGGCTTGTGGCGTAGCACAAAGCTTAGAAATTTGCTGATTTCCCCGATCGACATTTCATGCTCCTATAAAAAAGCCCGCAACACTGTGCGGGCTTTTCAAATCTCAAAACGGCTCGGCTTAGCCGCCCATGGTTTTTGCAACTTCCGCCGCAAAATCCTCGACCTTTTTCTCGATGCCCTCACCAACGGCAAGGCGCACAAAGCCGGTCACTTCAGCGCCGGCTTCCTTAGCGGCTTGCGCCACGGTTACATCGGGGTTGATCACGAATTTCTGGTTAACCAGCGTGACCTCCTCGAAGAACTTGCGCATCCGGCCTTTGATCATGTTTTCGATGATGTTTTCAGGCTTGCCGGATTCGCGCGCCTGCTCGGTCAGCACGTTTTTCTCGCGCTCAACCAGCGCCGGGTCAAGGTCAGCTTCACTCAAAGAGGCCGGGTTTGTCGCCGCGACATGCATGCAAATCTGTTTGGCGATCTCTTCATTGCCACCCTTGAGCGCCACCAGCACCCCGATCTGGCCCATATTGGGCGCGGCTGCGTTATGCACATAAGAGGCAATGATATCGCCCTCAAGCCGGGCCATGCGGCGCACGGTCATGTTTTCACCAATGGTGACGATTTTTTCGCCAACCAGAACCGAAACGGTTTTGCCATCCACATCAGCCTCTTGCAGGGCCTCCACATCGGCCACACCCAGCGCAGCTTTGGTGATAGCCGCTACCATCGCTTGGAACTCGGCGTTTTTGCCAACAAAATCGGTCTCGGAATTCACTTCCACAGCCACAGCCACATTGCCGGCAACCGCCACACCAACCAGGCCTTCAGCAGCGGTGCGGTCAGCCTTTTTGGCGGCTTTGGCAAGACCTTTGGTGCGCAGCCAGTCTACGGCAGCTTCCATGTCTCCGTCAGTTGCAGTCAGGGCTTTTTTGGCATCCATCATGCCAACACCCGAGCTGTCGCGCAGCTCTTTTACTTGTTTTGCTGTGATCGCCATCTTGGCTCTCCTGTCAAAATTCCGGGTTGTGCGCGAGGCCCCTGCCCCGCGCCTTTTATTTATGCCTTGGGAGCGTCTTCTTTAACAACTTCCTTGGAAGCGTCTTCTTTGGGAGCTTCTTTAGCAGCTTTTTTGGGAGCTTTCTTAGTGGCTTCCTTGGGAGCGTCTTCCTTGACTGCCTTCTTGGTGACTTCCTCTGCGGGCAGCTCTTCGCCAACAGTCTCTTCCATCGCGCCAATATCAACACCGGCAGCACCAAGCTGGGCGGCCATACCGTCTAGCGCCGAGCGTGCAATCAGGTCGCAATAAAGCGCGATTGAACGGGCTGCGTCATCATTGCCCGGAATTGGATAATCAATACCGCGCGGATCAGAGTTGGTATCAAGCACCGCGATCACCGGAATGCCGAGCTTTTTGGCTTCCAGAATGGCAAGGCTTTCCTTGTTGGTATCAATCACAAAGATCAAATCAGGGGTGCCGCCCATTTCGCGGATCCCGCCAAGAGAAGCCTGCAATTTGGCTTGCAGACGGGTCATGCCCAAAAGCTCTTTCTTGGTAAGGCCTTCGCCCCCACCTTCCAGCGCGTCATCCAGCTTTTTCAGCGTGGTGATCGAGTTGGAAATGGTTTTCCAGTTGGTAAGCATGCCGCCGAGCCAACGGTGGTTTACATAATACTGCGCCGAACGCTCGGCCGCATCCGCAATCGCTTTGGACGCCTGACGCTTGGTGCCAACAAACAGGATCGAGCCGCCCTTGGCCACGGTTTGCTGCACTACATTAAGCGCGGCATCAAGCAAAGGCACGGTTTGGGTGAGGTCCATGATGTGGATGCCGTTGCGCGCGCCGTAAATATACGGGCCCATGAGCGGGTTCCAGCGGTGGGTTTGGTGGCCAAAGTGAACGCCGGCCTCAAGCAGCTGGCGCAATGTGAACTCGGGTAGAGCCATTGGAATTTCCTTTCCGGTTTATTCCTCGGCAGGGAGTTGAGGCTTTCGCCAACCGGTGGACA
>JAKIUB010000008.1 GCA_021647745.1 Paracoccaceae bacterium | reverse complement strand
TGCAAGAAGAGGCCCCCGGCATGGTGTTTTGGCACCCCAATGGCTGGGAGCTTTATCGCATTTTGCAAGACTATATGCGCCGCCGCCAAAGGGATGACGGCTACCTTGAGATTAACACCCCGATGGTGGTGGACCGCAAGCTTTGGGAGGCCTCGGGGCATTGGGAAAAATACCGCGAGAATATGTTTACCACTGAAATAGACGACGAACACGCCAATGAAAAGCGCACCAACGCTCTCAAGCCGATGAACTGCCCCTGCCATGTGCAGGTCTATAATCAAGGGCTGAAAAGCTATCGTGATCTGCCGTTGCGCTTGGCGGAATTCGGCTCCTGCCACCGCTATGAAAGCTCCGGCTCCATGCACGGGCTGATGCGGGTGCGCGGCTTCACCCAAGATGACGCGCATATTTTTTGCACCGAAAGCCAGATCGCGAGCGAGACCGAAAAGTTCATCAAACTGCTGACGCGGGTTTATAAGGATCTGGGTTTTGCCGATTTCCAGATTAAATTCTCCACCCGCCCCGAAGTGCGCGCTGGCTCGGATGAAGTGTGGGACCGCGCCGAAGCCGCCCTTGAAGGTGCGATCAAAGCGCTGGGCCACCCTTACGAGACCGATCCCGGCGAGGGCGCTTTTTATGGCCCGAAGCTGGATTTCAAGCTCACCGACGCCATTGGCCGCGAATGGCAGCTCGGCACCCTTCAGGCCGATTTTGTGCTGCCTGAGCGGCTGAATGCCGAGTATATCGGCGAGGATGGCCAGAAGCACACGCCGGTAATGCTGCACCGCGCTACCCTTGGCAGCTTTGAGCGTTTTCTGGGAATTTTGATCGAGAATTATGCGGGAAAATTCCCGCTCTGGCTGGCCCCGCGCCAGATCGTGGTGGCAGCGATTGTGTCGGATGCCGATGATTGGGTGCAGGAGGTGGTGGCGCGGCTGCGTGCCAAGGGGCTGCGAGCCGAGGCCGATGTGCGCAATGAAAAGATCAACTACAAGGTGCGGGAGCACTCGCTTGGCAAGGTGCCGGTCATTCTGGCTGTGGGCATGCGCGAGGTTGAGGAAGAGAGTGTTTCAATGCGCCGCCTTGGCCAGAAAG
Source organism: Paracoccaceae bacterium (assembly GCA_021647745.1). Classification (GTDB taxonomy): domain Bacteria; phylum Pseudomonadota; class Alphaproteobacteria; order Rhodobacterales; family Rhodobacteraceae; genus UBA3077. The sequence goes on along the minus strand of JAKIUB010000008.1, from coordinate 95,316 downwards.
GCTCAACAGTACTGGGCATTGACGAGGCGGTAGAGATGCTGACCACCGAGGCCACCCCGCCGGATATGAAATAGCCCCGCCAACAGACGGGGCCATAGAGAATTGCGAGGGCGCTTTTTAGCGCCCTTTTTTATCAGTTACAATCGATCGGCTCACCACCCGAGCGCATCGGAGCCTCCATCAACTCACAGAGCCGCTTGTCGGCATCGCTCAGCATGTTTTCCATGGCAGCCTCGGCTTCTTGGGCAGCAGCCTGCGCGGCGGCTTCTTCGGCGGCAGCAGCCTCGGCGGCAGCTTCAGCAGCAGCGGCAGCTTCGGCCTCGGCTTGAGCAGCAGCTTCCGCAGCAGCCTGCGCGGCGGCTTCTTCGGCGGCAGCAGCCTCGGCGGCGGCTTCAGCAACAGCGGCAGCTTCGGCCTCGGCTTGAGCAGCAGCTTCCGCAGCAGCCTGCGCGGCGGCTTCTTCGGCGGCAGCAGCTTCTTCGGCGGCCAGTTCTGTTGCGGCCACTTGCTGCTGGTTATCAAAATACTTGTAGCCGCCAAAAGCTGCGATAGCAGCGATCACGACCACCATGATCATCTTCATCCCGCCGCCACTTTTTGCTTCGTTTTCATCGCTCATATCATGTCCCTTTTCAGTCTGTTTTTTTATTTCTTATTAGTTACGGCCCCAAAGGCCCGCCCGATAAAAACCGGCCGTATTTAACAGATTTATTCGCCTTTTTACGCCGGATTGCAAGGGTTTCGCAGACCATCGGTGCAATTTCCGCCCTATTGGCGCCGAAATTGTCGATTTCCAACCCTGACGAGCAGGATCACCGGCAATAACCCCACCATAGTCACCAGTAATGCCGCCGGCGCCGCCTGCTCCAGGTTTTCAAGCGATGCCTGCCCGTAGACCTGTGTTGCCAAAGTGTCAAAATTGAAAGGTCGCAAGATCAGCGTCGCCGGTAATTCCTTTACCGCATCGACAAAAACCAGCACAGCCGCCACCATCACAGAGCCGCGAATGAGCGGTACATGCACCTCCCACAGGGTCTGCCAGCTATTGCGCCCCAATGAGCGCGCAGCCATATCCATCGAAGGGGTCACCCGCCCGAGAGCCGAGTCTATCGCCCCTTGAGGAATCGCAAAAAACCGCACCACATAAGCAAACATCACCGCTGCCGCAGAGCCGGTCAGCAACAGCCCGATATCAAAGCCGAACCAGCGCTCAATGGTATCGGCCAGCCAATTGTCAAACACCCCGAAGGGAATGAGAATACCGATGGCCAGCACCGCTCCCGGCGCGGCATAGCCGATCGCGGTAAACGGCATCAGAATACGCGGCAAGGCAAGCTTCGAGTTACGCACACCATAAACCATAAACAACGCGCCCAGCACCGTCAGCGCTGCGGCCCCCGCTCCGAGCAGCACCGTATTGCGCGCCGCCAGCCACAGCTTGGGGTCGAGCCACTGGCCGAGGTGGTCAAAGGCCAGCACCGAGATCACCCCGACCGGCAAAACAAAACCCCCGAGAAACGGCAGCAAACAGACCAGCATGGCCACCATCGCCCGAACCCCGCGCAAACGCTCGGGGGTAATCGGGGTAACCTTGGCCGACAGATTGTGAAAGCGTCGCCGCTTGCGGGCGTATTTTTCCAACACCGCCAGCACCAGCACAAAGGTCAGGATCAGGCTGGCTATTTGCGCTGCGCCGCCGGCATTATAGCCCTGTAGCCACACCGTGAATATACCGGTGGTCAGGGTCTGCACCGCAAAATAATCGACCGTGCCAAAATCATTCAGTGCTTCCATCATCACAATCGCCAGCCCGGCAACAATGGCCGGCCGCGCCATCGGCAGCGCCACCTTGAAAAAGCTCCGCCACGGGCCGCAACCCAGCGCGCGCGATACCTCTATCATGCTGGCCGACTGCTCGCGAAACGCTGCCCGCGCCAACAAATAAACATACGGATAAAGTGACAGGATCAGCACCAACGCCGCCATCCAGATACTACGAATTTCAGGAAACCAGTAATCGCGCGAATCTTGCCAGCCAAACAGCCCGCGCAGCGTGGTTTGCACCGGGCCGGCATATTCCAGAAATTCGACCAGCGCATAAGCGCTAATATAAGCAGGCAGCGCCATCGGCATCAGCAGCAACCATTGCAGCACTCCCCGCAGCGGAAAGCGCTTTGTCACCACCAGCCATGCCGCACCGGTGCCAATAAGCCCGGTGCCTAGCCCGACCATCGCCATCAGCGCCACCGAATTACCCAGATAGCGCGGCAGGGTAGTGCTGACCAGATGCGCCCAGATATTTTCCGTCGGGAAAAACGCGATCCAGACTACCGCGACAAGTGGCAGTAGCACCAGCGCCGTGATCAGCAGGCTGCCCAGCGACCACAGATCAACCATCCGCCGCTTGCGGGCCTTCGGGTGGGATGTTATCGCGGTATTCATACCCGCCTCAATAGGCCGGAACCGTTGCAAAAGTCCAGCACCCGCAACCAACGGAGAGAGACGATGGAAAACCCGCTCGCGCATGCCAAAGCTCTGGATAGAGCAGACCCCTTTCAGGCGGTAGGCAACCGATTTTACCTTCCCGAGGGCCAGATATACCTTAATGGCAACTCGTTGGGTGCCATGCCAAAAGCCGCGCTGGAAACGGCCAACAAAACCACAGCACAGGAATGGGGCCAGGACCTGATCAAGAGCTGGAACAAGGCAGGCTGGTTTGAGCTTCCGACCACCTATGGTGACAGGCTCGCACCCCTCATCGGGGCCGGTTTGGGCGAGGTTGTGGTTTGCGATTCGACATCGATCAACCTTTATAAAGCGCTTTTTGCCGGTCTTTCCCTTTGCCCTGAACGCCATGTGGTCTTGGCTGAAGCCGGTAGCTTTCCCACCGACCTATACATGCTCGAGGGCGCCGCCAGCCAGCGGCCGGGGCTGAATATCCGCCTCGCCAAAAACGATATACTGGGGGAAATAGACGAAACCGTCGCCGTGGTGCTGATCAACCATGTCGATTACCGCACTGGCAAACTCGCGGATATGGGCCGCATCACAAAGCGCGCCCATGAGGCCGGGGCAGTGGTTATCTGGGATCTGTGCCACAGTGCCGGTATATTTCCGGTGGCGCTTGGGCAGCACAATGTAGACCTCGCCATCGGCTGCACCTACAAATACCTCAATGGCGGGCCGGGCGCGCCCGCGTTTCTCTATTGCGCCAAGCGCCACCTGCCCCATGTATCGCAGCCGCTTTCCGGCTGGTGGGGCCATGCCCGCCCCTTTGCTTTCGAGACCGGTTTTGAGGGCGATACCGGTATCCGGAAGTTTCTCTGCGGCACCCAGCCCATCTTGTCTTTTCGCGTACTGGAAGCTGGTCTGGATATTTTTTCCGGTCTGGATATGACCGCGCTCAGGGCTAAAAGCCAATCACTTTCATCGCTGTTCATCGCGCGTATCAAAGCCGATATCCCCGAGCTGAAGCTGACCTCCCCGCACGAGGCAGATGCGCGCGGGGCGCAGGTTTCCTTTACCCATCCAGAAGCCTATGCCGTGATGCAGGCCCTGATAGAGCGCGGTGTCATCGGTGATTTTCGCGCACCCGATGTGCTGCGATTTGGCCTTTCGCCGCTCTATCTCAGCCATGAAGATATCATAAAGGCTGTAGCGATCCTGCAAGATATCCTTGCCAGCGGCATCTGGCAGCAACCCCGCTTCCAGCGCCGCGAAAGGGTGACCTAGTCTTTGTCCGGCTCATCATCAAACCGGTCCGAGAGGATCCGCTCGGCATTACCTTTGGGGTCATCATACTGGTGGTTTTTGATCGACCAGAAAAAGGCCGCCAGCCCAAGGCCGCCAAGCACCAGCGACACCGGGATCAGAATTGCGAGAATGTTCATTTCATCCGTCCGATCCGCATCGCATTGAGCGACACAATAATTGAGCTGGTCGACATTGCAAGCGCCGCATGCAACGGCGTGGCAATACCAGCAAGGGCCAAAGGCACCGATATCATATTATAAACCGCAGCAATCGAGAAATTTTCGAGGATCCGCCGCCGAGAGGCAACCGCGATGCGATGGCTGACCACGATCTCGGCGAGGTTGTCATTGATAATGATCATATCCGCGCTGGAGCGGCTGGCATCCACCGCCGACGCCGGCGAGATCGACACATGCGCCGCCGCCAGTGCCGCCGCATCATTCAGCCCGTCACCGACCATCAATACCTTGTGACCGGCCTCGGCCATTGCCATCAGGGCATCTACCTTTTCAGCCGGAGTCGCTTGTGCGGTCCAGTCTTCAATACCGGCCGCCGCCGCCATTTTTTGCACAGCACCCGGCACATCTCCTGACAGCAACCGCACTTCCATGCCCACCTGCTTCAGGGCTTCTACGGTCGCTGCCGCCTCGGGGCGCAGCTCGTCTTCAAACAAAAATGCCACCGGCGCCTGCTCGCCGACCTTCAGCCACACGGTTGTCATCTCGCCTGCCTCGGCACCACACCAGTCGGCGCGACCAAGGCGCACCTCCGTCCCGTCAATCTGCCCCGAAGTGCCAAAGCCCGGATGCTCGCTGACATCTTCGACCATAAGGTCGCTCTCGAACGCCCTAGCAATTGCCCGAGAGAGAGGATGCGCCGAATGCCTCGCCAACGCAGCCGCTATTTTGGTATCCCGTTCAGGTATTGTGGCGGCATTGGTCAAAACCGGTTTGCCGGTGGTCAGGGTGCCTGTTTTATCAAACACTACCATATCAATTTCGGCCAGCCGCTCCAGCGCCACCCCGTCCTTCAGCAAAACCCCTTGGGCAAAAAGCCGCCCCGAAGCTGCCGCCAGCACCGCAGGCACCGCCAGACCAAGCGCGCAAGGGCAGGTGATAATCAGCACCGCCGCCGCGATATTGACCGCCAACCGCCAATCACCGGTAGAAAACCCCCAAGCCAGAAAGGCCGCCAACGCCAAGGTATGCACCAGCGGCGCATAAATGCGCGCCGCTTTCTCGGCCAGCGAAGTATATTTATTGCGGGTGGTTTCGGCGGTTTCCACCAGCCGGGTGATTTGCTTGAGCAGGGTATCTTCGCCCAACCCTTCAGCCCGTATCTTGAGTGGGCCGGAAATATTGAGCATGCCTGCACGCACCTTGACCCCTACACCAACAGCTTGCGGCAGGGTTTCGCCGGTCAGCATCGAGGGGTCCAGCTCGCTATCACCCCAGGTGACAACCCCGTCTGCCGGCAGGCGCTCACCAGGAGCAACGGCCAGAATATCGCCCTCGCGCAGCGCATCCATCGGCACGGTTTCCTCGCTGCCGTCCTTGGCCACCCGCCGGGCCTTTTGCACTTCGAGCGCGGCCAGTTCTGACGCCGCGGATCGTGCCACCGCACGGGTGCGAAAATCAAGATACCGGCCAATCAGCAGGAAAAATGTCAGCGACAGCGCAGCATCGAAATAGGCGTTTTCTCCGCCTTGTATGGTTTCATAAAGCGAGATCCCGAGTGCCAGAAATATGGCAAGCGTAATCGGCACCTCCATATTGAGCCGCCCGTGCGAAAGCGCGTTCCACGCCGATTTATAAAACGGGTAGCTGGCAAAGATAACCGCCGGAAAAGCAATGGCCGCCGATATCCAGTGCATCAGGTCGCGGGTGTAGCCATCAGCCCCTGCCCAGACCGAAATCGACAACAGCATCACGTTCATCATCGCAAAACCGGCCACGCCAAGCCGCGCCAGCATATCGCGGCCCGCCTTGTCGCCCGCCGCATTGGCCAGCACTGCACCGTCAAGCGAACGCGCCGGATAGCCCATATCTTCGAGCTGTGCCATCAAGCTTTCTTCAATATCTGGCCTATCCGCTGCCGTGATAGATACCCGCTTCAGGGTCAGATTAACCCGCGCACCAAAGACATCAGGCCGCGCGCCCAAGGTCCGCTCCACCGCTGAAATACAGGCAGCGCAATGCACCGTTGGCAAAGAAAACTCGACCCGCCGCATATCCACATCGGCGGGATCAAGCTTGGGAAGCAAGCCTGCTTTATCAGGCAGCGCTACACAGGCCGGGCAGGCCGCCATCCCCGGTGTTTCGTTGCTCATGTCAGTCGGCTTCTACCAGCAGGCGCAGGCGCTTTTTGTAGCGTGTGCCATCTTGGGCAACCGCATCAAGAAATAGCCGCCACGGGCCGGCGGGCAAAATAGCCGCCGCGCGGTAAACCTCGCCAACAAGGCGAAAATCAAGGGTCTGGTCCTCGACATCAGAGGTCGGCCGGCCAATTTTAGCGGTAATCGAGGCAGGAATAACCGTCTCGCCCGCGGCATCCTTCAGCACAAGAACCGCCTCGTCGCCTTCGCTATAAAACTCGACCTCCCAGCCAAGGGCAAGCTGGGCGCGCTTGCGATCATTGAATTCCTGAGAGGCTACATAGGAGTTTTTCACCTCCAGCCCGGGGAAAGTTGATACGGCAGAAAACGCCATAAACATGTTGACCGTAATGATCACCCCGAAAAATGACAGCATTACCAGCAGCATTTTTTTGCCGGTGAATTCTTTTGGTTTTGTTTCGGCCATGGTTAGCCTCCCCTCCCGTTAAATACGGTATCCGCAAAAGTCTCGGCACCGCTCTCTTCATTTCTAATCCAAATCCGCACTGTTGTGGAGTCAGCTGTCGACATGGCACTATCTGGCGGGCTGGTCAAATAAAGACGGATCTTTTTAGTATCATCCGCCGGAGACAAAACCGCATGGCCTTCTTCTCCCTCGATCTTGACCTCGATATCACCCTCGGCCTCGACCGAAATATCAAAGATAATATCATCCGCCTGCATATTCCGCATGCGCACATCATAGGTATTGCGCACAGAGCCGTCGGACATGACAATAAAGGTCGGATTGCGCACCGGCGATACGGCTACCCCGATATCGGTGCGCACAACCAGTGCCACCGCCAGCGCCACGCCGACAGCCATCCAGAGCGATACATAGATCATGGTGCGCAGCCGAAACACATGTCGCCACACCAGGCGCGGCTCTTCACCCGCACTTTCGCGCTCGATATCGGTGATGGCCAGATAGTCAATCAAGCCGCGCGGCTTGCCGATTTTGGTCATCACATCGTCACAGGCATCAATACATAGCGCACAAGTGATACATTCCAGCTGCTGGCCATCGCGAATATCTATGCCCGCAGGGCAGACATTTACGCAGGCCATACAGTCGATGCAATCGCCGAGCGGCTCCTCGCCATCGCGTTTTTTACCCTTGCCGCGCGGCTCGCCGCGCCACTCTCGATAGCCGACCGTCAGGGTCTCTTCGTCCATCATCGCCGCCTGTATTCTTGGCCACGGGCAGGCATAAATACAGATTTGTTCCCGCATAAACCCGCCAAAAATAAAAGTGGTGGCGGTGAGTGAGGCGATAAATATATAGGCAATCGGATGCGCCTGCCCGGTAAACAGCTCGCGCGCCAATGTGGGGGCATCGGCAAAATAAAACACCCACGCCCCGCCAGTTGCCACTCCGATCAACAGCCACAAGGCCCATTTAGTCAGCCGCAAGCGCCATTTTCGCACATCCCATTTCGCCTTGAGCAGCCGCAGGCGGGCATTGCGGTCACCCTCCACCCAGCGCTCGACCAGAATATAAAGATCTGTCCAGACAGTCTGCGGGCAGGCATAGCCACACCAGACCCGCCCCAATGCCGAGGTAAACAAAAACAGCCCCAGCCCGGCCATGATCAGCAATCCGGCAATGAAATAAAACTCGTGCGGCCATATCTCTACCCAGAAGAAAAAGAACCTGCGGCTCGACATGTCCAGCAATACCGCCTGATCCGACATGTTTGGCCCGCGATCCCAGCGCACCCATGGCAAAAGATAGTATATGCCAAGGGTCACGCCCATCAGCCACCATTTTATATTGCGGAACTTTCCCGACACCCGGCGCGGAAAAATCGGCTCTCTGGCAGAGTACAGACTCTCTTGCTGCGGCGATTCTTCGTTCACTTCTGGCTCCGGACTATATAAACGGCTGAGTTAAAAGCCGATACTGCTCGGGAATATGCCCGATCTCGGCGCAGTATCCTTGATCTCGATCAATAAATACCTAGCACATTGCCGCACCCGAAAAAAAGACCTGATCCCCTTATCAGAGACCAGGCCAAAAGTTTGCGCCAGCGAGGCGCGAGGGGAGTGAGGTGAGACCAGAGTCCCACATCAAAAGTCAAAATCCGTTAGAATCTAACAATCTTGGCTTCGCTACCTTCTTGTAGCCACGATTCGCCGGTAGGTAATTGATCCATATCAACTTTATGGTTTTGTTAACAAAAAGACCGACAAAAGCCGGGCTTTTTAGATCATAAGGGCAACAGGCTTATTCGCCACCGCCAAGCGCGTGGATATACACCGATGCCTGGCGTATCTGGCTTTCGGAAAGCCGGCCGGACCAAGCCGGCATCACACCGAATCTGGAGTTGGAGATGGTCTCTGTCAGAGCAGCGACATCCGAGCCATAAAGCCAGATCGCGTCTGTCAGGTTGGGCGCTCCGCCAAAGCTGTCGCCCTCGCCGTTATCCCCGTGGCAGGCTGCGCAACTTTCCAGATACAGTTGTTCGCCAGCCGCGGCTTCGGCAGCGCCGGCGCCATTGATGCCGCTAAGCGAACCAACATAGGAAACCAGCGTGCTGATTTCCTCCTTGCCGAGCAATTCATCCGCGCCGAATGCCGGCATTTGTGATATACGGGTATCATAGTTGGCTTCATCACGAATACCAACGCTGATGGTCTCGTAAATATCCTCGATGGTGCCGCCCCAGAGCCATTCATCATCGGCCAAATTAGGATAGCCGGGCGAACCGGCAGCACCGGAGCCGTGGCACTGCGCGCAAAAGGTCTTGAAAACCGCCTCGCCACCATTGATGGCAAAACCACCGACCTCCTCGTCACTGGCGATCGCGGCCAGCTCAAGCTGGTTAACCCGCTCGACCAGAGGCGCGTTGCGTTCGTTTACCTCGTCGATATCTTTCTGGACCTCGGCCCGTGAAGAATAGCCAAGCACGCCCGGTGTTGCCCCGCCCGGCAAAGGAATGGCCGGATAAAGAATGATATAGCCGATACCCCAGATGATGGTCAGGTATGTTGTGGTCAACCACCAACGCGGTAGCGGGTTATTATATTCCTCGATCCCGTCCCAGATATGGCCCGTTGTTTCTACTTCTTTTTTTTCGGGTTTTTTAGCCATTACTTCTCTCCTGACTCGTCTTCAACCAGAACATCGTCATCGCGTAGCGGCAGGCTGCGCAACTTCTCGTACTTGTCCTTGGCGCTGGGGCGGAAGGCAAAAATAATGATGCCGATAAATATTGTAAACATGACCAGCACAAACCAGTTATCCGCCATTTCTTGCAATAAATTTTCCATAATACCCCCTAACGGCTTTCATCAGGCGTGAAGGTGGAAAAATCCACCATCGTGCCAAGCACTTGCAGATATGCCACGAGCGCATCCATTTCGGTCAGCTCGGGCTGGCCGTCAAAGTTGCGGGCCACGGCACCGGGATAACGCTCAAGCAGACCGTCGATCCCGTCTGAATAAGGGTCCAGCTGGGCCAGGACATCCGATTTGGCGGAGTCATACATGGCCTGATCATAAGGCACACCAACCATCTGTTCAGCCCGGATCCGGTCTTCGATAAACTCGATATTTAGCTCACGATTGGCCAGAAACGCATAAGACGGCATGATCGACTCAGGCACAACAGAGCGGGGATCCTTCAGGTGGTCTACCTGCCATTTATCCGAATAGCGCCCACCCACACGGGCCAAGTCAGGCCCGGTGCGCTTGGAGCCCCACTGGAAAGGCCGGTCATACTGGCTTTCGGCGGCCAGCGAATAATTACCGTAGCGCTCCACTTCGTCGCGCAATGGCCGGATCATCTGGCTGTGGCAGACATAGCAGCCCTCGCGGATATAAACATCACGCCCGGACAGCTCCAGCGGGGTGTAGGGGCGCATGCCATCCACATCCTCGATGGTGTTTTCCAGATAAAAGAGCGGCACGATCTGCACCAGTCCGCCAATGCTCACCACAACAAGGGAGAGCACCATAAGCAGGGTAGCGTTTCTTTCGATAACGCCGTGTTTGTCAAGTATACCCATAGTTTCTCTTTCCTTATTCAGCTGGAACCGTGGCAGGGGCGGCTTCTTTTGGCTTTGCGTTGCCGGCCCCTATGATGGTCATGCGTATGTTGTAGGCCATGATCAGCGCGCCGGTAAGGTAGAACAACCCTCCAACACCGCGGATAACCAGCAGCGGGAATTTGGCGGCAACCGTATCGGCGAAGGAGTTCACCAAGAAGCCCTGCGCATCCACTTCACGCCACATCAGGCCTTCCATGATGCCCGATACCCACATCGACGACGCATAAATAACGATGCCGATGGTGGCGAGCCAGAAGTGGTAGTTAACCAGCTTGGTGCTGTATAGCCCCTTGCGGTTCCACAAACGCGGCGCCAGGAAGTAGATCGCCCCGAAGGTGATCATGCCGTTCCAGCCCAAAGCACCGGAATGCACGTGGCCAATGGTCCAGTCAGTGTAGTGGCTGAGCGAGTTCACCGCCTTGATCGCCATCATCGGCCCTTCAAAGGTCGACATGCCGTAAAATGCGATAGAGATCACCATGATACGCAGCACCGGATCGGTGCGCAGTTTATCCCACGCGCCGGAAAGCGTCATCAGGCCATTGATCATACCGCCCCATGAAGGCATCCAGAGAATGATCGACATCACCATACCCAGCGTCTGCGCCCAGTCGGGAAGTGCTGTATAAAGCAGATGGTGCGGGCCGGCCCAGATATAAAGGAAGATCAAGGCCCAAAAATGCACGATAGAAAGCTTATAGGAATAAATCGGACGTTCGGCCTGTTTGGGCACAAAGTAATACATCATGCCAAGGAAGCCGGCGGTCAAAAAGAAGCCCACCGCATTATGGCCATACCACCACTGCACCATCGCATCCTGCACCCCGGCAAATACCGATACCGACTTGGAACCGAAGATCGAAACAGGCATGGAGAGATTGTTGATGATATGCAGCATGGCGATGGTCAGGATAAAGGCAAGGTAGAACCAGTTTGCCACAAAGATATGCGGCTCTTTGCGCTTGTAGATCGTGCCGGCAAAGACCACGAGATAGGCCACCCAGACGATGGTCAGCCAAATATCGACATACCATTCAGGCTCGGCATATTCCTTGGATTGGGTTGCCCCGAGAACGTATCCGGTGGCCGCAAGCACAATAAACAACTGATAACCCCAGAAAACAAACCACGCGAGATTGCCACCAAAAAGCCGCGCCGCCGAGGTGCGCTGGACCACATAAAACGAGGTGGCGATCAGGGCGTTGCCCCCGAACGCAAAAATAACCGCCGAGGTATGCAACGGACGCAAACGGCCAAAATTCAAATATCCCTGAGTCAGCTCGGATAGGTTAAGCGACGGATACGCCAGCTGAAACGCGATCCAGACCCCGACAAGAAAGCCGGTAATGCCCCAGAACACGGTGGCAATAACCCCGGCCCGGATAACCCCGTCCATATACCCCGTCTCGGCGGGCACCGGCGCATTGCCGATCTTGCCGATTTCGCGGGTAAACAGATAGCCAGCCACAAGAATAATGATGACCGCGTGAACCTGATATGACAGATCTCTTGCGAAGTTTGTTGCGACTGCCGCCGCCAGAACAATCAGCCCCAGCACAACCGCCTTAACCATATGTTGCATATTAACGCCCTCATTTCAGAATCGGGCCGTTAAAATTCGCCCGTTATTATACTTGCCTAGTGCGGGAAAGGGGTGGAATCAACATTGATCTAGGTCAAGTTTGTCCGGATTCTGCATATTTTATGCAATAACCCCGCCATCGGAATCATCAGAGGCTTCATTCAGCAGGCGGACATAATCGGGCACCCGGATATGCCGGGCATCCTCCATAATAATCACTCCTGATTTTTTCAACGCCGAAAACTGGCGAGAAACGGTTTCGATTGTCAGGCCCAGATAATCAGCCATCGCCTCGCGGGTCAGCGGCACTTCAAAGCGCAAACCATCTCCAAGCTCGGAGTGCTGAAGCTCGGCGCCGCGGCGGGCGAATATAACCAAAACACTGGCTATTTTCTCTCTGGCGGTCTTGCGACCGAGCAGCAGCATCCACTCGCGGGCGGAGTCCAGCTCGTCCATTGTCATGTCCAGCAAGCGCCGCTCCAGCGCCGGCGTATCATCGATCAGGATATTGAATTTATTGACCCGAAACTGGCAGATCAACACATCATTTGCCGCTACCACATCATAGGGAGCCACCTTGCGCCCCGGCCTGCCAATGAAGTCCGACGGCAGCAAAAGCCCGACCATCTGCCGGCGCCCGTCCTTCAGGCTGCGTGAAAGTGTCGCCACCCCCGAAACCAGCGAGCCGATTAGCGGCGCTTCCTCTCCGGCCCAGACAATCGTCTCCCCGGCACTGTAGGCTTTATAGGATTTAATGTCGTCAAGCCGCTCCAGCTCCGGCTCGTCACAATACGCGCAAATCGCACGATGGCGTATCGGGCACTCGCCACAGCGAAAGTTTATTTCCATTTTAGGAACCGCTTTGGGCATGGTATTGTATACCTTTTGGAGGCAAAATAAGATCTTGTTGATCTTGATCAAGGTTCACCCTCTTATATGCGATTACTACGCCGGAATGACAGAGCTATTTACCCTAGAAGCCGCAGGTCTTTTTAAAAAGAACGTCCCGCGCTATACCAGCTACCCGACTGCGCCGCATTTTCACGCGGATGTCGGGCGGGCGCAGTTTGGCGAATGGCTCGCCGGGCTGGACCCGAACAAGCCTGTCTCTCTTTATATACACATTCCGTTTTGCGAGCGCCTGTGCTGGTTTTGCGCCTGCCGCACCCAAGGGGTCACCACCCTTTCGCCGGTTTCGGCCTATGTCGATGTGCTTTTGGCCGAGATTGCCATGTTCAAGGCCACCCGCCCCGAAGGGCTGAAGCTGGCACGCCTCCATTTTGGCGGCGGCTCTCCCACTATCCTTTCCCCCGACATGATCGACAAGCTGCTGGCTGCCATAGCCGATGCCGCCCCTTTTGACACCGACTACGAGTTTTCCGTCGAGATCGACCCGACCGCCTGCTCCGAGGAAAAGATAGCCGCTTTTGCCAAAGGCGGCATGAACCGCGCCAGCATCGGCGTGCAAGACTTCAACCCGAAAGTGCAAGAGGCCATCGGCCGGCCGCAAAGCTACGAGCTGACCCGCGACACCGTTGCCTCCCTGCGCCACCACGGCATTACCTCGATCAACCTCGACATGGTCTACGGCCTACCCTATCAAGACCTCGCCGCGCTGGAAAACACGGTAAACAAGGTGATATCTCTCAGCCCCGACAGGGTAGCGCTTTTTGGCTATGCCCATGTACCCTGGATGGCCAAGCGGCAAAAGATGATCCCCGAAGAGAGCCTCCCCGGTGCCCGCGCCCGCTTTGAGCAAGCCGAAACCGCCGCCCGTATGTTTGCCAAAAGCGGCATGGATGCTATTGGTATCGACCACTTTGCCAAACCCGAAGACAGCCTCGCCATCGCCGCCCGCGATGGCCACCTGCGCCGCAATTTCCAAGGCTATACCGACGACCGCAGCCACGCGCTGATCGGGCTTGGGGCCTCGTCGATCTCGCGCTTTCCGCAAGGATACATCCAGAATAACGCCGCGACCACAAATTATATAAAATCCGTGCAGGATGGCCAGTGGTCGGCTTCGCGCGGCTTTTCTCTGGGCATGGCCGATCAGGTGCGCGCCCGCGCGATCGAAACCCTGATGTGCGATTTCACCCTTGACCTTGCCAGCTTGAAAGAACAGTTTGGCGATTTTTACAAACCGGTAAAAGCCGATTGCAAGCGGCTGGCCAAGCAATACAAAGGGTTTGTGAGCTTCGAGGGCGGGCAGTTTCACATCCTGCCCGAAGGTCGCCCCCTGACCCGAATAATCGCCAGCGGGTTTGACGCCTTTAACGCCCCGAGCCATCGGCACAGTAGCGCTATTTAATCCATCTGGCTAAAATCCGAAAGCCCTGCAAAGGATGCACCCTCTTGGGGAAGGCCCACCCTTTGCAGATAAACGGCACGCTCTAGGCCCATAAGAGCGCCCCTGCTTTCTTCGCCAAAGCTGTGCTTTGGTAGCAGGATACTCCGCCGAAGTGGCACCAAGGTCAATCACTATTTTCTGTTTTTTTCGTAAATGTGCGGTTTTTTCGGGCATTCACCCTCAGCACACCTCCACCTCGCAATTCCTCTTGTTATTTTGCACCTGACCATGCCATAAAACCAACCATAACGAACATTTGCGAACACAGGAGCCAAAAATGGCGCAAAACCTTCGGCATGACGAAATCCTCAGCATCGCCCGCGATCTGGGTAAGGTCACGGTCGATGGCTTGAGCCGCCAATTCGAGGTCACGGCCCAGACCATCCGCCGCGATCTGACCGAGCTTTGTGATATGGGCCACCTCACACGGGTGCATGGCGGCGCGATCCCGCCTTCATCTGTCATCAACCCCGGCTATGAGGAACGCTCGCTGCTCGCCGTGCATGAAAAAGAGGCAATGGCCCAGCTTTGCGCCAGCAAAATCCCCGACGGAGCATCACTTTTTCTCAATATCGGCACTACCACCGAGGCCGTGGCCCGCGCCCTGCTCAACCACAAAAACCTGATGGTGATCACCAATAATTTCAACGTTGCCAAGATCCTCTCTACCTCGCCGCACTCCGAAGTTATCGTGACCGGCGGCGTGCTGCGGCGCTCGGACGGCGGATTGGTCGGGGATGTAGCGACTGAAATCATCAAGCAATTCAGGGTGGATTACGCGGTGATCGGCATCGCCGCCATTGCCAAAGACGGTATTTTGCTGGAGCATGACTTTCGCGAGGTGCGGGTGACGCAGGCAATTATCGAAAATGCCCGCCAAGCCTTTCTGATGGCCGACGAGATCAAATATAACCGCCGCGCGCCGGTGCGTATTGCCAGCCTCGCTGATCTTGATGCCTTTTTCACCGACAAACCCCCGCCCGCCCGCATTCAAAAGCTATGTGATGATAACGAAGTAGCGGTGCATATCGCCAAAAGCGGTTAAACGCGGGGCGTGAGTGCGATATTTCATCCAATTGCCTATTGTATTTTCAAAAATATATAGTAAGTGCCTGATCACATAATCAAGAGAGGGCAATTCATGACCAAAACATCCAGCGGATACTCCCGCACACAAATCATTCTGCACTGGGCAATAGCCCTGCTTATTCTGTTTCAATTTGTCGGGTCCGGAACCATTGCCGACCTGGTCGAGCAGGTTGGCCTGAGCGCCTCCTCGTCAGAGAGCATACCGCTCTTGGCTCGCGCCCACGTTCTGGCCGGCCTGCTGACATTTGTACTAATGCTGGTACGCGTCTTGATACGCACCACCAGAGGCGTGCCAGCTTTACCCAAAGAGGAAAGCCCCATAATGAAAATACTGGCCCACACCACCCACGGCATTCTTTATCTTTCGCTATTTCTCATGCCAATTAGCGGCGCTTTGGCGTGGTTCCGCCAGATTGAGCTGGCGGATAGCGCACATCTAGCGTTGAAGTTTGTGCTGCTCGGATTTGTGGTTCTGCATATTGCAGGTGCGCTCTATCATCAGTTCGTGTTGAAAAACGGGCTAATCAAGCGGATAATAAAGGCTGGCTAACCCATAACCCCTATAGCTACCTCTATCATAAAATGGCCGGTAAGCCCGGCCATTTTATATTTTTATATGTTATCACTACATAGCGACAGAAACACTCAGCCCGATGCCGATAGCCGAATTGTTTTCAAAGGTTCCGGCCAGACCGGAGCTATCTCCCAGCCAGATATACTTGGCTCCACCGGAAATTTTGATGTTGTCCATGGTGTAGGTCAGGCCCGCACCAAGGCTAAAGAAACCGTCGGTTGGTGCAAGTGGTGTTGGGTCTCCCCCAAGGTTTTTCTCGTAGCCAATGGTAACCGCTGCCGAAAGTGTATCCGACAATTTGCGGCCAACGCCAAGATTATAGGTGATCCGGTCGTCATCATAATCGACAATGGAGCCAAGCGGATAAGTGGCCGGTGTCAGGGCAAATTCGGACCAGTCAACCCAGCGAATAGAGCCAAATACCAGTGTTTTTGGGTTAACGCCGGTTTGGAATTCGAGATTGATGGATTGCGGAGTGGTCACACTCATTGTGTCAGTGATTGCGCCAAATTCAAGCGTATCATGTATGGTGTTCACTTCGGAACGATAGGTCAGCGCCACCCGCAAAGCGATCTCCGGCTTTTGATAAGCCGCCCCGATCACATAGCCAAAGCCCGCGGCAGCATCGGCCACAATTGTATAACCGACAACAAAAGGTATCTCGGCGGTTGCCGCCATGGATTGGTATGTGCCGCCCCCGTAAACCACAATATTGTCAGTTATATCATAGCTGCCGATCACGGTTATCGCCGCAGAGGTCAGATCAGCGGTTGTTCCATTATAAAACCCCTGCGTATATTCGGCGAGCGAGCCAAAGGGCTGGTCAAAAATAATGGCGAGGGCAAATTTATCCCCGATATCGGCTTTATAACCACCGGCAAACCCGAAATAATTCGGCGACATCGTGCCGGTATCCAATGTTGCCGGATCAACACCCGAAACCGAAGGGGCGGCAAACGAGAGCGAAAACTCTACAACACTGCCTTCTTCGAAAATAATATCGACGGATTGGCTGGTCCGCTCGATCCCGCCGGCTTGCACCATGGCGGTGCTGGCCAAAAGTGCGGCGCCTGCCGCAATACCTAGCTTTTTCATAGTTTCCTCCCAGAAATCATTATTGCAAGAATTATAGCTAGGCGGCAATCCGCCGGTCAATGTTTACGCTACGGAAGTCGCAAGAATTATCTATATTGTGATAATATTGACGCTAAATTCGGTCGCGCAGAGCATAGTAGCTCATGGCCAGCGCCAAAAGCGGGCTGCGTAAAGCCGGGCCGCCGGGAAAGGGCAGTGGCGTGCTTGCCATCATAAGGTCAAAGCGTTCGGCAGTGCCACGCACGGTTTCGGCGATGATCTCCCCCGCAAGGCTGGCCATAGCCACCCCGTGGCCCGAATAGCCCGAAGCGGAAAGGATATTGGGAGCAAGCCGGGCAAAATAGGGCATCCGGTTCATGGTGATCGCGAGCGTGCCGCCCCATGCGTAATCAATCTTTGCCCCCGCAAGCTGCGGAAAAATCTCCAGCATCGGCTTTTGCGCCTTGGCGGCGATATTGGCGGGAAACCTGTAGCCGTAGCTTTCGCCACCGCCAAAGATCATGCGATTGTCAGCCGAGCGCTTGAAGTAATTGACCACGAATTTGCTGTCGGCCACCGCCACATCCTCAGCAATCAGGCTTTTGGCCATAGCCTCGCCCAATGGCTCGGTGGCGATGATAAAATTGTTGATCGGCATTACCCGGCGCGCCACTTTTCTGGACAAGCCACCCATATAGCCATTGCCCGCCAGCACCAGAAAGTCCGCGCTCACACGGCCATCTGCTGTGGCCACAACAGGCCGCGCCGCTTGCGAGAAGCTTAGCGCCTTGCTGCCCTCATAGATCACCACCCCCGCCTTTTGCGCGGCGCGCGCCAGCCCCAGCACATATTTTTGCGGGTTGAGATGCCCTGCCCCCATATCCAGTGTGCCACCGCAATAGGCATTGGTGCCGGTATGCTGGCGAATGGCCTCGCCATCCAGCGCCGAGATCGCGCCGTAACCATAGCGGGATTGCAAAAATTCGGCATAGGCAAAGCTATGGTGCAGGTGCTTGGGCTTTAACTCTGCATGGATGATGCCATCCCGCCAATCACAGGCGATATCGTGTTTTTTAATCAGGGATTTCACACAGGCCTTGCTGGCTTCGGCAATATCCCACAGCGCGCGGGCCTTGCCTTCGCCAACCATTTTCTCCAGATCATCCTGCTCAACCCGCTGCCCCGAGCCAACCTGCCCGCCATTGCGCCCCGAAGCCCCGAAGCCAACCCGCTGGGCCTCCAGCAGCACCACCGAATACCCCGCCTCGGCGAGGTGAAGCGCGCTGGAAAGCCCGGTAAACCCCGCACCAACCACGCAGATATCCGCCCGCACCTCGCCCTTGAGCGGCGGAAACGGGGCCATAGGGGTGGCTACACTCGCCCAGTAGGATTGCGGGTATTGCCCCGGCTGGTCATTGGCGTAAAGCAGGTCCATCAGACATTGAGCAACAGGTGCTCGCGCTCCCACGGGCTGATCACCTGCAGAAATGCCTCGGCCTCATGACGCTTTAACGCACTGTAAACATCGCTAAAATCATTGCCTAACACCTCGCGCAGTTCGGGCGCGCGCTCAAAACTATCCAGCCCGCCCAAGAGCGAGCGCGGCAGGCCGTGGTCGGCGTCGTAAGCCTCCCCCGTCATCGGCCCGCGCGGCTTTAGGCCTTGTTTCATGCCCAGATAACCGCAGGCCAGCGAGGCGGCGATGCCCAGATACGGGTTGCAATCCATGCCGACCACGCGATTTTCAACCCGCCGCGCCTCGGGGCTGGAAAGTGGAACCCGAATGCCGGTGGTGCGGTTATCCTCGCCCCATTCAAGGTTGATCGGGGCGGAACCAGACGCCACATAGCGGCGGTAAGAATTAACATAAGGTGCGAACAGGGCGATGGCGTTTGGCACATATTTTTGCAGGCCCGCGAGGAAATTGTAAAAAAGCTCGGTGGGCTGGCCGTCGGCATTGAAGATGTTCTTGCCATCCAAGCCCAGCACCGAATGGTGGATATGCATGGCGCTGCCCGGCTCGTCCTGCATCGGTTTGGCCATGAAGGTGGCGTAGCAATCATTCCTGAACGCCGCCTCGCGGATCATGCGTTTGAAGTAAAACACCTGATCGGCAAGCTTGAGCGGATCACCATGCACAAGATTGATCTCGATCTGCCCCGCGCCGCCTTCCTGAATGATGGTGTCGATCTCATAGCCCTGCGCCTCGGCAAAATCGTAGATATCATCAATCACCTTGCCGTAATCATCCACCGCCACCATCGAATAGGCCTGCCGGCTGGCCACCCGCCTTCCCGTGCGCGCCATTGGCGGCTCGACAGGGTCATTGGGGTTAAGGTTGGGTTTGGTGAGGTAAAATTCCAGCTCGGGGGCAACAACCGGCGTCCAGCCCTCGGCCTTATAAAGCCCCAGCACCCGTTTGAGCACATTGCGCGGCACAAGGCCAACCGGGGTGCCGTCCATGTTGAGCACATCGTGGATCACCTGCAACGTCACATCACCGGCCCACGGGGCGGCGCAGGATGTGCTGTAATCGGGCACCAGCAGCATGTCGGCCTCAACCCACTGGTTTTCGATCTCCATATCGACATATTGGCCATCAATGGTTTGAAAAAAGATCGATTGCGGCATGAAAATCCGCTCTTCACGGCCAAACTTTTTGCTCGGCATCGCTTTGCCGCGCGAAATGCCCGCCATGTCGGCGATCACGCATTCCACCTCCTCCACCCGGCGGCCATCGACCCAATCCGCCACGGATTGTGGCATTTTCTTGATATAATCCGGCGCTGCCATTTAATACCCTCTACAATCTGCCAACCGGCTTGGATTTTGCGCCTTTCTTTTGCGCAAGTAAACACAGGAAATCATGGGCTACCGTGGCCGCGGCCAAAGCGGTGATCTCGGCGTGGTCATAAGGCGGGGAAACCTCGACCACATCCATGCCCACAAGGTTAAGCCCACCCAGCCCGCGTATCAGCTCCAGCGCTTGCCAACTGGCCAGCCCACCGCTTACCGGCGTGCCGGTGCCGGGGGCAAAAGCCGGGTCGAGGCCGTCAATATCAAATGAAATGTAAACCGGCGCATCGCCCGCCCGCGCGGTGATGATTTTCAGCGCCGCATCAATGCCGTGGCGGTGCACCCACGGCGCTGTGAGGATTTCAAAGCCGTGGTCGCTGTCATTATAGGTGCGCAGCCCGATCTGGGTGGATTTACTCACATCAATCACCCCCTCGGCAGCGGCGCGCCCGAACATGGTGCCGTGGTCAATGCCGCCGTGGTCAAGCCATGTGTCACAATGGGCGTCAAACTGGATCAGCGCTATTGGCCCGTGCTTTTTGGCATGGGCCTTCAAGAGCGGATAGGAGACAAAATGATCCCCGCCAAAGCTCAGCATTTTAGCGCCCGAGGCAAGGATATGCGCGGCGTGGGCCTCGATGCTGGCAGGCACGGTTTCAGGGTGGTGCGGGTCCAGCATACAATCGCCGTAATCCACCACCGACAGGGTTTTGAACGGGTCAAAGCCGAAGGGAAACGCCTTTAGCTCGGCCAGTTGCACCGAAGCCTCACGAATGGCGCGCGGCCCCAAGCGACAGCCCGCACGGTAGGTGGTGGCACCGTCATAGGGGATGCCGGAAACCACCACATCCACCCCTTCAAGCTCGCGGCTGTAGCGGCGGCGCAGGAAAGAAAGCGCACCCGCGTAGGTCATCTCTGCCCAGCGCTCATTGTTGCCCTTGGCGCGAAAGGCTTGGTCTCCGGTCATGGTTTTTTCCTCATCAAAATGGCCGCCGTAATAATACCGATACTGACCACCAGCACAATCAGGCTGGCCAAGGCGTTGATATCTGGCGAAACCCCGAGCCGAACCTTGGAGAAAATCACCATCGGCAGGGTGCTGGCACCCGGGCCGGATACAAAGCTGGAGATCACGAGGTCGTCCAAGCTCAGGGTAAAGGCCAGCAGCCAGCCTGAGATCAGCGCGGGGGTGATCATCGGCAGGGTGATGTCAAAAAACACCCGCAGGGGGGATGCGCCAAGATCCAGCGCGGCCTCCTCGATGCTGTCATCCATATCCGAAAGCCGCGATTGCACCACCACCGCCACGAAGGCCATGCCAAAGGTAATATGGGCGATCAATATGGTGGTAAAACCGCGCCCCGAGGGCCAGCCGATCAGCCCCTGCATCGACACGAAAAGCAGCAGCAGCGATAGCCCGATGATCACATCCGGCATCACCAAAGGCCCGGTGATCATGCCCGACATCAGCCCCTTGCCCCGCACGCGGCCAAAGCGCACCAGCACCATGGCCATCATCGTGCCCAGCACCACCGCAGCTGATGCACTAATCGCCGCAATCCGCAGGCTGAGCCATGCCGCATCCATGATCTGCTGATTGGCAAACAGCTCCCCATACCATTTGAGCGACCAGCCGCCCCAGACGGTCACCAGCTTGCTTTCATTGAAGCTATAGATCACCAGCGAGGCAATCGGCCCGTAAAGGAAGATAAACCCGAGCAAAGCCATGACAGGGGTAAAGCGCAGCCTCATATCTCGGCCCCTTTATTTTGGGCCGAGCGCAGGATCATGATCGGGATGATCATCACCACCAACATCACCATCGCCACCGCCGAAGCCACCGGCCAGTCGCGGTTTTTGAAATATTCAGCCCGCCCAAGAGCGCCGGAATGACATATTCGCCAATCACCGGAATAAAAACCAGCATCGAGCCGGCAATGATACCGGGCATGGAAAGCGGCAGGGTGATGCGAAAAAAGCTCGATATCCGGCTGGCACCAAGGTCATAGGAAGCCTCCAGCAGCGTGTCATCCAGCTTCACCAAGTTGGCATAAAGCGGCAGGATGAGGAATGGCAGATAGGTGTAAACAATGCCGATATAGACCGCGACATTGGTCTGCATGATGATCAGCGGCTCATCAATAATGCCCAGCCAGAGCAACGCCTCGTTCAGCACGCCCTTGGTTTTGAGGATCCCGATCCATGCATAAACCCGAAGCAAAAACGACGTCCAGAACGGCAGCACCACCAGCAGCAGCAATATCGAGCGCCTCGGCTCGGGGCTGCGGGCAATATAATAGGCCATCGGATAGCCGATAAACAGCGCCAGCAGGGTGGAGATGGCGGCGATTTTCAGCGAGGAAAGATAGGCGTTTATGTATAGGCTATCCTCCCACATATAGGCGTAGTTATCAAAATTGATGTTGAATTCCAGCGCGCCGTTCACCCAGTCCCACAAGGGCGCATAGGGCGGGATGGCGATGCGCGGCTCGGAGAGCGATATTTTCAGCACCACCAGAAACGGCACCATGAAAAACAGGATCAGCCAGATATTGGGCACGGCGATCACCAGCCGCCGCCCCCATTTGCCGCCGCCGCTCATGCTATCAGCACCAGACTGGCCGTGGATGACCAGCCGACAAACACCGGCTCGTCCCATGTAATCGGGTTTTCCTCATGCAGCCCGTTGGCCGCACTCACCTTCAGGCACTGCCCGCCCTCAAGGCGCACACGGTAGATCGAAAGATTGCCCAGATAGGCGACCTCCTCAACCATGCCCGGCATGGAATTGGCCAGCTCAAGCGGCGCGCGCGAAAGCTGGATGCGCTCGGGGCGCACCGCGATATGCAGCTTTTGGCGCGCCTTCAGCCCGGCGAGCGGCTCACATAATATCGCGCCCTCGGCAGTGTTGACGCGCATCATATCCGGCGCGGCCACATCGACCTCGCCATCAAAGATATTCACCGAGCCAATAAAATCCGCCACGAATTTGGAGTTCGGCGTCTCGTAAATCTGGCGTGGCTCCCCGACCTGCACGATCCGGCCCGCATCCATCACGCCAATGCGGGTCGAAAGGGTCATCGCCTCTTCTTGGTCATGGGTCACGACAATAAAGGTCACGCCAAGGTCTTCCTGAATCCGTATCAACTCGAACTGGGTTTCCTCGCGCAGTTTCTTATCCAAGGCCCCCAGCGGCTCATCAAGCAGCAAAAGCTTGGGCTGTTTGATAAGCGAGCGCGCCAGTGCCACCCGCTGCTTTTGCCCGCCCGATAGCTGGTGGGGCTTGCGCCGCGCGAACCCGTCGAGCTTCACAAGGCTCAGCATATCAGCGGTGCGGCTCATGGCTTCACTTTTGCTAACGCCCTCGCGCAGCAGCCCGTAGGCGATGTTTTTCTCGACGCTCATATGGGGAAACAGCGCGTAGGATTGAAACATCATATTGGTGGGCCGCAGGTTGGCCCCCACGCCGGTCATATCCTGCCCGTCGATCTCTATGCTACCCGCGCTTGGGGTCTCGAACCCCGCCAAGATGCGCAGCAGGGTGGATTTGCCACAACCCGAGCCGCCCAGCAGGCAAAACAGCTCGCCGCGATAAATATCGAGCGACACATCATCGACCGCCGCCAGATCACCAAAGAATTTGCTGATGCCCCGGATGCGCACAAACGGCTTTGCCATTTCATCCCGCCAAGGTTTGGCCTCGGCTGCCAATATGTGCTCGCTCATATCTCCCCCAAATCAGGGCGCGCCGTCAAGCGCGCCCGGTCAGGCTTATTGCCCGGTTTTCACCTTGGTCCACATCCGGGTAATGGTGCGATCCGTGCGCGCATCATACACGGTTGAGGCCCAAAGCCCCGCCTTGGCCGCTTCCGTGGGAAAGATGCCGGGGTCGGAGGTGATCTCCGGGTCAACCAAGGGCATAGAAGCCACATTGGCATTGGCATACCAGACATAATTGGTGATATCGGCGGTGATCTGCGCATCCATCACAAAGTTGATGAAAGCATGCGCCGCATCCGGGTTGGGCGCATCGGCCGGAATGGCCATCATGTCAAACCATTGCAGCGCCCCCTCTTTGGGGATCACATAAGCGATTTCCACCCCGTTTTCAGCCTCGCCAGCGCGGGCTTGTGCCTGAAACACATCGCCCGACCAGCCCACGGCCACGCAGGTATCGCCATTGGCTAGGTCAGAAATATACTGCGAGGAGTTGTAATAGCGAATGCTGGGCCGCACGCTCTCCAGCAGCGCCGCGCCGGCTTCAAGGTCGGCTTTGTCGCTCGAACTCGGGTCCAGCCCGAGATAGTTCATGGCCGCCGGGATCATCTCGGTGGGCGCATCAAGAAAAGACACCCCGCAATCGGCCAGCTTGGCAACCACTTCGGGGTCAAATACCAGTGCCCAGCTATCAACCTCGTAATCCTCGCCAAGGCGCTCGGCAATCGCCGCCACATTATAGCCAATGCCGGTGGTGCCCCACATATAGATCACCGAATAGGTGTTGCCGGGGTCATAGGCCTCGGCACCGGCCATCAGGGCCTCGTCCATATTGGCAAGGTTTGGCAGCTTGGATTTATCCAGCGGCATGTAAACCCCGGCGGCGATTTGGCGTTGCAGGAAGTCAGAGGTCGGCACCACAAGGTCATAGCCCGAACTGCCGGCCAGCATCTTGGCCTCCAGCACTTCGTTGCTGTCATAAACATCATAAGTCACCTCGATGCCGGTTTCAGCGGTGAACTTCTCCAGCGTGTCCTCGGCGATATAATCGGACCAGTTATAGATGCGCAGCACGTTTTCCTGCGCCTGCACCTGCACCGCTCCGGCGGCGGCCAGTGCGATGAGCGCGGTGGTTAAGCGATATTTCATTATCATGCTCCCTGTTGAATGATTGGTGATGATTTGGCGGGGATTGCCATGCAAAAGCAAGCTAAATATTGCAGTCAAACCACAGACAGATAGGTACTCAGCTCAAAATCACTCATGCGGGCAGCAAAGCGGTTGAACTCCTGCCGCTTCATGGCGGCGAAAATATCGTGGAATTGCGGGTTCAGGTGCCGCTCCAGAGCCGTATCCGTCTCAAAAGCCGCAATCGCCGCCGCCCAATCGCCCGGAAGCTGCGCCAAACCGGCCTCATAAGCATTGCCCTTGGTTGGCGCGGGCGGGGTCTCGCGCTGCTCCAACCCCTCCAGCACCCCGGCCAACAGCACGGCGAGCAAAAGATAAGGGTTGGCATCCGCCCCGGCCACCCGATGCTCGATGCGCCGCGCCTTCGGGCTGCCACCGGGAATGCGGATGGCGCTGGTGCGGTTCTCATACCCCCAGCCAATGCCGGTCGGCGCATGGCTGTCGGGGGCAAGACGGCGGTACGAATTGAGATGCGGCGCAAAAACAAGGGTGGAAGCAGGCATCAGCCGCAAAAGCCCCGCCACCGCGTGCTGCAACATATCGCTACCCATCGGGGAGCCATCATCGAACATATTACGTCCAGCCTCATCCAACAGGCTGAAATGCACATGCATCCCGCTGCCCGCCGCATCCAGATAGGGCTTGGGCATAAAGCTGGCCACCAACCCGTGCTTGCGCGCCACACCTTTGACAATCCGCTTGAAAAACACCGCATTATCCGCCGCTACGACCGGATCCGGCCCGTGCAGGATATTGATCTCGAACTGCCCCGCGCCGCCCTCGGATATCGCGGCATCCGCCGGAATACCATATGTAGCGCAGGCCTCGTATACCCCTTCAAAAAATCCATCATAGGCCGCCATATTGTCCAGTGAAAGCATCTCGGCATGGGGCTGGGGCGGCACGGGGGCGGGCGCGGCCTCTGCCATCAGATAAAACTCCATCTCCACCGCCATCACCGGCCGGTAGCCTTTACCGGCCAGCTTTTTAGCCACAGCAGCAAGGATCTGGCGCGGATCTATCGGGGAGGGGGTGCCATTTGCCTCTTGCATCATCACCGGCACAAACCGCGCATGGCCGCCCTGCCATGGCTCATGCAATGCACCGCGCGGGATTGGCAGGCAGCAACCATCGGCATCGCCGCTATCAAATACCAGCGGGCTGCCCGCAACATCTGCCCCGAAAACATCAATCGCGGCGGTGGAAAGCGGCATGCGCATCGCCCCGCCCAGCACCTTTTCCAGCTGCTCTGCGGGCATCAACTTGCCGCGCCAGATACCGTTCAGATCACAAAGCGCCGCGCGGATCATGGCGCTGCCGGTTTTTTTCGGGTGTTGCATGGCTTTTCTCCTGCCTATCTTTGGCAACGAAACGGGCGCCTTGTCAATGCGGGCGGGGTTTGGCATGGACGGCACAATAAATAAAAGGCACAATCAGCAAAATGCCAAGGCCACACCATGCGTAAAAAGCTGATCCTCCACGCGCGCCCGAAAATGCGCGCCCATATTGACCAAGGCCAGCACGCTTTCAGCAATGTGCTGCGATCAAGCTTCGAAGCGCGTGGCTTTCTGGTTAAAACCGGCGCCAACAGCCCAGTAGCCCGCTGGCTGGCCGAAAAAGACCGCAACCTGCATATCTTTCATCTCGGGGGTGCCACCGGCCCGCGCGCGCTGAATATGCGCAGGGCTTTTTTCCATCCATTCTGGAGCATTGAAAAACCCGGCAGCCGCCACTGGGGGCGCATGGCCCAAAAAACCTTCGACCCGGCCCTGATAGACGCCCGCGCCGCGCGGCAGTTTTTTGCCAACACCTGCAAGCGGATTTTGCCCAAAGAGCCAGCACCTTTTACCGCTTCGGATTATGCACTCATCCCCCTTCAAGGCAAGTTGCTCAAACACCGAAAGTGGCAATACGCCGATCTTGCCACCATGGTAGATACCATCCGCACCCATGATCCGACACGCGAAATATACCTCAAGCCCCACCCCGGCGAAACCTACACCGAGGCCGAAAAAGCACTACTCGCACAGCAGTGCCAGCTGTCGAAAGTGCGGCTGGTCGAGGGGGATATCCAGTCTTTACTGGCCAATGCCGCCTATCTCGTCACCCATAATTCGGCGGCGGCCTTTGAGGGGCTGCTCCATCGAAAACCCGCAATTCTTTTTGCCAAGGCGGATTTTCACCATATTTTTCCCACTGTCAAAAACCCCGCCAGTGCGGCGGCGGCCTTCGGGCTTGCCCAAAGCCCGCTGGTGGATGTCGAAAAGTATCTCTACTGGTATTTGCAGCTCAATTGTATCAACGCATGGCGAGAAGATGCGGGGGGAAAAGCCGTAAAGATGATCGCCGAGGCCGGCTGGCAGCTGCCCGCCCACGCTTAAAGCGGCAGGGCAGTGGTTGATTTTATCTCTTCCATCGACAAAAGCGCCGTGACATTAAATACTTTCACCTGCGCAATAAGGGACTGGTAAAAATCATCATACGCCTTGGCATTTTTAACCCGCACCTTGAGGATATAATCAATATCCCCCGCTAACCGATGCGCCTCCTGCACCTCGGAATGCTCGCGCAGGGCTTTCAAAAAAGCCGCCTGCCAGCCCGCCTCATGCTCGGAAGTGCGCACCAGAACAAAAAAACAAGCCTCCAGCCCCAGCGCCTCGGGCGACAGGATGACGGTTTGCTTCTGGATCACTCCCGCCGCCCTGAGCTTGCGAATCCGGTTCCAGACCGGGGTCTTGGAAGATCCGGTTTTGCGAGCGATTTCGTCTAGCGACTGCGAAGCATCGTCCTGAAGCACCCCAAGAATGTTCCGGTCTAGATCGTCCAGGTGATAGGTCATTCTGGCTTCCCCCTTATATCAGTGGTTTTGTTCTAGCTCAGCGGGGCAAAAGCTACATTTATCCTTATTCTTCTACCCGACTAGTAATTATTCAGAATAATATCCTAATATACAAGGAAAGCAAGCCACAGATAGAGGACACGCCATGCAAACCGCGATCATCAGCGCCAACCGCACCGAAAACGGGGAAGCCGTTTACCTGACTTCCTGCGATGCCTGGACCCCCGATCTGGCGCTGGCCGAAGCGCTGGAGCCGGAAGATTTTGACTGGCGTCTGGCCTTTGCCAACCGGTTGCGCGAGGTTTCCAACGCCGCCCTGCACCAAGTGCAGCTGGATGCTAACGGGCTGCCCCACGCTCCCCGGCTGACAGCCTGAAGCAGCCACACCCTTAGCCTCTTTAGGCTATTCGCCCAAAACAAACTTGGCGAATTTTGGCCCCATATCGTTGCTGTTAATCAACCCCAGGCAGGCCTTGACCGCCTTGCTCCACGGCGCATTACCGATCTTGCCGTCGCGCATCGCATCATCAAACCTGGCCCGCAGCGAATGGTCTATATTAATCTGTTGCGGCGCCCCTGACTTGATATATTTTTCGTATATAGCAGCATTTTTTCCGTCCGCCTCCAGAACAAAATTGATATTTTTATCATTGTAGTGTTTTTTCGCCATGGCCATATAAAGTACGCGATAGGTTCTGTCATTCACCATCTGCTCTGCGGTCAGCGCCAGCAGTTTTTTCTTCAGGTCTTTGTATTTTTTATCCAGCAGCTTGCGGTGTTTTTCCACCTCGGGGGGAAAAGTATTTTGCAAAACAAATTTGGTTTCGGCGTGGGCCTTGGGCAGGCAGGCTTTGGCGTTTCTGGCTGCTGCGGTATCAAGCGCATCACATAGCGCCTGCGCCACCTTGAGCCGCACCCCCTGCTCCTGACCTTTGGCAACAGTCGTCGATGTCAGCGCTCCCTCAAAATTTTTAAGGGTTTCACCGAGATTGCCCTTTCCGGTCAAGGTTTTTGGCTTATTTTCCTTCCACCACTTCTGGGTAAGAATGACCTTTGTATTCCTTTCCATCGCAATACCTCCTCCTGAAATCTGCCAGATTCACTTTCCGGCAAGCACAGCCGCACAGCAAAATAGCTGCTCCAGCGCGCCGGAAAAAAATAATAAGGCACAGCCCGGTTAAATCAAGGTTTTAGAATATCCGCCCGCGCGATTGTATCCCGCGCGGATATTTTGCTATTTTGCAGGTTTTTTCTTCGGCGCAGGCTTTTTCGCCGGGGTTTTTTTCTTGGCTGCCGGCTTTTTAGCTGCTGCTTTTTTCTTGGCCGGTTTCTTTTTGCCCTTGGTTGCGGCTTTGGCGTTGACCAGTTCCACTGCCATTTCCACGCTCACATCTTCAGGCTCGGTGCCTTTGGGAATGGTAGCGTTAATCTTTTCCCACTTGATATAGGGACCATAACGACCCTTCATAATATTCATCTCGCCACCATCGGGATGCTCGCCGAGCGCCTTGATCGGCTCTGCCGCAGCGCCGCGCCCGCGGCCCGGTGGTTTGCTGGCGATCATCTCGACCGCGCGGTTCATGCCGATCGTAAAAATCTCTTCAAGATCAGGGAGGTTTACATAGGTCTTACCTGGCTTCTTGCCCTTTTCTTCGGCGGGCTTGGTGTGCAGAATATACGGGCCATATGGGCCGATTGCCGCGGTCACCACTCCACCTTCAGGGTGTTCGCCAATGGTGCGCGGCAGGCTTAACAGCTCCAGCGCCTTTTTCAGCTCCACCACAGCGGGGTCCATGCCTTTTGGCACCGAGGCGCGCTTGGGCTTTGGCTCTTCCTCGGTTGGCTCGCCAAGTTGCACATAGGGGCCAAAGCGGCCGGCGCGCAGAGTGACCGGCACCCCTTCTTCATTCTGGCCCAGCACCTTGCCATCCAGCCCGGCCATATCACCGCCAACAGCCTCGCCAGCCAAGGGGCGGGTATAACGGCATTCGGGATAATTCGAGCAGCCGATAAAAGCCCCGCCAGAACGCGCGGTGCGCAAGCTCAGCTTGCCGTTGCCACAGTTTTTACAAATGCGCGGGGTCGGGTCCTCTGCCGTAACAGGAAAGAGGTGCGGCTCGAGGAATTCGTTTATTTTCTCGAGCACATCCGTGATGCGCAGCTCGCTTGTCTCTGCTATAGCTGCCGAAAAGTCGCCCCAGAAGCGGGCAAGCAGGGCCTTGTAATCTTCCTTGCCGGCGCTGACCTTATCAAGATCATCTTCCAGCGCGGCGGTAAAATTATAGCCGACATATTTGCGGAAATAACTCTCCAGAAAGGCGGTAACCAAGCGGCCCTTATCTTCGGGGTGCAGGCGGTTTTTCTCTTTGCGAACATAATCACGGTCCTGAATGGTGGTGATGACACTGGCATAGGTCGAGGGGCGGCCAATGCCCAGCTCTTCCATACGTTTTACCAAGGTGGCCTCGGTATAGCGTGGCGGCGGCTGGGTGAAATGCTGCTGGGCATAGGTGCTGGCATCGGCTGAAAGCACTGCCTTTTCGTGGCGCTGCATGCCGCTATCTATCACCGTATTATCGTCGGTAAACTTGGCATAATCAGTGGCAAACCCGCCAGCTTTCGGTTTGGCTGGTTCTCCCTCCTGAATCGACGGCAGGCGGGCGTCATTGCCGTTGGCTTCCGCATCATCCCGGCCCTCTTCATAGACCTTCAAAAACCCGTCAAAGCTGACCACCTGACCATTGGCGCGCAGCACCAGCTCGCCATCATCCGAGCCAATATCAACGGTGGTGCGCTCAAGCCGTGCGCCCGACATCTGGCAAGCGATGGTCCGCTTCCAGATCAGATCATAAAGCTTGCGCTGGTCCTCTTCGAGCCGCGCCAGCTTGGCTGGCTCGCGGTCCATCTCGGTGGGGCGGATGCACTCGTGGGCCTCCTGGGCATTTTTGGCTTTGTTTTTGTATATCCGCGCCTTTTCCGGAATGTAGCTCGCGCCGTATTTATCCTTGATGTATGCCCGCGCCGCGCTGGCCGCCTCGGGGGCCATATCAATACCGTCTGTCCGCATATAAGTGATATAGCCGGCCTCATAAAGCCGCTGGGCGGTGCTCATGGTCTGGCGCGCGCCAAAGCCGAATTTGCGGCTGGCTTCCTGTTGCAGGGTCGAGGTCATGAACGGAGCGGAAGGGTTGCGGGTGGCAGGCTTGGCCTCGACCTTCAACACAGCAAGCGCCCGCGAGGTAACAGCCTGCACCGCCAGCTCGGCAGTCGCGGCGGTAGCGAGGTCGAACTTTTCCAGCTTCTTGCCGCCAAGCACCGTGAGCCGTGCGTCGAAGTTCTGGCCGCGCGGGGTGGTGAGCCGCGCCTTGACGCTCCAGTATTCCTTGTTGTTAAACGCCTCGATCTCCATCTCGCGTTCGACAATAAGGCGCAAACAAACCGACTGCACCCTTCCTGCCGATTTGGCACCGGGCAGCTTGCGCCACAGCACAGGCGAAAGATTGAAGCCCACCAGATAATCCAGCGCCCGCCGTGCAAGATAGGCCTCGACCAAGGGCATATCTATCTGGCGCGGGTTTTTCATGGCTTCGGTGACAGCGGTTTTTGTGATGGCATTAAAAACCACCCGCTCGACATGGGTCGATTTTTTGATCACCTTGCGTTTTTTCAGCGCCTCTTCCAGATGCCAGCTGATCGCCTCGCCCTCGCGGTCAGGGTCGGTAGCAAGAATGAGAGTATCGGAGCTGTCGGATTTCATGGCGTCAACAATGGCGCGGATATGCTTTTGTGACTGGCTGCCAACTTCCCATTTCATTTCAAAATCATGCTCGGTATCAACAGAGCCATCTTTTGGCGGCAAATCACGGACATGGCCATAGGAGGCCAGAACAGTGAATCCGGGGCCAAGGTATTTTTCGATTGTTTTGGCTTTGGCGGGGGATTCAACGACAACAACAGCCATGAGAGATTCTCCAGAAATTCAGCATCCAGTTGGGCGCGGAAGATGGGGTTTGTTGTGGGTGAATGTCAATGGCCAATGAAACAACTCTGCGAAACCCCCGGTTTTCCCGAGGCATCTTTCATACATTTTTTTTGGCTCCGCGCCCTTTCTGTCCGGCCAACCAGCTTTCCAGCTGCGCCACCTGTTCGGGCCGCATATGCAGCCCCAGCCTGGTGCGCCGCCAAAGGATATCTTCGGCGGTCTCAGAAAACTCTTCATCTATTAACCATTGCACCTCGGACTCGCTGAGACCAGCGCCAAAATCCTCGCCCAGATCCTTGGTCGTTCTGGCCCCACCCATGATTTTGCTGGCATTAGTACCATAGGTGCGGATCATCCGGCGTGCCTGAACCTCGCTTAAAAACGGATAGCCCGCTTGCAGATCCTCCATCAGCTTTGCCACCCCGTCATGGGGGAAATCCCCGCCGGGCAGGGGGGCATTGGCGGTCCACGCTGCGGATTTGGCTTCAAGGTGGGTTTCAAGCTTGGCCAGCACAGCTTCGGCCAGCCTGCGATAGGTAGTGATTTTGCCACCAAATATACTGAGAAGCGGCGCACCGTCCTCGTTCAAGCTCAGCACATAGTCGCGGGTGGCCTCGGTGGCGCTGCTCACCCCGTCATCATAAAGCGGGCGAACACCGGAATAGCTCCAGACAACATCTTCGGCCTTGATCGGCTCGGCAAAATATTCAGAGGCGTGTTGGCGCAGATAATCAGCCTCTTCGGCGGTGCAAACCGGCGTACCGACCTCGGTGCCCTGATCATGGTCCGTCGTGCCGATCAGCGTAAAATCCTCCTCGTAGGGAATAGCGAAAATAATCCGGTTATCCGCCCCCTGAAAAAAATATGCCCGCGGGTGGTCGAATATTTTTTTTACCACAATATGGCTACCCCGCACCAGCCGCACATTTTCAAACGTGTCTATCTGGATGGTATCGTGCAAAATATGCCCCACCCACGGGCCTGCGGCATTAACCAGCGCCTTGGTGCGGATCTTGCGATACACACCACGCGCATCCAGTTCCACCTCCCAGATACTGCCACGCCGCTTGGCCGCGATCACCTTGGTGCGGGTCAGTATTTCGGCACCGCGCGCTCGCGCGTCGGCAGCGTTCAACACCACCAAGCGGCTGTCTTGCACCCAGCAATCCGAATACTCAAACGCCTTTTTAAAATTTTCTTTCAAAGGCATGCCGGCTTCATCACGGGTCAGATCAAGCACTTTGGTGGGGGGCAGTATTTTGCGCCCGCCCATATG
The DNA here is from genome assembly GCA_021647745.1 of Paracoccaceae bacterium. Taxonomy (GTDB): domain Bacteria; phylum Pseudomonadota; class Alphaproteobacteria; order Rhodobacterales; family Rhodobacteraceae; genus UBA3077. Next base: position 62,670 of record JAKIUB010000008.1, on the reverse strand, counting down.
GTCATACATGAACAACCCCAGCCGGATCAGCCATGCCGGCCGCATATCCTTATGCAGCGGCAGCACAAAGCGCATGGGCCAGCTGATATGGGGCATGTTGCGCAGCAGCACCTCGCGCTCGACCAAAGCCTCGCGCACCAGCCGGAATTTGTAATACTCCAGATAGCGCAGCCCGCCATGAAACAGCTTGGTCGAAGCCGAAGATGTGGCGCTGGCAAGATCATTCATCTCGGCCAGCCCCACCCGCAACCCGCGCCCTGCCGCATCGCGCGCAATGCCGCAGCCGTTAACTCCGCCGCCAATAACAAAAATATCGAATATCTCTTCCGGCACATTGTTTCCGTTCGTGTTTACGTTCAAAATTTTCGGTTTCATCTTCCTTTTATTTTCACTTATAGTCAATCTGCTTTCGTTTTTTTCGCCTTGCTTTCATTATTTCTCCACTTTGGAGAGAAAACCTTGACCTCGTGCAGATCAAATGCAAGTTTCGTTCCGGTAGACGGAGATGATATGGGCCTGACACATCGTCAAAAAGAAATCCTCGGCGCCGTACGCGCCGCTGGTCGTGTGGCAGTAGACGAGCTGTCCTCCTCCCAGAATGTAACCCCGCAAACCATCCGCCGCGATCTTAATACCCTGTGTGACGAGGGCCACCTGACCCGCGTACATGGTGGCGCAATTTTACAGTCCGGCGTGGCCAATACCGCCTATGCCGCTCGCAAAAACATGGATAAAGAGGCCAAGGAAGCCATTGGCCGGCTCTGCGCCGAAGCCATCCCGGATGATGCCTCGCTGTTCATCAATATCGGCACCACCACCGAGGCCGTGGCCCGCGCCCTGCGCACACGGCGCGATCTGTTGGTGATCACCAACAACCTCAATGTTGCCAATATCATGGCCACCAACCCCCATTGCGGGGTGATGGTCACAGGCGGCATGTTGCGGCGCGCCGATGGCGGGCTGGTGGGCGAACAAACCCTTGATACAGTACAGCAATTCAAGGCCGATTACGCTATCATCGGGGTTTCCGCAATTGACGAAGATGGTTCGCTGCTGGATTTTGACTACCGCGAGGTGAGGGTTTCACAGGCGATCATCGCCAATGCCCGCAAGGTTTTTCTGGTGGCCGACGCCAGCAAGCTCAGCCGCTCGGCCCCCGCCCGCATTGGCCATATGCGCGACATAGACAGCTTTTTCACCGATTTGCCCCTGCCGGCACCGCTCGCACAGATCTGCAACCAGCACGGGGTGGAGGTTCGCCAGCTCGGCTGAATCCGGCCCATTGCCAAGGTCCTGAAACTGGTCACAATATTTTCCTTGCCTTATCGGCACAAGAGATCAAAATAAGCCCCGTAACTTTATACATTAATCGCATTAAACCAATCAGGAGTATTTATATGTTACGCGCACGAATTAGCCTACTGGTGGCCGCCAGTATATTCATTCCGTCGGTTGCCTTCGCACAGCTTAGTGTTTGCGGCGTTTCCCCTGCCGAGGTGCAGCCCTTTGGCGGCTTTGGTGTGGATGTAACCACTCTTGATGCCCCCGCGCAGATGCAGGTGCAGCTCACCCCCGGCGTGTCGAATTATTTGCAATTCGAGGTTTCCTCCCCGACCGATGTGCGCATCGAGGCCACTGATGATAGCGGCGTTGACCCTGTAATGGTGCTGCTTGACACCTCGGGCAACGAGCTGGCCTCGGATGATGATGGCGGCGGCAGACGAGCCTCTCGGATAGAAACTTCGCTCCAACCGGGCAGCTACTGTGCCAAGGTCTATAATTTCTCGTCCAATAACGGCCCGACCACCTTGCAATTGAGCCGCTGGGATATGGAGCCGGTCACCACCGGCGGAACCGCAGGTGGCGGTGGTGTCGAGGCTTGCACAGCGTCAACACCTGCCAGTCCGCTGGTCTCCTCCGGCCCGCTCAACGCCGCCCTCGCCGGTGGTGAGCAGATCCGCTTTACGCGTGATGGCAATGTCACCTATCACCGCTTCACCGTCGACAATCCGCTTGCCTTGACCATCACCGCCCAAAACACCGATGCCGACCCTGTGGTGCGGGTCTATGACAATGCCGGCAATCTTGTCGCCGAAAATGACGATTTTGACGGGCTGAATGCCCAGATCGACATGCAAACTCCGCTTCAACCGGGCGATTATTGCATCGCGGTAAGCGCGCTGTCGGATGGCGCACAGCCGATTGATGTCGAGGTCCGCAAATTTGACGAAAAGGCCTTCCTTTATGCCCGCTACGCCACTGGCAAGGCCTCTCCTCCCATCGGCGGTGATTTCCCGATTGATGATATAGGGCTACTCACTTCAACCTTCTCCGGCGATGTTCTGGTCGGCAAAGACGCCCGCTGGATCCTGTTCGAAGTCGCCGAGCCTTCATTGGTACTGATACAAGGTATCGGCAATGGTGGCGCTGATTCGCAGCTCTATCTTTATAATGATCGCGGCCAGCAGCTTGGCTTCAACGACGATAGCGGTATTGGCGGTGCCAGCACCCGCGACAGCCAGATAGCCGCCGAGCTTTACCCTGGCCGCTATCTCGCGGCAGTACTGCTCTTTGGCTACGAGGATGGTGCTGCCTCCGAACCGGTGCGGGTATCCCTCCAGCGCTATGTGCGCCCCCCCAAGTAGCAAAAAAATTTAACCCTCTTCAGGTCCGCCCTCACCGGCGGGCCTTTTTTATGGGCGCTACCCCGCCTCCACCCGCACAGCGGCATATTTGAATTCGGGGATCTTGCCAACAGGGTCGAGGGCGGCGTTGGTCAGGATATTGGCGGCAGCCTCCACATAAGCAAAGGGCACAAAAACCGTATTGGCAGGCACCGCGCGGTCGGCCCGCGCCCTCAGGGTTATCTCGCCGCGACGGGTAGTGAGGCGCACGGTGCCACCGGCATCTATACCTATATCGCGCAGGGTTTTGGGGTGGAGCGTGCAGGTGGCTTCCGGCTCGATCGCATCAAGCACTGTTGAGCGCCTTGTCATGGTGCCGGTATGCCAATGCTCGAGCTGACGGCCTGTGATCAGCACAAAAGGGTAGGCCTTGTCGGGGCGCTCGGCCGGTTCTGTAACCGCAACCGGCTTGAAGGCGGCCCGCCCGCCAGCGCGCGGAAATCCGTCAGAAAACACAATCGCCTGCCCCGGATCACTGGGCGACAGGCTCGGATAGGTGACCGCATTTTCAGCCTCCAGCCGCTGCCATGTGATATTGTCAAAGCTCGGCATCAGCTCGGTCATTTCGGCAAAAACCTCGCGCGGGTGGGTATAGGTCCAGTTGAGGCCAAGGCGGTTGGCCAGCGCGGTGGTGATCTCCCAGTCAGGGCGCGCCAGCCCCGGCGGGGTGATGGCGGCACGGCCCAATTGCACCTGCCGGTTGGTGTTGGTGGCTGTGCCGTCTTTTTCAGGCCAGGCAGCAGCGGGCAGGATCACATCGGCAAACATCGCGGTTTCGGTCATAAAAATATCCTGCACCACGAGATGCTTGAGCTTGGCCAGCGCGGCGCGTGCATGATTGACATCAGGGTCTGACATTGCCGGGTTTTCACCCAGGATATACATCGCTTCGACTTCACCGGCATGGATGGCATGAATGGTTTCTACGACCGTCAGCCCCTTTTCGGCCGAAAACCCCTCGATGCCCCACTTTTTGCTGAACTTCTCCCGCACCGTATCATCCGTCACGCTCTGGTAATCGGGCAAAAACATCGGGATAAGACCGGCATCAGACGCTCCCTGCACGTTGTTTTGCCCTCTGAGGGGGTGCAACCCTGCACCCTGCTTGCCGACATTGCCAGTCATCAAGGCCAGTGAAATCAGGCAGCGGGCGTTATCGGTGCCGTGGATATGCTGGCTGACCCCCATGCCCCAGAATATCATCCCCGCCTTGCCGCGCGCAAAGGTATGGGCAATGGCCCGCAGCTCGTCAGCCGGCACACCGCAAAGCGGCGCCATCGCCTCGGGGGTGTAAGCTTTCAGGTGGTCTTTAAATGTGTCCCAACCCTCGGTGAAGCGGTCAATATAGGCGGTATCATATAGCTCGTCTTTGGCAATCACATGCATCAACGCATTGAGCAGCGCCACATCGGCACCCGGGGTAAACTGTACCCTGTGGGTGGCATAGCGCCCAAGGCCGACGCCGCGCGGATCCAGCACAATAAGCTTTCCACCGCGCTTGGTGAATTGCTTGAAGTAAGTGGCGGCAACAGGGTGATTTTCGATCGCGTTCGAGCCGATAATAATTGCCACATCGGCATGCTCGATCTGGTTAAAGGTAGCCGTTACCGCCCCCGAACCGACATTTTCCAGCAATGCCGCCACCGAGCTGGCATGGCAAAGCCGGGTGCAATGGTCAACATTATTGCTGCCAAACCCCGCCCTTATCAACTTTTGAAAAAGGTAGGCCTCCTCGTTGGAGCATTTTGCCGAGCCAAAGCCGGCAATGGACTCGCGGTGCTTTTGCAGCCCGTTGGCGGCCACATCCAGCGCCTCGTTCCATGTCGCCTCGCGAAAATGGCTGAGCGGGTTGGCGGGGTCGACATTCAGGCCTTTTTTGGCGCCCTCACGCCGGACCAACGGCTTGGTCAGCCGATGCGGATGGTGGATATAATCAAAGCCAAACCGGCCCTTTACACAAAGCCGCTCCTGATTGGCGGGGCCATCCAGCCCGTCAACCCGCACGATACGGTTGTCTTTTACCTTGAACGAAAGCTGGCAACCAACCCCGCAATAGGGGCAGACCGAAGCGATCTCGGTATCAAAATCCTGCGCGGCCGGCTCGGCGGGCAGCAGCGCGCCGGTCGGGCAGGCCTGCACACACTCACCGCAAGCCACACAGGTGGAGGCCCCCATCGGGTCATCCTGATCAAAGATGATCCGGCTATCGGCACCGCGCATCGCCATGCCGATCACATCATTGACCTGCACATCATTACAGGCCTGCACACAAAGCTGGCAGTGGATGCAGGCATCCAGATCCACCTTCATCGCTACATGCGAGCTATCCAGCAGCACCGTGTGCCCGGTCTTTGGAAACCGGCTGTCGGCAACACCGGCCAGCGCCGCCATATCCCAGAAGTGGCTGTCACCGGCGGGCTGGTCGGTGATAAGCAGTTCCATTATCATGCGCCGGGCTTTGCTGGCTCGCGTGGTGTCGGTATGCACCACCATTCCCGCCTCGGCCTTGCGAGTACAAGAGGGGGCCAACACCCGCTCACCCTCGATCTCAACCATACAGGCGCGACAGTTGCCGCTGGCCTCAAACCCCGGCCGGTCAGCATGGCACAGGTGCGGCAGCGGTTTGCCGTGGCGCTTGGCGAGGTCAAACAGGCTTTCGCCCGGCTGGGCCTCAACGGTTTTACCATCAAGCGAAAGGGTGATTTGGTCTGGCATGGGGTGCGCTCCGGCGTTAGGCTTTGGAATGAGCCTATCAAGCACTTTGAAGGCAAGCAATAGTGTCAGATAGCGACGCGCCATAAACCGGAACCGCCAATGCTGAAAATTCGCCCGAATTGCGAGCTGTGTGATTGTAATCTGCCCCCCGAGGCGGAGAATGCGATGATTTGCAGTTATGAATGCACCTATTGCGCGGCTTGTGCGCAAGGGGTGCTGGCCAATGTTTGCCCCACCTGTGGCGGTGGTTTTCAGCCCCGGCCCATCCGGCCTGCACGCGCTTGGCGAGAAGGGCTTGGGCTAGGGGTGCATCCGGCGAGTGAAGCGCGGGTCCATAGCAAATTCAGCAGCGAAGAGATTGCCGCCCATGTCGCGCGAATACGCGATATTGCGCCGGAAAACCGATGAGGGATGCCGCCAATAAACAGCTGCCAAAAACGCGGCGTTTGACGCGCCGCGTGTAACCTAAGCGGGCTGGGTGGCTTGCATGGATGGTCGCTTTGAAAACTCGGCCTCCCATCTGGCCAGCTTGGGGGCAAGGCTGCGCCACTGCCGATCATCATGGCGAAAATCAAGATAACCAAGCGCGCAACCCACCGCGATACCAGCCATATCAAGGTTTTCAAAGCTCTCCGCCCGCTTGTCCAGCCAAGCCAGCGTCCGGCTGACCTTCAGCCATTGTGCCTCTACCCAACCCGGAGACCGCTCCGCCTCGGGCCGCAAACGCTGCTCATATACCATCAGTATCGCGGCCTCCATCACCCCGTCTGCCGCCGCCTCAATGGCCAGACGAGGCCAAAGCGTGCTACCTTCCGGGTAAAGCTTAGCCCCGTCATGCATCGTATCCAGATAGCGGCAGATCACCCGGCTATCAAAGAGCGCGCTGGTGTCATCCAGTATAAGGCAGGGGATTTTCCCCAGCGGGTTTATGCCCGGCACTACCTCACCGGGCTTTAGCGGAGAAACTGTTACCGTTTCCAGCTCCACCTTATCGCGCTGCCCGGTTTCGGCCAGCATCACCATCACTTTGCGCACATAGGGCGAGGTTCCAGAATAGGTCAGTTTCATTTGATATCCTCCATTAAAGCGGCCAACGCCATAACATCCGCACCAATCGCGCTATTTTTCAAAGCCTGTGCCGCTGCTTTTCGCACGGCTTCCGGCTTATTTTGCCCAAGCTTCCATGTCGCGTCTATATGGCTGATTTCCAGCTCGGCGGGCACCAGCATATGTAGCATCTTTTTGCGGTTCTCTAGGCTGACCTTGTCCAGATCCCATGGCGGTTTGGGCAGCAACCGTTGCTCGAACTCGTCTGAAAGCACGCGTGGCGGCAAGGGTCAGGCTTTGCGCGTGGTCGTCAGAGCGAAATATCGGATTTGGGTGCATGGGGTAAGGCTAGAGCTGCTCACAGATAAGATCAAGCCGGTTTTTCCCGCCATGCTTGCAAAATCACCCTTCCGACCATCAAATCCAGATGCGCGCCGCCACCATTTTTAAACAAGGTGATATCATCAGGCGAGACCCGCCCTGCCGCCCCCTGCGCCAGATCATAAAGGTCACCCAATATGTCAGCAGGTGCAATCGCGCCGCTGGCCAGCGGGATGGTCAGCTCGCCGATATGTTCAATGGTTGTCTCGCGATTATCCACGAATATTCTGGCTCGCTGCAAGGCGAGGTCATCCACCTCGCGCATCTCTTTGGTGAAAGCTCCGATCAGGTCCAGATGCTGACCTTTGTGCAACCATTCTCCCCTCAATACGGGTTCTTTGCTCATGGTAGCGGTGGAAATGATATCAGCCCGCGCGACCGCCTCGGGCAGGTTGGTGACTGCCCGCATATGGGGCTTGTTTCCAGCAAGGGTTTCCGCCTTTTCCGGGTTGCGGTTCCAAATCTCGATCTGCATGCCTGGATAGAGCGCCGGATAGGCCTCCGCCAGCCCCGCCGCCACGGCTCCGGCACCAATAATCAGCAAGCGGCGCGCATCCGGGCGGGCCAACAGCCGCACGCCAAGCAAACTGTCCGCCACGGTTTTCCATTTGGTCACCAACGCACTATCTATCACCGCTTCCACAGCGCCGGTGGTATCGCTAAACAGCAGCATGGCCCCATGAACCGAAGGGAGGTTTTGTTGCGGGTTGCCCGGAAAAACCATTACCGATTTAACGGCGACCCCCTGTCCGTCCATCCATGCGGCGCGGGAAAGCAGCGTATCCTCCCCCCGCTGCAAGACCTGATCAGCAACCTGCGCGCGGGCCTTATGGTGCCCCTGTTCAAGCGCCTCAACCATGGTCATCCAGCCAAGCCGGTCTTCAATACCGTCCGTGGTGATATATGGAACCTGCCCCACCATGTATTTCCTTTAATTTCAGGACTGCCGAGCGTAGCGAGGCCACCGCCCAAACGCCCCAATATTGTTGCGCCAGCAACACTACTGGGGCGGAGGGTTTCTCCCCGCCCGGATCAAACCACCGAAGCAATGGCCTTGGCGAACTTATCCAGCCCACCATGGGGCAGGCCGGCAATGCTGATCCGGCTGTCGCCAACCATGTATATTGCGTAATCTGTGCGCAGCTTCAGCACCTGCTCGGGGCTTAGCCCAAGGCGCGAAAACATACCGCGATGATCCGCAATAAAATCAAACCGGTCCGAATTGGTCTCGCGGCGCAGGGCGTCGGCCAGCCCTTGGCGCAAATTCAGCATGTTTTGGCGCATCTCCTCCAGCTCGGCCTCCCAATCGGCGCGCAAAGCCGCATCATTCATGATGATCGACACCACCTTGGCCCCGTGATCCGGCGGGAAGGAGAAATTCAGCCGGTTCAGCCCTGCCAGATTGGCTTTGCTTAGCGCAGCCTCATCCTCGTCTTTCGAGATGATCAGCGCAGCACCGACACGGTCACGATAGAGCCCGAAATTTTTGGAACAAGAGGCCGCAATCAGCATTTCAGGCACCCGCGCCGCCATGTGCCGTAACCCCTTGGCATCATCCTCCAGCCCGTCGCCAAAGCCCTGATAGGCGATGTCGATCATTGGCATCAGCCCCTTGGCCAGCACCAGTTCGGTAATCTCACCCCATTGCGCAAGGGTAATATTGGCCCCGGTCGGGTTATGGCAGCAACCATGCAGCAGCACCACATCACCGGCTTTGGCGGCAGACAAATCAGCCTTCATGCCCTCAAAATCAACCCCGCAACTCACCTCGTCAAAATAGCGGTATTTACCAACTTTGATCCCGAGGTATTTCAAAATCGCCTCGTGATTTGGCCAGCTCGGGTTTGATATCCACACCGTTGCGTCGGCATTGGCGGCCTTGATCAGCTCGAAAAGCTGGCGAATGGCACCGGTGCCGCCCGGCTCTTGTGCACCGCATATCCGGCCTGCGGGCACCACGTCTCCCAGTATCAGCTCACGCATCACATCCACATAGGATAGATCGCCCAGCAACCCGACATAGGATTTGCTCTCCTGACTATCGAGCAGGATCTTTTCAGCCGCCTTTACCGCCCGCATCACCGGCGTCTTGCCATCGGCATTTTTGTAGACCCCGACCCCGAGGTCGAGCTTGTTTTCACGCTCATCAGCGGCAAACAACCCGATCAGCTCGATGATTTTATCAGGCGCCTGCTCTTTCAGATTTTCCAGCATGGGTTTCTCCTTTTTCTAGTTTCGGGTCATTTGTTCTTGGCGCACCGGAGAAAAACCGGCACTCTGGTAAAGCGCCAGTGCGCGTGGATGGTCCAGTGTGCAGGTGTTGACCGTAAGCTTTTTCACTCCCGGTATATCCCACCCCATATGTACCGCTTCTTGCAGCAGGTATTTGCCATAGCCTTGCCCGAGCCTCTCGGGCACCAGCCCCAGATAGGCGAGGTCGCACAGCCCTGCCTCTCGACAATCCAGCATAAAAAACCCCGCAGACCAACCCTGAATGATCAGCGTATATAGCGCCATATCGGGGTGCTGCACAAAAGCGCGCAGGTCTTCCTCGCTATCGGACAACCTATCGGTCCAGTCATATTGTGCGCCCACAGCGCGGTAAAGGTCGAGAAAATACCACAGCGGCGGTTTTTCGGCATGCAACAATGCTGCCGTATGCCCGAGCGGCTGGTGCGGGCGCGGATATCCGGGCCGCGCCGTCATCTCCAGATAGGTGACCGTATACTCTACCATCCTGCTTCAATCGCCAGCTCTTCATACATTCCCCACTCCGACCACGAGCCATCATAAACCGACCATTGCCGGTGCCCGAGCCGCTCCAGCGCGTGGGCCAGCACACAGGCGGTCACCCCCGAACCACAGGTCAGGATAATCGGCTTGTCGAGGTCAATCCCCGCGTCGTCGAAAATTTCACGAATCTCGTCAAGCGGCAGCAGAGTGCCCTTTGGGCCGGTCAGGTCTTTGTAATATACGTTTTTGCTGCCTGGAATCCGGCCCTTGCGCACCCCTTCGCGCAGCTCCTCCGCCTCGCCGGCAAAGCGAGCGGGCGAGCGGGCATCGACAATCTGGGCATCAGCAAGCTTCAGCGAAGCGGCCACCTGGGTCACATCGCGCACCAGTGCCGCATTGCGCCGCGCGGTAAAGTGCCGGTCGCGCAGCATCGGCAGTGTATCCTCTACAGGGCGCCCCTCGCGCAACCATTTTGGCAGGCCGCCATCCAGTATCGCCACATCGTTTTTGCCAAACAGTTTAAACATCCACCACGCCCGCGCGGCCGAAAACAGCGCATCATTGGTATCATAAATCACCACACGGTGGCCGTCCCCGATCCCCATTGCCCGCATTCTGGAGATAAATTTCTCGACCAGCGGCACCATATGGGGCAGCTCGGAGCGGCTGTCGGCAATATCGTTGATATCAAAAAACCGCGCACGGGGAATATGGCAAGCCTCATACTCGGCGCGGCAATCGCGCGGATCACCCGGCAGCACAAGGCTGGCATCCAGCACCCGCAGATCAGGGGCGTTCAGGTGTTTTTCCAGCCATTCGGTGCTGGCCATAAATTGCTTTTTTTCCATGGAACGCTCCTTTTCTTGTCTGGCTCTGGAATAGCGCGGAATGCGGCGCACGACAAGGAGAACCCGTGCAAATTGCACCATATAACGCCCAACTGGCTGGTCAGGCTGTTGCCGGCCAACTGACCGTAACCATCAGCCCCCCCATGGAAGAGCGGGAAATTTCGATGGTTGCACCGTAATGTGCGGCCAGGTCGGTGCAGATGGCAAGGCCCAGGCCACTGCCTTGTGCCGAGGGATCCAGCCGTTGCCCACGCTGGCCGAGCCGCGTACACCCCTCTTCGTCCACCCCTTCACCATCATCCTCGACCCGCAAATACCGGCATCCATCTGCGCTTTCACCCGCGCTCAGCCGCACCTGCGTGCCGGCCCATTTTCGGGCATTATCCAACAAGTTTCCGAGCAACTCAGACAGATCATGACTATCAAACGGCGAGGTAAACCCCTGCGGGATATCAAATTGCCAGTCCAGCGGGGTTTCGCGCGGGAAGCGCTGGATCGTCTTGAGCATTTTTTGCGCCACTTCGCGAGCAGGATGGTCAAACCGGCCGGCAGGGCGAATACGCACCCGAGCCAGCTCCCGCTCGATAAAATGCGACATGCTGGCGATTTGCGTGGCGATCTCCTCGGCCTCGGCGCTCTGGCCGTTTTTACGCAGATCGCGCGCTACTGTGTTGATCACCGTCAACGGAGTTTTTAGGCCGTGGGCCAAGTTACTAGCCCGTTCGCGTGCCTGTTCGACGGTCATCTCGTGTAGTTCCAGCAGCTCGTTTACCTCACGCGCCAGCGGCTGCACCTCGGTCGGAAAATTCCCCTTCAGCCGGTCATCCTGCCCGCTGCGCACCCGCTCTACCTTGAGCCGCAGGGTTTCGAGCGGCGCAAGGCCGAGCTTGACCTGCACCCAGGCAGCGCCGATCAAGCCAAGAAAGATAAGAAACATCCAGCCCAGCATCGTGGTGCGAAATCCCGCCGCCGCGCGTTGCACTTCGCTCTGATTAATCGCCACGGTCAGCTCTACCCGGCTTTCGGCTTCCTCCAGCCCGACAATAACCGCACGACTGAGCGCCAATAGCGGCTGGCCCTGCGGCGACTCAAGTGCGGAGCGCACCGACATCCCCACCTCGAAAAAAGCCGGGACATTGATAGAGCCGGTCAGCAAAGACCGCGAGACCATCTGCGGGTGATCAGGCCGCTGCACCTGCCAATAATGCCCGCTGAAAGGTGCTTCAAAACGCGGATCCGGCAGTGATTTTACCACCATATCCCCTTCAGCATCAAAAGAAAGGTTGGCCGTCAGTTGGTCCAGATGGGCGCCAAGCTCGCTATATACCCGGTCTTCGAAATAGGTATTAAACCGCTCTCCAAGCACAAAGCCGATCGTGCCCAGCGCCACCGCAATAGACAGGCACGACAACAAGATAAGCCGCGCGGCAAGAGACCTGAGCCTCATGTTTGCCCGCCGGAGACAGTATCTATCAGATAGCCAAAACCACGGCGGGTTTCGATAATGTCAACCTTGAGCTTACGCCGCAATCGCCCGACCAGTACCTCGATCGCGTTGCTGTCCGGCTCTTGATCCTGATAATAGATATTGGTCGCCAGCTCCTCTTGAGAGACAACACGCCCTTGATTATGTAACAAAAAATTCAGCAGCCGAAACTCTAGCGGCGTGACTTTGATCGGGGTGCCATTCACGCTGACCTTCATTTGGCGGGTATCCAGTATCAGCCCTCTGGCCTCAAACTGCGGGGTGCGGCTAGCCCCTTGGCGGCGCAACAAGGCACGTAACCGCGCGATCAGCTCTTCCATATGAAAAGGTTTGACCAAATAGTCGTCCGCCCCCGCGTCTATCCCGTCTACCCGCTCGGACCAGCTGCCCTTGGCAGTGAGTAATATCACCGGCATATCGACCTTTTCCTTGCGCCAGTTGCGCAGCACGCTCAGCCCGTCGAGCTTGGGCAGGCCGATATCCAGCACCGCCGCAGCGTAGGATTCCGTGCCTCCCTGAAACCACGCGGTATCCCCGTCCGAAACCACCTCGGGCACAAAGCCGGATTCCTCCAGCGCGATTTTGATCGACTCCGCAATCAAAACCTCGTCTTCCACCACCAGTATCCGCATTAACAGCCCACAATCCTCAATATATCGCCGGTTTGCGCCGAAATTGTCACCGTTTCGAGCCGACCCGTCCGGGAGATCGCCCGAAACCTGTATTGTGGGCTGCGGCGGCGTCCGGTGAATTTCACTCCGATGATTCTGCCATTATACTGGCTCTTGAAATTATTCCAAATCTGCTCGAGCGGGCGAGCATAGCCAGCCGAGATCGCCTCCTGCGCCCGGGATATGTCCGAGCGGGAAAAAGACGGGCCGCTCGCACCGGAAGGGCCGGATATATTACAGCTGTCACCGGGGGAGCGATCGGTATTGCCGGTCCTTTCAGGGGCGCTAGCGGAAGGGGTTTCAGAGCCTGACGCCGAAGGTGCCGAAGCCGAAGGTACGGAAACCGAAGCCCCCGGGCCCGAGACCAAAGAGGCGCCAGAAAAGGAGGCGGAGGAAAAGGACGGGCCTGAAGTCGTGCTGGGAAGAGAATTGCTGCCGCCAGAGCCGCTCTGCCCGGCGCGCGCCGCACTCAAAACAACCATTTCCGGCACCACATAAGCCACAACCATCGCGCCGGCCAACCGACGCAGCGCTGCCCGCCGGTCAGGGCGTGCCGGACCTTCCGATGCTGGCAGAGCGCCTTTTGGCAATGAAGAAAATAGCTTTCTCATGTTTTGCCCGCCATGCTTTCCTGCGGCATCACTGCCGGCAGAGGCGGGCCTTCCAGCCGGAACAGCAAACCATTACCGGCAAAGTCCAGAAAGCTGCGGTTTACATCTTTTTCTATCTGCACGCGAGGCTGTTCGGGAAAGGCCGCCAGCAAAATATCCACCGCCTCGGCCGCGCTGGCCGGTTCGCTCAAGATCTGCCAGATCATGGCCGCGCCCTCATTGAGATAATGGATACTTTGCCCGTTACGGCCGGTCAAAAACCGCTGACCATCTGTGGAAACAACCTTAACCCCCTTTGCCTGCCGAAACTGCCCGACGGAGATATCATCATAGGTGGTATAGGGCTGCGGTCCATCATCCAGCACACTGGCGGGGGGGCTTTTCGGGTGGTAGGGTTTTGGGGCCTCGCCCCATGTGGAAAATTGCTGCTTCAGCAAAGCAATCGCTGGCTCCGCCTTATCATAGCGCAGCGCATAAGCGGGCAGGTTTTCGGCAAGAAACCCGAGCATAGCCAATATATCGCCAGCATTTAGCGCTCTGGAGAAGTTTTGTCGAATCAGGGTTTTGAGCGCCTCGGCCTTGTTGATCGGCACCAGGCTTGCAGTTGCCCCGTCCTGCCGTTCAAGAAAAACCACACCGCCAAGAGGGGCCGCCTCGCCAAAACGGGCGCTTTCGGTATCAAGCGGGGCGACATAGGTATATTGCTTGTTGGACAGGGTTTCGCGCTGTTGCAAATAGTTTTTTGCCCTGTCGCCGATCTGTGCGGGAACTGGCAGGCGCAAGCGCGGCGACACCCCGCTAGACACCCCGCTGATCATGCCGTTTTTTGTGATAGAAACCGGCAAAAAATCATCGGTGTAGAGCTTGATACCCGCCGCAAGCATAGCCACCGACAGCGTGCTTTTACCAGCGCGGCGCGTAGCCGGAAAAACCACCAGCCGCCCCGAAAACTCGGCAGCCGCCCCGTGCAGGCACAAAAGAGAAGGCTTCTCGCGCAACTGCGCCCACGCCATTTCCGCGACGATAGCGCATATGGCGTTCACCGGTTCGCGGTAAGGTTCGGCCTTCTTAATATAGGGGGAGGAAAGCACATAGCGCCCCTCCAGTAACTCGACACGGGCAAAAACCTCGCCCTGCTCTGCGGCCATAATCCGGTAAGGCCAATGGGCAAAAATTGCGGGAAGAGAATCATAAAAACCGGCATCTACCTTGACGGCGACCCCGGCATCCAAGCCTTCGAAATAAATATACTGCCAAGTATGATTCATCTGAAGTTTCCTGTTTCCTACACTTTGGTACCATATAAAAAAATAAAATGTAGTGATTATTCTTGTCTGTTTCGGCGACTGCTCTTTTTGCCGCCTTGAAAATCCCACCGGTGGATCAGGGGTTAATGCCTGATATCACCGGTGGAAGTATCCAATTACCCTAAGGCTATTCTACAAAGCCATTGTCGAGCAAGCATTGCAGATAGTTCGGATCATCGAGGTTTTCTGTGCCGCAAAGATCCGCCCGGGTCGGGGCCGTATCTGTGTCTGTTACCGGGCCACCTTCAGCACCGCTTGGGCCGCTGTTGCTCGGGCCACTGTTGCTCGGGCCGCTGTTGCTCGGGCCGCTGTTGCTCGGGCCGCTGTTGCTTGGGCCACTGTTGCTCGGGCCGCTGTTGCTTGAGCCGCTGTTGCTGCTCGAATTACTGCCGGCCTGTGCTGCCGAAAGGGTTGTGAAAGCCGGAATAGTATAGCTTGCAGCGGCGATCATACCGATGCGGCCCAGCATTTTACGACGGGAAAGCGGCTCGTTTTTGGTGTCTTTAGTCATAAGAATTTTCCTTTACATAACCGGAGCAAGCGAATCATTGCTCCCTGCTACCTAGGTTTAGCGCAGGGCGCACTACAGTTTCCTTACAGGCTTGGTCAGGTAAATGTCAGGTCGGGGGTTAAACACAATAACGGACCGAAACTGACAGCGCCGCTATTGCTTACGCGGGAGCCACTGGTGCCTTTTCCTTTTCCACGGTTCGTGCCACCGGTTTATGCCGCTAAAAGGATGGTGAATACGGGTGCCCTACAGATAGCGCTGGCAAATACCGGCCTCGTCTAGCCGATATCCTTTGGGTCAAGGCTGTAATAGCCGCGCACACAGGCCAGAGAGGTTGGCGTGTCGGGGTAGTTTTGCGCGGCCAGTTGCTTGCCCAGCTCACCATTTGACACCCCTGAAACCAGCCCTGCGAGCAGCCCTACGTTGCTGTCCTCAGTGCGAATCTCATTAACAACCTTGGCCTCCAGCGCCTGACATGGCCCACCTGTGCTTTCGGCGATTTGCGGATAAAAATAACCGCCCGCCAATATGATTACCACTGCAATAATATATTTCATTTTCTACTCCAGCCAGCCTTTTGCTTCATTTTCAATAATAGCCACCAGCGCCATCATGTGGTCGTCACGATCGTTCAGGCAAGGGATATAAGTAAACTTCTCGCCTCCTGCTTGTTTGAAGGCATCCCCTATCTCCTCGTTTATCTCTTCCAGCGTTTCGATGCAATCCGCCGCAAAAGCCGGTGCGATCACTGCGATATGGCGCTTGCCGTCGCCGGCCAGCTCGGCCACATGCTCGACCGTGGCAGGGCCAACCCACTCTTCCGGCCCGAATTGAGACTGGAACGCACTGTCGATCATATCCGCCTCCCAGCCCAGCGCCTCTTGCAGCAGCCGGGTGGATTTTATGCATTGGCAATAATAGGGGTCACCCTCGTCGCGGTAGCGCACCGGCACCCCGTGATAAGAGACCACCAGCTTTTCAGGAGGGTTTTCGCCCTCGTAGGCCTCGCGCACCGAGGCCGCCAGCGCCTCGATATAGGCCGGATGCTCGAAATAGGCCGGCACGGTGCGAATATAAGGCTGCCAGTTCATCTTCATCAGCGCGCGAAAGGCAGCGTCATTGGCGGTGGCGGTGGTCGGAGCGGCGTATTGCGGGTAAAGCGGGAAAAATATTATCTTTTCGCAGCCCTGCTCCTTGAGCGCCATAATTTTACTTTCAGTCGAGGGATTACCGTAGCGCATGCAAAAATCCACCACCACATCTTCGCCATAGCGCGCCTTTAGCCGCTCGGCGAGCTTGGCGGTTTGCGCTTTGGTGATGGTCAGAAGCGGGCTTTCATCAGCCTCTTTATTCCAGATACTGTCATAGGCGCGCCCCGAGCTGAAGGGGCGTTTGCTCAGGATAATCAGCTGCAACAGCGGTTGCCACTTCCAGCTCGGATAATCCACCACCCGTTTGTCAGAAAGAAACTCGCCAAGATAGCGGCGCATCGACCAGTATCCGGTATCATCAGGCGTGCCGAGATTGGCCAGCAGCACCCCTACTTTTGCGCGCTTTTGTGCGGGGTGGTCTTTCGGGGCGTATTCCAGTCGGTCAGTCATCGCTGTGTCCTTTATATTCTATCGTTCCGAGCGCATCCGCCAGGCGCGCGGTGGCCGAGCCGGGCTTGAGCGGCTTTGGTTGCTGCTTCGAGGGCGCCCAGCCCGTGAGAAAGATAATCTCGAACGTAGCAGGAATACGCCCGTCCGCCAGCCCGTATTCTTCTATATATATCTCCACGGCGCGCTTCAGAGTGTCGCGCCGCAGCGGGGTTTTTCGGCGCTGGGTCATGATGTTGCCCTCGCCCATAGCCCGCAAATCGCGCATCAAATGCAGAGGTGATGGGTAGGTGACAGTCAGGGTTGCGCTATCGGCCACCGGCATGGCCAGCCCCGCCCGCTGGATCAGCCCGCCCAGATCCCGGACATCACCCATCGGCGCAACTCGGGGCGATATACCGCCCTCGACCTCGCTTTCGGCACCGGCAAAGGCCATGCGCAATTCGTGCAGGGTCCGGCCACCAAAAAGCGCCGCCAGCATCAGCCCGTCTGGCCTGAGCGCACGGCGAAGCTGCACCAGCTGCCCCACAGGATCATTGCTGCTGTGCAAACCCAGCCCATGGACCACAAGATCAAATGTAGAGGGAGAAAGGGCAAGGGTCTCCTCATCAGCCACAACTTGCTCGGGGCAAAACCCTTCCGCCCATATTTCGGGCAGCCAACCGACAAATGCCGCCTTGGTAAATGATTTATTAACGTCTTGCAGTCTTTCATGAAGCTGTAGCGCCGCTTCCCGGTGCAAAAATCCGGCAATACCTATTGCCCGCGCCCGCGCCCTGCGGCGCTTGCGGGTTGCCATGTCAAAAAGGGGTGGTGGTGAAACCATTTTCAAAAATCCTTCCCAAGCCGCATATAGCGCTCTTTTCCCCCGAGCAAAAGAGCGCGATGCAATGGGCGCTTCAGGCTATGATGCGCACGCTCTATCCGCCCCGCTGCATGCTGTGCGAAACCCTGACCGACGCCCCCCACGGTCTTTGTGCCGATTGCTGGTGCGACACCCGTTTTATCAACGGCTCCACCTGCATCACCTGCGGCACCCCGCTGGTTGGCGAAGCGGAGGGCGAACCCTGCGACACCTGCATTGCCCATCCGCCGCCATGGCAGCGCGGCATAGCCGTGCTGGAATATGACGGCACCGGCCGTGCCATGGTTTTGGCGCTCAAACGCCATGACCGGCTCGATCTCGCCCCCGCCATGGCCCAATGGATGCAGCGGGCCGGCACTCCGCTGCTCGCCACCACTGATATACTCGCCCCTGTGCCATTGCACCCCGCGCGCCTGCTGCGCCGAAAGTTCAACCAGTCCGCCGAGCTGGGCCGGCATATAGCGCGGCTATCAGGTGTTGCCCACATCCCCGACCTGCTCACCCGCACCCGCCGCACCGCGCCCCAGCAAGGTAAAGACAGAGCCGCACGAATCGTCAACTTGAAATCCGCCATCATCCCCACCCCGCGCCACCTTGCCCGCCTCGCCGGAAAACGGGTGCTTTTGATTGATGATGTGCTGACCACGGGCGCCACATTAAGCGCCTGCACCAGTGCCTGCTACGCCGCCGGCGCAAAGAATGTGAGCATACTTGTGCTCGCACGCGTTGAACCTTGGCAAAATACCTCTATATTCACCGAGACGAATATAAAGGATTGATCATGGCCAAAGTCGAAATATACACCTCGCCGCTCTGCGGATATTGCAGCGCTGCAAAAAGGTTGCTCACCAAAAAGGGTGCCAAATTCGAAGAAACCGACATCGCCCGAGAGCGCGGCAAGCGCGACGAAATGATGAAACGCGCCGGTGGCCTGACCTCGGTGCCGCAGATATTCATCAACGGTCAGCATGTCGGCGGCTCCGACGAGCTGCACGAGCTGGATTTTGACGGCGCGCTAGACCCGATGCTGGCACAGTGAGCAAGTTATCCGTCGCGCTGGTGCAGTTTACCGCCACGGATGACCCGGCGGAAAATACCGCTACCCTTGAGAAGCTGGTCAATCAGGCGGCAGATGGGGGCGCCCATTTTGTGCTGACCCCCGAGGTCAGCAATATTATTTCAGGCTCGCGCCAACATCAGGAGCGGGTATTGGCACGGCAAACCGATGACCAGACCCTGAAATCCCTGTCCGCGCTGGCAGCAGCGCGGCAGATATGGCTGCTGATCGGCTCATTGGCGCTCAAATCCGGCGCAGCGGATGGCCGCTTTCTCAACCGCTCTTTCCTGATTTCCCCCAAGGGAAAAGTTGTGGTGTATTATGATAAAATCCATATGTTTGATGTCACACTGGGCAGCGGAGAAAACTACACCGAATCAGCCCAGTTTCAGCCCGGCAACCGCGCGGTGCTGGCCGATACCGATATTGGTAAAATCGGCCTGACCATCTGCTATGACCTCCGCTTTGCCGCCCTTCACCGCGCGCTCGCCAAGGCAGGGGCCGAAATTATCACCGTACCCGCCGCCTTTACCGTGCCTACCGGCAAGGCCCACTGGCACACATTGCTGAAAGCCCGCGCAATTGAAACCGGCTGTTTTATTCTTGCACCGGCGCAGGTGGGCCAACACACCAAAAACCGCATCACCTATGGCCACTCACTGGTGGTTTCGCCCTGGGGCGAAGTGCTGGCTGACGGCGGGAAAGCCGAGGGCGTGACATTTGCGCAACTTGATCTTAATCTGGCAGCAGAAGCGCGCAGAAAGATTCCCGCGCTCACCCATGATCGAGAGTTTACCGGCCCCGATGAGCACAACCTTAAGCAATGACCCCCTCGCAATAACGCTATTTAGCGAAATCGCAGTGATCGACCAGATGGCCCGCACACGGCTTTCACGCGCCTTGCCCGAAGGGATGGAGCTTTCGCATTTCGTTGTGCTCAACCATTTTTCCCATATGGGCGGCGAAAAAACCCCCGCCCAGCTGGCGCGGATGCTGCATGTAACAAAAGGCGCGATGACCAACACGGTCCGGCGATTGCTTGATGCCGGTTTTATCCATATCCGCCCCGACTGGGATGATGCCCGCAAAAAGTGGATCAGCCTCAGCCCCGCAGGGCAGGCGGCGCGAGATCGGGCGGTGCTATCCATCGAGCCGGTTTTTGCCGATATCATGGCAGCACTAGGGGCCAATAAGATCCGCGCCCTGCTGCCGGTGTTTCGCGAATTGCGCAGCGCTTTATTAAAAGTTTAAGCGGGCGCGCTGCTATTCGGCCGCTTCCTGTATCGGGGCAATCGGGCTGCGTAAATTCGCCAGCAGGGTCTCGCGGGCCTTGGCGGCTGCTTCCACGTTGCGTAATTTTACATGGCCAAAGCCGCGAATGGAAAGCGGTAGCTCGGCCAATGCGATGGCGGTTTCGCGGGTCTGCTCCGTAAAGCTCTCCTCGGCATTTTTCATATCCTTTTGATATTGTTTGATTAAAAACCGTTCCATTTTCCGCTCGGCGGTGCGACCAAACGGATCAAACGGCGTACCACGCAGGCGCTTAAACCGCGCCAGAAGTCTGAATTTGCCCATCATCGAGGGGCCGTATTCTTTTTTGATCAAATGCCCGTTCGCGTCATTTTTGCTAAAAAGCGGCGGAGCGAGATGGAATCGCATGGATTTTACGCTGTCAAAGTTAGCCGCCACCGCTGTTTCTAGGGTCTCGGCATGTAGGCGGGCGACTTCGTATTCGTCTTTATAGGTCAGCAGCTTATGGTAGCCCAGCGCTATGGCCTTGGCCAGCGCCGGGTCTTTTATTTTGGCGAGCCGCTTGCGGTATTTACGCGCCAGCCGTTTGCCCTGATACTTGACCAGATGTCCGGCGCGGGTGTCGATGATCTGCTCCAGCGTCGGGGCTTTCGGGGTGACGTCATCAGGCATGGCCTCGCTCGGAAATGCCACCGCCCAGCGGCCGATTTGCAGGGCTTTGAGATTGCCTTCCACACCGGCTTTGTTCAGCTCTATCGCCTTTTTAAGCGCTTTAAGCGACAGCGGCAGCAACCCGGCTTGCCATGCCGCGCCCATCATCAGCACATTGGCATAAATCGCATCCCCAAGGTATTTTTCAGCCAAAGCGGTGGCGTCAACCATTTTGAGCGCCGCGTCGCCGATCCTACCCTCGATCGCGACTTCGAGCTGCGCCACAGGCAGGGAGAACTCGGTGTTCTGGGTAAATTCGCCGGTGATGATCTGGTGGGAATTGCACACCACGCCGGTTTTGCCGCGCTGCATCAGGCTAAGGGTGCCCGGACCGGCGGTGGTGACGATATCACCGCCGATCACCGCATCCGCCTCGCCCAGCGCCACGCGCACCGCCTTGATATCGCCAGGATTTTCAGAGATCCGGCAATGCACCAGCACCGCGCCGCCCTTTTGCGCCAGCCCCGCCATTTCCATCATGCCAGCACCTTTGCCCTCCAGATGCGCCGCCATCGCCAAAAGCGCGCCGACCGTCACAATGCCGGTGCCGCCAACGCCAGTGGCGACAATATTAAACGTGCCTTTAATGGCGGGAATAATCGGCTCGGGCAGCTCAGGCAGGCTTAGCTCTTTCAGTGCCGGTTTTTTCGGGGTTGCCCCTTCCAGCGTCACAAAGCTCGGGCAAAAGCCGCTTATACAGCTGAAATCCTTGTTGCAGGAGCTTTGGTCGATCATCCGTTTGCGGCCAAATTCGGTTTCCAGCGGCAGGATGGAGACGCAGTTTGATTGCACCCCGCAATCGCCGCAGCCCTCGCACACTTCGGGGTTGATAAACACCCGTTTGTCGATGTCGGGAAAAGTGCCGCGCTTGCGGCGGCGGCGTTTTTCGGCGGCGCAGGTTTGCACATATAATATCGCCGTGGTGCCGGAAATCTCGCGCATATCGCGCTGCACCCGGTCCATTTCAGCGCGCTCGACCAGCTCTATGCCTTTGGGGTAAGCCGCTTTGTCGATATCTTCTTTTTCATCATAGACCACTACCAGCTTTTTGATGCCCATCGCCACCAGCTCGGCGGCAATGCGCGGCGCGGTCAGCCCGCCTTCATTGGCTTGGCCACCCGTCATTGCTACAGCGTCATTAAACAGGATTTTATAGGTGATCGTGGTATTGGCCGCCAGCGCTGCCCTGATCGCAAGGCTGCCGGAGTGGTTATAGGTGCCGTCGCCAAGGTTTTGAAACATATGGCCGGTTTTGCTAAACGGCGCCTCGCCGATCCAGTTGGCGCCCTCACCGCCCATCTGGGTAAAGCCGAGGGTATCGCGATCCATCCATTGCACCATATAATGACAGCCAATGCCCGCGTAAGCGCGCGAGCCATCCGGCACTTTGGTAGAGGTATTATGCGGGCAGCCCGAGCAAAAATACGGGATGCGCCGGGCAAGAGGGGCGGAATTATCGGGCAGGGCGGCGGCCTCAAGCGCGCTTTGCGCGACCAACAGCGCATCATTGGCCGCGCCCTCGCTCACCAGTGTATCCGCCAGCTTTTGCGCCACCAAAACGGGGTTTAGCGCGCCTTTGACGGTAAACAGCAGCTCGCCATTTTCCTTTTTCCAGCCGATCACGCGGCGGCCGTGGCGCTCATTGAAAATCGCTTCTTTTATTTGCACTTCCAACAGCTTGCGCTTTTCCTCCACCACGATAATCAGCTCAAGCCCCTCGGCCCATTCGCGAAAAGATTGCATATCCAGCGGCCAGACCATGGCGACCTTATAGGTGGTGATACCCAGCGCCTCGGCCTGCGCCTCGTCTATGCCGAGCGTTTCCAGCGCGTGGGCGGTATCAAGCCAGCTTTTGCCGGCAGACACAATGCCGATGCGCGCACCGGCTTTGCCGTGCACGCGTTTATCAAGACCATTGGCGCGCGCAAAAGCCTCGGCAGCGAAGCGCTTGAAATCATGCACGCGGGCTTCCTGCTCGGCGCGATCATCAAGCAGGCGAATGTTCAGCCCGCCCTCGGGCAGCTCGAAATCGGTCGGGGTTTTTATGGTGATGCGATCGGCGCTGCCATCGACCACTTGCGTGACCTCGATCGTGTCTTTCAGCGCCTTCAGCCCGACCCACGCGCCGCAGTAGCGGCTGAGCGCATAGCCATAAATGCCGTAATCGAGCATTTCCTGCACGCCGGCAGGCGAAAGAATCGGCATAAGTGCATCAACAAAGGCAAATTCGGACTGGTGCAGGGTGGTCGAGGATTCAGCCGTGTGGTCATCACCCATCACCGCCACCACACCGCCAAGCGCCGCCGTGCCGGCCATATTGGCGTGGCGGAACACATCACCCGAGCGGTCCACCCCCGGGCCTTTGCCATACCAAAGACCAAAAACGCCGTCGAATTTACCATCACCCCGAAGCCCGGCTGCCTGCGCGCCCCATTGGGCTGTGGCAGCAAGGTCTTCGTTCAACCCCGGCTCGAATTTGATATCAGCGGCGCTCAACTGGCTTTCGGCGCGCTGCATTTGCAGATCAACCGCACCAACAGGCGAGCCGCGATAGCCGCTTACATAGCCCGCCGTATTGTGGCCCGCATCCTTATCCCGTTGTTTTTGCATTAACATCAGGCGCACCAGAGCCTGAGTGCCATTAAGTAGCACGGTCTTTTTTGACAGGTCGAGCCGGTCAGTCAATGATACGGGTTGCAGATACATGATATGTTCCTCCACCGCTATTATTGGTCAGAAACTTTGACCCTTCAAGGAAAATTACCATAAAGGACGCAATATGTGAACATTTGTTCATATATTGCGCTACAACCAAGGGCCACGCAAATTTTTGCATAGCCCGCCCCGCGTCTTGCGCAATACTTTCTGTCCGGCGGCGCAAGGATAGGCGTTGCGCTAAACACAGCTCGTCTTTAAGCTGCCCCGAAAGGGGCGGCAAATGGATTGGGACAAGGTCAGGATATTTCATGCGGTGGCCGATGCGGGCAGCCTGACCCATGCGGGCGAGGTGCTGCATCTGAGCCAATCTGCGGTCAGCCGGCAGATACGCGGGCTGGAAGAAAGCCTGAATGTGACTCTGTTTCACCGCCATGCGCGCGGGCTGATATTGACCGAGCAAGGCGAGCTGCTTTTTGAAGCGGCCAAGGCCATGCGCAAGCAGCTTGATGCCGCCACCGCCCAGATCAAGGATTCCGAAGACGAGGTTTTTGGTGAATTGCGGGTGACAACCACCACCGGTTTTGGCTCGCTTTGGCTGGCGCCGCGGCTGGCGCATCTTTATGAAAAGTACCCGAATTTGCGCATAAACCTGATGTTGGAGGAGCGGGTGCTGGATCTGCCAATGCGGGAGGCCGATGTGGCCATCCGCATGAAAGAACCCTCGCAGGCTGATCTTATCCGGCGGCGATTAATGGATGTAAACCTGAAGTTTTATGCCTCCACGGATTATCTCGCCACCCACGGCACCCCCAAAGTAGCCGCCGATATCCGCAAGCATCGGCTGATTTCCCAATCGCCCAGCGCGCCGCAGGTGAGCGCCGGGGCGGCATGGGTTGCGCCCTTTATTGACGAAAACGAAACCTCGCTCCTGACCGTAAACAATTATTTCGGCATCCTGCAAGCGGTGCGAAGCTCGCTCGGGATCGGCGCCCTGCCAGATTATCTGACAGTTGATTTTCCCGAGCTGGTCAATGTATTGCCCGAGTCGGGCTCACTGCCAGTGCCGGTTTATCTGGCCTATCCCGGCGAGTTGCGGCAATCCAAAAGGGTGGCTGTTTTCAAGGATTTTGTTGTTAACGAGGTTATCGCCTACCGAAAGCAAATGCGCGAAAACAGCTGAATTTTACTTGTTATCAACTCTTTTACTGTAGCTATGCATTAAGGTGTTAGCGGTTATGCGCCGAAGTTAGCGCATTTATCTTGATAGATTGAGTCGAGGTGCCTATATCACCTATCGAAGCAAGCGAGTTCGCTCGCGCGTTTCATACCTCCCTGTTGGACTTGGGCCGAGCTTAGCTCGGCCTTTTTTTTGCCCTATCTCGATCCGGCTTTCATCAGCCCATGCTTGGTGGCGTCTGCCAGTGTCAGATCCAGCGCTTTGTGGGCGGTATCAACCAGAGTATCAATTTCGGCTTTCGAGATCACCAGAGGCGGCGAAATGATCATTTTATCGCCGACATGGCGCATCACCAAATTATGGCCAAAGCAATGGTCACGGCAAATCGGCCCAACCGATCCAGGCTCTAAAAAAGGCGCGCGGGCACTGGCATCAGGTGTTAGCTCTATCGCCGCCATCAGGCCGGATATCCGCGCCTCGCCCACCAGCGGGTGTTGCCCCAACTCGGCCCAACGCTGCGCCAGATAAGGTGCGGTTTCGGTAGCCACGGTTTTGACGATATTTTCCTCGTCTAGGATCCGCAAATTTTCCAGCGCCACCGCCGCCGCTACCGGATGGCCGGAATAGGTGTAGCCGTGGTTGAACTCACCACCCTTTTCAGCAAAAACCGCCGCCACCCGCTCGGAAACCACCGAGCCGCCTATTGGCTGATAGCCTGAAGAAAGCCCTTTGGCGATGGTCATGATATCAGGTTTTATGCCGTAGGTTTCAGAGCCGAACCACGCGCCGGTGCGACCAAAGCCGGTAATCACCTCGTCCACGATCAGCAATATCTCGTGGGCATCACAAATGCGCTGGATCTCGGGCCAATAGGTTTCAGGCGGCACAATAACCCCGCCCGCGCCCTGCACCGGCTCGGCGATAAAGGCGGCAACATTTTCCTCGCCCAATCGCTCGATCTCGGTCGCCAGCGTCTGCGCGGCTTTCAGGCCGAATTCTTCGGGCGAAAGATCACCACCCTCGGCATACCAATAGGGCTGCGCGATGTGCGAAATATCGGGAATTGGCAGCCCGCCCTGCGCATGCATCGCCGCCATGCCCCCAAGGCTGGCCGCGCCCAAGGTTGAGCCGTGATAGCCGTTTTGTCGTGCAATAATATGGGTTTTTTCGGGCTTGCCGAGCGAGGCCCAATAGTGGCGCACCAGCCGGATATTGGTATCATTGGCATCCGAGCCACCACTGGAGAAAAACGTGCGGTTGAGATCGCCGGGAGTGAGGGCGGCTATCTTTTCGGCCAAGGCAATAACCATCGGGTGGCTGGTTTGAAAAAAGGTGTTATAATAGGGCAGCTCGCGCATTTGCCGCGCCGCAACATCCGCCATTTCGTCGCGCCCGTAGCCGATATTAACACACCACAGGCCGGCCATGGCATCCAGTATATCATTGCCCTCGCTATCGCGCAGCATCACCCCCTTGGCGCTGGTGATAATCCGCGCGCCTACTTTGTTGAGCGCGGCGGTATCGGTGAAGGGGTGCAGATGATGCGCAGCGTCAAGCGCCTGCATGTCAGCTGTGGCGGGGTGGTTGGCAATATGTTTCATGGGAGACACCGGATTTGGGAATATCTCCCGAACGATTGCCCAATCTTGCGGCTTGTTCAACCCGAAACTTTGTTAAATCCGGCGATCTTGTCGAGCAATTCTTTTTGGCGCATCGGTTTTGCCAGCGCATCGCTAAAGCGAGCGGCCTTGTATTCATTGCACTGGCTGGCCACGATATCGGCTGACAGGGCAATGATCGGCACCGGAAGCTCGGCCGCGCCCTCGGCGGCGCGAATGGCCGTCGCCGCCTCTATTCCGTTAAGCACCGGCATCTGGATATCCATAAAGATAATATCGTAATTCCCTTTGGAAAAGGCGATGACAGCCTCTTCTCCATTGCGCACGCGGGTGATTCTTATACTGGCGTCTTCCAGCAATACCTCAAAGACAAAGGCATTGGAGTCATTGTCTTCGGCAAGCAGGATATGCAGGTTTTTTGGCATGTTGCGGCGGGGGATGATGATCGGCTCTTTCGGACTTTGGGCCGCCTCGACCACCAGATCGACCGTAAAGGTCGAGCCAAGGCCGGGGGTTGAGTCTACCCGAATCGTGCCGCCCATCAGGCTGACCAGATCCTTGACCACCGAAAGCCCCAGCCCGGTGCCGCCGCGACGGGCAGATTCGGCTGGATCAGCCGAGGCAAAGGCCTCGAAAATCTTGCCATGCTTGTTATGCCGAATGCCGATGCCGCTATCTTCGACGCTCAGGATCATGTGGCGCTGGCCGTCGCTATCAAGCTGCAGGATAATACGCACAACTATACGGCCATGATCTGTATAGCGCAGCGCGTTGGAAATCAGGTTACTCAAAACTTGCGAAAGGCGCTGCTTGTCAAAGCGGATCCTTGAATCAATCAGGATTTTGGTATCCAGCTCAAGCAACAACCCGCTGTTTGCCGCTTGCCCGGAGAATGTTTCGACCACACTGGAGGCAAAATCGCCGACATCGAAATCAACCGGTACTAATGTGGTTTGTCCAGCCTCCATCTTGCCCTTTTCCAGCAGCTGGTTGGCGAGCGACAGCATGATATCGCAACTGTCGCGCAATACGGACAGATAGCGGCGCTGCTTTCCGTCCAGCTCGGTGCGCGACAAGGCATCGGCCATACCAAAAACCCCGTTCATCGGCGAGCGGATCTCGTGGCTGACCGTGGCCAGAAACCGGTCTTTCAGGGCGATGGTCTCTTCCAGGCGCTTGATCTTTGCGGTCAGCGCCGCCACAGTTTCTTTCTCCGGGTGCTTTTTCAAAACAGGCTCCCTGTCTGTCGCGGCGGGGATACGCCACGAATCGCCCAACGGGACACAAGAGATATTGCACCGGAATCATTGATAAATGTTTGACAGGGAAACTCCGCTCCTTTGACCAAAAAGAGCCGGGGTTTTATTCAACCGTCAAGCTGGCGGGCCTCGTCGACCAGCATGACAGGTATGCCGTTGCGGATCGGAAAGGCCAGCCCGGCCCCTTTGGAAACCAGCTCCTGACGCGCGGCATCATAGCTCAGGGTCGAGCGGGTGAGCGGGCAGACCAGCGCTTCGAGCAGCTTGGGGTCGGGCTTGAGGGTATCGTTCATAGCAACCTCACACAAAGATCATAGAGGTAAGCTTGCGCCGCCCCTTCTGGGCCAGCTCGGATTGCGCACCAAGGCTTTCCAGCAACTTCAGAAGCTGGGCCTTTGCCGCGCCGTCATTCCACTCGCGGTCGCGCTTGAAAGCCTCCAGCAATTCGTCAATCGCGGCTTCGGTCTCGCCCTTGGCAGTCAATGCCAGCGCAAGATCTAGGCGAGATTGGTGGTCATCAGGGTTGGCTTGCAAACTCGCGCGCAGGTCTCCAACCTCGCCAGCATCTGCAGCAGCCTCGGCCAGCTCGATCTGGGCGCGCACGGCAGCAATAACGGCATCGTCTTTTGACCCTTCAGGCACCAGCGCCAGCACTTCGCGGGCACGGGCGACCTCGCCCAGCGCCAGATAGCTGCGTATCAGGCCCGAGAGCGCTTTCAGGTTGCCCTCTTCCTCGCCGATAATAGCGGTGAAGGTTTCGGCAGCATCATGGGCCTCGCCTGCTTCCAGCATTTGCTCTGCGGCCTCGAGCGCCTCATCCATGCCGGCCCCCTCGTCGCCCTCTATAGTCAGGCGGGCGATAAAGGCGTCGATTTCAGCGGGGCCTTGTGCGCCCTGAAATCCGTCTACCGGCTTGCCGTCCTTAAATGCATAAACGGTCGGGATCGACTGGATGCGCAGCTGCCCAGCAAGCCCCTGGTTTTCGTCAACGTTGATCTTGACCATCTTGACCTTGCCACCGGCCTTTTGCACGGCGGCCTCCAGCGCTGGCCCGAGGGATTTGCAAGGGCCGCACCACGGCGCCCAAAAATCGACAATGACCGGCAGCTCTTTAGAGGCCTCGATCACGTCAACTTCAAATTGAGCTTCGGAAATATCTTTGACAAGGTCGTTTGTTGCGTTCAGTTCCATGCTGGAAATCCTTTGGAATGGGGTTGCCACATACATGTGCTGAAATGGCACACTTTTCAAGCGGGGATAGTGCTCCGATATGAATACGGCCAACCAGATGGTGGCCAAATAGCCCAACCCGGAGATTAGTAAATTGGAAGTTATAGTATTTATTGTGATTTTTGGCGGCGCGTTTCTGGCTATCTGGTCCTCTCTGGATAGCAGCAAGCCACACAAGAGGGTGTATAAGCCGTTAACCGTCAAACAAAATAGCCGCCCTCCATCCCGGGCCGTAAGCCCTCCAGCCATGCCTTCAAGCATGACAATCACAGGGAAAGCCTATGTGATTGATGGCGATACGATAAAAATTGGCAAAACCAAAATCCGGCTCGCGGGTATAGATGCGCCTGAAATTGATATGCCATGGGGCCAAAAGTCAAAATGGGCGATGGTTGGAATATGCAGGGGTAGCATAATAACGGTAAAGCTGGATGGCACAGTATCTTATGACCGGCTGGTGGGGACGTGTTTTTTACCGGATGGCCGCGACATAGGAGCGGAAATCATCAAAATGGGGCTGGCACTGGATTTAGCCTGCTTCTCGGGTGGAAAATATCGCCATCACGAGCCAGCCGATTCCCGCAGAAAGCTGTGCTACGGCAGGTTTGGCCACTCATCTATCAGAGCAGGGCAAAACACGCAGGGCCGAGCCTGACGTCATTCACGATTTCAAGCCTGATTGGCCTTAAAGTTGCCCCAACAGTGCCCGATGCCGGTTGAGAAAGTCGGCTTTCACCCGCATTGGCGGGCGCAGCGGCAGGATTTCATTCTCAACCCCCGCCAGCTTGGGCGTGCCAAACAGCTTGCCCGCCTCCTTCTGGTCAAACCCCGCAATCTGGATGGCCTCCAGCCATGCCGAAATCCTGTCCGCCCGTTTGATCTGCTTTTTCACCGCCTCCGGCACCTGCCCCGGCAGGCCAAAGCGCAGCAGCACCGCCGACATCAGCCGGTCATCCAGCTCCTTATAGCCTGGCCCAACGGCAGATTTTACTGGCGAGATCATATCGCCGATCACATATTCGGGGGCGTCATGCAGTAGCGCCACCATACGCCATTTGGCGGGTGCCTTGGGGGCGATTTGGCCGTAAATCCGCTCGACCAGTAGCGAATGTTCGGCCACGGAATAGGGAAACTCGCCCTTGGTCTGGCCGTTCCAGCGCGCCACAAAGGCCAGCCCGTGGGCGATGTCCTCTATCTCTATATCCAGCGGTGCTGGGTTGAGCAGGTCAAGCCGGCGACCGGAGAGCATACGTTGATAGGCGCGGGGTTGTTTCATTTATCTTGCTGCTGCCTTAAAAGATGTGGTTGCGAGGGTGGGTAGTCTGCTAATTTTAACTCTTTAAGTGCACCTCTAAAGCGTTTTTTGCACTTTGCGAAGTCAAACCGCCAAAATGGATCGGGGACACGCCAATTTGGGCCGTAATTTACAGATAAGATAGCATCAGGATCTGCAGGAATTAAAAAATCCCGGCCTCGGATGGACAGCGTTTTAAGGGGCGCTAATGATTTTAGCTTCACATCTGCCCAGCAATAGGGATGTACATAAAGATAATCGTCCTTGGCCCAAGCCGCAAACAGGTCAACCTGAATGCCGTTTGATAGCTTTATGGCAACAAAACTACCTTTATCAATGACATTGAATTGTTCGCCCAATGCCCGCCGAAAGTCACGCCAATTATTGAAAATTTCATCTAATGTTTGACCTGGCAATAAAATGCCAAGGTCAAAGTCGTCATCATGTGGGATAGGCCTGCCATCACGAAAATACCCCAGTAAAGTGCCGCTATTCAAAAAAGGCTGCACATTAAAGGTCTGTAATTGCTCCATGAAACCCATTAGCTCTGTTTCAACCTTATCAAGATCAAGATTCACAAAAGATGGGTTGAAGCCGTGGCGTCCGAGCGCCAGCGGAGCCGTAATTTTTTGCAACTGTTTGTTCAGTGCGGCAATAGTATCCTCCCCGCGTTCTTGTCGCTCAATGGGAGTCCATTTTTTTAGCCGCTTATAGGCAGACGAATGATTAACACCATAAAGACAGTAAAGCTGGATTAGGGCACGTTGTATATCTTGGTGGTTCTTTTGAGTCTCCAATGCTAACAAACTTTGCTCCAGCGCCCCTAATCGACTATCCGTTAGCGCCCCGCCATCGATCATTTCAGCCAGTTCTGTCTGGATTTCCTGCAAATCGCTACCCAGATCATCCGCTGTCACTGGCACTATATTGCATATAGGAAATGACACCTCTTTATTCATACTTTCTGTCTTAATAACTAGAGTACGCATAGCGTTATGCCGCGTCATCCCCATGGCCATAAAAAATGCTTTATAGGTGCCTGGGTTGGGTTTGAGGGTCAAATATGGAAATTTGCTTTTTATGAATACTCGGCGAAAAGCCTTTTTAGGGCCAGATTTTTGCTCCAGTTCAACGGTTGTGTTTGCCCCCCCTCCATACACAAAGATCATTGCTACAAAAAATCGCAAGCCATTTTTTTCAGGTACGGAAACAAATCGCTTACTTCCTATATCCAGATAAGTATAAAACCATCGCCCCACCCGCGTAAGATAAAACCCATGGTGATGAGGTGCTTCTAAGTTTTCGTGCGGTTTTTGTATCATCTAGCGAATGCTCTCGGGTTTATTCAATTTCTGTTAAGCTGCGGAGGCGTTTTTCTACATTCTGTAGCTCAGTCGCTATTGAGACCAGTTCGTTTTTGAAGCGAGATACAACCAGCTTCTTCACGTCGGTGCTTGAAATTCCACTTGTGCGCGGCAAATACATAACTTCACAAATATCCTGCAGGCTATCAAAATGCCCTGACCAGTCATCGCCAATTGCAAATATATCTACCTTATACTTTGTAATATCACTACGCTTTTGTTCCCAGTTTTTCTCGGGAAACACATCATCCACATATCTACATCCCAAAAGCAACTCTTCACGCTGCGCATAGGGCATCACGGTGCGCTTACCTTTTTTTTCATTGAATTCATCGGTTGAACAACCGACTATTAATCGATCACCAAGCCCCCGCAGCCGCTTTAGCAACCGTACATGGCCAACATGAAATAAATCAAAAGTTCCGTAGGTAACAACTGTCTTCAAGGGCTTCCCCATTTCTTTGCCTAACGCTATTAAACAAGTAAATTAATCTCAAAAGAATTTTCAATAGATAGATACTAGGCAACTAAGGCATCAATTCCCAGCAGCATTTTTATTAGATTACCCTTTGCAAAACACTAGGGGTCAAACGGTCAAGCAGGATATCCTTGCAGCTCAGCACAAGGATTGATATGAGCGACATAATCTCCCCCTAAGGATTGAGCTTATGACCACCGACTATATTGTAAAAGACATCAACCTCGCCGAGTTTGGCCGCAAGGAGCTGGATATTGCCGAAACCGAAATGCCGGGCCTGATGGCGCTGCGTGCGGAATATGGCGAGAAGCAGCCCCTTAAAGGCGCGCGCATCGTTGGCTCGCTGCACATGACCATTCAAACCGCGTGTTTGATGGAAACGCTGGTGGCACTGGGCGCTGATATTCGCTGGGCAAGCTGCAATATTTACTCGACTCAAGACCACGCGGCGGCGGCAATGGCTGCGGCGGGCATTCCGGTTTTTGCCATTAAAGGCCAGTCGCTCACCGAGCATTGGGACTATCT
Source organism: Paracoccaceae bacterium (assembly GCA_021647745.1). Taxonomy (GTDB): domain Bacteria; phylum Pseudomonadota; class Alphaproteobacteria; order Rhodobacterales; family Rhodobacteraceae; genus UBA3077. The sequence goes on along the minus strand of JAKIUB010000008.1, from coordinate 30,590 downwards.
CGACCGCTCGTTCATGTTCCCTGAAGGTGCAAACCTCATTCTGGATGATGGCGGTGATGCGACCCTTTATGTGCTGTACGGCGCGCGGGTGGAAGCGGGCGAGACCGATCTGATCGAAACCCCGACTTCGGAAGAGGAAGAGGCGATTTTTGCGCAGATCAAAAAGCGCATGGCCGCCAGCCCCGGCTGGTTCACCAAAACCCGCGAGGCGATTTTGGGTGTGTCCGAGGAAACCACTACCGGCGTGCATCGCCTTTATCAGCTGTTTGAAGAAGGGCAGCTACCCTTCCCCGCGATTAACGTAAATGATTCGGTGACCAAGTCGAAATTTGACAATAAATACGGCTGTAAGGAAAGCCTCGTGGATGGTATTCGCCGCGCGACAGACACCATGATGGCCGGTAAAACCGCTGTTGTATGTGGTTACGGTGATGTGGGCAAAGGCTCGGCGGCCTCGCTTCAGGGCGCGGGTGCGCGGGTGAAGGTGACCGAAATTGACCCGATTTGCGCGTTGCAAGCCGCGATGGACGGTTATGAGGTTGTGGCGCTCGAAGATGTGGTTTCCACTGCCGATATCTTTGTGACCACCACCGGCAATAAAGACGTGATCCGCATCGAGCATATGCGCGAAATGAAGGACATGGCGATTGTTGGCAATATCGGCCACTTTGACAATGAAATTCAGGTGGCAGCGCTGAAAAACCACAAATGGACCAATATCAAAGACCAAGTGGATATGATCGAAATGCCCTCCGGCAACCGGATGATCCTGCTGTCGCAAGGCCGCTTGCTCAACCTCGGAAACGCCACAGGCCACCCGTCATTTGTGATGTCCGCAAGCTTCACCAACCAGGTGTTGGCGCAGATCGAGCTATGGGAAAACGATGGCAAATATAAAAACGAGGTTTATATCCTGCCCAAGCATCTGGACGAAAAAGTGGCGCGCCTTCACCTTGATCGCATCGGGGTGAAGCTCTCCAGGCTTTCCGACGAGCAGGCTGACTATATCGGCGTGAGTGCCGATGGGCCGTTTAAGCCCGAGCATTACCGCTATTAGGGTAAAAGTGGTGGCGGGCTGAAGCCCGCCCTACAGGGCGCTCCGGTCGGGGCGCCTTTTTCGTTTCAATGCCTATCAAATTTTAGGGGCTATTCGGTTGTTCGAATCCGCCTCCTTTGTTACACATAGCTAACGGTTCGGGCAGAAGCCCCTTTGGGAACATCATGTTCCATTACCCCCACATTTTTGCAGTTGGCCGCGAGGTTGGGCGAGGCGCGAAGCATTGGCTTTGCGTGGGTGGGCGGAGGGGCAGCTTGCGCAAGCCGCCCCTCCGACTTTTTTAGGCGAGCATGCCTCGCATCGGCCAGTTTTGGCCTATTCTTCCATCGCAAAACATCACATTTTTCAAAATATGATCAAAATCAAGGAAAGGGTTTTGACTCAGGTGCCTGGTCTTCTTGTTCGGCATAATTTCAAGGAGAAAGAAAATGAAAAGCATTGCAAAAACATTTGTCGCTGCCAGCCTCGCTTTGGGCGCTTTCTCGATACCGGCTTTGGCCGATACCGATGCGGGTGTGACCCTTACTGTGAATCTGTGGGATGCCGGAGCCAAGATGGAAACCTTTGCGGATCACCGCGTTATAAACAACGTGCCGCGCTATGAAGACAGCATGGGGATTATGATTTCCGCAGCTACTATTCCGGCGGGCGAGGTGACGTTTCTAGTCACCAACGGCTCGGCAGATATCGAGCACGAGATGGTGGTTGCAGCCCTGCCCGATATGGCTGCTGGCCTACCCTATGAGGAAGACACCGCCCGGGTGAACGAAGATATCGACGGCGCCAATCTTGGCGAGGTGCCCGAGCTGGCCCCGGGTGCCTCTGGCGGGTTGACGATCCGGCTCAAATCGGGCACCTATGTGCTTTATTGCAATATTCCCGGGCATTATGCCTCGGGGATGTGGGCCATTCTAACGGTTGAATAGCGTTAGGAAAGGCAGGGCGAATAACCGTCCTGCCTTGGCCAAAATGCCCCCGATACTGATCCATCTCCCCCTTTCACCTGTAACGTGACGGTAGCGGGCGAGGCGGCCTATGTTGCATACCCACCCATTTTGCACAGGATCTTCCATGCTTCAGCCGTAACCGGCTGCACCGAAAGCCGGGCGTTTTTAACCAGCGCCATTTCAGCCAGCCGCGGCTCGGCCTTGATCTGCGCCAGCGTGACAGGGCGGGGAAAAGCCGCAACGGCTTTGATATCCACACATTCCCAACGCGCATCCTCTGCGGTGCTATCGGGATGGGCTTTGGCAATCACCTCGACCACCCCCACCACCTGTTTTTCATTCACCGAATGATAAAAGAAACCCAGATCTCCAACGGCCATCTGCCGCATGAAATTACGGGCCTGATAGTTGCGCACCCCGTCCCATTCTTCGCCGGCCGCGCCTTTGGCGACCTGCTTATCCCAGCCCCAGCTGGCAGGTTCGGATTTGAAAAGCCAATATTGCATTATTCCTCCTTTAGGGGCCGCGCTAGCAGGGTGTGCATTGCGGCTTCCACCGTAGCCTCGCCCGAAACCACCGCCGCCACGGCACCCGTGATCGGGGTCTCCACCCCGAGCGTCTCTGCCAAACCCGCCGCCGCCTGCGCGGTCGCCAGCCCCTCTACCGTGCCGCCAACTTGCCCGTTTCCCCGCCCAAAGGCCAGTCCTTGAGCGAAATTCCGGCTCTGTTCACTGGCGCAGGTAAGCGCCAAATCCCCTAGCCCCGAAAGTCCCTGAAAGGTCTCGGCCCGGCCACCCAAGGCCACCCCGAGCCGTTGCATTTCGGCAAAGCCGCGGGTGAGCAGGGCTGCGCGGGCACTCTCGCCCAGGCCAGCGCCAATAGCCATGCCGCAGGCCAGCGCCACCACGTTTTTGAGCGCGCCGCCTGCCTGCGCGCCTATCATATCATCGCTGCGATAAAGCCGGATGCGCGAGGTGGAGAGCAGCGCCTGCTGCGCGGCATTTCCGCCCGCCAGCGTCAGCGCGGTTGGCAGTCCGGCCGCGATTTCGGCTGCAAAACCCGGCCCTGTCAGCACCGAAACCGGGCCTACGCCCGCGTCTGCCACGATCTGGCTTTGCAGCTTGCCAGTCTCGGCGTCTATTCCCTTGGCGCAGAGCACAACTGGCGCGGCGGGTAGCTGGTGCTGCATAAGAAAACCAGCGGTTTGCTGGGCCGGTATTGCCAGCAAAATCGCTTCAGCCCCCTCCAGTGCCGCCAGCGCATCGACATGTGAAACCGAGGGCGGGTAATCCCGATCATGAGCCTTGTGGCGCGCCCAGAGCGCTACCTTAAGGCCCTTTTTTGCGTAGGCGACAGCCAAAGCCGAGCCAAAGGCCCCCGCACCGATGATTCCAATTTTCATTTCTGCCTCCTGAATTGCATTGCCTGCCATGGGTTGAGGGGGTATCACCCCAGACATGACCACGCAATATAACATAGATTCCCCGCTCAAAATCGGCACGCGCGGCTCGCCGCTGGCGCTGGCACAGGCCCACGAGACCCGCACCCGCCTGATGGCCGCGCATAACCTGCCCGAGGCAGCCTTTGTCATAGAGGTTATCCAGACCACCGGAGACGCGGTGCAGGACCGGCCCTTGTCCGAGATCGGCGGCAAGGGGCTATTTACCAAAGAGATAGAGCAAGCGCTACTGGACGGGCGCATTGATATCGCGGTCCATTCGATGAAAGACGTGGCAACCGTGCTGCCCGAAGCGCTGATTATTGATTGTGCCCTGCCGCGCGAAGATGTGCGCGATGCTTTTATCAGCCCGAAATATAGTAAAATCGCAGAGCTGCCCGAGGGCGCAGTGGTTGGCACCTCCAGCTTGCGGCGGCGCGCCCAGCTTTTGGCGATGCGGCCTGATCTGAAGCTGGTCGAGTTTCGCGGCAATGTGCAAACCCGCCTGCGCAAGCTTGATGATGGTGTGGCGGCAGCGACCTTTCTGGCCTGTGCCGGCCTGAAGCGGCTCGGGAATTTCGAACTGGCAAACCCGATCGAAACCGCTGATATGCTGCCTGCCTGTGCGCAGGGCGCGGTCGGCATCGAGCGGCGCCGCGATGACGAAGCCGCCGCAGCGCTTTTAGCCCCCATCCATGACCAGGATACTTTTATCCGCATCAGCGCCGAGCGCGCCTTTTTGAAGGAGTTGGACGGCTCCTGCCGCACCCCGATCGGCGGGCTGGCCGAGCTGTCGGGGGGGCGTCTGGTTTTCAGGGGCGAGATTATCCGGCCTGACGGCTCCGAAACCCATGCCGACCAGTGGGAAGGGTTGAGCGCCGATGCAGAGCTGATCGGCGCCAAGGCCGGCAAGGCGCTGCGCGCGCGCGGCGGTGAAGGCTTCTTTGAATAGGCTTCTGCTCACCCGCGCCCGGCCTCAGGCCGAGGCTTTTGCCGCAGATATGCGTGGCCGAACAGGGCTGGTGCCGCTGCTCTCGCCAATGCTGGAAATGCAGGATATTCCGGTAAAGATCGGTCTTGAGGGCATTGCCGCGCTGGCCTTTACCTCCCGCAACGGCGTGAGCGCCTTTGTGCGCCGCTCGGATCATCGCCTGCCCGCCTATTGTGTTGGCGAGGCGACCGCAGATCTGGCGCGGCAACATGGTTTTGAAACCATCACCGCCGCAGGAAATATCGCGGCGCTACTCGAAATTTTGCCCCCGACCGGGGTTTTGCACCTGCATGGCAAGCATGTAACCGGCTCATTGGGGCAGCAAGCGCTGGCGATCTATGATCAGGTGGCGCGGCCACTTTCATCCGAAGCGGAGATGGCCTTGCGCGGTGGCAATATTGCCGCCGTTGCGCTTTTTTCGCCACGCTCCGCCCAGCTGTTTGCCGAAAGCTATCAGGAAAGCTGGCCCGTACCGCCTGTTATTTATGCGCTTAGCCCAATGGTCGCGGCGGCGCTGCCCGAGGGATATTCCTGCCGGATTTGCCCCGCACCGCGTGCGGCGGATATGCTCCGGCTTCTTTTTGCCGATTATCCGGCGTGATCAAACCGCGAATCCTTGTGCACCGTGATCTGGGCGCTAGACTTTACGCTTGCGGGGCCCCATATATTCGCAAAAGGTTTTTTTAAGGAATTGCGCAGCTCATGACCAAAGACAAACAATCGGAGGCAACCTCTGTCGAGGAAAACCCCGCACATGAGGTTTCTACAGTGGAAACGTCCGAGGTCGAGCATCACGAGCCGGAAGCAGAGGAGCTTCACGGGGAGGAGCACCATGTTTCCTTTGCGGCGCGCAGTTTGCAAATTCTGGCTTTGCTGATGGCCGGGGTGGTCTTTGGCCTCTGGGCGGGGCCACGGCTGGCGCCGCATCTGCCCGAGGGGATGGCGCCGGTTGCCGCATGGCTCAGCCCGCAAACCAACGCCTCCATCGAAACGCTCGACGCTCTGCGTGCCGAGACCGACCGGCGGCTTTTACTGCTGGAATCCGGTATCAAGCGCGAAGAGATCGAGACGCGGTTGGCGAATTTCCAGACCGATATTGTCAACCCGCTGCGCAACCAGATGAGCAACCTGTCCGATCAGGTAGCCGCCACCGACAACACCGCCATCGAGGATAGGCTCTGGGCCGTGGAGGGCAAGGTTGTCGGGCTGGTGGCCGAGCTGGAAAGCCTTGGCGCCATGATGGGGAATCTTACGGAAACGGGCGGGAGCATCTCGGCAGATACCGCTGCGAGCATTGCCGCCTATCGCACCAAAATAGACTCGCTTCAGGCGCAGGTAGACGAGATCACCGCATGGCAAGGAGAGCTGAGCCGCGCAGTTTCCCAGGTGGTGACCAGCGCCAGCCAGCAAATGGAAGAAGCCCGGCAGCTGGCTGAAGGCGCAAACGAAACAGCGCTTGTCACACAAAACAGGCTCGCCATCAGCGCCGCTTTGGGCGATGTCGAGGCCACCCTGCAAACCGGCAACGGGTTTAGCGCAGCGCTTGATGCTTTAAGCGAACTGAGCGGCACGCCAACACCTGACGCGTTGAAAATAGCGGCTGGCGGCGTTTCTACCCTTGAAGCGCTGGAGCAGTCCTTTCCCGTTGCGGCGCATGATGCCATTCGGGCTGATATTGCCGCGCAACAGAGCGAGGGGGGGTTGGCCGGTATTGGTTTGTTTTTACGCGCGCAGGTTGCCACCCGCTCCTTGAGCCCGCAAGAGGGTGACAGCGCAGACGCCATTCTTTCGCGCATGGAAGCCGCGCTCAAAACCACCGATCTTGCCACGGCAGCGCGCGAGGCCGAAAGCCTGCCTGAAGCGGCCGCTGCCGAAATGGCGGATTGGCTGACACAACTAAAGGCACGCGCAGCGGCGCTGGAAGCTTTTAATACATGGCGCACGGCGCTGGAAGCAGGTGAACAATGATCTGGTCTTTGATAAAAGTCGCAATATTCATTGCGCTGGCAGCTGCGCTGGCGCTTGGTGCTGCCTATTTGCAAGATACCCCCGGCGAGGTGCGCATCGCCTTTGGTGGGCAGGAGATCAGCCTGACACCGCTGATCTTTGTTCTCGGGTCGCTGGTGGCTTTTGCGGCCTTCTGGCTTCTGCTCAAGCTGGCGGGGTTTGTCGTGGCCATCCTGCGCTTTATCAAAGGCGACAAAACCGCGTTCAGCCGGTTTTGGGACAAGCGGCGCGAGGCGCGGGGATATCGCGCGCTGGCCGACGGCATGGTGGCACTGGCCTCGGGCGAGGGCAAACTGGCCGCAGCCAAAGCCGCCAAGGCCGAAAAGCTGCTGGCCAAGCCCGAGCTGACCCGGCTGATTTCTGCACAGGCGGCAGAGATGGCCGGAGACCGCGCACAAGCGATTGAGATTTATAAAGGATTGCTCGAAAATGACCGCACCCGGTTTGTCGGGGTGCGCGGGCTGATGAAGGCCAAGCTCGACGAGGGCGATGAGAAAACCGCATTAAAGCTGGCCGAAAAGGCCTTTGCACTCAAGCCCCGCCATAAAGAGACCCTTGATACCCTATTCGGGCTGCAAACCCGTGCCGCAGATTGGGGGGGTGCCCGCAAAACCCTTTTGGCAAATTCGCGCGCCAAGCTGCTGCCCAAAGATATCGTCGCTCGCCGCGATGCGGTGCTGAGTGTGGCCGAAGCAATGGTAGCGCATGAAACCGGCGATATGGAAAAAACCCGCGATGCAGCGCTTTTTGCCAGCCGGAACGCCCCGGCGCTGGTGCCGGCGGCGATACTGGCGGCGCAGGTTTATATATCTGGAAACACACCGAAACACGGGATGAAGGTGCTGAAAAAAGCATGGGAAACCAACCCCCATCCAGACCTCGGGGCCGCCTTTGCCGCGATCAGACCGGATGAGACCCCCGAAAAGCGGATTATCCGGTTTCAGCCATTGCTGAAGCTGCGCCCGGACCACCCCGAAACCGCCATACTGGCAACCGGCCTGCACCTCGCTGCCGAAGATTTTCCGGCAGCGCGGCGGGCTTTGGGTGATCTGCCCGAGCTAGCCCCGACTGGTCGGACACTGGGGATGATGGCGGCCATTGCCAAAGGCGAAGGCGCGCCCGAAGAGGTAGTGCGCGGCTGGCTGGCGCGTGCGGTCAGCGCACCGCGCGGCGAAGCATGGGTATGCTCTGCCTGCCATAGTGTGCAAGCAAAATGGGCGCCGCTATGCTCGAACTGCGAAGGGTTTGATACCCTCGGCTGGACCCTGCCCGCCGAGAGCGAAAACCCTGTTTTGTCGGACGCCATGCTGCCGCTGATAGAGCGCCCCGCGCCCGAGGAAATAGAGCAAGCGGACCCGCCAGAGGACGTATCGGAAGAGCCACTGGAGGAGGTAGATACCATCGCTACCGAAATACCGGAAAACAAGAGCTGAAACTCGCCAAGCCAAGCGGCACATGTGCCGATTTAACGGCATTCCACAGGCTCAATTTGGCCTATATTTGAAGGAATGTGAGTGGCGCTTTAACAACAGTGACCCTTCAAACCAGTTATCGTTGCCAAGGTAGCGGGTTAGCGCCATTTAAAGTAGTTATCCGGGTCAGCCCCTAGTGTTTTATTGTCAAAAACAAGAACACAACGGCAGCTTAAAAAAGGGCGCGCAGGTGTCAAACAGGCGGCCTCGCCGAGGGTGCCACAAACCGTGGCGAGAAGGAAATGACCGCACAGCCATCTAAATCAGAAGCAATGCTTTTGGACACCTTTGAAAACATGATAATGTGCCAATTAATACCTCTATTAGGTGAAAGTATTCTTATTTGCGGCAGATACTGACCTTATTCGGTATTTTGTTCTAAGATTGAGTCTATCGACAAGCCGCCGCCCAGCTCAGGGTGCGGCAGGTATCGTCAGTTGAGGACCGCGCCATGACCCTAAAATCAGCGTTACAAATCATAACCGCAAATGACCTTCTTAGTGGTGAAGTGGTCTATCTCACCGCAGACGGAGCGTGGTCATGCCACCACCGGAATGCGACCATTTTTGCGCAGGGCGCGCAACCCCTTAAACACCTTGCGGAGATTGAGCGTGGCGATACCTCTGTTGTTGGCGCTTATCTGGCAGAGGCAAAGGTGGGCGAAGATCAGGCCGCCATGCCTGTGCATTTTCGCGAGGCGTTTCGCGCCACTGGTCCGTCCAACCGCTTTATCGGTAAACAAGCCAGCGCCGCCTGACCGCTGAGGAGAAAACCCATGTATAATTACACCACGTTTGACAAAGATTTTGTGGCCACTCGCGCCGCGCAATTTCGGGATCAGGTGCAGCGGCGCATTGACGGCTCACTCACCGAAGACGAGTTCAGGCCCCTGCGCCTGATGAACGGGCTTTACCTGCTTTTACATGCCTACATGCTACGCGTCGCCATCCCTTACGGCACGCTGGATAGCCGGCAAATGAAGGCGCTGGCGGATATCGCTGATACCTATGACAAAGGCTACGCGCATTTCTCGACCCGTCAAAACATCCAGTTTCATTGGCCGAAATTGCAGGAAGTGCCCGATATTCTGGAGGCGTTGGCTACTGTCGATATGCATGCCATCCAAACCTCGGGCGCGTGCATTCGCTCGGTTACCTCTGACCATTTCGCAGGTGCGGCGCAAGACGAGCAGGCGGACCCGCGCCCCACCGCCGAGCTGGTGCGGCAATGGTCCACCGATCATCCTGAATTTGCCTTTTTACCGCGTAAGTTCAAAATCGCGGTTACCGGCAGCGCGCAGGATCGTGCGGTGACCAAATTTCATGATATCGGCTTGCGACTGGTGCAAAACGCCAGCGGCGGGCCGGGCTACGAGGTGTCGGTCGGGGGTGGCCTTGGGCGCACCCCGATGATCGGCAAAGTGCTGCGCGATTTTCTGCATCGGGAAGATTTGTTGCCTTATCTGGAAGCCATTTTACAGGTGTATAACCAGATTGGGCGGCGAGATAACAAATATAAAGCCCGCATAAAAATCACCCTGCATGAGCACGGGTTAGAGGATATCCGCCAGCGGGTCGAGGAGAGTTTCGCCCTTCAGCGCGCCCGTTTTGATGGCGCGGATCAAGACGTGTTGGCGCGCATAGAGGCTAATTTCAAGCCTCCCGCATTTAAAGCCGCGTCGACAAGCCGTTTTGAAACACAACGGGCAAATGACCCGTTTTTCAACGCCTTTACAAAAACCAACCTGCACCCGCATAAAAACCCCGATTATGCCATTGTGACCGTATCGCTAAAAGCGCACGGCGCCACGCCGGGGGATGCCAGCAGCGCGCAAATGCGGGCCTTGGCCGAGATTGCCAAGCGCTGGAGCCATAATGAGCTGCGGGTAAGCCATGAGCAAAACATCATCCTGCCCCATGTCCACAAGGGTGACTTGCCCGAGGTTTACGAGGCGCTGCGCCTTGCCGGGCTGGCCACTGCCAATATCGGGCTGATATCAGACCTGATCGCCTGCCCCGGCATGGACTATTGCGACCTCGCCACCGCGCGCTCCACCAATGTGGCACAAGGTATTGCGCTTAAGTTTGACGCGCTTAAGCAAGAGCACAGTATCGGCCCGCTCAAGATCAAAATATCGGGCTGCATCAATGCCTGCGGGCATCACCATGTTGGCCATATCGGTATTCTCGGGCTAGAGAAAGGCGGGGTGGAAAGCTATCAAATCACGCTGGGGGGCGATGGCACGCAAAACGCGGCTATTGGCAAGCCCACAGGCCCCGGATTCTCGGCCGATGAGATTATCCCCGCGATTGAGCGCTTGATACTGAGCTATCTGACCCTCCGGCATAATGCATCCGAAAGTTTCCTGACCACCTTTCGCCGCCTCGGGCCTGCCCCGTTTAAAGTCACGCTTTACCCCGCAAAGGAAAACCAAAATGAGCTTTGAAAATCCCGCCATTTCCCTCTCGGCCCGTGTTGCCGAGCTAAACAAGCGCTTCCAAAACACTGACACGGTCGAGATGCTGCGCGAAATCACGAGTGACCCGGCTTTCGGAAAGCTGGCGCTTATATCGTCTTTTGGCGCAGATTCCGTGGTACTGCTCGATATGGTTGCCAAAATCGACCGCGCCCTGCCCATTGTGTTTATTGATACCGAAATGCTGTTTCACCAAACTCTGAGCTACCAGCGCAAGTTAGCCAAAGATCTCGGGCTTCAGGACGTGCGGCGCATCCTCCCCTCGCGAGAGGCTGTGCTGAAACGAGATTCCGAAAACCTGTTGCACCGGTATGATACCGACGCCTGCTGCACCCTGCGAAAAACCGAACCGCTGGCGCGCGCCCTCACCGAATTTGATGGCTGGATAAGCGGGCGCAAGCGCTATCAGGGCGGTGCGCGCATGAGCATGGATCTTTTTGAGCTCGACGCCGAGCAGCGGATTAAAATCAATCCGCTGGCCCATTGGTCGCGCGAAGATCTGGCCAGCTATATTGCAGCTCAAAACCTGCCAAAGCATCCGCTTGTGGCCAAAGGCTACAAATCTATTGGCTGCGCGCCCTGCACCACCCCCTCCGGCACTATTGGCAATGAGCGCGCCGGCCGCTGGCGGGGTCAAACCAAAACCGAATGTGGTATTCATTTTGGTAACAACGCCCCCGCCCGCCCCGTTATCCCGCGCGCGGTTATTGTGACCGATGAAGGCTTTGAAACCGAAGACTGGGCCGCCGGCTTCCATTCATTTGCCTCACTCGCCACATTGCCCGAACAGGAGAAAGCCGCACTAGCCATTGATCTGAAAGGCGACTTTGTCGCCAAAGACCTGCTGCCATGGATCGGCCAAATCGACCTGATCCGCGTGAGTTTTCCGGTGTTTTCCGATGGTCGCGGGTTTTCGCTGGCCTGCCAGTTGCGCTTGCTTGGCTTTGTCGGCCGGCTGCGCGCAAAAGGCCATATTGTGGCTGATCAATACGCCATGGCCCGGCGCTCGGGGTTTAACGAGGTGGAGATAGACCAAGCTTTGGCCCGCCGCCAACCCGAGCCAGTCTGGCAAGCCCGCGCAGATTGGCAGATCAGAGACTACCAAAACCTGCTGCGCCAAAGCGCCTAAAGGGGAATTCCACCGCAGGTCTTATGGACTAACGCCATTCACTTGCACAACCATATCTGTCGGATATGACCATGGTGTTGACGATGCAATCGCCCCTGAGACCAGTGTTGTAATAATTGCGCCAGCAATTCCCGCATTGACTGCCCCGCTTACCCTTTTGTCTTCGGCTGCAAACGTCTCGACGCCGGTATTGCCATTTGCCGTACATACAATTCGCAGGTTTGACGGGCGCCCACGCTGCTCAAGATTTTTGTTCTGAACGAACGCCGGAACCATAATTTTTGCAGGTGTCACAAAACGCGCAGTTATTTCATCTGATAACATCTCGCATTGTGCACCAGCAAATTCCACACGATCGCTATCGCTCCCAGAGTAACTTCTAATCGTCACAACACGCGAGCGCGCAACCCTATCTTGATCGAAGCTGGCAAGATAACCGGCCTGCACCACAGGTGAAGTTACATCAAGTGCCGGCACACATGCAGGCAAAGTAAAAGCAGCGCCTGCAGCTATGCCAGCCTTCATAAAATTGGGGAGCATTCCTATATCCTTACGTTCTAAATTAAGAGATAGTGTGCTGTATTTTTTTTCAAAGCTTAATGCTACCGGTTTTAGTATGGACTTTAAGGGTCCTGTTGCAGGGATCAGAGTTTAGCCGCAAGTTGCCCTTATCGCCGCAAACAAACTATTTGGTCAATACCACCTGCAACCCGGGCGTGAAACTGGTCACCAGCAAATTGGTGACCCAGGGGGTTTTCTGACGGCAATATTAGCTTCCTTGCGCAAGTTTTGTGTTTACGCCGCTATATCAACCCCCGATATTTTGGCCTTTGCCACCAGTGTTGCAACAAACGCATTTGCGGCTTTGGCCCAATTTGCTTTCTCGACCATCTCGATGATCTGGGTTTTTACCGCTTCAAACGGCAATACCTCGCCCACAGCCTTTGCGTCTAACCGCAAGATGTGAATGCCGTAGCGCGTGGGCACCGGGGCTGGGCAGAGTTGCCCTGGCTCCAGCGCATCCATGGCGCGCTCGAATTCCGGCACTGTATCTCCCGATACCATTTGCCCGAGCTGGCCGTGGTTTTCTTTTGATGGGCAATCCGAGATTTCCCGCGCCAAGGCACCAAAGCCACCGGGTTGTTTGGTCAGGGTCACCAAAGCGGCTTCTGCCTTTTTAAATGCTGCCTCGCGGGCGTCATTATTGCTTGGGTCTGCCGCAAACAGGATATGCGTGGGTTCATATAGCGTCGGCGCCCGAAACAGGTCGGGGTGCTTGGCGTATACTTTGGCCACCTCGTCTTCAGCGGGCGTATCCGGCGTCACCGCAAGCTCCAAAAGCAGGCGGATAAGGGACTCGTCCGGTGTTTCCACCTTGCCCGGCTCCAGCTCTTTCGGGGCGGGTTGCAGGCTGCGCGCGTGGGCCTCCTGCATCAACAATTCGCGGATAACCAGCGCCTTGGCCCCGCTTTTCCAGGCCCAGCCGGGCTTGCCTTTTGGGGCGTTGTGGTTTTGCGCCTCTGCCGCGATATCCGCGGCAGAGATTGCAACACCATTCACCGATACATCCGGCATCAGGGGTTTAGGCTGGCTCATTTTGGGCCTCCTTTACGCGAGCGCACAATCTGGTAGCCCTTGCGCCACGGAGTAACGTAGCGGATTGGTACCGAGAGCATATGCACAAGCCGAGTGAACGGAAACACCAGAAAGATGAACAAGCCAAGCAGGAGATGCAGCTTGAAGATCAGCGCCACATCCTCGATATAGCTGGCGGCTTTACCGTCAAAGAAGAATATCCCCTGTGCCCAAGCCATAAACTTCAGCATCTCGGCACCATCCAGATGCTGGATGGAGATGGTAATTGTAAGCAGTCCGAGCACCAGTTGCAGCAAGAGCAGCACCAGAATACCGATATCGGCAAAGCTGGAATTGACCCGGATGCGTGGGTCACCAAGTCGGCGGGCCAGCAGCATGATGCCACCAATCAGCGCCATCACCCCGGCAATGCCGCCAGCAACCACCGCCAAGGTTTGCTTGAACCCGTCGCTGATTCCGAAAAAATGGAAAATGCTCAGCGGGGTCAGCAGCCCGATCAGGTGGCCAAAGAAGATCACCAGCACCCCGACATGAAACAACACCGAGCCAATGATAAGCTGCTTGCGCCTCAAAAGCTGGCTGGAGGAGGATTTCCAGGTGTAAGGGTCGCGCTCATAGCGGGCGATGGAGCCGACGAGCAGCACAGTAAGCGCAATATAGGGGAAGGTTCCAAACAGAAATTCGTTCATGATTCTGCTCCTTGGTTTGCCGCACTGGGCGGTTGCTGCGGTTGGTTACGGGGGGTGTCCATTCCGGCGAGCATATCGCGCACCTGTGGGCAGCCGGCGTTGGGATCAGGCGCGAAGGTGACCTCGCTTTCTTCCCAAACCTCGTCGAGGGCTTCGAGATCGTCGGGGTCGTCATCCTTGATCGCGAGCAACTCGGCCAGTGCGGCCTTGTCAGGCTTGCTGGCCGAAATATGCACCAAGGCTGCAAAGACCGGCGCATAGCCGCTTTCGCGGCGGTTCAGGCGCACCTGAAGCCCTTCCATAATATGCGCCGCATCGGCAAGCACCTCGCGGGCCTCCTCGATGGGGCGCATGGCGAGAAACTCGATCAGCACCGGCAGATGGTCGGGCAGCTCGGTGCTGGACGGGTCAAACCCCGCCGCGCGGTAGTTTTCCACCAAGTCAACCATCGCACCACCACGATCGCGGCTTTCGCCATGCACATGCTCAAACAGGTTGAGGCTGAGGGTGCGCGAGCGATCAAACAGCGCCACATAGGTTTCTTGCAGATCATAAATATCGCTGCTGGTCAGGGTATCTATCAGCGCGTCAAGCGCGCTGATGGTTTTGCTGGGCAGCAGATCACCTTGGCGCAAAGCGGCCTTCAGCTCGGGGCCGGCGGTCTGCATTTCCAGCGTTGGGTAGCTGAGCAGGGCCGATATGGCTTTCAGGGGCATATGCATTATGAAACCTCCTTTGCTGCGATAGGCATTGGCGGCACCGTGAAGCCTTTATTGGGCTTGTTGCCGCCAAACATCGAGCCTTTGGAAATGCCGGTCGAGCAGCCATTCCCATCGGTAAAGCCACAGCCACCTTTAATATCCTCGGCTGGCTCGTCCATTTCTCGGTGCGCGGTGGGCACCACAAAGCGGTCCTCGTAGTTGGCGATGGCCATGATGTGATACATATCCTCGATCAGCTCGGCGGTCATGCCAACCCGTTCGGCGATGCCCTCGTCGATCACCCCGTCCACGGTTTTGCTCCGCATATAGGCGCGCATGGCCAGCATACGCTCAAGCGCGGTTACTACCGGAGCTTCATCGCCTGCTGTCAGCATATTGGCGAGGTAGCGAACTGGTATTCGCAGGCTTTTCACATCCGGCATGTCGCGGTCAATGCCAATGGCACCGGCCTCGGCTGCGTTCTGGATCGGCGAAAGCGGCGGGATATACCAGACCATCGGTAGCGTGCGATACTCCGGGTGCAGCGGGAAGGCGATCTTCCAATCCATCGCCATTTTGTAAACCGGCGAGTTTTTGGCAGATTCGATCCAGTCCTGCGGCACACCGTCAGCGAGCGCTTGCGCGGCCACAGCCGGATCATTCGGGTCAAGGAACATATCAAGCTGGGCCTGATACAGATCCTTTTCATCGGGCATATTCGCCATTTCTTCGATCCGGTCGGCATCATAAAGCATCACGCCCAAGTAGCGGATCCGCCCCACGCAGGTTTCGGAACAAACCGTTGGCAAGCCGCTTTCAATGCGCGGGTAGCAAAAGGTGCATTTTTCCGATTTTCCACTCTCCCAGTTGTAATAAACCTTCTTGTAGGGGCAGCCGGATACACACATGCGCCAGCCGCGACACTTCTCCTGGTCGATCAGCACAATGCCGTCTTCCTCGCGCTTATAGATCGCGCCCGAGGGGCAGACCGATACACAAGCCGGATTAAGGCAATGCTCGCAAAGCCGGGGCAGATACATCATGAATGTATTCTCGTATTCCCCGTAAATCTCCTTTTGTATGCCTTCAAAGTTGTAATCCTTGGAGCGTTTTTCAAATTCGCCGCCAAGAATTTCCTCCCAGTTCGGGCCGCCAACGATCTTCTCCATCCGCAGGCCGGTGATCTTGGAGCGTGGGCGCGCCGTAGGGAAAGCCGGCATATCAGGGGCCGATTTCAGGTGGTCATAGTCAAAATCGAACGGCTCGTAATAGTCGTCGATCTCGGGCAGGTCAGGGTTGCCGAAAATCTTCGCCAATACCCGCCATTTGCCGCCCTGTTTGGGCTGGAGCGTGCCTTTTTTGGTGCGCTCCCAGCCGCCATTCCATTTGGCCTGGTTTTCCCAGTCTTTCGGGTAGCCAATGCCGGGCTTGGTTTCTACGTTGTTAAACCATGCGTATTCAACGCCCTCGCGCGAGGTCCAGACGTTTTTGCAGGTGACCGAGCAGGTGTGGCACCCGATACATTTATCAAGGTTCAACACCATGCCTATTTGTGCGCGGATCTTCATTGAGCTGCCTCCGTATTGCTAAGCGGCGTATCGAGCCAGTCGATTTTGTTCATTTTGCGGACAATCACAAATTCGTCGCGGTTGGAGCCAACCGTGCCGTAGTAATTGAACCCGTAGGATTGCTGGGCGTAGCCGCCGATCATGTGGGTTGGCTTCACCGTGGCGCGGGTGACCGAATTGTGGATCCCGCCTCTAAAGCCGGTTTTCTCCGAGCCGGGGGTATTCACGATCTTTTCTTGGGCGTGATACATATAGATGGTGCCCTGCTTCATGCGCTGGCTTACCACCACCCGCGCGGTTAGCGCGCCGTTGGCGTTATAGACCTCGACCCAGTCGTTATCCTCCAGCCCGGCAGTTGCCGCATCAATCTCCGATACCCAGACCACCGGCCCGCCGCGATTGAGCGTCAGCATGTGCAGGTTGTCGGAATAGGTGGAGTGGATGCCCCATTTCTGGTGCGGGGTGATGAAGTTCAGCACCACATGCGGGCTATCGCCCTCGGTGTTGAAATCCCCCTCGATGGTTTTAAGATCCACCGGCGGGCGGTAGGTGCAGAAGCCCTCGCCAAAGGCCAGCATCCACAAATGGTCTTGGTAAAGCTGCTGGCGGCCGGTGAGCGTGCGCCACGGGATCAGCTCATGCACGTTGGTATAGCCCGCATTATAGCTCACATGCTCGCTTTCAATACCCGACCATGTGGGAGAGCTGATGATCTTGCGCGGCTGGGCGGCAATATCCCTAAAGCGGATTTTCTCGTCCTCTTTCGGGAGGGCCAAGTGCGCATGCTCGCGGCCCGTGGCTTTTTCAAGCTCGTGCCATGCTTTCACCGCCACTTCACCATTGGTTTCCGGCGCCAACATCAGGATCATCTCGCAGGCATCTATTGCGGTGTTGAGCTTGGGCATGCCTTTCGAGACGCCCTCTTCCAGCACCACCCCGTTGAGGTCGCGCAGGTGCTGCACCTCGATATTGGTGTTCCAGTTAATGCCTTTGCCACCATTGCCGAGCTTATCCAAAAGCGGACCAACCGAGGTGAATTTTGCATAAATCTGCGAATAATCCCGCTCGACCGCAATGTAGTTCGGCGCGGTTTTGCCGGGAATAAGCTCACACTCGCCCTTCTTCCAGTCTTTCACATTGTCTTGGGCCAGCTCCATCGGGGTATCGTGCAGCAATGGCAGTTGCACCACGTCGGTTTCAACCCCCAAGATTTCAGGGGCAACTTCGCTTAGCTTTTTGGCTAGGCCCTTGAAAATCTCCCAATCCGAGCGGCTTTCATAAGCCGGGTCCACGGCCGCTTGCAGCGGGTGGATGAAAGGGTGCATGTCGCTGGTGTTCATGTCATCCTTTTCATACCAGCTTGCGGTTGGCAGCACGATGTCGGAGTAAACGGCGGTGGTCGACATCCGAAAATCAATCGTGACCAACAGGTCAAGCTTACCCTCCGGCGCCTCCTCGTGCCATTTCACCTCTTTGGGCATCCGGCCACCTTCTTCCCCAAGGTTTTTGCCCATCACCCCGTTATCGGTGCCAAGCAGGTGCTTGATGAAATATTCATGGCCCTTGCCCGAAGCACCGAGCAGGTTGGAGCGCCACACAAACAGGTTGCGCGGCCAGTTGGCCTCATCATCCGGGTCCTCACAGCTCATCTCAAGCTCGCCTGAAACCAGCTGCTCGGCCACATATTCCGCCGCCGATTTGCCAGCGGCCTTGGCGGCCTTGCCAACCTCAAGCGGGTTGGTTTTGAGCTGCGGGGCTGAAGGCAACCAGCCCATGCGCTCGGCGCGGATGTTATAGTCAATCAGGCTCGCATCCCAGTCGCCCTCGGGCGCGGTCGGCGAGAGGATCTCGTTTACATCCAGTTGCTCGTAGCGCCACTGGTCGGTATGGGCATACCACGCCGAAGTGCTGTTCATGTGGCGCGGCGGGCGCGCCCAATCCAGCGCGAAGGCCAGCGGCTGCCAGCCGGTTTGCGGGCGGAGTTTTTCTTGGCCCACATAATGCGCCCAGCCACCGCCGGATTTGCCAACACAGCCACACATCACCAGCATGTTGATAATGCCGCGATAGTTCATATCCATGTGATACCAGTGGTTCAGACCCGCCCCGAGAATGACCATCGAGCGGCCCTCGGTTTTCTCGGCATTGAGCGCAAATTCACGCGCCACCACCTCGATTTTATCCGCCGGAACGCCGGTGATTTTTTCGGCCCATGCCGGTGTATAGGGGATGTCTTTGCTGTAATCATCCGCCACCCAGTCACCGCCGAGGCCGCGATCAAGGCCGTAATTGGCGCAGAACAGATCAAACACCGTGGCAACAAGGATTTCCTTTTTGCCGGATTTGATGCGCTTGACCGGCACGTTTTTGGTCATCACATCGGGGTGCTCGCATTTAACGAAATTTTCGGTGGCTTGGCCGCCGAAATACGGGAAATCAACCCCCATCACATCATCGCGGTCCTCTTCCTGAATGAAGCTGAGTTTTAGCTCCACATCCTTGCTCTTGGCGCGTTCTTCAAGGTTCCACTCGCCATCCTCGCCCCAGCGATAACCGATGGTGCCATTGGGCGAGCACAGCGCATTTGCCTTGCTATCCCAAGCCACAGTCTTCCACTCGGGGTTGTTTTTCTGGCCCAGCTTGCCAGCCAGATCATCGGCGCGAAGGAACCGCCCCGGAATAAGCTTGCCGTCTTTTTCTTCCAGGCGCACCAGCATCGGGAAGTCAGAATATTTGCGGGTATAATCCTCGAAATAGGGCGCTTGGCGGTCAAGATGAAACTCGCGCAGGATCACATGGCCCATGGCCATGGCAAGTGCCGAGTCCGTGCCGGCTTTGGGGGCCAGCCAGATATCGCCAAATTTGGCGGCCTCGGAATAATCGGGGCTGATAACGGCGGATTTGGTGCCTTTGTAGCGCACTTCGGTATAAAAATGCGCATCCGGCGTGCGGGTTTGCGGCACGTTGGAACCCCAAATCAGCAGGTAGCCAGCGTTATACCAGTCGGCACTTTCGGGCACATCGGTTTGCTCGCCCCATGTCATCGGGCTGGCTGGCGGCAGATCGCAATACCAGTCATAAAAGCTCATACAGGTGCCGCCCATCAGGCTGAGATAGCGCGAGCCAGCGGCGTAGGAAACCATCGACATCGCCGGGATCGGCGAAAAGCCGAACACGCGATCAGGGCCGTAAGTTTTGGCGGTGTAGGCATTGGCAGCGGCGATGATCTCGTTGGCCTCGTCCCATGTGGCGCGCACAAAGCCGCCTTTGCCACGGGTTTTGGTATAGGCATCGCGGGCGACTTTATCTTCTTGCAGGGCTTTCCATGCCGCCGTGGCGTTCATGGTGGCGCGCAACTTGCGGTAAGCCTTTAGCATGGTGCCACGGATCAGCGGGTTTTTCACGCGGTTGGCGGAATAAAGATACCATGAATAGCTCGCGCCACGCTGGCAGCCGCGTGGCTCGTGGTTGGGCATGTCAGGGCGGGTGCGGGGGTAGTCGGTTTGCTGGGTTTCCCAGGTGACGATACCGGATTTCACATAAATCTTCCAGCTGCACGACCCGGTGCAATTTACCCCGTGGGTGGAGCGCACAACCTTGTCGTGGCGCCAGCGGTCACGATACACGTCTTCCCAGTCGCGGTTCTCGCGGGTGGTTTCACCATGGCCGTTGGAAAAGGTATCCAGGCGTTTGGATTGGAAAAAGTTCAGGCGGTCGAGCAAGTGGCTCATTTTGGTTTTCTCCTCAGAAAATTTAGGGGGAGCCTGCCCCGGCGCTTGACCGGGGCAGGGATATATCAGGGGTTTTTCACATAGGCGTTGGGACGCAAGTAGAACCACCAGTTGACGGCGATACAAACGATGTAAAACACCGCGAAACCGTATAGGGCGTATTCTGGCGTGGTTGCCTTGATCTGCTCACCAAACACTTTGGGGATCAGGAAGGCACCATAAGCGCCGATCGCGGCTGTCCAACCCAGAACCGGGCCAGCTTGCTCTTTGTTGAATACCACCGCAATGGTGCGGAAGGTTGAGCCGTTGCCGATGCCGGTCATGGCAAACAGGATCAGGAACAGGATCATGAAGGGCACGAAATAGTCCTGCGGGGTTGCCGAAACATACGCCAGCTTCAGATAATAAGCCACGCCAAGCGCTGCCAAAACCATCACGATCGAGATCCACTGTGTTACCCGCGCGCCGCCCAGTTTATCGGCAATCATGCCGCCTACTGGCCGGATCAAAGCACCGATAAATGGTCCCATCCATGCATACATAAGCGCCGAAGGCCCGTCCGGGTTGGCGATGTTATGGGTCATGACACCGTCAACTTCGATATGCTGGAAGCCAAACACAACCTTGATCACCAGACCAAACGCTGCCGCATAACCGATGAAGGAACCAAAGGTCATGGTATAAATCAGCGTCATTGCCCATGTGTGTTTGTTGCCAAAGATCTTGTATTGGCGGGTCAGGTTTTGGCCAACCGCGCCCGGGATCATTTTAAGCATAAACACAGTCATGGCGATAACAATTGGCAGCACCAACCATTTACTGACATTAAAGCCGGAGCCGCCAACGGTTTCTGGCAGCATCAGCCAAAGGCCAAATACCGCAGCAACAAGGCCGATCATCAACATGCCGGTAATTGTCGCAAAGGCCATAATCGGGTTTGGAATGTCTGGCGATACATGTTCGTCACGAATGTTATTCATGCCAAACCAGGTAAAAAATGCCAGCGGAATCAGCGGGATCAGCCACACAAAACCGGCGTTGAAGATGAAGGTTTCCGTGCCTGCCGGAATTTTTCCGATCAGGGTGCCCGAAGCATTCAACAGCTCACGGCCAACACCGCCAAACATCGCAACCGTCATAACTGCCGGAATAACAACCTGCATGGTGGTCACACCAAAGTTGCCCAGACCCGCATTCATACCCAGCGAATACCCCTGAATCTTTTTCGGGTAGAAAAAGCTGATGTTAGACATCGAAGCCGAGAAGATACCGCCACCGATACCGGAAAGCAGTGCCAAAATCTGGAAGGTCCAAAGCGGTGTATCCGTGCTTTGCAGCGCCAGACCCGTGCCGGCTGCCGGCAGCATCAAAAGTGTGGTCATCCAGAAAATGGTGTTTCGGCCGCCAGCAATGCGGATGAAAAAAGTCGATGGAATACGCAGCGTTGCGCCGGACAGGCCGGCAATCGCCATCAGCGTAAACAGTTCTGATTTTGCAAAATCATAACCGAGGTTAAGCATTTGCACTGTGATGATGCCCCAAAACAACCAGACGGCAAAGCCGCAGAGCAGGGAGGGGATCGAAATCCACAGATTACGGGTGGCGATGGATTTACCGGTGGATTGCCAAAAGGCCTCATCATCCGGTTTCCAGTTTCTTAGATCTTTTCCCAAGGGTTTTCTCCTTATCAGGGGTTGGGCGGGCCATTGTTGGCCCGTCATTTTTTTATAGATTGGTGCCGTTTTTCTTGTTGTAATCCGAGATCACCTTAGCCGAGCGGGCCAGTTCCTCATTGGCGCGGGTCGCACGGATTTCAAGCAATTCAAGATTGGATTTTTCAAACAAGGCTTTCTCTTCGGCTTCCTGCTCGGGTGAGAACCGGATGAACAGCGCCAGAACCGAAGCCACGGTAACCACCGCACCAACAATCAGGAAAACGTCGTTCCACAAGATGTCGCCTTTGAACAAAAACGCCACTGCAACAGCACCGGCATTACCGCCCGCCCCGACAACCCCAACCACCGCGCCCAGCGCCTTTTTGTTGACAAATGGAACCACCGAATAGGTCGCGCCTTCAGCCATTTGCACAAAAAGTGAAAACAGGATCAACATCGGAATGGCCAGAAACAGCACATTCATACGGCTAAACAACATCAGTGCCAAACCTTCCAGCAAGATCACAACGAACAGCCAGAATGTGCGGCCCTTCAAGCCCCAGATCGCGCCGAAATTATCACCGAATATTCCGCCCAATGTACGGGCAAAAATATTCATCAGCCCAAACGAGGCGGCAATAGCGCCGGCCGTAATCAGATCCACCTGGAAATAGTCAAAGAAATACAGTGCCAGCACCGAGTTTGTGGCAATTTCTATGCCAAAGCATACCGCATAGATCAAAAACAAAATCCAGACCCGGTAATCGCGCATGGCAAGCCAGTACTGCCCCGAAACCTCTTTGGTTGCAGGCATTTCACCCCGGGCACGCAAATCCTTGAAATTGCCGTCCGGCGCATCTTGCGTCATGAAATAATACAAAATACCGACCAAAAAGACGACAGCACCGACAAACACCATGGAGGCACGCCAAGCTTGACCGTCGGTAAAGCCGAAAACAACAATAAAGCCGGAAAAGAGCAGCGGCATCGCAAGCTGGGTAACCCCGCCACCAAGATTGCCCCAGCCCGCACTGGTTGCGTTGGCCGTGCCAATCACGTTGGGGGCAAACATCATAGTAGTGTGATACTGGGTAATAACAAAACTGCCGCCGATCAGGCTAATCAACAGACGAAAAAACAGAAAGCTTTCAAAACTGTCGGCAAATGCGATACCTGCCACAGGAAAAGCGCTTAACGTCAACAACCAGGTATAGGTTAGTCTCGGGCCGAACCGGTCACACATCCAGCCAACCAAAAAACGGGCAAAAATGGTTGCCGCCACCCCGGCGATAATTGTCCAGCCGACCTGATCTTTGGTCAGTTGCAAATCCTCGCGCACAACGATCATCAAGGGCGCAATACCGAACCAAGCAAAAAACGCGGTAAAGAAAGCAAACCACGTCATGTGGAATGTTCTGATCTGCACCATGTTTACCTTGAAGAAATTTCCCCATAGTCTTGTGGTTTTGTTTTGAATATCCATAGCCGTGTCCCTTTTATTTATCCGAGGCCATTTTTTTGCGGCCGACTTAAGCCGTGCTTGTAATTAGGGTGATGAAAACAACATGCGGGCAGGGAATGAGTTGATCTACATCAAGCAATGCTAAAAAGTGTTTAATATAAATGGCTTAGCGAAATTAGTTATGTGGGTCCAAGGGTATTGTATGTTAGGCGCGCTACATGTGGCAGACAGAGTCTTGACATTTGCACTGCTCGTCATTGATATATGTCAAACGAAAAAAGGAAGCCCCCGATGCGCGACAGTGACACCCCGATGATTCGATCTCTGCCTTTGTTTCACGACATGGCGGATGACAGCTTTGAGGAGCTGGTGCGCGGGGCTTATGTGCAAAGC
Source organism: Paracoccaceae bacterium (assembly GCA_021647745.1). Lineage (GTDB taxonomy): Bacteria > Pseudomonadota > Alphaproteobacteria > Rhodobacterales > Rhodobacteraceae > UBA3077. Next base: position 7,278 of record JAKIUB010000008.1, on the reverse strand, counting down.
TTTCCACCGATGGTGGAGTTGTTGGTCGAGGGGGACGGCTCGGATTTTCTTTATATCGTGGTTGACGGCACCGTGGAGCTGGTGGCCGGATGGAATGATAGTGAAACCACGATGACCGTACTGCGCGAGGGGTCGACCTTTATTCTGGCGGCAGTCATTCGCGAGGCACCCAACCTGATGTCGGCGCGCACGCTTGAAAAATCCAAGGTGATCATGCTGCCCGCTGAAGATGTGCGCCGGGTATTTGCAAAAGACCACGCCTTTGCCCGCGCCGTGGTGCGCGAGCTGGCCTTTTGCTATCGCGGGGTGATCAAATGCGTGAAGGGGCTAAAGCTGCGCACATCGCTGGAGCGGCTGGCGAATTATCTGCTGAAGTGGCAAAAAAAGCTTGGGGGCGATACCCGCTTTACCCTGACAGTCGAAAAGCGCCGCCTAGCTTCGATATTGGGCATGACCCCGGAAAACCTTTCGCGCGCCATCAAGGCCCTTCGCCCCTACGGGGTAGTCATTACCGGGTTGAATGTTGAAATCACCAAACCGGACGACCTAAAATCACTCGCTAAGCCAACACCGCTCATTGACGACCCTAGAAGCTGAGCGGGGCAACAGGCCGGAAGAATGATCCAGCCCGCGCACGACACCAAGGGCTAACCTGTCCTTAGTTTTTTTATTCGGTGCAAGAATTCGGTGCAAGAATACTGTTTTGCCTTGCCGCGCGGGGTGGTAAAATAGTCACTGCATACACAGGCACCGGATTTTGAAAGCGAGTAATAAATGCCCTATATTCTGGCCATAGACCAAGGCACCACCTCAAGCAGGGGGATAGTTTTTGATAAAAACATGCAGCCGGTGGCTAGATCCGCCGCCGAGTTTGCCCAGCATTTTCCGGCCTCGGGCTGGGTGGAGCATGATCCGGCGGATATCTGGCGCACCAGCCTTGATAGCGCCCGCACAGCACTTGCCAAGGCCGGAGTGAAACCCGGCGAGCTTGCCGGCATCGGCATTACCAACCAGCGCGAAACCACGATTATCTGGGATCGGCAGACAGGTGAACCGGTTTATAATGCTATCGTCTGGCAAGACAGACGTACGGAACCCGCCTGCAAAAAGCTGCGCGAAGACGGGTTTGAGCCAACCATTACCGCCAAAACCGGCCTGCGGCTGGACCCATACTTTTCGGCTACCAAAATCGGCTGGATCCTTGACCATGTGAAAGGCGCACGCACGCGGGCCGAGGCGGGAGAGTTGTGTTTTGGCACGGTTGACACCTTTTTGATCTGGAAGCTCACCAATGGAAAATCCCACCGCACAGATGCAACAAACGCCGCCCGCACCATGCTATATAATATCCATACCGGCACATGGGATGCAGATATTTGCGGCCGCCTTGATGTGCCGATGGCGCTCCTGCCCGAAGTGCTGGATTGCGCCGCCGATTTTGGCCATGCCGAGGAGTTTGATGCCCCTATTTTGGGTGTCGCCGGAGATCAGCAAGCCGCAACCATCGGGCAGGCCTGCTTTTCGCCCGGAATGATGAAATCGACCTACGGCACCGGCTGCTTTGCCCTGCTCAACACCGGAACAACACCGGTAAGCTCGTCCAACCGCCTGCTGACAACCATTGCCTATCAGCTGGGGGGCAAGCCGGTCTATGCGCTTGAAGGCTCTATATTCATTGCCGGCGCGGTGGTGCAATGGCTGCGAGACGGGCTGGGGATACTCCAGAACGCAGCAGACTCGGAACGCCTCGCCGCAGAAGCCGACCCAAGCCAGCAGCTTTATCTTGTGCCGGCCTTCACCGGCCTTGGCGCCCCTTACTGGGATGCAGAATGCCGGGGGGCCATCTTTGGCCTGACTCGCGCTTCCGGCCCTGCCGAATTTGCCAAGGCCGCGCTTGAAAGTGTAGCTTACCAGACGCGCGACCTTGTCGAAGCTATGCGGGGCGACTGGCAGGATAATGGCAAAACAGTGCTGCGGGTAGACGGAGGGATGAGCGCCAATAGTTGGGCAATGCAAATGCTGGCCGATATTCTTGGCGCACCGGTCGATCGGCCTGAAATGGCCGAATCTACTGCGCTGGGTGCCGCGTGGCTGGCAGGCATGCAAGCAGGGATATACCCTGACCTTCAGGGCTTTGCTGAAAACTGGGCGCTAGAGCGGCGCTTTAGCCCCAAGCAAAGCCCGGACTGGCGCGAAGAGAAATATGCTGGCTGGAAAGATGCTGTCTCGCGCACGCTCAGCCAAAGATAATCACTTCTGTTCGAGCGCGGCTTCATTTTCTTTTGTCCAGCCCAGATACAGCTTGCCATCCGCCTCGATAAGCGGGCGTTTCATCAGTGCCGGATGGGCCTGCAACAGCAATACAGGGTCCGACGCGCGCTCTTCTTCAGAGAGGTTTCGCCATGCGGTTGAGCGCTTGTTAACCAGCGTATCGGGAAATGCCGCCAAAAAAGCTAGCAGCTTTTCGCGGCTTAAGGGCGAATCTCGCACATCATGCATCGTCGCCTGTGGCAATGCTTTGCGGGCTTTGCGTACCACATCGCAATTTTTCAACCCGTAAATGTACATATTCAATTCCCAATGATTCGCGTAAATACCGGCGCCAACCTGAAGATTAGCTGAAATTTTCGCCAAATATGCCCTATATATCGACAAAAAGACAGAGAAATGCCGCAAAAACCTTGATTTTCATCAAGGGTTGAGTGAAAACGGGGCGTGAGTAAAGTCTTTCACAGTTCCGCTGACGCCTTAATGCAGACTGCCGGCAACAAGATTGAAGACCAATTTCTGCACCGGGGCCACCGCATAATGTGGGTGGCACACAATTTAAGGAGAAGGCGGATGGCAACTGGCACCGTCAAATGGTTTAACGGAACCAAAGGTTATGGCTTCATTGCCCCTGACGATGGTGGCAAAGATGTGTTTGTTCACATTTCTGCTGTTGAGCGCGCAGGCCTGCAAGGTTTGCAAGACAACCAAAAAGTGACATATGAACTGGAAGAGGGCCGCAATGGCCGCGAAGCCGCATCAGAACTGTCGCTGAACGACTAAGCGTTAAATCGCTATCACAAGCTTGGGGTGGCCGCGGAGAAATCCGGCGGCCATTTCTATTGGTGGCGTAAAACCCCGCCCTAAGGTAGATAAAAGGCATAGGGTTTTGCTGTCCAGCCATCGGCATAGTGGTCCCGGCCGGTATCGAGGCGGCGCAACGTCACGTCAAACCGCCACGGGCTGGCCTCTACATTTACGATTTCGACATCGCCAGTCATGGCCACCCCCCAAAAAGAGTTGTAATCAGGGCGATAAATGCTTTCATGAAAGCCTCCTGCGCGCAACCTTGCGCCCACAAACACGAGGCTTCAAATGCCGACACCTTTTGATAACAGCTTTGTCAATTTACCCACATCTTTTTATATGTGCCAAAACCCGGTGCCGGTGGCCGCACCAGCTCTGGTAAAGTTCAACCACGATCTGGCGCGCGAGATCGGACTGGATGAAAGCGATTTTCCGCTAGAGGTGCTGGCGGGCAATATGGTGCCTGATGGCGCAACTCCGCTGGCGGCGGCCTATGCAGGGCATCAATTCGGCAACTTTGTGCCGCAGTTGGGCGATGGCCGCGCGGTGCTTTTGGGGGAGGTGGTTGGGCCAGATGGCATCCGCCGCGATATCCAGCTCAAGGGCGCAGGCCGCACGTATTTTTCACGCGGGGGCGATGGGCGCGCGGCGATTGGGCCGGTGCTGCGGGAATACCTCGTGAGCGAGGCGATGCATGCGCTCGGGGTGCCCACCACGCGGGCGCTAGCAGCGGTGACCACGGGCGAGCCGGTGCAGCGGGAAACGCCGCTGCCGGGGGCGGTGCTGGCGCGGGTTGCGCGAAGCCATCTGCGGGTTGGCAGCTTCCAGTTCCACTATGCGCGGCAGGATAAGGCAGCGCTTGAAGCCCTCGCGGAATACGCCCGCGCGCGCCATTACCCCGAGGCTGAGGGGGCGCTCGGGCTGCTGGATGCGGTGATTGCAGCCCAAGCCAAGCTCATTGCCAAGTGGATGGGGCTGGGCTTTATCCACGGGGTGATGAACACCGATAATGTGTCAATCGCGGGGGAAACCATCGATTACGGCCCCTGCGCCTTTATGGACACCTACCACCCCGAAACCGTGTTTAGCTCTATCGACCGCCAAGGCCGCTATGCCTATGTTAACCAGCCGAAAATAGCGCAATGGAACCTTGCACAACTGGCGCAAACACTGGTGCCGCTGGTGGGCGAGGTGGAAAAGCTGGAAGCCAGTCTAAGCCGGTTTGATGATCTGTATGCGACAGAGTTTACCCGCATTTTTAGCGCCAAACTTGGGCTGGCACGCGTTGAGCCTGATTTTATTGTCAAAACCCTGAAAATGATGGCGGATGAGGGGGTGGATTTCACCCTGTTTTTCAGGCGGATATCTTATGGTTTGCCGATTGATGAGCTGTTTGAAAACCCCGTCACCGCCACAAAATGGCTGATAGATTGGCAGCGGCAAACCACCCCGGAAGCACTGGAAAAAATGAAGGCTGTAAACCCGGTGTTCATCCCGCGCAACCACCGGGTGGAGGCAGCACTTGCAGCGGCCACTCACGGCGATTTTGCCCCGTTTGAACAGCTACTTGCCGTGCTGTCCCGCCCTTTTGAGCCGCAACCCGAAAATGCTATATTCGAAAACCCGCCCAATGATGATGAGCGGGTTTTGGCAACATTTTGCGGCACATGAAGCGGCGTGATATAATCGCGCACAAGTTCAGGCTTTTATTTTCACCTCCAAAAGGCTAAGCACCCTTTGCTTGACCCCGAATTGGAGAGATCACATGGGTTACCGAATTGTTGTTGTGGGGGCCACCGGAAATGTGGGCCGTGAAATGCTGAATATCCTTGATGAGCGGGAATTTCCGATTGAGGAAATAGCCGTGCTGGCCAGCCGTCGCTCACTGGGCACCGAGGTTTCATTTGGCGAGCGCACCCTGAAGACCGACGATCTGGATACCTTTGATTTCACCGGCTGGGATATGGCGCTGTTTGCCATCGGCTCGAAAGCCACCTCTAAATACGCGCCGATCGCGGCCAAGGCGGGCTGTGTGGTGATCGATAATTCCTCGCTCTATCGCTATCACCCCGATATCCCGCTGATCGTGCCAGAGGTGAACCCTGACGATATCGGGATGTATAAAAACAAAAACATCATTGCCAACCCAAATTGCTCCACCGCGCAAATGGTGGTGGCGCTGAAGCCGTTGCACGATCGCGCCACCATCAAGCGCGTGGTTGTGAGCACCTATCAGTCGGTTTCAGGCGGCGGCAAAGATGCGATGGACGAGCTTTGGATGCAAACCAAGGGCATGTATGTGCCGGGCCAAGAGCGCGCGGCCAAGATTTTTACCAAGCAGATCGCCTTTAATGTGATCCCGCATATCGATGTTTTTATGGATAGCGGCGATACAAAAGAAGAATGGAAAATGGTTGCCGAGACCAAAAAGATCATGGATCCGGCAATCAAGGTAACGGCCACCTGCGTGCGGGTGCCGGTTTTTGTGGGCCACTCCGAGGCGGTCAATATCGAGTTCGAGGAGTTCCTCGACGAAGACGAAGCGCGGGATATCTTGCGCGAAGCTCCCGGCATTCTGGTGGTCGATAAGCGCGAGGATGGCGGCTATACCACCCCCGTTGAATGTGTGGGCGAATACGCCACCTTTATCAGCCGCATCCGTCAGGATACCACCGTTGAAAACGGCCTGAACCTGTGGTGCGTGTCTGACAACCTGCGCAAGGGCGCGGCACTAAACGCGGTGCAAATCGCCGAGCTGCTTGGGCGGCGGGTGCTGAAAAAGGGTTAACCCGCCAACCGGAGACGGGCGGCGCTTTGGCGCGGTGCGCGCCCGCTCACAAACCAAAACACCTTCAGGGAATTACGTTAAGCGTGATACCAAGACAGGCCGGTTTATGGACGTCAAAACCTCAAGCAAAACGCCCTTTAAAGGGACCTTGTTGCATGGATCAAGATTAGGCCGTAACGCGCCCTACCCGAGACGGATTTCAGGCGGTGCGTTCAAAATTGGGGCGGCCAAGTTTGGTCATCCGGTTGAGTATGCGGACGCCAATCCTGGCCTCAGTTTTCTGGTTCTCGAAGAGCGGCGCCTTTAGCTTGGGTCCGACAACAGTCTTCCAGCGACCCATTTGTGTCTCGATGCGGCTTCGCTGATTGTAGCCAGCCAGAGGCCTTCTGCCAGGCCATGCGCCCGTGTGATTGTATGTCGGCAATATGGCAGTCGCGAGCGGTCGGGTTCCAGGCTGCGTCTGGGCTCAGGATAGCGCTCTCGGGAGGCGGGACCGTGACCGCGATCATCGACCCGAAGCGTTCGGCAAGAAGATCGCCTGTTGGACTGCCATCGTAAGCGCCGTCTATTACCCGACAGTGGATTGCAGAGCAATCCATGAGAGGGCGCTAGAAATAGGGCAACTGGGCCGTCGATTTGATCCAACAGGTCTGGAAGGGCTGTCGGATCGCCGACGTCATCCGCGGTCAAATCGGAGCAAACGATCTCGCCACTGAGAAGATCAAGGCCGAGGTGCAGCTTACGCCACGACTTGCGTTTTACCTTGTTTTTATGCTTCTCCTCAAGCCACTCCCCCTCGCCAAAGATCTTCAAGCCAGTACTATCCACGGTCAAATGAATTGCGGCTTTCCTGCCGACCGGTGGCCTTTTTTGCAATATCAGGCCGTTGCCCCGGCGCGATAGGGTAGAAAAATCCGGCACTGTGATCTCAACATTTAGCAACCTCGCAATGGAGCGCATCAAGCCTTGTGTTTGGCGCAACGCCTGTTTGAAAACCAAACCCAACGTCAGGCATAGTTTAATCGCCAGATCTGAATAGCGTGGCTGACCGCCCCGCGTCGCTCTGCGTGGAGCCGCCCACAAGGCGAGCGCGTCTTCACTGATCCAGACCGTCAGATCACCGCGCTGCCGCAGGCCCTCGTTGTAATCAGCCCAGTTGGTCACCCGGTGCTTTTGCTTGGGGATCTTCTCATGACGATTGGCATTGAATTTATGGGGCATTTGCAGCATCCTGAAGCGAACAGATAACGTTGATATCAGACAAGGTATGATCCATGCAACAAGGCCTGCTGAATAATGTGCAAAACGTCACCAACTATTTTGAAAGCATCGGGGATACGGTAGAAATTCAGGTGGTGGCTTACGGGCCGGGGTTGCATATGCTCAGGGCTGATACATCGCCGGTGGCTGACCGG
>JAKIUB010000027.1 GCA_021647745.1 Paracoccaceae bacterium | reverse complement strand
CGCGGCCTTTTCGTTCAAAATCGTCTTAACGCGGGCAGCGGAGCGGCGAACCGTGCGCATACGCGATGTGTTTTCCAGCTGGCCAGTGGCCCCCTGAAAACGCAGGTTGAAGCTCTCTTTCTTCAACGTTTCAAGCTCGGATTTAAGCTCTTCGGGCGTTTTCGCCCGCAAATCAGCGGCATTCATAATTGTGTTCCTTTAGCAACATCACTGGAGGGCCCCATAACGGTCACCCCGATTCCAGTGGAGTCAGGTTTCGAAGCTGCTTCTATAGGCGCGATTCGGGGGGTTGGCAAGGGGGGATGTTGGGGTGTGGATTTGTATCCTTAGTATTGGTCTATCCCAACCTCTCTAGCTATCTTAAATCTTAGGCTTGATTTTAGTTTTCCGAGGTCTGATGGATCGTCTTGCTTATGAATTACGCGATGGCACGATGGGCACAAGATTAGAAAATCGTCTGGAATTCTGTAGCGACGAGTTTCCCCCTCAGACAACCCCCTTAATGGTACCGCATGATGCACATCTAACGGTGTATGTTCAGGCTTACCTCTATAACCGTAGTCAAGTTCGGGATCGAGGCCGCAGGATTCACATTTGAGACTTTTTGATTGAAGGACTTTTTTCCGCACACTGGGGGAGCGCTCTATTCGACGAGAAATAATATATTTTCGAGTTTCCTCGACATCCATGCTTTCTGCCTGTTCATGCATTACATCGGATGGTGTAGTTCCACCTCGATTCACCAATACTTCATACGCTTCTAACATTTTGTAAATGTCGTTAGACAGCTGCTCTTCAGTTAACTCTTCAGCCTTGTAGGTTTTGCCAAAAGAATGGCCCGCTACATATCCCTCCGGAAGTGCTGCGTCTGACCCTAGAGAAATTGTATCTTCAGAAAAACCCTGAATGTATTCAGGTATCCGATCTGACATATCCTTAGCTCTACGCCGCAAAACGCTCTTTCCTCTTTTTGTTTTGAATTCATTATATATCTCAGTGGTACCTTGATTCATTGATAAAATGATTGTTTCATCTTGTGGATTTATCAGGATAACAACATAAAAACCCTTGGTTGCTGTCTCAGTAATTAGGGGATCAAAGAACGCGAGCCAAGGCACAGCTGCCCAAACGCCTTGCCCCACACTGGCTTTAACTTTTAGCTCAAATGGCCAAAAGGAGATCATTTTTTTGCTTCAACAACAACATCGTGCCGCACAAAATCGCCAAACGGAGAGCTTATGAAAGGCTTCATACGTTCTCTAGAGAACTCTCTTGCAACTCTCGAAAGGTACTCAGCCAACATATCTTCACGCTCTCCTAGAATAACACAAAGGTAGTGCGCACCAAAGTTCTTAGCAAGATCCAAATACAACCAAAAACCCCCAGCCTTGCATCCGGGGGTTTTCAAATTCTTAACGAAGGCCAGTTCGCTTTTTGCGTTTACACGGAAGCTGACATTCCTTCGAACGCGATTGCTACGCAATCACTGCCTCTACGGAACGTCAGAAGCCTTTTCTTAAGAAACGCAAAATGCTCTGCCTACCAGTCTTCGCGCGTAATCGTGCGGGTTTTTACCGGCAGTTTCATCGCGGCAAGGCGCAGGGCCTCTTTCGCAACTTCTTCCGATACCCCGTCGATCTCGAACATCATCCGGCCGGGCTTCACTTTGCAAACCCAACGGTCCACAGAGCCTTTACCCTTACCCATCCGAACCTCGATGGGCTTGGCGGTTACGGGTACATCAGGGAAGATGCGGATCCATACACGGCCTTGGCGTTTCATGTGGCGGGTCATGGCGCGACGCGCGGATTCGATCTGGCGTGCGGATACCCGCTCCGGCTCAACAGCTTTAAGGCCGTATGTGCCGAAATTCAGGTCTGTTCCGCCTTTAGCATTGCCGTGGATGCGGCCCTTGAACTGCTTGCGAAATCGTGTGCGCTTTGGTGAAAGCATAATAAATTCTCCTTACGAGAGGCTACGTCATCAGCGGCGCTGCTGACGCGGGCCTCCACCTTGCTGCATTTCGGCCAAACGGCGGTCACGGGCGGCTGGATCATGTTCCATGATCTCGCCTTTGAATATCCAGACCTTGATACCAATGATGCCATAAGCGGTGAGGCTTTCGGCGTGGGCGTAATCAATATCGGCCCGCAGGGTGTGGCGAGGCACGCGGCCTTCGGCATACCATTCGGTCCGCGCGATTTCAGCACCACCAAGGCGGCCCGCGATGTTGATACGAATGCCAAGGGCACCCATACGCATCGAGTTTTGCACCGAGCGCTTCATGGCGCGGCGGAAAGACACCCGACGCTCCAGCTGCTGCGCGATGTTTTCAGCCACAAGCGCTGCATCCATATCCGGCTTGCGCACTTCAACGATGTTGAGGTGCAGCTCGCTATCGGTAAATGCCGCCAGCTTCTTGCGCAGCACTTCAATATCAGCGCCTTTTTTGCCGATAATCACACCGGGGCGGGCAGCGTGGATCGTTACGCGACACTTGCGGTGCGGACGTTCGATGATCACGCGGCTAATGCCGGCTTGGGCGGCGTTTTTCTTCACATAACCACGGATAGCAAGGTCTTCGTGCAGCAATTTGCCATACTCTTTACCTTCCGCATACCAGCGGCTTTCCCATGTGCGGTTGATCTGCATCCGCAGGCCAATTGGGTTAATCTTATGTCCCATTACGCTTGCTCCTCAGATGGTTGTTTTTCCCGCACGATGATTGTCAGCTCTGAAAACGGCTTCAGGATCTTGCCAAAGCGGCCACGCGCACGAGGGCGCCCGCGCTTCAGGGTGATGTTTTTGCCAACAAAGGCTTCAACAACATAAAGCTCGTCAACGTCGAGGCCGTGGTTGTTTTCTGCGTTGGCAATCGCCGATTGCAGGCATTTCTTCACATCACCAGCAATACGTTTTTTCGAAAACGTCAGGTCGGTCAATGCTTTATCAACCGGCTTGTTGCGGATCATTGCGGCAACCAAATTGAGCTTGATCCCGGAGGTGCGCATCATTTTGGTTTTGGCCATTACCGAGCCTTCCGGCAAACGGCGAGGGTTTTTCTTTTGTCCCATGACCTAGCTCCGCTTCGCTTTTTTGTCCGCGGCGTGCCCATAAAAGGTGCGCGTAGGAGAATATTCACCAAACTTCTGGCCGATCATGTCTTCTGACACATTCACGGGGATGTGCTTGCGGCCGTTATAAACGCCGAAAGTAAGCCCCACGAATTGTGGCAGGATAGTCGAGCGACGCGACCAGATTTTGATAACTTCATTGCGGCCTGATTCGCGGCTGGCTTCGGCTTTTTTAAGCACATAGCCATCAACAAACGGGCCTTTCCATATAGAACGAGCCATATCTTAACGCCCCTTTTTCTTGGCGTGACGGGAACGCAGGATATATTTATCCGTCGTTTTATTCGAACGTGTCTTGGCACCTTTGGTTGGTTTTCCCCAAGGCGTAACAGGGTGACGACCACCCGATGTCCGGCCTTCACCACCACCATGCGGGTGATCTACAGGGTTCATAACCACACCACGCACAGAGGGGCGGATGCCCTTATGGCGGTTACGACCAGCTTTACCAAGGTTTTGGTTGCTGTGATCAGGGTTGGAAACCGCACCAACGGTTGCCATGCACTCTTGGCGCACAAGCCGCAGCTCGCCTGACTTCAGGCGGATTTGCGCATAGCCACCATCACGGCCCACGAACTGAGCGTAAGTGCCAGCGGCGCGTGCAATCTGCCCGCCTTTGCCTTGCTTCATCTCGATGTTGTGGATAATGGTGCCAATCGGCATGCCCGAAAACGGCATCGCATTGCCCGGCTTCACGTCGCATTTTGCCGAAGCAATAATGCTGTCACCAACCGCCAAGCGCTGTGGCGCAAGGATGTAGGCTTGTGTGCCGTCTTCATACTTGATCAGCGCAATAAACGCTGTCCGGTTCGGGTCATACTCAATGCGCTCTACCGTCGCTTTGATATCAAGCTTGTTGCGCTTGAAATCCACGATACGATAGAGGCGCTTGGCCCCGCCGCCTTTGCGGCGCATGGTTATCCGTCCGGTATTGTTCCGGCCACCGTGCTTGCTCAAACCCTCAGTGAGGGATTTGAGCGGGCGGCCTTTCCAGAGTTCCGAACGGTCGATCAGAACCAGCCCGCGCTGGCCTGGCGTGGTCGGTTTATACGACTTTAGTGCCATCTTGCTGTCTTCCGTTTCTAAAAGTTACAGGCCGGTTGTCACGTCGATGGTATTACCCTCGACCAGTGTGACATAGGCTTTTTTCACGTCTTTACGCTTCCCGAGTTGCCCCTTGAAGCGCTTCACTTTACCTTTGGTGATCGAGGTATTAACCGCTTTCACCTTAACATTAAAGAGGCTTTCGATCGCTTCTTTAATTTGGGGCTTATTGGCGTCGATCGCCACCTCGAAAACCACCACGTTATGCTCGGAAGCCATAGTGGCTTTCTCGGTGATGATAGGGCGACGAACCACGTCATACTGTTCAGCTTTAGTGCTCATGACAGGCGAGCCTCCAGTGCTTCAACGGCGGCTTTTGTCAGCACAAGCGTGTTGGACTTAAGAATGTCATAAACATTCGCACCCATGCTTGGCAGCACATTAACGCCATCAAGATTACGGGCTGCGAGCGCAAAATTGGCGTTCACTTCAGCCCCATCGATTAACAAAACCTTGGTCCAGCCGAGCGCCTTGATGGTGTTCGCCAGAGCATTTGTTTTGCCGTTTTCAACGTCTGCGTTCTCGATGATCACAAGCTCGCCAGCGCCAACTTTGGAGCTAAGAGCGTGCTTCAGACCGAGCGCACGAAATTTTTTGGTCAGATCATGCGCGTGGGAGCGCACAACCGGGCCTTTGTATACACCACCACCGCGAAAGATCGGAGCCGAGCGCGCACCGTGGCGTGCGCCACCTGTGCCTTTTTGGCGGTAGATCTTCTTGGTGGAATAGCCGCTTTCGCTGCGTGTTTTTACTTTGTGCGTGCCAGCTTGGCGCTTGGCCAGCTGATAGCGCACAACGCGGTGCAAAATGTCGGCGCGTGGCTCAAGGCCAAAGATCGCATCGTTCAGATCGATGGATCCGGCTTTGCCAGCGTCGAGTTTGATGACGTCGGTTTTCATTCGTCTGCGCCCCCTTCTTGTGCTTCAACAGCAGGTGCTTCAGTCGCGCGAATAGCCGCCGGCATTGGCAAGCCCTTGGGTGCGGCTTTTTTAACCGAATCCTTGATGGTCACCCAGCCGCCTTTTGATCCGGGAACAGCGCCCTTGATCATCAGCAAGCCACGCTCGGCGTCGGTCTTAACAACCTGCAAGTTTTGGGTCGTAACCCGAACAGCGCCCATATGGCCCGCCATTTTCTTGCCCTTAAAAACCTTGCCCGGATCCTGACACTGGCCGGTAGAGCCGTGTGAGCGGTGCGAAACAGACACACCGTGCGTTGCGCGCAGGCCTTTAAAGTTGTGGCGTTTCATCGCCCCTTGGAAACCTTTACCGATCGAGGTGCCGGCAATATCAACATATTGCCCCTCAAGGTAATGGTCCGCGGTGATCTCAGAACCCACTTCAATCAGGTTATCAGCCGATACACGGAATTCCGCGATCTTGCGCTTCGGCTCCACCTTGGCGATGGCAAAATGCCCCCGCATAGCTTTGCTTGTGCGCTTGGCTTTTGCAGCACCCGCGCCGAGCTGAACGGCGGTGTAGCCATCCCGGTCAGCGGTGCGTTGCGATACAACCTGCACGTTTTCCATTTGCAGAACGGTCACAGGAATCTGCTGACCATCCTCCATGAACAAGCGGGTCATGCCCAGCTTCTTCGCAATTACTCCAGAACGCATATTCCCAGCCCCCTAAAGCTTGATCTCGACATCCACACCAGCGGCGAGGTCGAGCTTCATCAGCGCGTCCACGGTCTGGGGGGTCGGATCAACGATGTCCAGCAAGCGCTTATGCGTGCGGATTTCAAATTGCTCACGGCTCTTTTTGTCCACGTGTGGACCGCGAAGAACAGTGAATTTCTCGATTTTGTTCGGCAACGGGATCGGGCCGCGCACTTGTGCGCCCGTCCGTTTGGCAGTCGAAACGATTTCGGCTGTGCTGGCATCCAACACCCGAAAATCGAATGCCTTTAACCGGATGCGTATATTTTGGCTCTGCATCTGAAAACGCCTCTCTTAGGCTGGCAGGTTCAAAAAAGTAGCAGCCGGGGAGAATACCCCGGCCACTGATTTAAGTTCAGCGATTACTCGATGATTTTGGATACAACGCCCGAACCAACGGTGCGGCCACCTTCGCGGATCGCAAAGCGCAAGCCCTGCTCCATAGCGATAGGGTTGATCAGCTCAACGTTGAATTTCAGGTTGTCGCCCGGCATTACCATTTCGGTGCCTTCAGGCAGCTCAACAGTACCCGTTACGTCTGTGGTCCGGAAGTAGAACTGCGGACGATAGTTTTTGAAGAACGGCGTATGACGGCCACCCTCTTCTTTCGTCAGAATGTATACTTCGCACTCAAACTTGGTGTGCGGCTTAACTGACCCCGGCTTAACCAGAACCTGGCCACGCTCAACGCCGTCACGGTCAATGCCGCGAAGCAGAACGCCAACATTGTCACCAGCTTCTCCACGGTCCAAGAGCTTGCGGAACATTTCAACACCGGTACAAGTGGTTGTTGTTGTATCGCGGATACCAACAATCTCGATGCTGTCACCAACATTAACAACGCCACGCTCGATACGGCCCGTTACCACAGTTCCGCGACCAGAGATCGAGAACACGTCCTCGATAGGCAGCAGGAACGGCTTATCAACATCGCGCTCTGGGTCTGGGATATACGAGTCAACCGCAGCCATCAGCTCGGCGATTTTTGTTTCGCCAATTTCAGGGTCGCGGCCTTCAAGAGCAGCCAAAGCCGAACCGGCAATGATAGGAATGTCATCGCCCGGATAACCGTATTCGGTCAAGAGCTCACGAATTTCCATTTCAACCAGCTCAAGCAGCTCGTCATCGTCTACCTGGTCAACCTTGTTCATGAAAACAACCATGTAGGGGATGCCAACCTGGCGACCCAACAGGATGTGCTCACGGGTTTGTGGCATAGGGCCATCGGCTGCGTTAACCACAAGGATAGCGCCATCCATTTGCGCCGCGCCGGTGATCATGTTTTTCACATAGTCAGCGTGGCCCGGGCAGTCAACGTGAGCGTAGTGACGGTTTTCTGTCTCATACTCAACGTGGGCTGTCGAAATGGTGATGCCACGCGCTTTTTCTTCCGGTGCACTATCGATCGAGTCGTAGTCCTGGAAGTCACCAAATTGCTTGGTGATCGCCGCGGTCAGCGTGGTTTTCCCGTGGTCAACGTGGCCGATTGTGCCAACGTTAACGTGGGTTTTATTACGTTCAAACTTTTCCTTACCCATAATAGGCCTCCTGTGTATCAGTGGAGTGGCTCATGCCACGCGTTAGTTAAATTTCTCTTGAATCTCTTTCGAGATCGCTGCCGGAACAGCATCGTAGTGACCAAACTGCATCGTGAAGTTAGCGCGGCCCGAAGACATGGAGCGCAGCGTATTGATATAACCAAACATGTTGGCCAGCGGAACATTTGCATCAATCGCGATGGCGTTGCCCCGTGCTTCCTGCCCACGCACCATACCACGGCGCGAAGTCAGATCACCGATGATACCACCGGTATACTCTTCAGGTGTAACCACTTCCACCTTCATAATTGGCTCAAGCAGCTTGGCGCCAGCCTTCTTCAGGCCCTCGCGCATGCCGGCCCGTGCCGCAATTTCAAACGCCAGAACGCTGGAGTCCACATCGTGGTAAGCGCCGTCGGTCAAAACAACCTTAAAGTCAATCACGGGGAAGCCAGCCAAAGGCCCGCTATCCATAACCGATTTAATGCCCTTTTCAACGCCCGGAATGTATTCCTTAGGCACGTTACCGCCAACGACTTTGCTTTCAAACGAAAAGCCTTCGCCCGGCTCGGTGGGAATAATGGTCATTTTAATACGAGCAAATTGGCCAGACCCACCGGATTGTTTCTTGTGGGTATAGTCAATATCAGCTTCATGGCCGATGGTCTCGCGGTAGGCCACTTGCGGCTCACCGATATTGGCCTCAACCTTGAACTCACGCTTCAGGCGGTCAACCAAGATGTCGAGGTGCAATTCGCCCATGCCCTTCATGATGGTCTGGCCAGATTCCTGATCAGTTTCCACACGGAAGGATGGATCTTCTGCTGCCAAACGCGCAAGGCCCGTAGACATTTTCTCTTGGTCAGCTTTGGTTTTTGGCTCCACAGCAATCTCGATCACAGGATCGGGGAAAGTCATGGTTTCAAGCACCACCGGATCAGCGGCAGAACAAAGCGTATCACCTGTGGTGGTTTGCTTCAGGCCGGCCAGCGCAATAATATCACCCGCAAATGCTTCCGTAATTTCATCACGGTCATTGGAGTGCATCATCATCATCCGGCCAATGCGCTCTTTGCGGCCCTTGGTCGAGTTTACAATGCTGTCACCCTTGGTGAGTGTGCCAGAATAGATCCGCGTAAAGGTCAAGGTGCCCACAAACGGGTCGTTCATAATTTTGAACGCAAGGCCCGAAAACGGCATATCATCATCCGCACGGCGCGGGATGTTACGGGTTTCGGTTTCGTCACCCGGCTCAAAGCCCATATAGTCTTTTACGTCCATCGGGCTGGGCAAGAAATCGATCACGGCGTTAAGCAGCTGCTGAACACCTTTGTTCTTGAACGCAGAGCCAGCAAGAATAGGCACAAAGGTCATTTCCATGGTGCCCTTGCGGATCAGGCGGATCAGCGTTTCTTCGTCAGGCTCGTTGCCTTCCAAATACGCTTCCATCACGTCATCGTCCAGCTCGACAGCCATTTCGAGCATCTCGCCGCGCATCTCGGTCGCTTTGTCTTTCAGGCTATCGCGAATTTCGCGAATTTCCCAAGTCGCACCAAGGTCATCGCCCTCGTAAACCCACTCCTTCATGGTGATCAGGTCGATCGAGCCTTCCAGCTCGGTCTCGGCCCCAATCGGCAGCTGCACCGGCATCGGGTTGCCACCAACGCGGGTTCTGATCATCTCAACGCAGTTAAAGAAATCCGCGCCGATTTTATCCATCTTGTTCACAAAAACAATGCGCGGCACGCTATAGCGATCAGCTTGGCGCCACACGGTTTCGGTTTGCGGCTCAACACCGGCATTGGCATCAAGCAGCGCAACCGCGCCGTCAAGCACAGCCAACGAGCGCTCGACCTCAATGGTGAAGTCCACGTGGCCCGGAGTATCAATAATGTTCATCCGGTGCTTTTCAGACAGGGGTGTTTCACCGTCTACCGTGCGCTCCCAGAAGGTGGTTGTCGCCGCCGAGGTAATGGTAATACCGCGCTCTTGCTCCTGCTCCATCCAGTCCATGGTTGCGGCGCCATCATGCACCTCGCCAATGTTGTGGGATTTGCCGGTGTAATACAAGATGCGCTCGGTGCAGGTGGTTTTACCTGCATCAATGTGCGCCATGATACCGAAGTTACGGTAGCGATCTAGGGGATACTCGCGAGCCATTTTATTTTTGTCCTACCAGCGATAATGGGAGAACGCTTTATTCGCGTCTGCCATTTTGTGGGTGTCTTCGCGTTTTTTCACGGCAGAGCCGCGTGTATTAACCGCATCCAGAAGCTCACCGGCAAGGCGCTCTTCCATTGTGTTTTCATTGCGTGCGCGCGAAGCGTTGATCAGCCAGCGAATGGCCAAAGCCTCCTGGCGGATCGGACGAACCTCGACGGGCACCTGATAGGTAGCACCACCCACGCGGCGCGAGCGAACCTCGACGCTTGGCTTGATGTTTTCCAGCGCTTCGTGGAAGGCCTCGATCGGCTCCCGCTTCAGCTTCTCTTCAACCTTGGCAAGCGCGCCATATACGATACGCTCGGCAACGGATTTTTTGCCGTCCAGCATCAGGTTGTTCATAAATTTCGTCAAAATCTTGTCGCCATACTTGGCGTCTGGCAGGATTTCACGTTTCTCGGCACTATGGCGACGGGACATATCTTGGTCTCCTATTTAGGACGCTTGGCGCCATATTTCGAACGACGCTGGCGGCGGTCTTTAACGCCCTGCGTATCCAAAACACCGCGAAGGATGTGGTAACGAACGCCCGGAAGGTCTTTTACACGACCGCCGCGGATCAACACAACCGAGTGCTCTTGCAGGTTGTGGCTCTCGCCGCCGATGTAGGAAATAACCTCGAAACCGTTGGTCAGGCGCACTTTGGCAACCTTACGCATAGCCGAATTCGGCTTTTTCGGTGTCGTGGTATAAACACGTGTGCATACGCCGCGTTTTTGCGGGCATGCCTGAAGGTGCATCGACTTTTGACGCTTTACTTTCGGCTTCCGCGGTTTGCGGATAAGCTGTTGGATCGTTGGCATACAGTTAAACCCCGTTCAACCCGTTTCAATACTTACAGCACCTTGCGCCGAATGCACAAAATGCCAAAAAACCGCCCGCGGACAATGGTTGCCGTCCGGCGCGGTGGAATTCCAGAGGAGCGAGGTGTGAACCCGGCTCATGACCGCCAAATTGTGGCTTGTATCGGAATCAGCAAACATGCCTCTCCCGAGCGGGCGGAAATTAGGGCGAAAATCATGTGATGTCAACAGACATTTTGACGACAATTCACCACCCGGCCACGAGTGGTGAAATAATGGAGGCTAGTCACTCCACCCCGAGGTCAACATGTTGATATCAAAATGAAATCTATTCTTCAATATCAAGGACATTTCTGCCTGCGGCAGGGCCTCGCCCCATTTTCGGCTTATTCGGCCAGAATCGTTATAACTGTGCAGCGAGCGGATAAACATAATATCAGACGGGGTCATCAATGTCTGAAAATGACTGGCAAACCGGGTGTGATTCCAGCGAAAAATGCTCGCAGGCAAATCAGCGCCGGTCATCATCGCACAGGCCAACCCCAGCGGCTTGGCCTCTTGCTTAAGCCTTAACCCGTCATCACCTTTTGCCAGATCCCAATAGATGCCGCTGGTAAAAGCCAACACCGTTGGCTCTTTGGCCATGCCCGCGAGGGCCATGTTGCCAAGCCGCTTGCGGGTTTGCGCAATATAGTCCACGGCAACCGCGTCATCATCATCGAGCCGGAATGTGGTTACATAATCTGCGTCTGCCTCTATAACCTGCTTAAAGGCCGCTTGCGTAGCCTGTACCATCCACTGCCGGGGGCGTGCAATGACCAGCGCACCCTTTAGCGGGGCGATAATTTCTTGCAAGCGTTTCAGATAAACAGTGGGAAGGCTTGTACCTACCAGCACCACCAATCGAAAATCCTGATCCGTCTGGTTTTGCAAAGACCGAATGCATATCTGCTCAAATATCTTTAGCCGAAAACCCATCCGGTCAGGAGAATATAGCGCCATCCTTGCCGCCTCTGGTGAAGCATATTTAGCCTGAAACCCGTCTTTGGCAATATATGAAAACCGGACAAGCCCGATGATCTGGTTTTTCATGCTGCCTCCTTTGGACCGTGATATATGGTTTACCTTTTCAGGTTTGAACTAGCCCACACGACGCAGAGCCGTTATATGGCCAACACCCTGTCGATTTCCAATGCAAAACGATTTCGCAAAATACTTTCGATTTCTGCCTCGCTCAGCGACTGCCGAATTCCGCCCACGCTCTCTTCTGAATCATTACTATTGTGAAAGATTCTCAGCATGCCGGATTCTAGCGGGTCAAATATGGTCAGCATTCTGGTATGCAGATGGGGGTGCCATGTCACAAACACATTTCCACTCCAGGATTCCGGGGCCAACACGGCCACACCAAGCCCAAGCGGGGTCATGCGCCGGGAGGATACTATCTTGCGATCTCCGGCCGGGCCAAACACCGTTAACCCCGATGAAAAGGTAAGGCAAACAGGGTTCATACCATTGGTTAGCATCACAAGGTAAGGGAGGTATTCGTTCAGCCGTTCGATATAATCAACAGCAACCGCGTCATCATCATCCAGCCGAAAACTCATGCGGAATGGCTTGCCTTGATCAAACAGCTGCGCATACGCGGCCTTGATCGCAGCTTTATAGGGCAGGCTTGGCAGGGCGATAATGCACAATTGCGGCACATCCTTGATCAGGTTTTGCAGCCTGAGCAGGTATTCTTCAGGCATGTCTTCACCCACGAGCAAACCAAGGCTGAAGTTTTTGTTGGTTTGCCGGCGCAGGGTATGCAGGCAAATATTCTCGAAAAGCGCCAGCCGCTCCTCCATGCGCTCACGGGTATACAATTTTGCCAGTTGCTCTTCGCGGTTTTTATAGCGCACCCTAAATCCGTCATCTCCGCTCGAACTTGGATAGGAAAACCGGATCAGCCCCGCGATCTGAACATATTCGCCTACATCCTCACCCTGAAAAAACTCGCTGATCAACACCCCGACCTCACCCGCAATCTGTTATGGTTTTTTCGGTTTTAGCTGGACGACCCAGATTTTGATACAAAATTCTCGAGCACAGGCTTAAGGCTCTGCAAAAACTGCCGGATATCTTTGGCTATCGGGCCAAGTTCAAAGGCCTTGAGCTTATCTGCGCTCCAGCCCTGTTCAAACCCGAGGTCATTTTCCAGCACGTCGAGCTGTTGCCGCTGCTCGCCCGATAGCGGCAGCCCCGCTGCAGTTTTCAGCAAGAGCGCAAGCTCGTGCAGCGCACGCATTTGCGCAAAAGCCTCGATCATCGGAGCTTTCAGTGCCGGAGCGCCTTGCCAGTTTTTTCCCGCAAAAACCTCGTTTACCACCCGCTGTCCGGCACCGAGGCAATCGTAGCGCACGCAGCCCGAACAACCCGCCTGGTGCAGCCGATCATGGATGCCGCATCGAAAATCACTTTTCAGGTGTTGGCACGGTTCGCCGGCAGGCTTGTCAAAGGCAAACATATCCGAACTGTCAATCGCCAGCGCAAGACAGCATAGCGCAGCGCAGCTTTCGCAATCCGGTTTCAGGTTTACCATGTTGTCCCCTACAAAAAAGCCCGCCGGTTTGGCGGGCTTTTTCAGTTTTAGTCAGTTCTTATTCTTCGGTCTGCACCGGCTGCTCTTCAGCCGGAGCATCCTCGACCGGCATTTCAAGCTCGCCGGCAATTGCCGCCTCCGCCTGCCGCTGTTCAATGATCGCCTGATCACGGGCTTGCGCTACACGCTTCAGGTCATGGGTCGCCCCACCCGTGCCCGCCGGGATAAGCCGCCCGACGATCACGTTTTCCTTCAGGCCGATCAGCTTGTCACGCTTGCCTTGGGTGGCTGCCTCGGTCAACACGCGAGTGGTTTCCTGGAACGATGCCGCCGAGATAAACGAGCGGGTCGAAAGCGAAGCCTTGGTGATGCCGAGCAACACCGGGCCGCCCTTGGCTGGCTCAAAGCCCTGCGCCACGGCTTTTTCGCAAGCCTCGACAAACTCGGCTTTATCCACCTGCTCGCCTTTGAGCAGGATGGTGCCGCCACTGTCGGACACTTCCCATTTTTGCAGCATCTGGCGCACGATCACTTCGATATGCTTGTCGTTGATCTTCACGCCCTGCAAGCGGTAAACATCCTGCACCTCGTTGACCATATATTCGGCCAAGGCTTCCACACCCATGATCTGCAAAATATCATGCGGGGCAGGGTTGCCATCCATGATATATTCGCCTCTCGCAATGAAGTCGCCTTCCTGCACCGGAATATGGCGGCCTTTGGGCACCATGTATTCCACGGTTTCCAGGCTGTCATCCACCGGTTCAATGGCGATGCGGCGCTTGTTTTTATAGTCCTTGCCAAAGCGCACATTGCCATCAATTTCAGCAATGATCGCGTGGTCTTTCGGGCGACGGGCCTCAAACAATTCAGCCACACGCGGCAAACCACCGGTGATGTCTTTCACCTTGGTGCCTTCACGCGGGATCCGTGCCAAAACATCGCCGGGGGCGATATCCTGACCATCTTCCACCCCGAGCACCGCGTCGATCGACATGATGTAAACGGCAGGGTTGCCGTTATCCATCCGCACCGGCTCGCCGGTTGCAGGGTCCATCACGATGATAGCCGGCTTAAGATCACCGCCCTTGGCGGTCGAGCGCCAATCCGACACCACTTTTTGGCTCAGGCCGGTAGCGTCATCGGTTTCGTCACGCACCGAGATACCGACAACAAGGTCAACAAACTTTGCCACACCGGGTTTTTCGGTGATGATCGGCATAGTGAACGGGTCCCACTCATAAAGCTTGGTACCCTGTTTGACTTTTTGCTTGTCTTTCACCATCAGTTTCGAGCCAAAGCCGAGCTTATAGGTGGAAAGCTCAACCCCGTTTTTATCAACCAGCGCCAGCTCCATGTGGCGGTCCATAACCACGGTTTCGCCATCGGCATTTTCCAGAATACTGGTTTTGCGCAGCTCGATCTTGCCGTCGGCGATAGCGTCTTGCGAGGTTTGCGCCCCACCTTGGGCAATGCCGCCAATGTGGAAGGTCCGCATCGTTAGCTGGGTACCCGGCTCGCCAATGGACTGCGCCGCGATAATGCCCACAGCCTCGCCCGGGTTCACCTTGGAACCCCGCGCCAGATCACGGCCATAACACATGGCGCAAATGCCGTCATCGGCCTCACAGGTCAGCGGGCTACGCGCCTGAATAGACAATACGCCGGCGGCTTCGATCTCGTCGGCCATCTTTTCATCAAGCAAGGTATTGCGCGTGGCCAGCACCTCGTCTGAACCCGGCTTCAGCACATCTTCGGCCACAACCCGGCCCAGAATACGCTCGGAAAGCGACGACACAACCGTGCCGTCATTCACCGCTGCCGCGATTTTGATCGAGATTTCTGTGCCGCAATCATCTTCGCGTACGATACAATCCTGCGCCACATCCACCAGACGGCGGGTGAGGTAACCGGAGTTCGCGGTTTTAAGCGCGGTATCAGCCAAGCCCTTACGCGCCCCGTGGGTCGAGTTGAAGTACTCGAGCACGGTCAGGCCTTCTTTAAAGTTCGAGACAATCGGGGTTTCGATAATGTCGCCATTTGGCTTGGCCATCAAGCCGCGCATCCCGCCGAGCTGCTTCATTTGTGCAGGTGAGCCACGCGCGCCCGAGTGGGCCATCATGTAAACCGAGTTCGGCTCCAGCTCGTTGCCCTCCTCATCAAACCGTACTTTGGATATCTCGGCCATCATGCCGTCAGCCACATCGTCCGAGCATTTGGACCACACATCCACCGCTTTGTTATACTTTTCAAGCTTGGTGATCAGTCCGTCCATATATTGCTGCTCGAATTCCTTCACTTTGGCGCGCACACCTTCAACGATCGGCCATTTGCTATCGGGGATCAGCATGTCGTCTTTACCAAAGGAAATACCGGCCTTAAAGGCCTCGGCAAAGCCAAGGGTCATAATCTGGTCACAAAAGATCACGCTCTCTTTCTGGCCACAGTGGCGGTAAACCACGTCGATCACCTCACCCACTTCTTTTTTGCGCAGCAGGCGGTTGACGATGCTGAACGGCGCTTTATGGTTTTTCGGCAGCAACTGCGCAAGGCGAACCCGGCCCGGCGTGGTTTCAAACCGCTCCATATAGGCGTTACCCTCCTCATCGATCTGCTCGACGCGGGCGGTGACCTTGGCGTGCAAATGCACGGCACCGGTTTCCAGCGCGTGGTCGATCTCGTCCATGCTGGCAAAGGCCATGCCTTCACCAACCATGCCTTTGCGCATCAGGGTCACATAATAAAGACCCAAAATCATATCCTGCGACGGCACGATAATCGGCGCACCGTTGGAGGGCGACAATACGTTGTTGGTGGACATCATCAACACGCGACACTCAAGCTGGGCCTCAAGGCTCAGCGGCACGTGAACAGCCATTTGGTCGCCGTCAAAGTCAGCATTAAAGGCCGAGCAAACCAGCGGGTGCAGCTGGATGGCTTTCCCCTCGATAAGAACCGGCTCAAACGCCTGAATGCCAAGGCGGTGAAGCGTAGGCGCGCGGTTGAGCATTACGGGGTGTTCGCGGATCACCTCGTCCAGGATATCCCACACTTCGGAACGCTCTTTTTCCACCAGCTTCTTGGCTTGTTTTACAGTGGAGCTAAGGCCCTTGGCCTCAAGACGGCTGTAGATAAACGGCTTGAACAGCTCCAGCGCCATTTTCTTGGGCAGGCCACATTGGTGCAATTTAAGCTCGGGGCCGGTCACAATCACCGAGCGGCCAGAGAAATCGACGCGCTTGCCGAGCAGATTTTGGCGGAAGCGGCCTTGCTTACCTTTAAGCATGTCAGACAGCGATTTCAGCGGGCGCTTGTTGCCTCCTGTAATCACCCGGCCACGGCGGCCGTTGTCAAACAATGCATCAACCGATTCCTGCAACATGCGCTTTTCATTACGCACAATAATATCAGGCGCGCGCAGCTCAATGAGGCGCTTCAGGCGGTTGTTGCGGTTGATAACCCGGCGGTAAAGATCGTTAAGATCCGAGGTCGCGAACCGGCCACCATCCAGCGGCACCAAAGGGCGCAGCTCGGGCGGGATCACCGGAATAACGGTCAGCACCATCCACTCGGGGCGGTTACCGCTTTCGCGGAAATTCTCCACCAGCTTCAGGCGTTTGATGATCTTTTTGGGCTTCAGCTCACCGGTGGCCTCAGCCAGATCGGCGCGCAGCTGCTCGGCTTCGGCTTGAAGGTCGATCGCCGCCAGCATTTCGCGGATGGCTTCAGCGCCAATACCGGCGGTAAAAGCATCTGCGCCGAACTGGTCTTCGGCATCGAGGAATTCTTCCTCGGTCAAAAGCTGGCCTTGGGTGAGGTCGGTCAGGCCCGGCTCGATCACCACATATTGCTCGAAATACAGGATGCGCTCAAGATCGCGCAGCGTCATGTCCAGCATCAAACCAATGCGCGACGGCAAGGATTTGAGGAACCAGATATGGGCCACAGGTGCGGCCAGATCAATATGCCCCATGCGCTCGCGGCGCACCTTTTGCAGCGTGACTTCCACACCGCATTTCTCGCAGGTCACACCGCGATATTTCATGCGCTTATATTTGCCGCACAGGCATTCATAATCCTTGATCGGACCAAAGATGCGGGCGCAAAACAGGCCATCGCGCTCGGGCTTGAACGTGCGATAGTTGATGGTTTCAGGCTTCTTGATTTCGCCAAAAGACCAGCTCAAAATCCGCTCGGGCGAGGAGAGCGAGATCTTGATTTCGTCAAAGGTTTTGACGGGCTGGACCGGATTAAACGGGTTTGTGATTTCTTGATTCATTTTATGATCCTCAATCTATTTCCAATGGTAAGGGCGGCTAAAACGCCCCTACTCCGCCTCCGAATCCAGCAGCTCGATATTCAAACCGAGTGACCGAATTTCCTTCACAAGCACATTAAACGATTCTGGCACGCCAGCCTCGAAATTGTCCTCGCCCTTAACGATGCTTTCATAAACCTTGGTCCGGCCTGCAACGTCATCGGATTTAACCGTGAGCATTTCCTGCAAGGTATAGGCAGCGCCATAAGCTTCAAGCGCCCACACTTCCATCTCACCAAAGCGCTGGCCGCCAAACTGGGCTTTACCACCAAGCGGCTGCTGGGTGACAAGGCTGTAAGGTCCGGTCGAGCGCGCGTGGATTTTCTCGTCCACGAGGTGATGCAGCTTCAGGATATACTTCATGCCAACAGTGACCGGACGGGCGAATTGCTCGCCTGTGCGACCATCAAACACCACGGATTGACCCGAAGTATCCAGACCCGCCCTCGTTAGCGCGTCATTCACGTCGGCCTCTTTGGCCCCGTCAAAAACAGGGGTCGCTATTGGCACACCACGGGTCACATTGCTCGCGGCCTCTAAGATATTCGCCTCGTCCATGTCAGCGGTCGCCTCTGCATATGTATCTTCGCCATAAGCGATTTTCATAGCGTCCACTACCGGCGTCATGTCGCCAGAGCGTTTGTATTCCGCCAAAGCGTTCTCGATAGAGCGGCCAAGGTTATGCGCGGCCCAACCCATGTGGGTTTCCAAAATTTGCCCCACGTTCATACGCGAAGGCACACCGAGCGGGTTCAACACCACGTCAACAGGGGTGCCATCCGCAAGGAACGGCATGTCCTCTTGCGGCACAACCTTGGAGATAACCCCTTTGTTGCCGTGCCGGCCCGCCATTTTGTCACCCGGTTGCAGCTTGCGCTTAACGGCCACAAATACCTTCACGATCTTCATCGCACCCGGTGGCAGGTCATCCCCACGGCGGACTTTTTCCACCTTGTCTTCAAAACGCGCGGTCATGGTGCGCTTGTTGGCTTCAAACTGCGCGTTCAGGGCTTCCACCTGCGCCGCGTCGTCATCCTCGGAAAGCGCCAACTGCCACCATTGGCCCTTGCTCAGGCTTTCCAGCAGCTCTTCGGTAATTTCCGAGCCGGCCTTCACGCCTTTCGGGCCTTTCACAGCCTTTTTGCCCAAGATCATACCCTTGAGGCGGCCATAAGTGTTACGCTCCAGAATGGTGATCTCGTCATCGCGGTCCCTTGAGAGGCGCTCCACTTCTTCCCGCTCGATCTGGATCGCGCGTTCGTCTTTATCAATGCCGTGGCGGTTGAAAACACGAACGTCCACAACCGTGCCAAAATCACCGGGCTTCAGGCGCAGGGATGTGTCACGCACATCGCTGGCCTTCTCGCCAAAGATCGCCCGCAGGAGCTTCTCTTCCGGTGTCATTGCGCTTTCGCCTTTTGGCGTGATTTTACCAACCAGAATGTCCGCAGGGCCGACCTCAGCACCAATATAAACGATGCCCGCTTCGTCAAGGTTGCGCAAAGCTTCCTCACCGACATTCGGGATATCGCGGGTAATTTCCTCAGGCCCAAGCTTAGTGTCTCGCGCCGCAACCTCGAATTCCTCGATATGGATCGAGGTAAACACGTCGTCTTTCACGATGCGCTCGGAGATCAGGATCGAGTCCTCGTAGTTGTAGCCCTGCCATGGCATAAAGGCCACCAGCACGTTTTTACCCAAGGCCAATTCGCCCAAATCAGTCGATGGACCGTCGGCGATAACCTCTTCTTTGTGCACCTTGTCACCCACCTTCACCAGCGGGCGCTGGTTGATACAGGTGTTTTGGTTTGAGCGCTGGAACTTGCGCAGGCGGTAGATATCTACGCCTGGATCCCCAACACTCAAATCTTCCGTTGCGCGCACAACAATGCGCATGGCGTCCACTTGGTCCACAATGCCGCCACGCTTGGCGACAATCGCCGCGCCGGAATCCCGCGCCACAACTTCTTCCATGCCGGTGCCCACATAAGGCGCTTCGGCCTTAACCAGTGGCACCGCTTGGCGTTGCATGTTTGAGCCCATCAAGGCCCTGTTCGCATCATCATTCTCAAGGAACGGAATAAGCGAGGCGGCAACCGATACCAACTGCTTGGGTGAAACATCTATCAGGTCGATGTTTTCCGGCGGGTTCAGCATATGCTCGCCCGCTTGGCGGGTGGAAATAAGATCACTGGTAAAGCGGCCCTCATCATCCAGGCCCGCATTGGCCTGCGCCACGGTGTAGCGCATTTCCTCGGTGGCCGACATGTAGCGAACTTCATCCGTTACCTGCCCGTCCTTCACCGTGCGGTAAGGCGTTTCGATAAAGCCGTATTTATTGACCCGCGCATAAGATGCCAAGGAGTTGATCAGGCCAATATTCGGCCCCTCGGGGGTTTCAATCGGACACAAGCGGCCATAATGGGTCGGGTGCACATCGCGCACCTCGAAACCGGCCCGCTCACGCGTCAGGCCACCCGGCCCAAGCGCTGAAAGGCGGCGCTTGTGCGTAACCTCTGAAAGCGGGTTGTTTTGGTCCATGAACTGCGACAGCTGCGAAGAGCCGAAGAACTCGCGCACGGCGGCAGCCGCGGGCTTGGCGTTAATCAGGTCTTGCGGCATCACGTTGTCAATTTCAACGCTGGACATACGCTCCCGAATGGCGCGCTCCATACGAAGCAAGCCAACGCGATACTGGTTTTCCATCAGCTCGCCAACAGAGCGCACACGGCGGTTGCCGAGGTGGTCGATATCGTCAACCGAGCCTTTGCCATCACGCAGCTCAACCAAGCCTTTGATCACGGCAATGATGTCTTCCTTGCGCAGGGTGCGCTGGGTATCGGGCGCATCAAGCTGCAGGCGCATGTTCATTTTTACACGGCCAACGGTGGAGAGATCGAAGCGGTCGCTCTCAAAGAACATCGCGTCAAACATTTGCGATGCGGCATCAACGGTGGGCGGCTCGCCCGGGCGCATCACGCGGTAGATATCCAAGAGCGCCGTGTTGCGGTTCAGGTTTTTATCCAGCGCCATGGTGTTGCGCATATAAGGGCCGACATTGATGTTGTCGATATCCAGCGTCGGGATTTTGGTCACACCATTATCGAGCAGGGTTTTGAGCGTGCCACCAGTAACGGTGCCCTCTTTATCCAGCTCTTCGGTGATCTCGCCGCCAGCTTCGATCCAGATCTCGCCGGTTTCCTCGTTGATGATATCCTTGGCCGAAAACCGCCCGAGGATGCTCTCGAATGGCACCAGAATATTGGTAACCTCACCGCCATCCACCAGTTTTTTCACTGTGCGCGGGGTAACCTTTTTGCCGGCCTCGGCGATCACTTCGCCGGTTTTGGCATCAATCACATCTACCAGAGGCTTCGTGCCCTTGATCCGCTCGGGGAAAAACTTGGTCGCCCAGCCTTTTTTCTTTTTATTCAGTTTATAATCAACCGTATCATAATAGGCATCCATGATGCCCTCTTGGTCCAGCCCCAGCGAATAAAGCAGGGTGGTTACCGGCAATTTGCGGCGACGGTCGATGCGGGTATAAACATTGTCCTTGGCGTCAAACTCAAAATCAAGCCACGAGCCACGATAAGGGATGATCCGGCTGGTGAACAAAAGCTTGCCCGAAGAGTGGGTTTTACCTTTGTCATGGTCAAAGAAAACGCCCGGCGAGCGGTGCATTTGGGAAACAATGACCCGCTCGGTGCCGTTGACGATAAATGTGCCGATGTCGGTCATCAAAGGCATATCGCCCATGAAAACCTCTTGTTCTTTGATGTCTTTCACGGTGCGCGCGCCGGTATCTTCATCGACATCAAACACGATAAGGCGCAGGGTCACCTTCAAGGGCGCGCTATAAGTCATGTCGCGCTGCTGGCACTCTTCAACGTCGTATTTCGGCGCTTCCAGCTCATATTTCACATATTCGATACTGGCGGTATCGTTAAAATCCTTGATCGGGAAAACCGAGTTGAACACGGCATTGATGCCCTTGTCGTCCAACGGCTGGCCTTTTTCGCCCGAGTTCAAAAACAGATCATAGGAGCTTTTCTGCACCTCGATCAGGTTTGGCATTTTTGCGATTTCATCAATGTGGCCGTAAAATTTACGGATACGTTTGCGACCTGAAAATGTTTGAGCCATGCTCTAAATTACCTTTTTCAACGCCCGGTACGCGATTGGGAACGCACACCTGAAGCCCTGCGGTTGGGCCGACCCATTCTTGCGAGATTCCCACGTCTCGCTTCCGGTCGGCTTGCACCTTTCAAGGGGTCTGTGATCAGGCCCCTTGAAAGACGCAAAATGCTGGACCCACCAAAAAACAGCGGATCCAGCTTTTTTGTGCTTGGCTGCGGCAAAAACCGCACCAAATTACTTCATTTCTACAGTCGCGCCAGCTGCTTCGAGCTTGGCTTTGATTTCTTCAGCTTCAGCTTTGGAAACGCCTTCTTTAACTTTGCCGCCAGCGTCAACTACCGCTTTAGCTTCTTTCAGACCAAGGCCCGTGATCGCACGAACCTCTTTGATCACGCCGATTTTCTTGTCGCCAGCGGAAACAAGAACAACGTCAAATTCGTCTTTTTCTTCTTCAGCAGCGCCACCTTCAGCAGCGGCCATTACAACAGCGCCACCAGCAGCTGGCTCAATGCCGTGCTCGTCTTTGAGGATATTTTTCAGTTCTACAGCTTCGAGAAGGGTCAGTGCAACAATCTCATCAGCAAGTTTTTTCAGATCAGCCATTTTTTTGTGCTTTCCGTATTAAGTTTCAATTTGTTTTTCCGGTATGAAATATTTCACATTAATCCGGTCATTTAAGTCGTAGAGATTACGCCGTTGCCGCTTCTTCGATGGTAGAAAGTATACCAGCGATATTAGAGGCAGGTGCGCCAATAGCGCCAGCGATGTTGCTTGCAGGGGCACCCAGACAAGCAGCAATAGAGGCAAGAACCTCTTCACGGCTTGGCATAGCGGCCACAGCTTTAACACCGGCTGCGTCAAGTATTGTGTCACCCATGGAACCGCCAAGAACAACGAGCTTTTCGTTATCTTTAGCAAAGGCTTGCGTGGCTTTCGCCGCCGCTACCGGATCCTCGGAATATGCAAACACAACCATACCTGACAAAAGATCTCCAATGCTTTCACATTGAGTATCTTTCAGGGCGATTTTGGCGAGCCTGTTTTTGGCGACACGAACAACACCACCGGCTTCGGTCATCCGAAGGCGATAGTCTGTCATCTCTGCAACTGTTAGACCGGCGTAACGTGAAACCACGACAACACCAGAGTCCGTGAAGATTTGACCGAGTTCACCGATCACTGCTTCTTTTTGGGCTCTATCCACAGATTTGCTCCAGTTTATGGAAGGGTCACCCCCTCCGGCTCAATTTCACTGGCACTTATGCGCCAGCGTCTTGGTCCTTACGGAACCAGCCAAAACCTCCGGGCCAAGCCTTTTGATTTCTTTTGCTTCCATCTCAAGCAGGTAATTAAGCCTTGCGGCACCCACTATCTCGGACGAAAGATGGGCAAAACAATGCCCACCCAAACCCCTTGCGGGGATCTCTTATTCGGCGATTGCCGAAGCAATATCAAGTGTCACACCCGGGCCCATGGTGGAGCTAAGCGCGATCTTCTTGATATATGTGCCTTTGGCGCCGCTCGGGCGGGCTTTGTTCACAGCATTGATGATCGTTTTTACGTTCTCGGTCAGCGCATCCTCGCTAAAGGATGCTTTGCCAATACCCGCATGCACAACCCCGGCTTTTTCAGCCTTGAACTGCACTTCGCCGCCCTTGGCAGCTTCAACAGCGGCCTTGATGTCCATCGTAACCGTGCCAACCCGCGGGTTTGGCATCAGGTTGCGCGGGCCAAGGATCTTGCCCAAACGGCCAACGATCGGCATCATGTCAGGGGTTGCAATGCAACGGTCAAAATCAAGGTTGCCCTGCTGGATGCTTTCCATCAGGTCTTCCGCACCGATGATATCGGCGCCAGCGGCTTTGGCCTCGTCAGCCTTCGCATCACGCGCAAACACAGCCACACGCACGGTTTTACCAGTGCCGTTTGGCAGCGCCACAACGCCGCGCACCATTTGGTCGGCGTGGCGCGGGTCAACCCCGAGCGCAAACACGATGTCTACGGTTTCGTCAAACTTGGCTTTGGCATTGGCTTTTACCAGCGCCACGGCTTCCTCAACAGAAACTTCCAACTTGCCTTCAAAAGCGGCTTTCGCAGCCGCAAAGCGTTTTCCTACATTCGCCATGATCTACCCCTTAACCTCGATACCCATCGAACGGGCCGAGCCCATGATGATTTTTACGGCACCCTCCATGTCGACCGCATTCAGGTCTTTCATTTTGGCTTCGGCGATCTCTTTTACCTGCTTCACAGTGACCGAACCAACGATCTCCTTGGCCGGATTGCTTGCGCCAGATTTCACATTGGCAGCTTTTTTGAGCATATAAGAAGCCGGGGGCGTCTTGATCTCCATGGTGAAGGATTTATCAACATAATAGGTGATAATGGTCGGGCATGGCGCGCCGGCCTCCAGCTCCTGGGTTTTGGCGTTGAACGCTTTACAAAACTCCATGATATTCAGCCCGCGCTGACCCAGCGCAGGGCCAACGGGTGGAGATGGGTTTGCCTTACCGGCAGGCACTTGCAACTTCATCGTGCCAGCTATCTTCTTGGCCATTATGGCCTCCTTTGTTCATCCTCGCCGCTTATGCGGCATGGTATAGTGGTGCGGTTGTAGCCGTAGCCCAACCTCCCACCGGGGTTAACACTAGGTGATTTTTGACACCTGAGTGAATTCAAGCTCGACCGGGGTTGCGCGGCCAAAAATAGATACGCTGACCTTGAGGCGAGCACTTTCCTGATCGACCTCTTCGACCATGCCGGAAAAGCCCTCGAAGGGGCCGTCAGTTACGTTAACCTGCTCGCCAACATCAAAGAAAATCAGGTTGCGCGGCGCATCCACGCTCTCGTCTACCTGATTCAATATGCGCGCCACCTCGGCATCACGCATTGGCGAAGGGGTATTTTGCGCACCCAAAAATCCGGTGACGCGGTTGATATTGTTGATCGCATGATAAGCGCGGTCGGTCATTTCCATCTTGACCAGCACATAGCCCGGCATAAAGCGCCGCTCGCGGGTCACTTTTTTGCCACGGCGCATTTCCAGCACCTCTTCGGTAGGCACCAGAACCTGCTCGATCTCGTCTTCAAGGCCCTTTTGCACAATAGCCTCTTCAATCGCTTCCGCGATTTTCTTTTCGAAATTCGAAAGGACGCTTACCGAATACCAGCGTTTCGCCATTTTTGCCCGTGCCTTCAATGCCGCGGCGAGTGCCGCAAATTATAATTATACTTCAAGACGTTAAGTCTATCTTGCCCAACAAAGCAAAACGCGCCGACGAATCGAAGCGCGCATGTCTTGGGTGGAAGCCTTGCCTATAGCCCCAAATTACAGGTTTATCAAGAGGCGGCGGCCAAAATGCCCTCAAGCCCGAAGCGGATCACAAGGTCGACAAGAAAGAAGAAAATTGCCGCGAAAAGCGCCATGGTGAATACCATCGCCGTGGTCAGCAAAGTCTCGCGCCGGGTGGGCCACACAACCTTGGAAACCTCCGAGCGCACTTGCTGGATAAACTGGAACGGATTTGCCTTTGCCATATCAGGCTCCTGAATCGGGTAAATAGGATTTGCTCACAGATACGCACTGATGGGCGAAAGTGCAAGCCCTTGGTCAGAAGATGCAAACCAAGCGCGCTGAGTGCAAAAATCAGTCTGGCTGGCGCATTTTCAGGGCCAATCGCAAATATGAAACCCCCAGAAAGGTTTCGATTGCCACGGCGGCAAAAATGCCAATCCCCGCAAAGCCGCGCAAAAACTCCATACTCCCCAGCGCCGCCAGCCCCAGCATAGCCACGCCCCAGCCTACGCAAATGGCTTGGATGGCTGGAGAGGCCTCGACATCACGGATGCGCCACATAATAATACCAAACCCCAGAAACAAAACCGCCGCACGGCGGGCCAAAAAGACGGCACTGTCAGAGGCCGGAATTTGGAACAACCAAAAAACCAACCCCGGCACAAAAAGGAGTGTAAGAAAAAGCGCACCAGCTATAGCGGCGGAGACAATGCTCAAGGTCTTGAAACTCAAATCCATGTTAAACTCCTATGTGCGATGTTTGCGGAAGAAAACCTGATGCAAAGTAACCGCAACCACCAAAGCCAGCAAGCTCAGGCTATAAAGCGGCACCGGATCAAGGCGAAGCAAAGTGAACGTCCACGCGGTGCTAGCTGATTGAGCCAAATCCACGTTTCACCAAGGGGCGCGTTGATGGTGATGGCGCGGGTGGATTGAAATTCGGCGCTCATCCCGTCGCCCGCCATAGGCGCGGCAACCTCTGAAGCGGTGGCCCCCCATGTGCTGGTAGGTTGCTTTAGAAAAAGCGTGTAAATTGCGATCTGCAAGGCGATCAGAGCCACGGCAATAAGCACGGAAGCAATGAAATTACGCATGGCAAGCAGCATCCAAAGGCTTGGGCTTGAGGACAAAACCCCAATTTGCCAAATTTGTCGCATAGAAAGCCAAAAAACACAACGCCAAGGATAGCACTCGGCTGACAAGCCAATGTATTGGCGGTAATCGGCAGCGCTAAATGCCCTCACTAAACCAGTTTAGTAAGGGCAATTAAACGCGGGAAATATTCCCTAAAAGCCGTATTCGCCCCCGCCTCGAATATTCGCCCCCGCCCCGAACAAGGGGCGAGGAACGCAACAATCACCTATGCCAAGCCAAGCCGCTGGGCCACGCCCGCGCCATAAGCCGGATCAGCCTTGCTGAAATGCCCGATCTGGCGGCGGATGATATCCTCCGGCACGCCTTGCATTTCAGCCGCAATGGTATCCAGCAGCCGCCCGCGTTCATCCTCGGGCATCAGCCGAAACAGATCACCGGCCTGGCCATAGTCATCATGGTCCTCGCGGTGGTCATAGCGGTCTGCCGCGCCGGTAATCGCCAAGGCTGGCTCTTTCACCGAAAGATCTTCAACCGGCCCGCCAAAGCTGTTTGGCTCATAATTCACCGCACCACCACCATTGCTATCAAAGCGCATCGCCCCATCACGTTGATAATTATGCACCGGGCAACGGGCAGCATTCACCGGCAAATGCTGGTGATTGGCCCCGACCCGATAGCGCTGGGCATCGCCATAAGACAGTATGCGCATTTGCAGCACCTTGTCAGGGCTATGCCCAATACCGGGCACAATATTGGCAGGGGTAAACGACGCCTGCTCAACCTCGGCAAAATAATTTTCAGGGTTGCGGTTCAGCTCCATTGTGCCAAGCTCAATCAGCGGGAAGTCCGCATGCGGCCAGACCTTGGTCAGGTCAAACGGGTTGTAATCCGTGGTTTCGGCCTCCGCCTCGCTCATGATCTGCACCTTCAGCTTCCAGCGCGGAAAATCCCCCGCTTCGATCGAATCATACAGATCGCGCTGATGGCTCTCGCGGTCCGCCGCAATGATCGAGCCTGTCTCGGCGTTATTCGCAATTCCCTGCTCGGTTTTGAAGTGGAATTTCACCCAGAACCGCTCGCCTGCATCATTGATCAGGCTATAGGTATGCGAGCCATAGCCGTTCATATGCCGATAGGATTTCGGCTGGCCCCGGTCAGACATCAGCATGGTCACCTGATGCAGGCTTTCGGGCGAATGCGACCAGAAATCCCACTGCATGGTGCCTGAGCGCAGGTTGCTACGCGGATCGCGCTTCTGGCTATGGATGAAGTCCATGAACTTATACGGGTCGCGGATGAAAAACACCGGCGTGTTGTTGCCCACAAGGTCAAAATTGCCCTCGTCGGTATAAAACTTCATCGAAAACCCGCGCACATCACGCTCGGCATCCGCCGCGCCCTTTTCACCGGCTACCGTGGAAAACCGGATAAACATATCGGTTTCCGCCCCGGGCTGAAAAAGCCCCGCCTTGGTGTATTTGGCAATATTGCCGTTGATCTTCAGGGTGCCATATGCGCCCGAACCCTTGGCATGCACCACCCGCTCGGGGATGCGCTCGCGGTTAAAATGTGCGTGCTTTTCAAACAGCTGCCAATCCTGCGCCAGAAGCGGGCCGCGCGGGCCGGCTGTCAGGCTGTTTTGGTTATCGGCGACAGGCGCGCCATTATTGGTGGTCATGACCGGACATTTAGACATTATCTTTCCTCCGTTTGATTGATAAGAGGAAGGTAGTGCTCGGCTTGCAATATGTAAAATATATTGATATTATCATATTGATAGGATTTACTTATGAACATTCGAGACCTGAAATATGTGGTGGCGCTGAAAGACAACCTCCATTTCGGCCGCGCGGCCAAGGCCTGCCATGTAAGCCAGCCCGCGCTCAGCGGACAAATCGCCAAGCTGGAGGCCCGACTGGGGGTGTCGCTGTTCGAGCGCAGCAAGAAATCGGTGCGGATTACCGCCATCGGGGTAAAGATCGCGGCGCATGCCGAGGCGCTTTTGCTCATTGTCAGCGAAATAGAAACCCTTGCCCACGCAACCAAAGACCCGCTTTCCGGCCCGTTTCGCCTTGGCATGATCGCCACCATCGGCCCATACTTGGCGCCGCGAATTCTGGGCGAGATCCATCGCCAGTTGCCGCGAATCGAGCTAACACTGGTGGAAGGCATGACCCACGACCTCGAGGCTGCTCTG
The DNA here is from genome assembly GCA_021647745.1 of Paracoccaceae bacterium. Lineage (GTDB taxonomy): Bacteria > Pseudomonadota > Alphaproteobacteria > Rhodobacterales > Rhodobacteraceae > UBA3077. The sequence goes on along the minus strand of JAKIUB010000027.1, from coordinate 4,309 downwards.
GCGGCGGGGCGGCTGGATGCGGTGGTGCAGGCCACGGCACCGCTCTCCCCTGCTCTGGTCAAAAAGCCACTTTATGACGAGCCTTTTCTGGTAGCCTTGCCCGAAGGCCACAGGCTGGCGAAAAAGGCCAACATCCGACTGGATGAAATTGACAACACCGAATTGTTGCTGCTGGCCGATGGCCATTGCCTGCGCGATCAGGTGCTGGGGGCATGCGGAGCCAGCGCTGCCAAGGTCAACACCCGCGAAACCAGCCTAGAAACGCTGCTGGCGCTGGTCGCGGCCGGTGATGGCGTGACCCTGCTGCCCGCCATGGCCGCGCGCACGGGAAAGCTGGTACTAAAGCCTGTATCGGGAGCGGGGGCGGCGCGTCAGGTCTGCCTGACCTATCGCCAAAGCTACCCCCGCCCCGCAGCGATTGACGCGCTGGCCAAAATCATCCGGCAGGCCGGCCATGGCTGAGTTACCGGCATGTCAAAGCCTCTGTTCAGCATTTGTTCGATCGGCTAGAGTAATAGAAAAGGAGCCGAGATGATCGAGCAAATGATAATAGAGCTGCAGACCAGCCCCGGCTGGATAAAAGCCTTGTTGGCCGGACTTGCCATTGCCGCACTTTGGGCAATGATCGGCAGACGCAAGGTCGCGCTGGTGCGGGCTGAAGCTGAAGCAACGGGCGCAAAAGAACAGGCCGAAACATATGAGACCCGTCTGGCAGAGCTGGTAAACGAGCTACGCACAGCACAGGATACCTTGCTAGAAGCGCGCGAAGAAAACATACGGCTGGAGACTTCGCTGGAGATGCAGCACAAGAGTAATGCCGAGAAGATTGCGCTACTGAATGATAATGGCGAACGGTTAAAAGCGGAATTCAAGGCGCTGGCGGGGCAGGTTATGGAGACCCACGGCGAGCGGTTTGAGCGGCAAAACCGTCAGCGGCTGCAAGATGTGCTGCAACCGCTCAAGGAGCATATCGGCAAATTCGAGGCCGAGCTGCGGGGCGTGCATGAGGCCGCAGGGAAAGACCGTGTGGCGCTTAAACACCAGATCGAGACGCTGACAAAGCAGAGCGCCGAGGTGTCACTGGAGGCCCATAACCTCGCCAAAGCCTTGAAGGGCGACCAGCAAAAGCAGGGCGCATGGGGGGAAATGGTGCTGGCCAGCATTCTTGAGCGCTCGGGCCTGCGCGAGGGCGAGGAATATGAGGTGCAGAGCCATTATCGTGGCGACGAGGGGCAGGCCTTTCGCCCCGATGTGGTAGTAAACCTACCCGGCGGGCGGCGGTTGGTGGTGGATAGCAAGGTTTCGCTCGTGGCCTATGAGCGCGCGGTAAATGCCGAGGATGACGCCGGGCGGGCGGCCAATATGAAGCTGCATGTGGGGTCTGTCAAAACCCATATCGACACGCTGAGCGCCAAGAAATACCACGAGCTGGACGATGGCTCGGTGGATTACGTGATCCTGTTCATGCCGATCGAGAGCGCCTTTTCCGAGGCCGTGCAAGCCAGCCCCGACCTTTCGCTTTATGCTTCTGAACGCAATATCGTCATCGCCTCGCCCACCAACCTGATGGTGGCGCTGAAAACGGTGGACAACCTGTGGTCGATTGATCGCCGCAATAGAAACGCCCTCGAAATCGCCAAGCGAGCAGGGCTGCTTTACGATAAATTTGTCGGCTTCACGCAAGATATGGAAAAGGTCGGCGAGCGCTTAACGCAGGCTCAAACCAGCCACGCGGCGGCGATTAACAAGCTGTCAACGGGCAGCGGCAACCTTGTGGGGCAGGTGGAAACGCTGAAGGTGCTGGGGGCTAAAGCCGCCAAACAAATCGAGATAGAGCACGACTCCGAAGGGTCTTGAAACCAAAAAATTCCCTCTTAAGTGTGAGGTATCAGGCGCCAAACGGGCCTGAAGTACTTGGCTTGTCCCACTGGGAAAGCCGCAATTTGTGTCGCTCAATGGAGGATACCCTATGCGAAATTTTGACCTAACACCGCTTTACCGCTCAACCATCGGCTTTGACCGCTTGGCAACCATTCTGGATAACGTGACCCGCACCGATGGCGGCTCCAGCTACCCCCCTTATAACATCGAAAAAACCGGCGAAGACACCTACCGGATTACCATCGCCGTGGCGGGGTTTTCTGACGACGAACTCACCATCGAGGCCCGCGACGGGCAGCTGGTGATCTCTGGCAAAAAGGGTGAGGCGGACGATGAAACCACCTACCTGCACCGCGGCATCGCCACCCGCGCCTTTGAAAAGCGCTTCCAGCTCGCCGACCATGTGCGGGCCACCAATGCGATTACGGCCAACGGCCTGCTGCATGTGGACCTCGTGCGCGAAGTGCCCGAAGCCCTGAAACCCCGCAAGATCGAGATCGCAAAGTCGCGCCCGATTGAAGCGAAAAAGGTGACGGTTGAGGTGTAAGGAGTTAAGGGAAATAGCCACCCTTCGCAGCCTTACTGTTAGGGGTGGCTATCTGAAATGAGGCGGCAACAGTTGTGCCGCCTCACCAATCTACTTTCGACGTTTAATGGTTTCCACAACGTGCGTAGATTTTCTTGTGCGAGCTTGCTTTACAGTGGTAAAGCGCCCAGTTTTGGCGCTACGGCCAATTTTCGAAGTTTTCTTATCCATCGTACAGTTTCCTTTGGCAAATTAATTGAGTTGCTGGGCGGTGAACCCGCCCAGCAGTTTTCTAAGGCGCGATCTTATTCTGGAACCAGAATAGGCCACGCGCGAAACCCAAATGCTTTCGCATAGAGCCGCTGGCCGGTATTAGGGCACGTCCACCAAGGGCGAAAAACGTACCGGTAACCCGGCGGTGGGGGTGCATGACGTTTTGTCATTGCAATCCTCCTCGAGGCGTATATTGCCATTTCCCTCGAAAGCGTGTACAAGTCGGCCCTGCTAGGAGACTGATTTGTGTTCGAGGTGGCTCTGCATCGTCTAGCCTCTTGTGCACGATACAGAATTCTTTGAGGGCTCAGGGTGCAACCTGAGCCTTCTTCGTTAGAGCAACCCATCCTTTACCATCTTTTCAAGTTTGACAGTTGCTGCTGACTTTGAAACTCCAAACCGCCCCATAACCGAGCTTACATCATCTTCATCGAGAAGATGAAACGGCATAAGCAGTGTCGCAGCGAAACGATCAGCCTGCTTCTCTGCGGACTCAAATGCTCGCAGCTTTTCATTAGGCCTCGCTCGCGCTAAAGGCTGATTTTGCCCCGTGTGAAGAAGAAAATGACCCAGCTCATGGGAAAGAGTGAAACGCGCTCGCCCTCCACCACAACAAGCTTCGTCATAAACATCTTCACGAACACGGATAAATGTTCCTTCAGGACATGTTAGACCTTCAGCGCTACCCATTTCGCCTTCAGAACACACTTGAAAACTGAAACCGTCCTCCGAGCCTACCAAACGGGGCAAAACTTGCTCCAAAACCTCAACAATCGGAAAACATGGAATGTCTGAAAGCTTTAGCAAACCGCGAATTTGATTCGCCAAACCATCGACTTTATCCCAACCCAATGGCGTTACTCTATAATCGTAACTGCTACTCATTTGAACGCTCCTTCTTTCGAAGAATCGCCAGAATTTGTTCCAGTTCAGAAGGCGAAAGAGTATTCATATTTGAATTCACTCGACGCGCCATTAGTCCAATAGCATCACGTTCCAGTATCGACTTCGGCTCAATAGTAAATGCCTTCCGAGAGGAATCCGCCGCCGAGCGTAACGTGTTAGCTACGTCGTCAATCAACCCATAGGCAGAAATTACTAATTCCTCAAAGCCAGAAGGAGGATTCTTGTCTCCTCGCTCAACAGCTGAAATAAACGCAGATGACTTACCGATACGCTTCGACATATCGTAAAGCCGTTCATCTTTTTCGATGCGTAGCTTACGTAATTCCTTTCCTAGATCTGTTATCATTAGTGGCTCCTTTCATGGTTAATAGATTACTTATACCACGGCACGCAGAATTTCAACCTCTTGGTGTATATTTTTCCCATTTTGGGAGTATTGTTAAACTAGGCTGATAATTTGTAGACTCAAACCTATGTAGCTCGATCCCCCTTCCCTTCCCCCCCAACATCTGCAATCCTACCCGCTCCCGAACCACAGGACCAATGCCATGAGCCCCAAGCCTCGCCGTTTCCCTGATGCCCGCTGCGATATTGCTAAAGCCAGCGATGTCGTCAGCACCCCGCAAACCCGCGCCCCGACCTATCGCCTCGCTTTTGCCGACGATGATTTTATGCTGCGCGACGAGCTGCGCCCGATGCGCCTGCAACTTGAGCTGCTCAAGC